>CAVQFZ010000027.1:0-173349 GCA_963711905.1 uncultured Nitrospiraceae bacterium | reverse complement strand
GGAGGCCTTCGACTTTGACCAACTCACGAAGCAACTGGACCAAGCCTTGGCGAAGACCGAGATCGACACCGTAGTTGATCGTGTCTTGCGAGATCAGGTTGATCTCTTTGACCCCTTCAGCGGCGAGCCGGCGCGCCTCAGCAACAATGGATTCCACCGGCCTGCTGCGCTGCTTCCCGCGCATCAGCGGAATCGCGCAAAACGTACAGTTGCGATTGCATCCCTCGGCGATTTTCACATAGGCGCTATGCTGCGTGCCGAGCCTTAGGCGAGGCGTCAGTTCGTCATACAGATAGGGAGGTTGACTGATCCAGAGACGTCGATGCCGTTTCTTAGGAGCCAACAAGTCTCGGCAAATCTCCGCGATCTTGCCGAACTCTCCGGTGCCGACCACCGCATCCAACTCCGGTAGCTCTTTCAGCAAGTCTCCTTGATAGCGCTGTGCCAAACAACCGGCTGCAATCAAGACACGGCAGGTTCCTGTTTTCTTCAGCTGCCCATGTTCGAGGATGGTGTTGATCGATTCCTCTTTGGCCTCTTCGATGAAGCCGCAGGTATTGACGATGACCACTTCGGCTTGTTTCGGGTCACTGGTCAGTTGAAACCCCTCGGTCACGAGAGACCCGAGCATGATTTCCGAGTCGACTTGATTCTTCGAACAGCCCAGATTCACAAACCCGATCGTAGTTCTTTGGGGACCGGCTCCCGCCGCTGTCTTGCGCGAAGATCGGACTTCGGCGAGCTCAGTCGAGCCGTGCCTGTCTCTTTGGGCTATCCGACGGGGAACGATTAACGGCATAGACATGGAGGCAGTCTACGGGAGGGTTGAAAAGACTGTCAATCAGACCCTTGCAGACCCCTACAGACCCTTGGCAGACCCTTGCGGGAGACCGCTCACTTCCCCTAGAGTGCGTCATCATGATTCGTACCTTTCAGGGAATCAAGCCGACTATTCCGACGTCATGCTTTATCGAAGCGACCGCCGTCGTGATCGGTGATGTCGTCATGGGCGAGGACTGCAGTGTGTGGTTCAATACTGTGATCAGAGGCGATGTGCACTACATCCGAATCGGCAATCGGACGAATGTGCAGGACCTCTGCATGCTCCATGTGACTCACGATACCCATCCATTGACCATCGGCAACAACGTCACGATCGGCCATCACGTGGTGCTGCACGGCTGTACGATTCAGGATCGGGTGCTGGTAGGGATGGGTGCCATCATCATGGATAGCGCAGTGATCGGAGAGGATTCAGTGGTAGGAGCTGGAGCATTGATCGTCGAAGGCACGGTTGTGCCACCGAAGAGTTTGATCCTTGGATCGCCGGCTAAGGTCAAGCGACCGGTGACGGACAAGGAGTTAGCCTGGATCAAAGAATCGGCGGAGAATTATGTGAAGTACGCGAGGCGGTATATGAGCGATTCAGGGAAGAATGCGGGTTTCAAAGTGTGAAAGTTTGCAAGTTGTAAAGTTGTTCGTCGTCTTACTTTCCAACTTTCGAACTTTTAAACTTTCGCACTCCTATCCGAACAAAACAAATCGGATCTTCGACAAGCGCCGTCGGATACTGCTTCCGCTCCACGCGATATGGAATCTTGTGTCGGTGACACCAGTCTGCGATCCAAATGACCTCCTCGCTCGACGTCGTGACAAGACCTGGCAGCCTGAGTTTGGGCATGCAGCGGTCCACGATGGATTGGACCAGTCGTCGTTCTTTCTGAAATCGCTCAGGATTAAATGTCACGGGATCCGCCCGCCCGTACGACAACGGCGCCAGATGGGGAAACCGTTCCGGATCGTTCAACACACTGACGATCCAGAGATGATCGAAGAGGCCGGCTGCTGAAGCGGCGTCCTGCGCTCTAAACTTAATAGGGAGGGATCGGGTGGCACGATTGAGGACCGCTACCTCAGACCGCCGGAGATTATAGGGCGCAACCTGGCGCTGAAGCTCGATCGCTTCCGCGATTAATGCCGGCAGCTCCGTCACGCCGGCTCCCACATACAGACTTCGCCCGCCATGCGGTAACTTCTGTACGAGCACTTCGGCCACCATGATTCCCAGTCGCCGGCAGGGTTCCCGTTTCTTCCGCCAAAACTCATCGCCGCCTTCGTAACAGTAGACGGACTCCAGCCGTTTGTAATCGAGGTGATCAAACACCTGGGCGATAGCCTGACGTGTCGAGTTGCGGATTAGTTTCAAGGAATGTGCTGCGTGGCCAGTGAAGGCATTAACCGGTGGTCTGAAATTCAACCTTACGTGGGTGTTTGGTTCCTCGTCATCGTGTGTTTCGTGTCTTGAGGTCCGCAAACTTAGCTGAAAGCAAACATATCCATCTGAATGGATTTGACGGGTTTCGCTTCGCCATGGACCATGCGGCGAACCTTTTCGGTTGTTTCGTGGCTAAAAACTGACTCGCCGCACTGAGTGCATACGGTTGCAGGAATGTTTTCGACTCGCACGGCTTTCCCATCAATATCGAACACCTCGCTGACGAACTCCTGCCGTCCTTCGGTCTTCCCGCACGCGTGACATCGGAACATGGCTACCTCCGTCGGGAACGCGCTCCCGTCATATTTTCGTCAAAAGTCTGTCCATGGAACGCGATCTCAAATGGCAAGATGTTGCTTAATCTCCAGCCACAAGCTCAGCTTCGAGTGGGCGGTCTTTCCGAAAGCGGCTGACACCAAGCACGCTGAATCCTAGAACATGCCCCTGATCGTCCACACGTTCCATCACAGCATCGTGGGTGGTCGGACGCATGAACCCCGGTGCCTCGCGGAACTGGACCTCAAGATAGTCTGCCTCTGGATCGAACCAGACTTTTACTTTTTCGGCCATATTGTCTCTCCCGCTTTGAGTTGGTCTGTCAGGTATGCCGTTACCACGAACCCATCGGATGACAGGTACTTTACCACGGCACAGAGCCATTTCCCACCAACGCGCGTTCTCGCGTACATATTCGTAGAATAGCTCCACAGTTTGATCGGAGCGAGACACGCGCACCTCTGCAGGCGACAGAAGCACGCGTTCAATTTCTGATTCCATGCCGACCATTTCTTGATGTAGGAGGATATGCGCCATTCGCTTCATCGGTGAGTCGCACGGGCCGACCGAAACAATCACGAACGATCTTCATAATTCTCCCTGGAAC
Organism: uncultured Nitrospiraceae bacterium; assembly: GCA_963711905.1. Taxonomy (GTDB): domain Bacteria; phylum Nitrospirota; class Nitrospiria; order Nitrospirales; family Nitrospiraceae; genus Nitrospira_D. Next base: position 170,191 of record CAVQFZ010000027.1, on the reverse strand, counting down.
GCGCGGTGGAGCATGGAGTGAAAGAGGTCAGCCAATCGGCGACGAGAGGCGGCTTGTTCAGCATGGATGTCGAAAAGGCAGGCAGTGAAAAGCGTTACCCGGTGGTTTGAAATTCAACCTTGCGTGTTTCAGTGACACGCTTCGACGCATCCAGAATCTCGATGGAAACGAGATTGCCTCCTGCGTCGTAATCCAGGATCACACCGGGCTTGTCCTCGTCACTCTCGGCAATGGGCGTGTTGTCCTTCAGAATCATGCTCAACGTGTCGGTTTTTTCGTCATACGAAACCTTCATGGTTTCCTCCAGTATTTCTGAATCTTACTGGTACGATACACGGTGACAACCTCTGCAGGGTGTCGATCTATATCTACGAAGACACGAATGAGGAAGGTCTTTCCGGGTTGCTCAGAAGAGATCTTCGATTGAAGGACGTCACGTCCCGGACGAACCTCATTTCGTTGCTCTGGTGCGAGAAGTATCGCACGTACCATCTCTTCACTCAAGCCTCGCCGCAGTATCTCTAGCCGGGCATGATCAGTGAAGATATAGTCAGCAATGGGTTTCGGTCTCACTTACAATTCTCCCTGGAACGCGCGGTGGAGCATCGACTGGAACAAGTCGTCCAGCCGGCGGCGGGAGGCGGCTTGCTGGGTAAGCCATTCGATTACACCGGCGTAACTGCCCGTGAATTACTGAGAAGTCGCCCTCCGTCGGCATGACGAACAGACAGCGGCCACCGCTACGCGAAGCCCATACAGCCCCGACAGTACGCTTCTCTTCGGCATCATTGCCGTCGTACAAGTGTTTGCCTTTGTACTCGACCGCCAGCACACGACCGTCGGTTAACTGGCAAATAAAATCTGGATAGAACCAGTCCTTCAACGTTCTGAAGCCTGAACGAAGTCGCCTTGCGAGGAAGATTGCGCACCCAAAACCTTATCGCGGCAGATCATCAAGAAACTGTGCGCATTGAAACTCTTCCGAGGTCCTTAGCTTGACCTTGCACACGAAAGCCCGCAGTGCGTTGGTAGCACAGGATATATTCGTGATCGCCTGAAATCCCATTTAGGTTGCGGCTATCTGTTGCCGTTCTTCTCTTCCAAATAAACGTTGCAACGTGATTTTCAGGACCAAAAGACTCGTTCATTGTTAGTTTCAGACGCTCATATTCATGATCATCAATGCTTATTAAAATCACACCATCTTCTCGAAGAAACTGCCGAAGCAACGCAATACGCGGATACATCATGCAGAGCCATCGGTCGTGACGGTCGAGCGTCTCGCCTTCTTTGCCAACCAGCTTGCCCAACCACTCGCGCATCAGCGGGCTATTCACATTGTCGTTATATACCCAGTTCTCGTTGCCCGTGTTGTATGGCGGATCGATGTAGATGCACTTCACCTGGCCGGCGTAGTAGGGAAGCAGTGCCTTGAGCGCGACCAGATTATCGCCTTGGACAATGAGATTGCCCGGCCCCGGATCGCCGCAAGACAACTCAGGCACATCTTTCAAGAGATGAAAGGGCACCTGATGATGGTGATTGACGACCGCGTCTTTTCCGATCCAGTTCAGCGTGGGCATGACAAGATAGTTGGTCGTTCATGCTTTGTATCGGAGCCGCGCTCTAGCGCAGAGGTAAGGCCGACTGTCGGGCCGGAATTTTAGCGAAATCGCTCTCTGAAAGCTACGCAGTGGACGAGAATTCTTGAAAGTCCTTCAGCCCACTCATGCTTTCCCCTTCGAATGGAAGCCGATCCGTCGCGTAGGTGAGTCGGGAGGTGGTTGTAGGAGCGGGAGCAATTTCTCGTACAGGTCGAGCAGGGACGAGTCATGCTCAAGCAACGTGCGATCGTTCGGCCAGAACCAGGACAAACCAAAAGCAGATGGACAGCCGTAACGGTTAACCGCCTACCCCTCACAATCAAGACTCAGTGGACCGGGGCGGCGGTTGGTCCTGTAGGAGCGATTGCACGGTCTCACCCACCAACGCCCGCTCCACCGCCTTATCTCGACGGTGCAGAAGGGCAGAAACCCGATCGTTGGTATCAAGGTGGGGCAGTACCCACGGCGGGGTTCCGTTGCGAACCGAATCGAGAACCTCTTTCACGAAGATCAGGTCCGGCGACTTGATGAGGCTCACCCCTTCCGGTTCCTGAAGGCGGCCCACAAACCCGTTTCCGACGAGACGTTCTACCTCTTCCTCTACCAAAGACAAGGGCATATGCAGTTCGCTCGACAGCTCCGACAACTTCAACGGACGATCGCCCTTGAGGTAGTGATGCCCCAGGACTCGCAATACTTTAAGGGCCAGTTGCTCCCGAAACACGTACGTGCCTTGCTCCCACAGCAGGCGGGACAAATAGGCCATGGGATATTGGTAAAAAAAGGAGAGCTGCGCCCCAATCAGCACGATCATCCATCCGGTGTAGAGCCACAGCAAGAACAGCATGAGCACGGCGAAACTCGAATAGATCGCGCTGTAATTGGCGGAGGCCGCCACGAATTTGGCGAACGCTTCACCGGCAATGAACCAGAGAATGGCCGCCGAGACGCCACCAACGACTGCCGAGCGCACGTGGACATGGGTATTGGGAATCATCTTGTAGAAAAAGGTGAACACTGCACAGAGCATCATGAACGGAACTACTTCGCCGCTCCACACCAGCAGCGTTCCAAACGGCTCCATTGCCGCAAGGTGCTGAACCAGAGTGTGGCTTTGGAGTGAGGCCAGCAAACCGAACGCGCTCACGACGACAACCGGTCCCACAAGAACCGCGCTCAAATAGTCGGCAAACTTCCGTTCCCAGGTACGTCCCTGTTTGACCTGCCAGATCGCATTCAAGGCCTGCTCGATCTTGTCGATCAACGAATAGGTCGTATAGAAGAGGCCGGCAATCCCGAACACTCCCAGCACGCCCATTTTGATATTGTCCACGAAGCCGATGATGGTCGCGGTGATCTCCCGACTCTTAGGGCCGAGCGGCTCCAGCGTCTGAGCCAAGAAGGGTTCGATCACGTGGTGGACATTGAAGCCCTTCAGCACCGAAAACATCACGGCGAGGAACGGCACCAACGACAGCAACGTCGTATAGACCAGACCGGCCGCCCGCGCATCGAGCAGGCGATGGCGGAACTCCATGCCGACGGCAGTGGCCAGCCGAAGCGCCTGAGTGCCCAGCCGTTGGAACAATGACATGGTCGTCAGATCCCTGGTCCAGAGGTCCTGCTTCGCAAACTGGGAGATGCGTGTGGAGCGGGTCATGGGGCCTGCTCTCCCTAAGCAGGGCATTCACAGCTTTTCGGTACAACAACAGACGCGGTGGCAACTGGTACTGAGGTCGTCAGAATACCATCCCGGGATGCTTTTCCCAAGAGGCGGCGAGGCTGTACCGCGAAATGGGGCATTTGTTAATGGAGGAAGTCTTGCAGGCGATACTTTCCGTACAGACCAAAACCCCTCATGCGTTCGTAGGCGCACTCATCGATTTTTAGGGAGCGTTGCGTATCCTATTGCCCCGATTCAAAACCAAATGTTATTGGAGGTTATGGTGATGAGAATATCGATGATGACGCGTCCACATGTCGTATGGCTGCATCCCTAAACACTCCTGCATAGGCAAATAAAGTAAGGTGCGTGGAGAATCCGGATCGTTCACCAAACAATCCACTACTGTAGCTAAAGTCAGTTGATATTGATTTTGTCCTCCCCTAATGTACTGCTCACCAAATTAAGGAGAGTCGGCGGGTCGTGGATATCAAGGATTGAGGTCGCGTGAGAAGCACAAGGAGGGGAGTCGATCGGTCATGGACATGAAGATGGAGGATCAGCGCGCGACGCCTCGCCTCCGGGTGCAGTTTCGCACCACGGTGTCAGACCCCACCCAGCCCGAGGGAACAGGCCTCATGCTCGATCTCTCAAGAGGCGGGTGCCGACTGGAAAGCCCGTTCCTCTTTTTGCCGGGCCTCTCGTTAGAACTGCAGATCTATGTGCCCGGCTTGGAGTGGCCGCTGATGATTGATGGGGCTGATGTGCAGTGGGTGAGTGAGCAAACCGCCGGGCTGGCTTTTGTTCGAATCAGAGAGACCGAGCAGCAGCGACTTGACGAAGTGCTTACCACTCGGCTCGCGAGGAAATCTGAGGACGGCGACACAGAGCAATTCGAAGCGGCGCCGTTTGAGTTCCAAGAACTTGAAAAGGCACTCTCGAAAGACCCGCAACTCGCCATCAGCAAGGGACTGTCGTGGTTCGCTCAAAACCGGGAGCAATTCCGGTTTCGAGGGGGGAGCCTGCTCAGCAGAGCGCTTCCCAATTGCTCACCGGAATTCGCTGCCGCGCTCGCCGACTTAGTCAAAGCCGGCGGCGATATGGAGACAGATTTCTCCCTGGCGGTTCTCCAGAACTATCCTGGTGAGACATCCACCTACGTGGTCTTGAAAGAGATTGTGTCGCGATTTCCACATGACGATCGCAAAATGAGTGGAGTCCGAATCAGCATCGACAGCACCGGCGTGGTCTCTGGTGAATTCGGGCTTGCGGACGCATGGCGGGTCAAGAAGGAATCGCTGAGGCCCTGGCTGACAGACGAACGGCAGGCGGTCAAAGCGTTCGCCGAGAAGCATATTGCAGAACTCGACCGAATGATCGCGGCAGAGCGGCACCGTGTGGAGGCCGAACGGGCAATGCGAAACAGGAGCAATGACGAGACCGAGCCGGGTGCTTACAGGGCGAAACCCTTCTGATCGAGGAGCGGATTCAGGACTTAGAGAAGAAGGGGTTGCTGCCGAAGGGGAAGTAGAGTAACCGGACGGATCGGTTTGCGCGAGGGTATAGATGCGGTCTCGGCTCTCAAGTAAAGCAAAGGGATAGCATTATGGAACTCAAGAGCCTTTTTGGGCCGCTTCTATACTTCCGTAGGCTCGCGACATCATGCAAGTCGTTTGACAACCTCAGAAGTGGTGGCCACTTCTCCAAAGATACCTCCTTCCACACCGATCATTGCTAGTGCTGCTTTGTGCAAACTCGGGTCTCCAGACGCCGAGGCATCACTCACCGTGATGCAACGGTAGCCAAGGTCAACGGCACTGCGTAGTGTCGAACTCACACATACTTCCGTGGTGACACCAGTCAGGATCAGCGTTTCAATCCGGTTCTTAGTAAGAACCTGTTGCAGTGTGGTGTGAGGGAATGCGCTATAGCCCGGCTTGTCGATGACGATTTCCTTCTCAAGCGGACGTAAGGTATCGACGAAATCGTGTCCCTTTTCACCTCGCACCAACAGACGACCGAGCGGACCTTTCGAGCCGATTTCCGCACCGGCCTTTCGGCTACGCTCCAGTTTGTATGGCGGACAATCGGACAGGTCAGGCACATGACCTTCGCGGGTGTGCACAACGAGCAATCCGGCTGGGCGTGCTACGGCTAGCAACTTTTGGATTGGAGCGATGGCGGCCACCAAGGGTGTAATGTCCAACCCTGCTTGAGCGGCATACCCTTCCGGTGAAAGGAAGTCACGCTGCATGTCGATGACTAGTAAAGCTGTCCGAGCGGGCGTTAGAGAATCGAGCAGGTTCGTTGCTGTCCGGCCCATTCCATACGATTTGCTGAATGAAGCTTCTAAGTTACCGAGCAAGGCGGCAACGCCCATGCCCGCCACGACCTGGCTTCCACGAACCAGAATTTCACGCCGCGAAGGTCCAGTCTTTATTGCCTCATTGGATTGTTCGGTTGCCATAAGCCTCCTCCCTCACGCATTTGTAATACCCGCTTGTCCAAGTGCTTGATCGCAACCTCTTCTTCTACTACCCCACTGTGCTGTTTTTACGCTACTCTTTCTTTGCTTCACTTCTTATCACCACTTTGTGCTCAACGCCACCTCACTCCACCTCATTCCATCCTATTCCAGCCAAAGTCGCTTTTCCCTAACTCTTGGCTAGACTTGGCCTGAGTGAGTCTGAATAAACTGGAGTAGGGGCGGAAACGGTTTCCAAAACCGCGCGTCGTACACTTAATGCCCAAGCCGGGTGAAATTTTGAGCAACTGTATGGTTCCGCCAGGTTGATCTCGCTCATCCATACAAGATCGTCTATGTTCATTTGATGCCCCTGACCTAGTGTGATACGGTCCGACTCCTCATGCCGGACTCCGTTCCCCCCTTTACGCTTGTCGATGTGCCTGACGGCGTACCCCTGCTCGGCCACCTGGGAACGTTCAAGAAGCGCCCATTGGAGACGATGTCCGAATGGTGGCGCCAATACGGCGATGCGCTGCGCTTTCGGCTCGGACCGAAGACTCTCCATCTCTTCAGTCATCCAGATCTCGCCGAAGAAGTGCTAGTCCACCAAGCCGACCGCTTTGTGAAAGTGTACGAGCCGCGACGGCCAATCGGCCTCGCGCTGGTTCTGGGTAATGGATTAGTGACCAGTTCAGGTGAGGTCTGGAAGCGTCATCGGCGCATCATCCAGCCGGTCTTTCACCGCTCTCGGATGGCCGCAATGGCCGATCGGATGGCTCAGGTGGGCGAGCAACGGATTGTCGGTTGGGCGGAGCATGAAGGACAGACGGTCGATATCGCCGCCGAGATGATGCAACTGGCCCTCGAAGTGATCTCGCAAACGATGTTTACGACCAGCATGGCGCAACATATCGAGCAAATCAGCCGTGCGTTGCGCGTGAGTCTGAAGTACGCGTTCGACTCATTTCACAATCCACTGCGCCTGCCCACCTGGGTGCCCACCGCACGTAACCGTGAATTTCGTTCCGTCATGCAGTTCATGGATGGGCTTATCTATGGATTGCTTGCCGAGCGGCGCCGTACCGGAGCAACCCATGGGGATCTCCTCGATCTGTTGCTTCAAGCTCGTGACGAAGAGACTGGTGAGGGACTGACCGATCAAGAGCTGCGCGACGAAGCGTTGACGATCTTTGCGGCGGGCCACGAGACCACCGCAAACGCGCTCGCCTGGACCTGGTATCTCCTCGCAACCCATCCGAAGGCGAAGGCACGGTTTCACGAGGAAGTGGACCGAGTCCTCCAAGGGAGAATGCCGAATGCCGACGATCTCCCACACCTCCCCTATACACGCGCCGTGTTCGATGAATCGCTCCGTCTGTATCCGCCGGCCCCGGCGGTCCAGCGGAAAGCCGCGACTCGCACCACGGTCGGCGGATTATCTCTGTCGGAGGGCGCCCTCGTCTTGGTCGGCACGTACAATCTGCACAGACACCCAGCCTTTTGGCGAGACCCTGAACAATTTCTGCCGGAGCGGTGGCTGGACGGCGAGCGTCCGGCTGCCCGCTATGCCTATCTCCCATTCGGCGCAGGACCGCGCGCCTGCGTGGGAATCCATTTCGCCTCAGTGGAAGGGCCACTTCTATTAGCCCTGATCGGGCGCCGTTATGATCTGCAACTGGCTCAAGAGACTGTCGAGCCTGAACTCATGGTGACCTTGCGGCCAAAAGGTGGCATCCGCATGACGCTCCAGCCGCGGCAAGTGCCGGTAGCATCGATCGCCTAGAGCCACTTACAACTAACGCCGTTAGCTTATCCCACGAGTCTGAAGTCTGAGGATTACTGAAGGTGGTTATTCGCCGCCAGCATTCGATGAAGAGGCGGCGGTACGCGCAAGCGAGGTATTGAACGAAGATAAAGACTACTGGAGGGTTTTATCCGTGCGCATCAATAGATGAATAGCGCACGGTACGAGCGAGCTTGGTATTGTAGCTTGGAGAGAAGACACTGGAGGGATTTATCCGCCGACGTTCAATATGAAAAAGCGAAAAGTAGTCGGCGGCCCACACGAAGTGGTATTGAAATGAATCTGCTGGAGGTATAATATCCGCGCGCGAACGCGGTTTGGTGGGCCGTGTAGGGGTCGAACCTACGGCCCGCTGATTAAGAGTCAGCTGCTCTACCAACTGAGCTAACGGCCCCACCGGGTATTGAATTGTCGATGCCGACTACAAGAGGCGGTTTGGTGCGCCTGACAGGATTTGAACCTGTGGCCCTCAGCTCCGGAGGCTGATGCTCTATCCAGCTGAGCTACAGGCGCTCCCGCGACCAAGGACGGTCACCTTAGCACAGCGAGAAATAAGCTGTCTAGGTCGTGACCACCTGCGCCGCACCATCCGGCAAGAATGCGAATGGGAGAAATACCTCTTCACCCTCGATCCCTTCTCGAAGGCGCAACGCCTCGATTTCCTCCGCTTCTATCCCAGCGAGATGATTCTCTTCCTCTCGAATGACTTTTGAAAGCCGAATAACTGGAACAGCCGTTTGAACGGCGCAGGCGCCACTGACACGGGCGCCGTCATTCTGGGGAACACCCATGGAACGACAGACCAGCGGCCGAAACTCATAGAGGCCACACGTTCCATCCTGCTCCAAGGCCGGACAAGGCCAGGTCTCGAACCGTTCGATAACGCGATCAACGTCCTCCTCCGACCACTGGTCAATGAAACGATTCCTGCTCAGTTCCGGCGCAGCGACTGTGAGAGCCTCGACTTGCTCCACTGCTGTCCGTTCGATCCTCGTCCGGTGCTCATCTGAAAGCGTTCGGAGTCCACGATGAATTTCCTGCCGGTCGAGGATGGTCACGGAAAACAGCCCAACGCAACAGCCGGAACAACCTTGACGACAAGGGAGATTGCCGAGGAGAGAAGCTTGAGAACGTTCAAACCACCGAGCAGTCTTTTCAAACAGCGTTGAAGGCAAGAGAAGCGCCCTTGACACGCTAGCCTTCGTCCGAGACCGACATATCCACGATGAGTTCGCCTTTGGGCGAGTAGAAGCCTTGCTTGTCGATTTGGACGATCCCGTTGCACTGTTCCTGATAGAACTCGAGAATCCACCCATTGAAATCATAGCCCTCGTCGGTCACATCGTTCTCTGCCATACGCGTCGTCAGGATAAACCGACAACGAGTCACATATTCAATCGCGAGTTGCGCTTCGATGTCAGAGTGTGCGGTGAGGAGATCCATGAAATCTGTTTTCTCCTGATCGAAGACATCTCGATAGCTGCCACGATCACGTATGCAAAAGAGGTGGACCGGCTTACGCTCCTGATGGTAGCCCAATGCCACTTGAACCCAAGCCCATTCCTCCAGCGCTCCTTCCTCCAGATTGGGCGGGACAATAGGACTCTGGCCGCGGGACTTCAGAAAATCGATCAACAGCTGGAGCGGAGGCGAGTTTTCCTTTTGGCAGAAGACTCGAGAATAGAGAAAGCTTTCGAGCTGTTCGGACGCATGGTTGGCTGCACCTACGGGTAATATCGGCAGGTCTTTACCCACGCACTTTCACCCTGGTCAAGAGCCGTTTATGCCGATTGTCGAGGTCCATCTAGCTCTACTTTACCCTTCCATTTGTTTAAACCGCAAGGGGTAGTGTGTGCATTTCTCCATGCCAGACGCGGTTTTTCTCGTTGACACGCTTCCGACTCTTGGCTACACTTTCGCGGGTTTTCACGATGTGACCCACAAACACGCACACCGGTGACCTAAAATCAGCCGGGCTGTGTGTACATGAGACGCGTCACGCGTATAGCGAGCGTATTTTTATCCCTTACCCCCAAGGAGGTTCACGAATGGCAAAATCAATGACGAAATCGCAGATTGCAGATTATGTCGCCGGGAAAGCCGGCATCACGAAGAAAGGGGCGGTTCAGATTCTTGATGATCTGGCGGCCCTGGCCTATCGTGAAGCCAAAAATGTTTTCACGGTGCCGGGTATCGGCAAGCTCAAGCTGGCGAACCGCAAGGCGCGAATCGGTCGCAATCCCCAGACGGGTGAGGAAATCAAGATCCCGGCAAAGCGCGTGGTCAAGTTTCGTGTGGCCAAGGCTGCCAAGGACGCAATTCTCGGCAAGAAGTAAGGAGAATTCCCGTCCTGGCATTGTTCCAGCCAGGTCCAATGAGTCGGCCTTCATCCGCTGCCTCTAGCACACATCGCGGGGGTCGAGACCGAACGGTCTCGACCCCCATCTTTTCGTGCCGATCAGTAGGGGTGCGACGGCCCAAGCCCACTGCCTCCCATCCCGTCGTGTCCGATCAGACGAATCGCGTCCCCATCCTGAACGAGGGAGTCCTCGCCGGCGATCTTCTTATTAATGGTCACGAGCACTTTCTTCTCACGTAGGAGCTGCAGCAGATGACGAAGCTGAACTCCTTGTCGCTGAATCAGTTGGCGAACCGACATGGATCGATCGAGTTCGCATGCCAGATCGCATTCGCCATCCACGGTTTGCAATTGTCCGGTCAGTACGATGGTCACCATATCCGTCGTTCCTCATCCATGCACACGTTCTGAATCTCTCCCTTATACGATAGTTGACTCGCCCGACATCTCCCCTGATAATGGGTGGACATGCCATCCCTTGATGTTCACAATCCAGACATGCCCGACCTCCAGTTCGTCTTGTTCGTGTCGGCACTCTGCACGGCAGATCTGACGACGATCAATGTCCCGCAAGAACTGCGGCAGACGATCTTCGACCGCTGCTGGGCCCTCATTCACACCGACGCACCGCCTACGAATCCTCAAGAACGCGTTCTGGATCTACGAGGGGGAACCGAGCTCACGCTCGACGCCTGTGCTTCTACGATCCGATCGCTTCTCCTCGATGCAAACATTACCACCCTGGTGTGGGACCACCCGGTGAGTGAGCCCCGCATGAACAGCACACCTGAAGCCCTTCCCTTGCTTGATCGATTGGGGCGATTGTATCCCGACCATCCTACGGTCGTCGATCCTCCTAGTCATCCACCTCGCGAATCCAATCCCGAGCCATGATTAGAGGATGCCGTGCGTGTGACGCCAATTGACATTCCTGGTGTGCTCTTGCTCGAACCGTCTGTTATATCTGACCAGCGAGGGTGTTTCACGGAAACCTATCACGAACAGCGCTACGGTGACGCGGGTATCACTGAGCACTTCGTCCAAGATAACTGCTCACGATCGGTCCGAAACACGGTACGTGGTCTGCATTTTCAAGAACCGCATGGCCAAGGGAAGCTGGTCATGGCTCTTGAGGGGACTGTCTACGACGTCGTCGTCGATATCCGTAAGGGGTCCCCGACGTTCGGGAAATGGTATGGGATCGAGCTATCGGGTAAGACCCTTCACCAGATATACATTCCCCGCGGGATGCGCTCATGGTTTTTGCGTGACGAGCGAGACGGCCACGTTCCTGTATAAGTGCACCGCCTATTATTCGCCGAAAGATGAACGCGGCATCTTGTGGAACGATCCGGCTTTGGGGATTCGCTGGCCGATCAGCGAGCCTATTCTCTCACCGAAAGACAAAGCCTACCGTACCCTCAAAGGCAATGGATACGGAGTTGCCATTCTATAAACCTATTCGTTAGCAAATTGCCACTCACCCCGCTCTCATTCTTTGCGCGTAACAAAGAGGCTTCCCGAACCGTCCCACCGGAATCTGTGGAGCAGTCCTAGTGACAGGGCAGCTAGCGAGTGTGGTATGAGTGCTGTTCTTCTTACCCATAGTGGCACGTCCCCATCGTCTAGCCTGGCCTAGGACATTGCCCTTTCAAGGCAGTAACACGGGTTCAAATCCCGTTGGGGACACCAGACCTTTCAATGTATACTGAGCCGTTGAACAAGTTACCCACGGCGGCTTCCCCTTCGAAGCGGTAGACCTTCTCGTCCCCACACACCTCACGCTAGACTCGAATGCGGTTCGGTAGCAGCTTCCGAAGGATCCCACGTCTGAACTGGATGCCGCAGCGCCAGGCCAGACCAGTCCTTGAGGTAGCCTCGGAGCTTGTCTTCGACACGCAGCGGATCGAACGGCGTGGTGGCCAAACCATCAAGCATGGCCAGCTCCGTGCACAGGTTTGTCGGCTGGTCCTCCTGCGTCCGAATGGCTGACAGTAGCGCTTTTGATTAGCATGATCCCTGTCCTCAACGGGTCCTTTTGGAGAAAAAGGAATACCCACTGCTGGAGAGGAACCGGCAGCCTGGCGCTAGGGGATCAGCCCCGCGCTCGGGTCTCCACGTCAGATGCGCGACGTGGCGTGACCGTATCCCAGGGACAGGCGGAATGTACATACGTGCCATCACCGCTGATACACAATCAGCGGGGAGTGGGCTCTTGGCCATCCGTTCCAGTCCAGCCAATGAAATGCCTGAAAGCTAGGGCACCCACCACCCACGCTGTCCAGCATTCGAACAAAGTCGAATGAGTGTCTTACGGATACTGGATTGACTCAAACCTTCGCATTTCATACACTCGATCCTGTCAACCGACTCTAATACGTCTCCCACTCGGTTAGGCCAACAACTGTATCTGGCTTCTTGCTTGTTGCGGGGACGATCCTCATTGTGCTGAGTTTTTTTGAAAAGCCCATCAAGGTCTTGAAGCATATCGAAATTCCTGCGATTTCCCGCTTTGGGCGTATATTCTTTAGGTTTTTGGGCATTGCCTTTTTGTGTGGAAGCGTTTGGTTCTACTACACATATTGGGGGCACTTAGATGCTAACCCTCAGCTCAGGAATTTCTCGCCGCCAAAAGGGGGTTAAGTTCGAACAGGGTCAGAAGGCTTGTTGGTGCCCACTTGGTGCCAAACACCCTGACACACCATGATCCATGATGAGCTGCGCCATCACTAATCCTCCTCTTTTGCTGATGATTCCTCTTGCTGAATGTCCTGCGGTAGGTTCTTGGCGGGACTCTTAATCAGCGGGCCGTAGGTTCAACCCGTACGCCTAACATTTCAACTGTTTGCTATCATGGGACGGCTTAGCGATCTTCAGTTGGCAATTTATCAATGCATAGAACTTCAAATGGAAATTCGCTCACCAATGTGATGCTCATGGGATCTTTTGTGGAAGTGCTTGCACCGCGCAAATCATAATCTTCGTAATTGTCGTAGCTCCCATGATGTCCTCCCCTATAATGGATTGGGCTTCCAGGAACCGTTATTTCAGCTCTAAAGTAGTCGCTCCCGTGAATTCTTATATGTCCAAGCTCCACAGCACTAAGACGAGGCCAAAAAGTAACCTGTTTATTGTATTTATAGTTAGAGATCCCATTAAGCGAGGCCGGGACGCGGCTTTGATTGAAACGCAACGGCTCGTTGAAACATAGTCTAGAGACCGGGGATTTTGCAGCCTTTTGCGCAAATACAGCTTTCCCAAGTTTAGATTTGAACTCCTTGAGTTCTGTCGAAAGCTCTGAATTATCTCTCTTTAATTCCGTTAGCGTTATTCTTAGATCTTGAACTACCTTCTCGGATTTTCGCAGGTCTTCGGCTGCTTTTTTCTTGTCCTCCTCAGCAGAGGACAGTCGCTCATTGTCTATGAATAGGTTTTGACTTCGAGTGTGTTCTTCGTTCCATGCCATAAACGTTGCAACTGACACACCGATTAATAGGCCCCACTTCAAATGCAATTTTAAGGGAACCGGTTTCCCAGTAATCCATACAATTAGCCTTATAACTAAAGGTGGAACTCCACCTGCCCAAATAATCGTGAACAGGTTCTTCCAGAACACGGCTTTGAAGAAGGCCGCGATATCTGAGAATTCAGGCATGGACTACACCTATTGAGAGGGCAGTTTAGGGGGTGCTGTCCGAGTGGTCCAGACGGTCAAACCATGTTGCCTGACACCATTTGAACATGTGGTGGAGATCGTCTGTTCTTGTTGTCACGCTGTCATCGTCACAGGGCAACCGCAGTGATCCTAGGTACTTACCTTTACAATTCCAAAGCCAATCAGTTCCTTCAAAACGTCCATCGCCTTCGCCTCTAACTGATCTTTGCTGAATGAGATGTACCCTAGATCGCGGAAGTTTGAGGGGAAATCAACACCTTCCTCTTTCATGATCACGATTCTGTTTTCATAAAGATAACCGGATGCTCCTAACTCAAAACCCACATTTTCGCTCGGTCGCCAGACAGTTGTACCCGAGGTAGTCTGAAACTCTTCATCGGCAGTAAAAATCAAGATGGCGCAGTTGCAACCTTGCATAATGTCTCTAACCTTAGTTCCAATAGGCCGACCAAGATTGGGTTCATCGACTGCAACCTTATATGGAATCTTGAATTGCTCTAGAATCTTTTTGAGCTGCTCGAGAGGTTTCTTGTTCTTCCCATGCGCAACAAATATAGCTTGACCAAGTTGAGTCTGCGAGGCAGCCGCTTTCGATGTGGTTTTCTGGGAGTCCTGGGAGGCAGTCCCTTTCGGCACCGTGACTTCTTCTTCAGTTTCCAGCTCATCGAGGGTGGACCCGAGGTCGTTTACGTTTTTTGAATCGAGAAAGTCACGGACGGCATCGGCTCGAAACTCGAACCGGGTGGAGTTTCCTTTTCGTCCAATGACAATTGAACCTAACTCGGCTCCGGTCGCAATCTGGAAGAAACATACTGCCTGGTCGTTCAAAACTTTGTCTGATGAGGACGAATCATCCTTAAAGTATTTATGCCAATGAGCTGCAACATCTGTAGCGGCGATCAAAACTTCCCCTTTGTGATGAGCCCGCTCAACAATAGCCCGATAAGGGTCAATGATTGCGATTACATGTCTGAATGCCTCTACTCGATCCGATCCTTCACGAACAACGCGGCGGCCATCGTCCGTGATCTTAAGCCGCCCATCGTCTCCTTCAATCAGTTTCCAACTTTTGAGGGCTGTCAGCTTTCTACCGTCCAAATACTTTTCGTCAAGAACCCTACGTGCTTCAGCCACAGTTGACCCCGTCGGCTTCTTGCTAAGATATCCACACACGGCTTGCACATCATCAAGAGTTGTCCTCATTGGCAGCGCCATACAGCCTCCTTGGTAGGGGGCGTATGGTATATTGGCGCAGCGAGGCCGTCAACAGACTGATAGGACGAGGGAAAACGATCTCGGCTCTCCTCCTAGTGGCCGAGCCTCACGGCAACTCCATGAGCCGCACACGCTAGGCCCATTCGTAAGGAGTAACCCAAAAACTCGCTGGTCTGTAATCGGGACGACGACTATGCAGCAATCCTGATTTCCCCTGAAAACGGCATGACCACGTGCTCAAACGGGGTGGGTAACGACTCAGCTTTCCCATTCGGGACACACCCAGGTACAGCTCGATCCATCACAACGTGCATACGTTGTAAACCACCACCCCCTGTGTTACGGTTGATCATTCGTCGTACGGGCCTCGCGACGAAGTTGGTTTAAGGTAGGCTCGCAACCTTGATGTTGCCTTGTCCGGGAATCCTGTTGGAAGTCAGACCTGAGTCGCCGTTTTGCCCGCGTCTTCGGCCCGCTCCTCCGTTCATCCAGTTCAAGACAATGTCATCATTAAAGGAGGAACCCACATGGGTTCGAAATTGTACGTCGGTGGGTTGCCGTATTCGGCGACCGAACAGCAGTTGAACGAAACATTCGGAGCGCATGGCACGGTGGCCTCGGCGAGGATCATCTCAGACAAGTTCACGGGACAGTCGCGTGGATTTGGTTTTGTGGAGATGTCCTCGGATGCTGAGGCGAAAGCTGCGATCACGGCGCTTCATGGCACGGAGATGGGTGGCCGCACGTTAACGGTCAATGAAGCGAAACCCCAGGAGCCGCGTTCTGGTGGTGGTGGTGGCGGTGGTGGCCGTCCAGGTGGAAAGCGCGATCGCTGGTAGAAACGCCAAAGGAACTTCCGGCCCAGACCTTCCGATTACGCGGCGCGGGCCGGACTTTCTCCAGAAAACGGGATGAGATCGAGGTGGCTCAAATGGGACATTGAAAGGTACACATTCGGTTTGGGGACACCAAACATCATTCCGAATAACAAACGTGACTATCTCACTTGGCCGTCCTGGGCCTGACGAGATTTACCTAACTGCAAGATAAAGATGGTGCTTGGCTAGTGCTGACTGCAGGCGATCTTCCACAAACCTTCATTAATGCCGGCTGGCTCGATAGGGAGCCACTGACTCTGGTCCACATAGCCGTCTGCCGGCCGACCGGCTCCCATGTGGTGTGAATATTCCGTGAAGGCGAGCAAACGCACACGTTGAGTTGCACAATGGATTTCTTTGCGAGTCACGGTCGAGAAAAACCGATGAGGCCCAAGTCCGAATCGTCCAAACCCCGCATTCCCTTGCATCCATCGATAATCCGTCAATTGCCGTAACACTACGATATCTCCATCCCGAATTATAGAGTCAGAATCAACATACACCGTGTGAAGGCTGGGTGTTTGATACTCATCGCCGATTGGCACCCATCTCGTCTCGACAGATGCGACGCTGACTCCATCACAAGTCAACCAGATACCGACTACCATTCCCGTGAGAAGTCTACCCTTCAAACGCATGACTGCATTTCAGGCACAGAAACTTCGACGCGATCGTATCCTTCCATTCATTGAGCTTCTGAGTGTAGTTCTTAGTCTTCAGAGTTCCATATCCCACCCATACCCCTAGGAAGGCAATAGAGGAGGCAAGGTCAGCTATGGCCATCTCGGATTCCGACCCCTGCGGCGATGCCAGGCTGAGCATCACCGCAGCATTCACCGGTATAGCGAGGAAAAACCCCTGAAGATAGGCCCAAGGGGCTTTTGGAGGATGATAAGAGGTCGGCAACTGACCTAATACCTCTTTAGACGGCGTTTGCCGAAGAATGTCACTGATCTGTTGTGCTTTCACAGTGTTACAGGTCGGACAAATGCGCTCGACAGGCATGTGACGTCTCCTCCCTGGTGTCAGTTCTCAAAACTTATAACCATTCGAACTGGATAGACAACTATTCTAAGCAGGAAGAATTACCTGGTGCAAGGGGGACGCTCTGGCTCACAAACAGTTCGGCCCGAAACTCCGATGAAGGAGTTTCGGGCCGAATCCTCACGCTCTAACAGTACCGTTTAGTACCCGGTCTTGGCTCCCGTCCCCACCTGGCTGGGGAACGGATCCAGAATGCTCTTCGGCGCGTTGTTCCAGATCACGTCCGCCAGATTCGACATCCGGCTTACGATCTGCGCCGCCACGCCGCCTGCGGCTCCGAACAACCCGCACCACCCCAACGTCACGAAGCCCCAGTGTAACGGGGCAGAGAACAGCTCATCCACAAACCAGAACGCATGGCCCCACTCATTCAAGCCCACGTTCGGCAGGATGAACATCGGCCCCACCACCGCCGCCACTAAGGGGAACGACGTCGCTTGCGCATAGAGCGGCAACCGCGTCTGCGCATACAGGTAGCTCGCCACGCCGCACGTGATGTACAACGGGAAGGTCCCGTAGAACGCCACAATATGGCTGGCCGTGAAGCTCGTGTCCCGGATGATGACTTGGTGCCACGCCGCATCCTGCTCTAACGTGTAGCTGCCCGCGTAGTACACGCCCCAGATGTAGCACACTAACCAGCCCATCCAGTAAAAGTACCGCTTCAGCTCCAGCTTGTGGTCCAGGTTCGCCAGGTTCCGGTCCCGCGTGACCCAAATCCAGCCGATGGTGACGGCAAAAAAGGTCGCGTTCGCCAGGATGTTAAACCGCCACAGCCCCATCCACACGGAATCGAATTCCGGGGTCATGGAATCCAACCCATGCGAGTATCCGAACGCCCGCTGGTACAGGACCCAGAACACCCCGATCCCCAGGATCGCCAACCAGCCGATCTTGACCGGCTTCGAATCGTACCACTGCGAGATGTCATAGCCTCGATCGCTTGCCATAATGTGACCTCCCTTTTGGCTTACTGAACAATCACTCGCCTAACTATCTCCTTATTGATCTGATATCTACTCTCAACCCTCTCGGCCTCGTGGCAACCTAGCTCGCCCGCAATACTACCTCAAATCGATATACCAATGCCAACCGATAATTCATTCTCTTGCCGGCAACCAAACGTTGTTTTTTCCATAGGTTACAGTCTTCCACTTTGCCTATTTCCCTATTTCTTATTGTGTTCCACCTGCCCCAGCAAGTCTGACTCCGGGAACATTGATCCTTTTGCAGCTTGCAGCGTAGGATGTTTCCCTTGGTAGGGAGCAGCATGAGACCAACTCGATGGATAAGCTCGCGAGGAATCGTTGCCGCGCTGGTGGCGATAGGCGCGGTTTCCTTCCTGATATACCAGCAGATGAAGCCGTCGACACAGGGAAAAGAAGAGCTCATTTCCACCGTTATCAAGAATTGGCAACAGGCGCATCCAGCAGCCCAACGCTTCGTCATTTTGCCCGACTTCAACAACGACGCTGTTCTCGATGAGGATACAAACCTCATCTGGGAACTCTCCCCACACCGACGCCCGTGACATGGAATGAAGCCCGTATCACATGCGTGACCCGAGCGACCGGCGGTCAAAAAGGCTGGCGTCTGCCGGCGCCGTCTGAAATGCGTAGTCTCGTGGGACCGGCAGTGGACTCACCTATCCCTAATATCCCGCCAGGGCATCCATTCTTAAACATCCAGGCAACATCCTATTGGACGGTCGTCCCTGAGGCCAATCAGCCATCATATGCGCGGTACGTCGACGCATTCCTCGGCAACGTGCTCAGTTTCATCAAGATATATACCTATCCGGTGTGGTGCGTTCGTGGGCCGATCAAGCAAGACGAAGATTGAGACGTATGTAGTTTGGATGGAACAGCAACAAAACGGTACCGGTGAAGCAGGATTCGCGCCCATCAATCCGAACACGACCAGCATCGGCTGTTCGAGCAGATTGGCTTGCTGAACCGCATACTCCAGCGCGTGATTTCCACTACGCGCGCTGAGACCTGCTGCATCTAATACAGCACGTACTCGCCATCTTGAATTGATCGCGAGTTTAGAAGAGGGATGCGTTCGGGTTGGATCATGGAACTGCGTGGCGGCATCAGCTTGCTCTAAAACTCCGATTGCAAGATGGCTTCAGCCGCTCTTCGTCCCGAGACCATCGCCCCATTAATCGTGGCGGTTTCTCGATGGTCACCACAGACAAAGAGACCGTTGCGTATACGAACCGTTTCAGAGTTCGTTTCCAACATCTCAGGCCGTTGTCCCGGCAGCGCATGGGCTATGCGATAGCACCGCAGAAATCGCCATTGCGCCACCTCTGTTCCAAACCAGTCGGTGAGTTGAGCCAGGACCGATTGTCCAAGCGATCGATCGTCGCTAGGGGGATTCCCCAGCACCGTCACAGACACCAGAGCAGTGTCGGCAGGAGCATAGTTCGGCGCGATTTGACTCGGTACGCACATGTTATTGATCAGACCTTGGCCTTCTCCATCTAAGACTAAAATGGGTTCCTCGATCGGCGGTCGAGGCGCGGCAAAGTACAGACAGGCCACACTGCGGGACGGCGGGGAGCGGAGTTCAGGCGCCAATCGTACCGCCGCCGGCGCATCCGTCGCAATCACCACTGCTTTCCCGGCCAACCGTTCTCCGGACGCCAAGGTTACCTCTGTGCCAGCCACGGCGATAACCTGCGCGCTGGTGCGAATCAGATGCCCGAGGCCCGCAGCTAATTGCTCAGGTATCGCTACCATACCGCTCGCCGGGAGACCGGTTATGCCTTGCGCGAACATCCGGAATACGAAATCGAACATCCGGCGCGACGTTTCCAACGATCGCTCAAGGAATACCCCTGAAAAGAACGGCCTGAGAAACCGTTCAATAATCGAGGGCGAAAAGCCTTCTGCATGCAGAGCCTCATGCAGCGATATGTTCGGCTGACGAAAGATCTCCTCTAGCGTGGATCCGATCAGGCGTGAGCGCAAGCGTCCGATCTTGGCCTTGTCGCGTAATGTTCCAATGGGAGAGAAGAGGCCGGCGAGAGCGTCCAGCGGCTGCCGCCACGGATCGGCGACCTTATGGAACCGGCCGCCATAGCGCACCAACGCTCCTGGGTAGAACGGCCGAAGATCGAGCGCCGGCATGTCAAGCATGCGTTGAGCTTCGGGATAGGCACTCTGCAAAACCTGAAATCCCCGGTCGAACAAGAAGCCTTCGCTTCGATCGGTACGGATACGCCCTCCCACCCCATCGGCGGCTTCCAAAACCAGACAATCGATGCCGTGGTCAGTCAGATGCCGCGCGCAGCAAAGCCCGGCCAGTCCAGCGCCGACGACCAGCACACGACCTTTACTTTGAACGTTCATCGGTATCCTGACATGTCTGCGCAGCAGAGGACAGGCGACCCCGGAATCATAAGGGCGGCCCGTTGGTTTAGTCTCGGTCTTGCAGCTGGCTGATCTTTTGCGGCCATAGAATCGGCGAACGAACGATCCTTTTTCAGCTCATCTCTTCAGTCGACTTGGCTTTCTTAACAACAGGCGTTTTCTGAAAGGACCGACCGCCTTCCGCCGTCAGTCCACCGGCCGGATTTTGTCCGCGCCGAGTGAGGGATTGCGAACGCGACCTTTTCGATTTGGCTGCCATTGAGTACTCCCTTTACGATGTCGAAGCGATTGCACGCAAGGTGAGAGCCGATCTTTCAGTATCAGTATGACGGGCACGCTGATCTCGAATCAGCTCGTCCATGGGGTACCCAAGTTCTCGGCCTTTGGAGACCAACCGTTGAAAGGTCGCGCTATCCAACTGAGGCGACCGGGCTAGAATCCAAAGATACCGCCGGTTTGGAGTACCCACGAGCGCCGTGCGATAGTCGGGATCCAGATCAAGAATCCAGTAATTACCGTCTTCGGGATGAACCGAACAGTCCGGCAAACCAATTGTCGAATACCACCTTCAGCCGGGCATTTGTTCTCGTATCGACCACAGTCGCTGACTCCCTCGGCTGTTTCCATTCCGCCATCATCGGTCACGCATTCGTTGTGCACCCCGATCGTTCCATCAGAACGACTCGTGTAGACTGCCTTCGAATCCACACAGTGTCGCTGAAACCACATCGGCAACCGCG
Organism: uncultured Nitrospiraceae bacterium; assembly: GCA_963711905.1. Lineage (GTDB taxonomy): Bacteria > Nitrospirota > Nitrospiria > Nitrospirales > Nitrospiraceae > Nitrospira_D. Next base: position 149,361 of record CAVQFZ010000027.1, on the reverse strand, counting down.
CAATCTCGTACCAAGTTCCCGCATAGCGAGCGAGATCGACCGACGGCACGACCGGACAGCTGTGTCTTCTGTTCCATGCTTGCACAGGAGCTGGCTATAAAGAACACCAGGACAATGACCGACAAAGCGTCCGTGAAGTTGACGATCCAACTTGTTGCGTCCTCATTTCGTCTTAGAGACTCGGGCTTATGAGCGGCTGTCTTTCCGCTTTTCTTGCTTCTCACAAGATATTCAGAATGGTCGGGTGAAGCTTTTGCCTTGTGTCCTTTTATTTGTTTTGTTGACGTCAGTTTCTTTACGACTCGTCCCGTCGTCGGACCTTGAGACGTCTTCCATTGCACCTTATCGCCCTTTTTCAACGTATGAGCCATCGAGTGTGTCACCACCTTTCCTGTGCAATAGGGGGCTCACCACCCTGCTTAATGCGTCATGGTTCCGGTTTACCTTCTTTTTCAACCACCACGGCTCGTCCTTGGTGCGTTACAGTTGCGGTGATACGGTCGCCGGGATGGAAATTGTGGTTGGTTCTTGTCTGAGGGTCAACTGTAATGACGGTCTCTTGATCATTTACTTGTTCGATCGTCAGGGAGTCTTGCTCAGCTTTGATGACGCGGCCACGTATGGTCTTAGACTTCGTGGCTTGACTGTCGGATTTCTTAATCTGGCGATCGTCCTGAGGAAGGTTGGCATCCTTTGCGATTACAGACGGGACAAAGACGGCGCTACACAGTACGGCACTCAATATGTATCGAACGACAGAGATCATTTTCTTTGATCCTCCCGGATGGTTATCAAATAAGGCAGGAACAGCCCTGCAGCAAGGGCTGCGTAAATCCAAGGGAAACTACGTCGAGACAGGCTCAACTCGAACCCCGGCGTGAAGCGGCGCGGAATCAAGTGATAGTCAGTGATATAGGCGAGTGCGGCAACACCCACTGCCCCTGCTGCCCCTTCAGGAGCTGACGCGCGGGAAGTCCGCTGATATAACCATGCCCAAAACCAGCATGCGCCGGTATTGAGCGCCAATCCCGCCAACGTGTATTTGACATTGATGGTGTTGACCTTTCCGGCCTGCGGTCCCCAGAGAATATGGCTGATGCCATTGATCGGTCTTGTAGAGTTCCCTAGTTCTATTCGCCCCCGGATACCAGCAGTGACGGCCACCGCTGCGCTGCTGATCAAGCCGCCTTTGACTTCCTCATAAAGTCCGGTATCCCCAGAGACTTCAGCCATACGCTACCTCGACCATTATCTTTAGACATCCAGCAAGTACTGGACCATGGGAGTAGGTGAGATGAGTCAGTGAAATTCACGTTGGCGACATATGCCTGGAACCACGGAGCGGAACGAAATGTCTTTCAGCGGACAGGATGCACGGGAGTCTGGCTACAGAGACCCCAGAGACTGAAACATCCAAGCGATCAGAACCGGATCAAAAACGAGCACCCAGAGAAACGACGGCGAAGTTGTACCACCCAAACGCGAATCGCTCGTTGTTATCCACTCCCCCTTCAAATACCCGGTAGCCGGCAGAGACATACCAATTATCTGTAAGGTCGAAGCGAATCTTGGCCGCTGCATCGATGGCCCGTCCTTGGGGACTTACGAGGCCGTCGAAATCCACCAAGGCTGTCCAGCGTGGCGCGAGGGCAAACTCCATATTGGCACTCAGCAATGGCACCACCCCAATGTCGCTGTCGGATGCCGTTACTGCTTGTTGCTTCAGCTCGACTTTCGCATCCCGAACTAAGGCCGTCACACCGATTTTTAGCCTCCATCGCTCGGATTCGTAAAACTGATAGCGGTACGTCACTCGGTATGAATCAAATTTGTACTCCGTGTCGACCGCCGTTCCTGGTGTAAAGCTTCCACCGGCAAACAGGACTGGAGACGCGAATGTGCCGCTACCGGAGAAGTTGAGCGGGGCATACACAAATCTCAAAAAATGACGATTCGAGACTTTCCATATGGCCTCGACTCGTCGTTGCACATTGGGCGCGCTTCCCTGAAGGTCGGCCAGAGAGAACCGCGTCCCTTCAGCGCTGTCCGGGATATGGATTTCGTTTCGGGACTGCCACACGGCTCCTGTTTCAAACTCTACTGAGAACCGCTTATCGAGAGGCGAGGCCCAACCCCATGTCGAGTCACCATTCAACGTCAACAATACGATGGCAGTGATCATAAGAATGTCGAAGGCTCGGGACTTGTTGGCGCGTTTGCATGAGTCGAAGTCTTTCTTCTGTAACATCATTGATGAGGTGCTTCAGTTATTTAAGCAATTTCGCATGATGTTTGAGGTTCGTGAGATAAGAAAACTAGAAAGATTAATCGGAATTGTCGATCATGCAGCTCCTCTCGTACTGTTATTTCACCGAACGTGCGCGAATTGTTTTGCCATAAGGACCGTCAGGCGCTGCTGAAGCGTCGGGAGGTCACTGAGGATCTCGATGCGCCGCGCCTCCACAGGAAGACTGAGGGACTGTGCACCGGCGCCTCCGACAAGTATGGTTCGATGCGAAGCCGTCAGATCACGGAGCGTCGCGATCCACGAAGACCATTCATGCGCTGGAGGTGGCGCAGTCACGGACAGCAATAGGACATCTGGGTCGATCTGCCGGCAGAATATCGCCAACTGATCCAGAGGCATGTTGGCTCCAAGATAGTAGGTCTGACAGCCGAGTGCGGCGCTTACATAGGCAGCCGCCTGCGCTCCCACCTCATGAAATTCTCCCACGGGACAGGACACCACGACGCTGGGTCCTTTGTCATGCACCGGCAGATGGCTCATAGCTGCGAAGAGTTTTTGGCGAACCTGATTGGTCACGTAATGTTCGACCGCCACGTTGAGGTGCCCGTCATGCCATAACTGCCCGACCCGAGTTTGGAGAGGCAGGAGAATGCCATAGAGGGCCTCTTCAAAAGGAATCACTGCAACGGCTCCATTGAGACGGCGTTCAAACGATTCGCGTCTCAGCGGATCGAGCAATCCAATCAGTTCGGTGAGGAGCCGCTCGTACGGTGTGGTTTCGGATGCTTCCGTGCGAGCGGTCCGAGTCGCATCCACTACCAGTCGTTCTCGATCAATCGCGACAAGATCCCCGATCGATCTGCCCTTGATCGATCTGAGCCTTCACATAACGCAGAAGAGCCACCTCATCGTCGGTGTATGTGCGGTAGCGGTTTACGCTGCGCGAAGGTTTGACAAGTCCATACCGGCGCTCCCAGGCCCGGATTACATGCGTTGAAAGGCCAGTTAGCTTAGCAACTCTATGTATTCTATGGGTGTTCATAGTGTTCTGATTATATTAAAGCGTCTAATGTTTGTCAAATATATATTGCCAATTCCTTGACACAGAGGGTTAAATTCGTTGAACATTGGAGATAGTTCTTACTCACCTTAGACATTGGAGCATAAGTTCACCGTCGCCACGAAGTTCCGGCAAGATGAGCGTCACCTGTCGAGACTGTCACAGGAATACCAAGCCGTCCGGCTCATCAGCCAAGGCCGCGCACAAGAAGATGAAAACGGAGGGCGCAACCTGCATTGATTGCCATCAGAACCTGGTGCATAAACAATTCCCGGAGAGCGATCTCAATGCAAGCCGGGCCCAGGGCATGATGGTGTTGAAGGAAGTGAAAAAAGGGACAGAAGACAAGGAGGAGTAAGACCAATTTAGCTTTCGTCACCGGTCCTCATCCTACCTAACAATGACTTTGATCGCTTCACGGCAGCACACCACTGAAGGGTTGACCATATGATTGTGTCGTCACGATTACCAAATATCAGATGGAGGAATCTCAGTTTCGGAAGTTTAGTCCTGGTGGTAGCATCTCTCCTGACTCTATCCGGAGGGATGGCCACCTCAGCAGAACTAATGCCATTGGATCCAGTTCCAGCCGCCTATAACAGAAAAGATGCCGGCCGGCTGGTGGACGGATCCAAAGATCATTAAGGAGGGAAGAGACATTTATTTCGGTGATGCCCACCCACTTGTCGCCTGCACTGCTTGCCATGGTCAGGACGGTCAACCAGTAAGAAGTGGGGCGGGGCTTCGTGACCAGAAACAACGAGCCGTTTCTCAGACAGCTATTGGTTCTGGCGGGTGGCGGAAGGGATTCCAAAGACGCCAATGATGCCCTGGAAATCGCTCCTCTCAGAAGATCAGATATGGCAAGTGGTCGCGTTCATGCATACCTTCTCGCATGGTGGTAAAGCCTCTCGAACACACGGACTATAAGGGCCAGAGCTCGACCGGAGAAGATCATCAGCAAAGAATAGTGGCTCCAGATGGTGCTCGTGCCGGCGGGGGAATTTACGATGGGGAGCAACGAAGGCAGTGACGATGAAAAGCCCGTGCATCGAGATCTTTCTCGATGCCTATTATATAGACAAGTATGAAGTGACGGTCGGGCAATATGCGAAGTTTCTAGAGGCCACAGTATGAACCCTCCGCCGATGTGGACAACCATGGACCAGCCACCCATCAGAACCGCCCGGTTGTGAATGTCGATTGGGAGGATGCGAACAACTATTGCAAGTGGGCCGGCAAGCGGCTGCCGACGGAAGCCGAATGGGAGAAGGCGGCACGGGGAACAGACGGGCGTATCTATCCCTGGGGCAACGATCCACCGAATCCGCACCGGGCGAACTATGGGAAGGAGAAGTGGAACAACCATGCTGCGCTGGTGCCGGTGGGGCAATTAAAGACGGCAAGAGCCCCTATGGGATCTATGATCTGGCGGGGAATGTCTGGGAATGGGTGAGCGACTGGTATGACCCAGACTATTACACGACCAGCCCATCGCGAAACCCGAATGGACCGGAGACCGGTAAATACAAAGTGTTGCGGGGAGGCTCGTGGGACCTCGCTCTCAGAGAAACTGCGATCTGCGCATCGAGACTTTAACATATCCATCGACCACCGACTACGACTCACCTGCGTATCGGAACTTCAACAGTGGGTTCCGGTGTGCGAAGAGTCTGTAGCACGTTTGAGGGTTTAGAAGAAAGGGGGGAGTATATGAAACGACATGCCACACGAAGAGCTGTAGCGCTGACCGGAGTTCTAGCCACGATCCTGACCACTACCCTGCCTCTCCAGTCAGCATTCGGTGAAGGTGGTGCGCGACGTGACGTCGTGCGTCAAGAACAGCAAAACGTCAAAGATGCCATCAAGCACGCGACGGAAGCAGTGGACCATGGCAAACAGGGTATGCTGAGAAGCTTGTGACCCATGCCGAAGCCTCGCTGCAGCAGGCCGTGAGAGGAGGCAAGGACCCGCATTTGGACGAAGCGATTACCAATCTGAAAGAGGCGGTTGAGCATGGGAAGGCTGGTCATGCTGACGTGGCCACGAAACATGCCGAAAGTGCTGTCACACATCTCTCTCAAATCAAGTGAAGAATGAACGCTTATCGCGAAGGCTGGTTTGAACGAGCGGGGCAGGACATGACCCTGACCTGCAGAGATATCAACTACCACACAAGATTTAGACAGGGGGCGTTATGCTGACAGTAAAGATAACAAGTTTCGTCCTATTTGCTTTAGCCCTCTCACAATTCGGGTACGCCGAAGAGCATCAGGGACCATCAAATACTTCTGTCGCTAGGCAGACGATGTCGAACCAATTCTGGTGGCCCGAAAGACTTGATCTCACGCCCCTTCGCCAGCATGCAGCTAAGTCCAACCCAATGGGCAAACAGTTCACATACGCTCAAGAGTTTAACAAGCTCGATTTGAAGGCTGTGAAGAAAGACCTCAAGGAGTTGATGACAGCCTCCCAGGACTGGTGGCCGGCAGATTACGGTCACTACGGACCATTTTTTATCCGGATGGCCTGGCACATTGCTGGTACCTACCGCATAGCTGACGGTCGTGATCTGCATGCGTCTGCCGTACAGGCGGATGAACGACCGGTGAGCCGCAACCTGTTACGTGCGAACCATGCATAGGCCTTCAAAATAAGTGGCTCGACTACAGAAACACGACTGAGCCTAGCCAAAAATCTCAGGCCGACTGCCTCCCACATGGCTCGGAACACATCGACGCCGATGATCACGCTCCCATTACCCCAACGGGCATGAATGACCCTCCCAAGATCAGCGGGAGAGACATTTATTGATGTTGGGTCATAGTCCCGCCGTGAGAAGTCGCAAAATATCAGCCGACGCTGCCGGTCCAATCTCCTCATTAGGGCAATCTCTCGATCGCAAATGGGACAGGCCCCATCAAAGAATACTGTCAGCGGGTATGCAGCCATTAGATGCCTCTCGTCGGTAGCCGCGAGATAGGTTATAGCTCATCAATCGATCCTGCCCGCGATCCAAGTCAAGGGATCTCCCCAATGCCTTGATCTTGCCACCATTGTATATCTGTATATCTATAGTCTCATTCTATTGATATGTTCAGTGTATGTCAAATCTTTGCATGCACAACACTTGACACATTAGATATATTTCCTTTATACAATAGACATACTTTGGACACACATTGAACCTCAATCCTAGGAGGACATCATGGCCAGGGGGATAACGGAGAATACGGATGCTGTACAGCTCGGCAATCACATCGTTTCCAAGGTATCCACTATTGATCATGTTCCATTTGACGAACATGCTGCGGTGAAAGCCCAGTCTCACCCCCCTCTCCCTTTTACTGTGGTCACGAATCAATTGAGGTGCACCAGGTGCGGCGGACTTCTGGTGACTGATCTCTATATGGATTTAGACGGCATCGACGAGTCGAAGTTTCCTCCGAAACGCTGTGTGCAATGTGGTGAGGTTGTCGATTTCGTGATTCTGCTCAATCGGCAGCTTGGGCAACGATTGATAACGGTTCAGCTCGCGAGAGAGATGTCATCAAACGCTTGTGTGACGAAAGGTCAATAGAGGTGTGTGCAGCCAACCAGGTCGTCTTAGCTTTCTAAAACAAGGGGGTCGTATGCGGAGTCATAGGAGGAGACATAAGATATTTCAGGTCGGATTAGGGGTGGCATTGATGGTAGGAGCCGTCTCCGTCGCAACAGCGGCGGAAAAGCCGAGTACTGACGTGGACATGGTTCTCATTCCCAAAGGTGAGTTTACCATGGGAAGCAGTGAACATTCAGATGAAGCCGCGCATCAGGTTGTGCTTGATGCGTATCTGATCGACAAGTTCGAAGCCTCGAATGCACGATATAAGGCGTTTATGAAAGCCACCAGTCACCCGGCGGCGGCCTATTGGGATGACCCGCGACTCAACAAGCTCAACCATCCGGTTGTCGGTGTGAGCTGGACTGATGCAAACGCATTCTGCAAATGGGACGGCAAACGCCTTCCGACGGAAGCAGAGTGGGAGCGAGCGGCAAAAGGGCCTCAAGGCGACAACCACTACCCATGGGGACACCTGCTTGATCCCAAGAAGGCCAACTACGGACAGCAAGTCGGTCGGACAATGCCGGTGGATTCGTACCCCGACGGCGTCAGCGGGTTTGGAGTCTACAACATGGCAGGCAACGTCTTCGAATGGGTCGAGGATTGGTATGACCTGAACTACTATAAAACCAGTATTGCTCTGAACCCACGTGGCGCAGAGAAGGGCTACAACTTCGCCAATCAAGGACCGGTGCGGGTGCTACGCGGCGGTTCCTGGCTGGCGCCGGAAACCTCACTGCACACGAGCCACCGATTCTGGAATCAGCCTGACAATAACTCCTACGGCGTCGGCCTCGGATTTCGTTGCGCGAGATCGGCCCAGACAGTGTCCGACGAAGCCGTGCAAGTAGGTCGCGACGCATTCATTCAGGCGTTAGTCGCAATGGGAGCTGAAAAGAATGCCGATGCGTTGACTTCCATTGACAAGGCATTGGCCTCAGATCCGGGAAACCAAGAGTATCTGGCGACCCGTGGACTGATCCAGAAGAGCATGAAGAAGAAATAGTTGCGGGACTGACGGGGGCATTCGTCCCCTCCGTTGGCAAATCGTGAGGTTTTAAATGAATACATCTGACACCGCGGGGGCAAATCAATCAACAGGGAACCCAGCGGCAATCCCAAGGACGTCGCTTATCCTTCTCACTGGTGCGAGCGGGTACATTGGCGGACGCCTATTGCCGTCGTTGGAGAATCAGGGATACCGCTTGCGCTGCCTTGCCAGGAGCCGGGAAATTCTCAAGTCGAAGGCCGGTCCCTCAACGGAAGTTGTCACGGGTGACGTACTTGATCGACCGAGTCTCGACGCCGCATTGCGCGGAGTCGACGTCGCCTACTACCTGGTCCACTCCATGAGTTCGACCGGCTCTTATGAAGAGAAGGACCGGCAGGGCGCCCGAGAACTTTAGAGAAGCGGCAAAGGCGGCAGGCGTCAAGGGCCTGGTCTATGTGGGAGGCTTGGGCAGCGACGAAGAAGTACTCTCGACACATCTGCGCAGTCGGCACGAGGTTGGAGACATCTTGAGGCAGTCGGGTCTGCCCGTCTGTGAGTTTCGCGCATCGGCCGTGATTGGTTCCGGTAGCGCCTCATTTGAGCTGATTCGCGCGCTGGTCGAGCGCCTGCCGTTCATGCTCGCGCCGAAATGGGTCAATGTGAAAGCGCAACCAATCGCGATCGACGATATGCTGGACTACCTGTTGGAAGCGCTCCGGATTCCCATCTCCAAATACCGTATGTATGAGATCGGCGGGGCTGACCAAGTGTCGTACGCAGACATGATGCGCGCATATGGGCGACAACGCAAGTTAGACCCTATGATCATTTCCGTGCCGTTCCTCACCCCTTGGTTGTCTGCTCTGTGGCTTGGATTGGTCACACCGCTCTACGCTCGCATCGGGCGGGCGATTATTGAGAGCATTGTCCATGTCACGGTGGTACGGGACAACGCCGCGCTCACCACCTTCGCTGTGCGTCCGATGGGAATCGATGAAGCCATTCACCGAGCCCTAACCCATGAAGAGACGCATGTTGTGGCAACGCGCTGGTCCGACGCGCTTTCCTCATCAGGCAAGTTGCCGTCATGGGGTGGAGTACGGTTCGGCACGCGCCTGGTCGATTCGCGGACGTTGACGGTCGAAGCGCCGCCTGAAATGGTCTTCAAATGCATTGAGAGGATCGGCGGTGACCATGGATGGTACGCATGGAATTGGTTGTGGCGTGTGCGTGGCTTCATCGACCTGCTTCAAGGGGGCGTGGGTCTGAGGCGTGGGCGGCCTTCTCCCACAACCCTTCGCGTGGGCGATACGGTCGACTCGTTCCGCGTTGAGTCGATTGAGCCGAACCGCCGTCTGCGGCTCAAATCCGAGATGTATTTGCACGGGCGGGCGTGGCTGGAGTTCGAGGTCACAGGTGCCGGCTCTTCAACGCACGATCCGACAGACCGCAATCTTTGATTCTTTGGGACTCACCGGGCAGGCCTATTGGTATTCGCTCTATGTGCCGCACGAGTTGGTGTTTCGCGGCATGCTGCGGGGAATCGCCAAAGCCGCGTTGCGAGAGATGAGCAGAGACCGCGACGAGGCAATGATGCCGAACGAGAGGGCGGCGCCGTCGCACCGCCGATGAGCTGAGCGTAAAGGGGGAAGGCGTGGGTGCTTCTTATCGAGAAACCAACTGGTGATGGAGCTCTGCAATGCTTACAGCAAGAATCATTGTGATCGTGACACTGGCATCGGCATTCACAATACTGAGCGCGACAGCCCGCTCCGAGGAATCCGCGATTCCGAAAGATATGGTGTACGTCGGCCATGGACCATCGGTCATGGGAATCGATAAGGAAGTTCTTCCCGAGTCGGGCAAGAAGCTCACCGCCTGGGATAAGCGAATGATGACACCGTGGTCGGCTGAGGCCTTTCACGACGAAGGACCAGCCCACACGGTCTTCTTGGACTCGTACCTGATCGACAAGTACGAGGTATCGAACAAGGGTTATGGTGAATTCATCAAGGCCACGGGGCACTCTGCACCAGCTTACTGGGACGATCCTCGCCTAAATAAACAGCGGCAGCCTGTCGTCGGAGTCAATTGGGACGACGCCAAGGCCTATTGTGAGTACCGAGGCAAGCGACTGCCGACGGAAGCGGAATGGGAAAAGGCTGCCCGAGGACCTCATGGGAACCTCTATCCCTGGGGCAATGAGTTTGATCCCAACAAAGCGAATTTCGGAAAGAATGAGCTTGCCGCGACCGAAGTAGATTCCTACCCCGATGGCGTCAGCTATTACGGCGTCTATAACATGGCCGGAAATGCGTTCGAATGGGTCTCGGACTGGTACGACCCGTCTTACTACAGCCGCTTTGAGACGACCGTGAACCCAGGCGGTCCAGATAAACCCGTGTGGCTGGGGGGAACCGGGACGTATGTGGATCGTTTAACCGTCGGAGAAAAGCGAGTCATTCGTGGCGGCTCCTGGATTGCGGTTGAAGCCACGTTGAGAACGACCCATCGTTTTTGGAATGACCCCCTCAACAACAGCTACGGCGTAGCCCTGGGATTTCGATGTGCACGAACTGCTCCACCTGAAATCGAGCGGCAGATTAGAGATGCCTACATGACTGCTCTAGTGGAGATGGGGCGCGAACATTTTAAGGAAGCGCAAGAGGCGGTAGCTCGTGGCCTGACCATTGATCCGAAGAATGCCGACTTGCTGGAGCTTCGACCGCTGATTGAGGAATCGAGGAAGCCTTGAAGGATCATCGCCATTGCTCGTTATGGAGGCGCACGTGACACGGTTCGTTGGTCTTGCTCTGGGGATTGCTCTCAGCGCGTTACTCGTGGCAACGGGAATCCAAGCCGGCCCTCTTGAACTTGCCGATCATCCGCACCAAGAAAGCATGAGGGCCGTGCACCAAGCCGAACACGATGTGGACCATGCCTGGGAGGTGTATCACCGGGCAGCGTTAGGAGGCACTGTAGCGTCTCCACGACTGCAGGCCGAAATCGAGGAACATTTGCACGAGGCGCGAACTCTCATTACCCAGGCCCAAGAGGCTACCGAACATGGGGACAAGGGCCAAGTCGAGCACCTAATCAAACAAGTTCGAATGCATACGACCCAAGCCATTGAGGGTAGCAAGGAGCGGAAGAAATGATGACAGCTCTGTGGCACAACGCAACCCGATTACCCCGAGTGACCATGGCAGTCGTCGCACTCTTGGGCATCACACAATGGTTAGTCGTGGAAGCGCTGTCGGCATCCAAAGAGGTTGACCTCGTTCCGATGGTCACAATCCCAGCCGGTGACTTCTTGATGGGCTCCCCAGAGGAAAAAGGCCGAGCCGATGAATGGCCGCAACGATCTGTGTACCTGGATGCATTCTTAATCGACCAAGTCGAGGTGACAAATCAACGATACATGGAGTTTGTCAAAGCCACCGGCCATAGCAATCCACCCAATCCCTATGGCATAGGTCCGCTCTTGTCCATCAAGGATATTGAACAACTGCCCGTGGTGCAGACGACCTGGTATGACGGCAAGGCCTACTGCTCCTGGGCTAAGAAGCGACTTCCGACGGAAGCGGAGTGGGAAAAGGCCGCTCGGGGGACGGATGGCCGCCTCTATCCCTGGGGTGATGAGCCGCCCACTGCGAAGCGAGCGAACTTCGATCGCGAATGGGAGGATGAGCGGACTTTGCATGCGGTCGGATCCCTTCCGGAGGGAGACTCCCCCTACGGAGTGAAGGACATGGCCGGCAATGCCAGAGAGTGGGTCTCTGACTGGTACGACCCGGAGTACTACAAGGATGCGCCCAAGCGAAATCCTCACGGTCCCGACACGAAGGGAATCCTTCGTTCCATTCGTGGAGGGTCTTGGCATAGTCCGGCATCCGATATCACCACAAGCGCGCGTGGCCGTGGAGGATTCGCCCTACAGACTCACGGCACAGGATTTCGTTGTGCTCGCAGTCTTGAAAATGCGTCTCACGAATGACTAGGAGATTGCGATGATACTGCGCTGGAATAGAATGCCAACTCCTCAAGTTCAGAGACCGGTTCTTCGTTTTGTCATGGTGGCGCCGAAACTCCGCACGGCGTCGCCTCCTGAGGAAGACAAGTCTCTCATAGGGCATGAGCGAGAGCCTGTCTCCTCGGTGACATAAGTACTTTGTATGCGGACCCCTTACTTCCGACACAGTTGAGAGGAGAAATGACATGGATATGAGCGTTGTCTTTCTAATCACGGTTGGATTGCTTGGTTGCAGTGTCGTGGCAGGACTTTTTGAAACAGTTCCCGTTGTCGTCAGGTGGCGAGGTATGAGAAGAGACAGAACCCGTCAGCTGTAAACGGAAGTCAATGTGTTTTTGAGTAAGGTCGAGGATTCCCATGGAACCGAATGGGAAGCCGGATACTTCGTCGGTCACTCGATCGTAAGACCGAAGATAATGGCTGTTTGCGGTGTGGAGGACTGCTGTTGCTGACGTGCTATCAGGACATTCATGACGATACAGGGCAAATCGATTTTTGGGCGCTGCGTTGCGCGGTTTGCGGCGAAGTCATCGATCCGGTGATCCTCAAGAACCGGCGGGCACCGGCTCCGAACCTCTATTATGGAACCAAAAAGCGAGTGTACAGCCAGCGGATCAAGCCGATAAAATCGACGCATGAACGAACATCCGATGTGCCTGGTGATGAAAAGGAATTGGAGTCTGAGAACGAACCGGAATCTGAGAAAGAGTGATCGAGGCAGAGGCCTTTTACAATGTGACAGGGTAATGGAGTATGACCATGCGAATCATCGTCACCGGTGGAACAGGATTTATCGGACGAGCTTTGGTCGATGAGCTGCTGAAAAACGGGCACAGCGTGACTGTCCTTTCTCGAAACGCTACCGGGGCGAGAGCGCTGCTGCCGTCATCGGCGACCTGCATCAACTGGAATCCTCGCTCAGGCGGCACATGGCCAACGGTATTTAATGATGCTGATGCTGTCATCAATCTGGCCGGAGCACCGATCGCGGAAAAGCGCTGGACCGAGGCACGCAAGCGGCTCATTTGGGACAGTCGTGTCAACGCCACAAGAGCGATCGTGGAAGCGTTGCGCAGCCATGCCACAAAGCCTTGCGCGCTGGTGAACGCCTCCGGCATCGGCTACTACGGCACCAGCGATGATCGCCTATTGGATGAAGGCGCTCCTCGCGGCACTGGGTTTCTTGCTGATCTCTGTCTCGCCTGGGAGGCGGAAGCCATGCGAGCCGCTGAATTTGGGACTCGAGTCGTCATCGTGAGGACCGGCATGGTCTTGGAAGCAGACGGTGGCGCATTACCCAAAATGTTGGTGCCATTCAGGCTGTTCGCAGGCGGTCCGATCATGCCGGGAAGCCAATGGGTCTCCTGGATTCACCGGAGTGATCATATCGGTCTGATCCAATGGGCTCTTACCAGGGCGATGGTTTCCGGTCCGATCAATGCCGTCGCCCCAGAACCCGTGACGATGAAGACGTTTTGTGAGGTGCTTGGGCGGGTGCTTCACCGGCCTTCGTGGCTTCCCGTCCCAGGCATTGCATTGAACATTCTACTGGGTGAGTTGGGATCACTGATGACCACCGGCCAGCGCGTGATTCCGACGAAAGCAATGGCGGAAGGCTATACGTTTCAGTATCCAACGCTGGAACCGGCATTGCGGGCCGTGTTCAAGAGGCCGATGGCCCATGGGCCTCTGGGCACGGGGCATGATCGACGTCGCAGTATCATGGCCCACTAACGCCATGCCAAGAGAGATAGCCTAATGTCGCTCATGAGGAGGTTGGGTCATCAGAGATTTGGCCATCTATGTTGCGTTGGGATTGATGGTAGGTTTTTTACTGGTCGCGACACTTTGTTTACTTGGATTGGCAGCTAATCACTAACAGGAGGTGCGCTTATGCGAATCCACAGCTTTCATATTGTGGCAGGGCTGATGATGGGGCTTCTCGTTGCCTGTTCGGCTATGGCGGACCAGTCCGCGAGCCAAGCTCCCTATGGCCATGGAGGGGATACCAAGCATCCCAACGGTGTCGTCGGCATCTCTCTCATGATCGGAGCTGAACGTATCGGCGAACCGGCAGTGCTGTATGTCGGGATGACCCATCCGGAGGGACCTGCTTACAAGGCAGGCATTCGCCATGGAGATGAGGTCACGAGCGTCGATGGGAAGCCTGTGACGGGCAAGAGCTATGAGCAGGTTGTCCACATGATCCGAGGTGAAGCGGGAACCGTCGTAAAGATGCAAGTCAAGGATGAGAAAGGCGTTCATGAACTTTCCGTCGAGCGTGTGGCAGGCGACAAGCTGAAACATCCGGCGGAATCCCATGGGAAATCTGAATACTAGTGGGCAACCGTCGGCTTGGCGGGATCGAAAAACAATCGCCGTCCGCAGAAAGCTGGGAATCGATTGATGTTTATGATGGAGGATCACATGAACGGAATTTCCATCAGAAGTCTCATGACGCTTTGTTTTGTCTTGGTTATGGGAAGCGTAACCGGCACATCCGTTGGTGCATCCGGAGACGGTCAGCCAAACTTCAAAGTCGGAGATCGACTCCCCGATGCCGATCTTATCGGATCGGGATCGAAATCGGTGCGTCTCACTCATACCAGAGGCCGCGTGAGGCTGATCAGTATTGTGCCTCAGCTCAATACGCCGGTCTGCGATGAACAGACGCATCATTTCAGCGAGCAGAACGGCGGAGTCGATCGAACAGTAGAGATCGTCACCATCAGCACCAATGCCTCGGCGGATCAAGCCGCGTTCGCCAAAAAGGCAGGGATCTCCAATATCACTTTTCTCTCGGACTCGCCCTCCTATGAGTTTGGGAAGCAAAGCGGATTACTACTGCCTTCCTATAAGATCCTGCATCGCTCGGTCATCGTTGCGGACGCCGAGAACATCGTTCGCTATGTGCAGCTTGTTCCAATGGGTGAGTTACCGAACTTCGATGCCGCCTTGGAAGCGGCGCGCCGTATCGCCGATAAAAAATAGAGAAGACGATCCAGATTGCCACGATGGATAGACTCTTTAATTACCTCCATCTTATTGCGACCGGCGTCCTGATCGGGAAGGTTGTCCTCCTGTCGTTCGTGGTCGCGCCGACCTTAGCCCAGACGCTTGATGCGGAGTCATTCGGTAAGGTCGTGCGCCGGCTCTTCCCGGCGTACTATCTGCTTGGACTCGTAAGTGCCGCTGTTGCGCTCCTCAGTCTGACTGGTCTGGCGGCCTTGGAGGGTAGTCCCATGATTGTCTTTGCGATGGCCTTATGGACAGGTGTCCTGGCGAGCGAGTGGTACAGCCGCTCCTTCGTGACTCCGCGCAGCAACGCCATGCGTGATCGCTTGAAGGAACAGGAGCTTCATGGGCTTGAAGACCTAGCCCTCAAAGAGGCGTGGGACCGTCTTCACCGGAGATCGGTGTCGTTAAATTCCGCTGTGCTGATGGCTGGGTTTATCTTGATCGGGATCGCCGACCACCTGAAGCCATGAACATCCGATAAGGAAGAAGACTAACAATGCCAACGATAAAGATAGGGATCCTCGCTGCCGGCGCAGTTCTTGGGATTGGAGCGATCGCTGTCGTCTTTGGTGGCGAAGCTGCGGTTTCCAGGACCGAGTTCTGCATAAGTTGTCACTCGGAAACCTACCCTTATGAGGAACTGAAGAAATCATCACACTGGGGTGCACTGGGTGCGGATCCAGGATGTAAGGATTGCCATGTGCCGCAGGGATTATCAAACTTTCACAAGGCCATCTATACGCACGTCGTCGATGGAGTCCCATTCGTCATCAAGGAATTTACCACCGACTATTCGACGGTTGAAAAATTCAATGAGCACCGCCCGGAAGCCGCCTACCGGGCTCGAATGAAGCTGAAAGAATGGGATAGTCTCACGTGCCGAGCCTGTCACAAGAATACGAAGCCGCCCGGCGCGTCGGCTAAAGCGGCCCATGCCAAGATGCAAAGCGAAGGGGCGACGTGCATCGATTGCCACCAGAACTTGGTGCATAAAAAGGTTCCTGAGCACGACCTTAATGCGAGCTTAGTTCAGGGAAAGCCCGTCCTTAAGGAAGTCAAGAAGAAGAAAGATGACGACGACGAAGACGAAGGATAGGGCTGACACGAAATAAGCGCTGGGTTGTCTAAAGCTAGGACGGCAACACAAAACTTGTGGGCTGTCCTGGAGGGATGCCATGAATACGACTCCTGCCGGTCGGGATGTTCAACTTTTGGGTGGCCTGTTTATCGCCGTCGGCCTCGTCGATCTTCTCATGATCGAACTGTTCTCCTCCTATGGCTTAAAACTGTTTGGTGTGATCATCCCCGCCGCGTTCGCTTATCCGGTCAAGATGCACTCACCCGCCGTCCATTTCTTGATCGGCTATGGGTTTCTATTCCTCCGACCCTGGGGCTGGGGCTTGGCCATGGCTTATGGAGGCTTTGGTCTCGTCAGTGAAGCCATGAATCAACTTGTCTTTGGTTTCCATCACCTGCGAAGCGGCTTCATGCTCGCGACCACCTTGTTCCTTTGTTACCTGCTGTGGCGGCGCCGGCTGTTCATTGAACCATGCTCGCAAGATCCTACCATCGGGCGGACTTCGGAGGAGCTACGCTGATGCGAGGCTTGGTCTGGTTTCGGCGCGATCTTCGAGTCCGTGATAATCACGCACTTTCGGCAGCCGTCGAGGCGTGCGACGAGGTGGTCGGGTTGTTCGTGTTCGATGAACCGCTTCTGAGATCGGGCATTTTTGGCTCGGCCTGCGTCAACTTCATGCTTGGGTCTCTAGAAGATCTGGCATCATCGTTAGCCGGTTTAGGAATCCCGCTCCAATGGCGGCGCGGAGAACCGGGCGAAGAAGTGATTCGCGCAGCGCACGACTGGAAGGCCGACCTCGTCTATTGGAATCGTGACTATGAACCGAGCGCAACTGATCGCGATCGGCAGGTCCATCAGCAACTGGCTCGGATGGGAGTGTCCGCGCGAACCTTCAAGGATCATGTGGTTTTTGAAGCGGAGGAGGTGCACGGCTTCAGAGGAGAACCGTTGCAGCGCTATAGCGCCTATCGCGCCCGTTGGTGGGCCAAGTGGCAGGCCACTAAGCCGGTCGCGCTACCGGTTCCGAAGGCGATCAGACCCACAAGACCGGTTTCATCGCCCTCCATCTCCACGCTCCCTTCAGCACATGACTTGGGCTATGAGGTGCTGACGCCATGGATCGAACCCGGGGAACATCACGCGCTTCAACGATTGCAGAGTTTTCTCAACGGTCCCATACATCGATATAGCGATGGACGAAATCTTCCGGCAATCGATGGCAGTTCAAAACTTTCTCCGCACTTCAGATTCGGAACCCTGTCGCCGCGCATGGCAATTCATGCCGCCTTACGCACATTAACCGAAGGGGGTCGGGTGTCTCGTGTGGATGTCCTGACCTGGGTCGATGAACTGATCTGGCGCGAATTCTTTCAACAGGTCCTGACGGCCTTTCCGCGCGTCGTTGACGGGCCGTTTCGAAACGCAGCGGTACCCCCGTCACGTCAACCTGGGCTGGAACGGGATCGTCTGTTTAAAGCCTGGTGCAGCGGGCAGACAGGGTATCCGCTCGTGGATGCAGGGATGAGGCAACTCAATCGAACGGGATGGATGCATAACCGTGTCCGCATGGTCGTGGCCTCATTCTTGATTAAGGATCTTCGAATCGACTGGCAGAGCGGCGAACGATACTTCATGCGACAGCTGCTCGATGCGGATGTAGCCGCCAACAATGGAAATTGGCAATGGTGCGCCGGGACCGGCACCGACGCTATGCGGGGGTATCGGATTTTCAATCCGGCTCTCCAGAGCAAGAAGTTTGATCCGGAAGGGACCTATGTCCGCCTCTATGTCCCCGAGCTGGCCGGCGTGCCTGAAAATAGGATTCATGAGCCGCACCTGATGTCCCCGGACGAACAAGGCCGGTATGGTTGTCACATCGGCGTCGATTATCCTGCACCCGTTGTGGATCATCGCCAGGCCCGTCAGGAATACTTGGATCTGGGTAAGCAGCAGGTAACGAGATGACGGCTGCACGGTTCCGTCTCACAATCATGTCTAGAAAGGAGTCAAGATGCCACACGTCGTCGTAGAAGACGCCGGAGATTTGCAGAGCCTCTATCAGGCCTTCGCGCCGATGCTTCACCGAAGCAACAACGAAATCCTCAAAGTTCAGGAATTCTATATGTCGAGAAGCGGAAAGGATGCGCTGGTGGAATGCGTGACCATCGAACAGGGTACTGCGTGCGATTTCTTTGTTCAGCTCAAGTTGCACGAGAAGGCGATCACCGTCCGTCTATTGCCGGCCACGGACCCTGAGAAAACACCTGCAGTTCGAAAGGTGATGGCGCTCGTCGCGGGATTCATTCGGAAAGTGTACCCAGGGAGTCGCTATGGAAAGACCAATCTCCAGGAGTACCTCGAGGCGACGGTGAGTTCAGAGTAAGTGAACACAGACACATGGCTTAATAAGAGGAGCGAGGAAATGGCGGCAATTAAACGAGGAGTGATTCTGGTCGGTCACGGCGGCATTCCCAAGGGGTGCCCGCAGGAATTGGTCACGAAACTGAAACGGTTGGAAGGTCAGCGGCGTGCGGCAAAACTTCCGCCTTCGGCAGAAGAACTTGAACTGGATACCAAGGTCCGTCAGTGGCCGAGAACCGCAGAAACGGACCCCTATCAAGCGGGTCTCGAAGCAGTGGCAGCACGCCTTCGAACTCAACTCGACGGCGCGCTTTTTGCCGTGGCCTACAACGAGTTTTGTGCGCCGACGCTTGAGGAATCGGTCGAGGCGTTGATCAAGCAGGGGGCGACTCATATTACCGTGACGACGACGATGGTTACGCCAGGCGGGTCGCATTCGGAAGTCGAGATTCCAGAAATTCTCGGCCAATTGCGGCCACAGCATCCCAGTGTGGAACTGCGTTATGCCTGGCCCTTCGATCTTCAGCTGGTGGCAAACATGTTGGCGGAGCAGGTGAAGCGGTTTTCATGACGATGGCTAGGAAGGTATCCATACGCGCGCGTGTGTTTGGAGACTAAGCCCGTGCAACATCTAACTCGTCTTGCATTGAACCTGGCTGAAGAGGGACTGCTTCTAGACGCGGCGCTCCGATGGGGGATTCGGCAGTTGCTCACGCAACGTCTCCAGGAGATCCGGTCGGACGGCAAGGGCGTTGCTGATGCTTTAGTATTCCGTTGACCGATGTGTAGGCTTAGAGGAGATTCTGGATCGTTACAGCCGTAGATTAATCGAAGACGGCGGTTAACTTAATCGTTAGGTCAAACCGAAGGAGGCCTGTATGCGCGGCTTATTGCTAGGAGTAGCGGCAGGTTTGGTCTTGAGTGGATGTCGGATGTCCGAGCAGAGACAGAACCATCGACGATCGCGCCAGGTGGTGGGAAGAGCCCGGTCACCGGAGGGCGACCTGATAAGCAAAGTCCTCAGTTGGGACCCGGCAATCGCGGTACGGGGCAACCAGGCAGGCCTTTAATCGACCCAAGCCAGGTACGTTCGAAGCCGGCTGGGCCGCGTACGATCGTGGGTCAGGTGCTGTCCATCCGAGACGATACGTATATCGTGCGGGAGCCGGATGGCCATGAAGTGGTGCTGAAATCCACGAAGGCCACCGACGTGCAATCGGTGATCAACATGGGCGAGACCGTGGAAGCTCAGGTGGATTCAGCCGGTGTGCCGACTCAGATCAGACCGGCGGGACGGTGATGTCTTGGAGGATTTCGAGACGTGGTGCCGATCATTTGGTACGATGATTTGGGATGTTGAACTTCGCGAAACTGCCCATTCGTCTCGGTATCAGTCGATGCCTGCTAGGCGAGCCCGTTCGATTCGACGGCGGCCACAAGCGCGATACGTTTCTCGTCGATGTGCTCGGCCGGCATGTGGAATGGGTGCCGGTCTGTCCCGAAATGGAGATCGGACTCGGCACGCCGCGCGAATCCCTTCGTCTGGTGGGATCGTCTCCGCGTCCACATCTGATCACGATCAAAACCGGTCACGATCATACCCAGGCGATGGAAGCCTTTTCAAAACGAAAGCTTCAGGAATTGGATTCGATGGGCCTGTGCGGCTTTGTGTTTAAAAAGAACTCGCCGAGCTGCGGATTGGAGCGCGTTCGCATTTACAATCGGCATGGCATGCCGAATCGAAACGGCATCGGATTGTTCACGCGGGCCTTTCGCGAATCGTTCCCGTTGCTTCCGGTTGAAGAAGAAGGCCGTTTGCTGGACCTGTCATTGCGCGAAAATTTTATTGCGCGCGTCTTCGGCTACCATCGGTGGCGCGAGTTCATGCGTACTGAGCCGGACACGTCCGCGATGATCCAGTTTCATACCCGACACAAATACCTTCTCCTCTCGCACAGCCGAAAGCATTACGAACAGCTCGGCCATCTGGTGGCCCATGCGCGCCGCTATACGCCTGCGGGCCTTGCGGTTCGCTACGGCCATGACTTTCTGGAGGCGTTAGCGATCAAGGCGACGGTCCGCAAGCACACGAACGTGCTGCAGCATATTGTCGGGCATCTCAAAAAGATTCTTAGTGCGTCCCAGAGAGTGGAATTAACGGGCGTGATTGAGGATTATCGCAACAGGCTGGTGCCGCTCGTCGCGCCGTTGGTGTTGCTGAAGCATTTTATCGAAAACTATCACGTCACCTATTTGAAAGACCAGGTGTACCTTGATCCCTATCCCAAGGAATTCATGTTGCGTAGTAACGTCACATCATGATCGCGCACGCTCACCATAGAGAGCAGCAATGAACAACGAATATTTCATGCGCATCGCGATACGGACAGCGCAAGAGGGAATCGAAGACGGTGAAATGCCATTTGGCGCCTGTCTTGTCGATCAAAGAGGCACCGTTCTTTCAGTCGCCCACAATAATGTGTCGACGACTACAGATCCCACCGCTCACGCCGAGATTCAGGCCATCAGACAGGGCGCAACAAAACTGGTCTCGCCAGACCTGAGAGACTGTGTCCTGTATACAACCTGTGAGCCATGCCCGATGTGCTTCAGCGCATGTCTATGGTCTCATCTGAGTCGAATTGTGTATGCCGCCTGTAGCGAAGACGGCGAGCGATTCGGAATCGTCAGTATTCCAATCTCGTGCAGTCACATGTGTCGGCTCAGTCGAAGCGATATGAAAATCATCGGCGACGTTCTTCGGGACGAAAGCGTGAAGTTATTTGCCTCTTGGCAAGCTGCGCGAGGCGCCACGCTGAATGAACCGCATCTCTAACGGATAAATCCACGATGAGGTCCAACGGCCGGTTCTGCGAACCTTTGAAAGATTCCAATGAAATAGATGCATCGCGATAGCCCAGGACCCTACTTATCCGTTACGCCGCCGCCGATTCCACCTTGCCGCCTCGGCCTTCACACAGATTCTTGATGGATTGCAGCGCATTCTCCAGCCCTTCTTGGATGGTGCGATGATAATCACCGCTCTGTTGGTCTAATCTCTGCTTTGTGTCTGGGCGCGGCTCGAAGGATAGATGCGCCGTCACGTTCGCCGTGGTCCCGCTTCCACTGTCTTTCACCTCTAACCAACCTCGGTATTGGTTATCGCCGTCAGAGCCCCATTCCATGCGCTTCCGGCTCTGGTCGACATGGTAAAAGCCATCTGAGTCGTACTGGTGTCCCCCCGCCTTTCCCTGTACACGTACACGTCCTTCACCTTGCGGCATGGCTTTCTGCACCGTGGGCAGATAGCGAGGCAAGTTGCTCACCTCGGAGACAAATTCGAAAACTTGTTGTGCGCTGGATTGGACGGCGGCTGTGTGCTCGTACTCACTCATAAATTCCTCCTTGTGCCAATGAAACGAATCATTTGTTTCTGTAGATTACCGGCATCTATAAGAGTTCGTCACTCGGTGAATCCCGAGTTCGGTGACTCAATGTGTTGTCAGAAGTGCACTAAGGAAAGGCCTGCGGGCAGGCGGGAATCCCTGCCCACCACTGGGCGCAACGAGCACAGTGGTTCCTCAATTGGAGCGGTTAGAGATCCTTCGAAAAGCCCAGCCGAAGCACGATCAAAACCGTGGGGGTCACACCAAATGGGCCCGATTCGAGTCAGGAAGCGAGAAAACCGAAAGGACAAGGCCAATCGGGCGCACGAATAAGTGAGGAACGGCCGGTGCGGCGCTAATTTCTGTCCGCGCGATTAACGGCTTGGCTCGTGCGCCGGAGCGGCCTCTAGGTTACGATAGGACTAATGTCCCACACTACAGAACCTGGCTTCATGTCCATAGTTCAAGAAATTAAACCCTGAGTTCCGCTTCTGGTTAATTTGGTAACTCTACTCTTCTTCTGGCGAGCGTTTCTCTGGCCCACCCAGTAACGGTTCTCGCAAGTGATTGAATTTCGTCCTCTTCGATCGCGGACGCCAGCACGCCGAGCACCTCACCGATATGAAGTTTCTCTCCGTTGTCCTCATCCACTGCTTCGGCCAGCATCTGCCGCGTGAGGATCAAAAGATCGTTCCTAAGCAGTTGCGATTCACTATTCATGGCTGAAACCTCCAGACTTTCACTGTAACGCACAGAAATCAGGATTGCCAATGACCACAGTCTGCCAAACAAGCATTACTTAAGATTGTCATGCAACCAATCTTGGGCAAAAGTCTTTCATGTCGCCTGCTCTACAGCTTAGCAAGGAACTCCTAGGGTTCTACCTAGCTGAAAAATTTAGCGGGGCGATGGAAAGTTATTTTGATGCAAATTGCAGGACGGTGGATATGAATACGGCGAGAAAGTATCTGAACGTGGTTCGAACAGACACGGGCATTCTTCAGGATGCAATCGCCACTTCCGTGAAGTATACACTCCCAAGTCATGTGGGATTTATTCCCGATGGCAACCGCCGGTGGGCTGTCGGCCATGGCCTACCCAAAGAAGCGGGATATGCGTACGGCATCGACCCCGGGTTGTTGCTCTACGATCAGTGTAGAGATTATGGAATCAAGGAAGTGTCCATTTATGGCTTTACGCAGGACAACACGAAGCGGTCTTCGATTCAACAACAGGCCTTTAGTAGCGCCTGCGTGACGTTCGCGCTCGAGGTGGCACGGCGTGGAGCGGCGCTTCTGGTCGTCGGTGATGAGACCTCGCTACAATTTCCCGACGTATTGAAAGAATTCCGGCGTCGTCAAGGCAGCGGTATGAAGACAAATTTGCTGGTGAACTATGGATGGGAATGGGACCTGGCCGGTCTGAAAAATGGCGGCCTCCGTTCAGATGACGTGTCGCGATTGGATCTCATTGTGCGTTGGGGAGGCGGACGCCGGTTGAGCGGTTTTCTTCCGGTCCAGTCGGTTTATGCAGACTTTTATGTCAGAGATGAATATTGGCCTGATTTTGACCCCCAGCATTTCGCTCACGCCCTCGCTTGGTTCAAAAACCAAGACAAGACACTCGGCGGCTAGCAGGCAGTCTTCGCTGAACAGGGCATTGCCCGCAATGAACCGGTTAACGTTCCAAACCAGGGATCTTGCGGGTACACGAACAAGCGTTCGTCTGGTTTACTACTATTATAAGAAGGGAGAAGCCATCGTGACGACACTCAAAAACTGTGCGGTCGTGATCACCGGCGCATCGAGCGGAATCGGACGCGGGACGGCATCAAACGTTTCTTTAAGCATTGGAGGTACATCATGGCAGACACGACGGTCAAGAAGGTCGATTCACGCGAGTCACCAATCAGCAAGATGGGTCAGAAGTATTTAGCCTCTGGAAAGTCCGTGTCCATGCGGTTATGGGAGGAACTTCAGCCTGGAACGCCCGAAGAGGCAAGCGCCCGCGAATACGAGACAGTGGGCTATGCCATTAAAGGGCGCGCCCAACTTGATATCGAAGGTCAGTCGGTGCTGCTCGGGGCCGGTGATTCGTGGGTGGTGCCGCAAGGAAGCCGACACTCCTATACTATTTTAGAACCTTTTACGGCGGTGGAGGCTACGACTCCGCCGGCTGAGGTCCATGGAAGAGATGAGTAGTGGCGATTTTCTGAACATGCAAAACGATTGAGCCCATCAATTAGTCCAGAAGAGCGGCCTGATTGGTCGGCATTTTGCCATGAAGGTAAAACACGATGCGTCGAACCGTACAAACTATGCTGTGGATGGTGGCCACAAGTCTCGCCGTGACCCCGGGACTTACGGCTGCTCTGACACTGTCCCATGCTCAAGAGTCGTCGCCCGACACAGCCTTGCTTGGCGACGCAGAAGTGATCAGTGAGGTCACTTCTAATTCTCTTCCCGGTAATCGACTGGTACTTGGGCGCGTCCTCGAGATTCGAGGCGCATTAATGGAAATAGACATAGGAAATCCCCAGCCCCTGCATATTCCTTCTAAACCGGCTCAGCTCAAAGGACAGTCTTTTACTTCCGGCGATAGCATTGTCGTGATACTTAACGATCACAATGCGATAGTCGATTACCACCATCGCGGTGAAGAGTCACGGCATCAGGTGTGGTACGGACGCTTGACGACCCCGTTGACCGTCGGATTGGACAAGGCGATCGTCGAGACTGAGGAAGGCATTAAGACGTTCCTTATTGCGACACGGGCAAAGGCAAAGCTGACTGCGATGCCGGTCGGACCGGAGCTCTGGTTCCTCACGGATGAAACAGGCTTCGTGGTCGATGCGCAACTGGCCGGCGAACGAGCGGTCGAGGAATCCGCGAAAGGTAACAAAGCGCAAATTAAAGGCGCACACCATCAGAGATCAGTCGTGTTTCAAGGAATTACCAGCGATGGACGGTTGAATGTCTCTGAGGAGGGTCGGGAACAGGTAGTGCCGTATCGGCCTCCGCTTCCCAAACTCAACCGATTGCGCGCAGAGCAAGAGGTCGTCTTGTTGATGGACGACCAAGGATACGTGTTCGAGATTGCCACACCTGACGTCCCAGTGCGATAGAGAAAACGGAGGAATTATGGGCAAGGCTTTAATTTTGTGGTGGTTGGGCGTCCCAGGCGTCGTCGTTCTTTTGCTCTACCTATTCTTTTTCAAATGACGCTGTTTGGACTTGCGCAAGTTGTGCGACTAAAGCGCACGATTTATATTGCTGCAAAGAGGCTCCATCTCTATCCTTGCGACAGGTGCATTAACCTCCTCGCCCTTGTGAGGTAGGCCTTGATGTCCGATGCCGTTTTTGATGGGAGGTTTTACGGCTCCGCTGGTTGCGCAAGACACATCGTACTTCGCCGCTTCGGAAAGAATCCGCAACTTTTCTTAGAGCGACATGGCGCATTATACCGGACGACTCCCATGGTAAGAAAGGAGACTGGGCCGGCTCACTAGCCGGCCCCCGAGCTGATGATGGAAAGAATTGACACTATTTACTGCTGAGACGTGCGATCATACCCCGCGATTTTTACCAGCTTATTGTACACGCCGAACAGAAGAAACGGCGCCACCCATTGTCCGACAAAGAGACCGTCTTCTCTTTTTCCTTGGGAGTGGAAGATCATTGAAACGCCGATCGCGGCAAACGCGGCCCATAACCAGGTGTCTGAAGGGAGCTTGGCCGTCTGCTCTTCGATAGTGCGGGCAACTTTGCCTTCGCTGTGTTCCTGAGTCTCTTGACTATCGCTATTCTGTTTTAATCTTGTCATCGTGTCAGCCATCGATTCACCCTCCTAATATATTGTGAAGTAACCTCTCCGCATCCTAGTGATCTAAAATAGATTTGCTCGGAATAGTCGGAATAGAAGAGCACGCATTCCTTCATCGTCATAGTCCTTTATAGCGTGACTCCTGGGTAACGCAAAACTAGCGAATGCCCTAGAAAATGATAATTGTGAAGCGTCATTGATTTTTAAGAGCACTTACCGTCTTTGGTCGATCCCAATGCCGATGCTTGCTGATTCCTTCAATAAAGGCTTTACTGAAATCACCTTCGCTTCTTTCGCTCATCACAACGCCCGGTGCGCTTTTGATCCCGACAGCCTGAAGCAGCTCGCTGCCTTCCCCACTGCTTGCAATCGCTTTCCCATGATTATAGGCGTCTTGCACGAAATGACGGGCCTCGAAGTCGCCGAGCAGCATGGTGACACTATCTTTACCGCCCGGTATGTACACAGCGTCGTACATAATTGAATCCGCTGACGCTAAACTCTTGTCTGCTATCAAACCGCCCTTGAGTTGGCCGAGGTGCGGTGCAACAATTTCAGCCCCGGCTCCTTCCTTTTTGAGCGCAGCTTTTACCTGCTTGATGTCGGCGGGAGCAGCACCGTCTGCGGCGAGGATGGCTACTTTCCGTCCTTTGATCGAATCCTTCGGCCCCTCTTCCTGACTCAAACCTTTTGCCTTGCCCGCTCGGCTTGCCGGTTGCCCTTTCGGCGCTTCTAACCCAAGTTTTGTCGCGACGATCGCAGCCAATGCGCCGTCTACTTTGGCGATATGCTCGAGCATCAGTTTCTGTATCTTGACATCGGATACTTTCCCCAGCTCGAAGACGAGGGCTTGGCCGATATGCTCTTGTTCGGGTAGAGATAAACTATTGTAGAACAAGGCCGCTTGGGTATAGTGATCAGCAAAAGTTTTACTTCGCTCACGGATTTTCGTTCCTTGTATTGGTGTCGGATAGTGGACATAGCCGCCTTGTTTGGCAGTGGCTTCTTTGGGCGAGCCAGGCAACGAGTTGGGATGGTAGTTGGCCTTGCCAGGCCGGTTCGTAGAACGCATTATTCCGTCCTGCTGAAAACTGTTTACCGGTGCCTTGGGCTGGTTAATGGGAAGCTGCGCGAAATTCGGTGTACCGAAGCGATTAAGCTGTGTGTCCTGATAACTGAACAGACGTCCTTGCAAGAGCGGATCATCGCTGACGTCAATGCCCGGCACGAGATGTGAGGGGTGGAATGCCACCTCCTCCGTCTCGGTATAGAAGTTATCTGGATTCCGATCAAGTGTCAGCTTCCCGACACGCTGAAGCGGAACTTGCTCTTCAGGCCAAATCTTCGTCGCATCCAGAATGTCGAACGGGACCTTATCGACGTCTTCCTCCGATAAGAGTTGAAGTGCCAGCTCATATTCAGGGTAAGTTTTGTTTTCGATCGCCTCCCAGAGATCACGACGGTGGAAATCCGGATCCTTCCCGGCCAGTTTCACGGCCTCGTCCCAGACCAGCGAATGCACGCCGAGCAGTGGTTTCCAATGAAACTTGACGAAAGTGGATTTGCCCTGATCATTCACCAAACGAAAGGTATGCACACCGAACCCGTCCATCATGCGCAGGCTTCGGGGTATCCCCCGATCGGACATCACCCACATGATCATATGCATGGATTCCGGTGTGAGGGAGATGAAGTCCCAGAACGTATCGTGCGCCGTGGAGGCCTGTGGCATTTCATTATCAGCTTCGGGCTTGAATGCATGGACAAGATCGGGAAACTTCATCGCGTCCTGAATGAAGAAGACGGGAATGTTATTACCGACCAGGTCCCACACCCCTTCCGTCGTGTAGAACTTCACGGCGAACCCTCGCGCATCCCGCACACTGTCCGCTGAACCTCTCGATCCGTTTACCGTTGAAAAGCGGACGAAAACGGGGGTCTTGACCCCTGGGTCTTGAAATACGGCGGCTTTCGTGTATCGCCCAAGCGGTTTGTACACTTGAAAATATCCATGCGCCCCTGAACCTCGCGCATGTACGACGCGCTCCGGCATTCGCTCATGGTCGAACTGAGTCATTTTTTCCAAGAAGTGGAAATCTTCGATTAGCGTGGGGCCTCGAGACCCTGCTTTCAACGAATTGTCGTCGTCTTCTACACGTTGACCTTGTTTTGTGGTCAGGTAACTTCCTTCCGCGACGGCCGGCTCTTGTGCGTCGCGCGGTGCCGTCGGCGACTTGTTTTGGTCACGATCAGCGGCAAGGGATGCCAGTGGAGCAAGACATCCGAGAAGAAGACACATTGTCAGTGCGAGATTTCTGCTAAGAAGCGGCTTGAGAATTTGATTTAACATAGTTCGCTCTCCCTACGGTTGGCTTATTTATCAAGACGAAGGCTCCAGCACTGCTACCCCTGCTCTATTTCTACGTGAGGCCTTACTTTCCTATTTTCTTGAGCGACCCGCGTTTGTGAGCCGCCTTTTTGCCGGTCTTCTCACTCTGCACCAGATATTCAGGGTTGTGAGAGGAGGCCGCCACCTTGTGGTCCTTTATTTTCGTGGGCGAGGTCTGTTTCTTGGTCACGCGTCCGCGAGTCTTACCCTGAGGAGTATTCCATTCAATACGATCGCCTGGCTTGAGCCTGGATTGTTGTCTCTTTTCCATAAATACAGGTCCTTCAGAACGCTTATGGTTTAGGTTTAGCTTCCTTGTGAACCACCTCGGCTCGTCCTTGGTGATTCACAGTCGCGGTGATGCGGTCACCGGGATGAAAATTGTGGTTGGTTTTTGTCTGTGGGCCGATCGTAAGAACGGTTTCTTCACCATTCACTTGTTCTAAAGTAAGAGAGTCTTCTTCAGATTTAATTACGCGGCCACGTATGGTCTTCAATTTCGAGGCATGATTGTCGGATTGCTTGATGCGGTGATCGCCCTGAAGGGTGGTGGCCTCCTTAGCAATTACGGATGGGACAAAGATAACGCTACACAGTGCGGCAATTATCGTGTATCGAACGACATACATCATTTGCTTTGACTCCCCAAGAAGAGCCCTGCAGCAAGAGCTGCGTAAAGCCATGGAAAACTACGCCGTGAGAGGCATAGTTCAAATCCCGGAGTGAATCGACGTGGAACCACATGATAGTCGGTGATGTAAGCGAGCGCTGCGATTCCGGCTGCGCCGGCGACGGCTTCTGGAGATGAGGTTCCAGCGGTGCGCGAACCCCATCGATACAGCGCGGCCCAGAACCAACAAGCTATGGCGTTGAGCGTCAATCCGACCACTGTATATTTGACGCTGACAGTTTGGGCATTTCCGGCTTGGGGTCCCCATACAATATGACTGATGCCGTTGATCGGTCGCATCGGAGTACCAAGCTCCATTCCACCACGGATGCCTGCCACAGCGGCCACCGCTGCGCTGCTGATTAAGCCGGGTTTGATTCCCTCATCAATGACGGTATTCCAGATTGGACGCATGGGCGGCTCTTAACAGGCCTTTGGGGCGTGAACTGGCAGTCCTTTCTTATTTATCCAACAGCAAGTAACGGACCATGTAGGCAAATGACTTTCGGCCATCGATTTATTAAATAATCAGCAATGTTTCATGCCATCGAAATATGCTCGGCCGCTCTTCAGCAGAACGAAATGTCTTTTAGCGGACAGGATGGACCATGGTTGGGGGAGAAAAACGAAAGTCAGTAAGTCAGATCGGGCTTAACTGTATGGAGATCGTCGATAGATCAACCCTCCATAAAAAGTGTGAGTTGCGGCTTTATAGCAGTGACTTCCGACGGACATGTGTGACCTTATCTACACCTCGTACACCTTTTGTTCTCCCACGACGAAGATCCGATCACGACCCGATGGCGGCACATCGAAGCCGCCTGCCAGGTGTGAGAATGCGGGCAGCAGTCCTTGGGACTTGGAAATGACAAAGGCGGGCAGCCGTATGCGGTCCGGCCCACGCTCCAACCGCATCATGGGATGGACATGTCCCGCCCAATGGAATGTCCCGTCATACGACGGCTTGTCAGGCGGCTGGTGTTGGAAGATAAACTCTTCTATGCGCACACATTCACTGAGCTTGACACCACTCCAGGCAGCCGGCCATCGTTTGGCCAAGCCTGCGTCGTGATTACCGATCACCACCTCAACGCGTCCAGGATAGCCGGTCAACCACGTAGCGAAGTCACGAACGATATCCTTCGTCACACCGGACAGCGAATGCACGAGATCCCCTAAAAACAGTATGCGTTTAACTGACCACCGCTTTGTGAGGGCGGACAAGACAGCCAGATCCTGTTGGATGGGAGCAGAGGGAAGCCACAGACCACGTTCTTGAAACGTCTCTGCTTTGCCGAAGTGACAATCCGCGACGACGAGAAGACGTTGCGACGGCCAAAACAGACAGCGTTCGCATAATAGCTCAAACGATTCTCCCCGAACGAGAATCCGCATCTAGTGAAATACCTCGCGCTGAAGCCGCGCGATCCGTCGCTCGAACTTCTCGGTGGATAAACGCGACCGAATTCGTTCCGTGTATAACGAAAACGCAAACGGTGTCAGCCGCGTGATGGGCACATACAGAAATTCGTGATCGGCGATTCTCTTCATCACGGCCCGGAGCCGATCGAGGTCAAGTTGCAGCTCGCGGACCTCGCGATAGGCTTGCGCGAGCAGCGGATGCTGTGGTTCGTACTGTCTAAACACATCGAACAGCAGCGACGAGCTCATCTGCAAGTGACGGGCAGACTTGCGGGCCGACGGCACGCCTTGCTGCACCAAACCGGCGACGCGCGCAATGTCGCGAAAGGCTCGCTTCGCGAGTTCAGGGTAATTAAGGGAGCCTTGGATATCAGCCTCCAAGTCGCCAAGAGCCGTCAGCGCCTCTCGAACGACTTCAGGACTGCAGGGCGGCTCCGTGGCCAACAGTTCGAATCCATGATTCGTGGCCGAGACGGCGATCGTGTTGGGACGGAGACGCGCCAACCGATAGGCGGCCAAATGACCCAACCCTTCGTTGACCGACCAGCCTTCCCATGTGTAGACGAACAGATGATGTCCCTCGGCCGTCCGGCAAACCTCGACAAGCGTCTGCCGCCCGGCGGGAATACGAGAGTGGGCAAGTTGAATCCGGGCGATGGGCAGCAGAGACGCAACTTCCGGCGAGCGCGGCGTCGCCCCTTGCGCGGCCTGCAGCAAGTGCTCGACGTTCCGCCTGAGATAGCGCGAGAGCGGCATGCTGAGAGGAAAGACCGTCCCCGTCCACACTGTTGCGACACTGTGGCGCTGTCTTGCCGGCTTGACGTAAGCCACCATGTCCCGCATCTGCAGGAACGTCACCGTGCGCCCGGCGAATTGAATGACGTCGCCTGGACGCAACTTGGCGAGAAAAGCTTCGTCGATCATACCGAGTCGCTTCCCACCTCGCATCTGCACGACGACGCCGCTGTCTGAGGAAATCGTCCCGATGTTCATCTTATGCTCCCGGGCGAGACTCGGCGAAGCGAAGCGGTAGCGTCCATCGATCACTTCGATTTTGCGGAAACGTGAATAGGCGGCGAGCGAGCCGCCCGACCGGATGAACTGTAACGCCCAGGTGAATTCGTCGTCCGTGACAGTGCGGAACGAATAGGTCGAACGGACAAGTGCCGATAGCTCGACCGAATCAAACCCCTCATTGAACGAGGAGTTCAGCATGAATTGCACGAGCACATCGAGCGGCTTGTGCCTGGGAACCCGCTCTTCGAGCACGCCGTCTTGGATCGCCTCGCGCACGGCCGAGGCTTCGAGAATCTCCATCACGTTAGTCGGACAGAGCCGCACACGAGTGTCCTCGCCGGGACGATGATAGGCCCGACCCGCGCGCTGAATCGCCCGGGCGACCGATTTAGCTGATCCGATCTGGATCACATCTTCCACCGGCGGAAAATCCACGCCGAGATCGAGCGACGATGTCGAGACAACGAGCCGAAGACGTCCGCGCTTGATATCGGCCTCCACGCGTCCGCGTTCTTCTTGATCCAACGAGCCATGGTGCAAGGCCGTCGTCTTCATCCACTCCGGCTTCGCATCCAGGATCGCTTGGTACCACCGTTCGGCGTGCGAGCGCGTATTGGTGAACAGCAACGTGCTCTTGTCCGGATCGATGCTGTGCAGGACGTCGGGCAAAAGCCGCAGCCCTGAATAGCCGAACCAGGGACAGGCAGTCAGCGACTCCGGAAGAATCGACTGAACCAGCACGCGTCTGAGGATGTCGGCACGGATGATCGAGGCCTCGCTCGATCCTACTGCCACTGCGGCCGCGACATCGAGATTAGCGATGGTTGCGGACAAGGCCCACGTTCGGACCTCGGTCGCAACGGATCGAAGCCGGGCGAGGGTCAATTCAAGCAGGCTGCCTCGCTTCGATCCCAAGAGTTCGTGCCATTCGTCCAACACCACCGCGCGCAGTCCCTTCATCCTGTTCTGCCATCCTTGATCGGTCATGAGGATCGCCAGCGATTCCGGGGTTGTCACTAGGATATGCGGCAACTCAATCTTCAGTTGACGACGAACAGACTGGGAGGTATCGCCTGTTCTCACGGCAATATCCAGCGGCCACCGAAGATCGGCGAGTGGCTTCTGAATCGCCTGGGCGACGTCGCGCACCAACGCTTTCAATGGACTGACATAGAGGATCGCCAACCGCTCGGCATCGGACGGCGGCCGCGCGATCAATTCCACCAACGGACCGCCAAGAGCCGCGTAGGTTTTGCCGCTGCCGGTCGCGACGGCGATCACGCCGGAACGGCGGGCGAGGTAGGCACCCCAGGCATCGAGCTGGAACGGAAACGGCGTCCAGCCCTGACGCTCGAACCATGCTCGCCACTGGGCCATCGCCTGCTCCACGGAAAGAGCCGGCCACGCACACGATCGGCGCTCGACGAGCGAGAGCACGGGCTTCAGATGCCCTTGCCGATTCAGGCGGCGGATGCCCGCCATGACTTTCGCCGAAGACGTCATACGGGATCCGCCTTGTCGACGAGGTCAAAGCTCATCTGTTCCTCTGACGACATGCGTTCGACCGACCGCGTCTGTTTGACCAGGTTCCGGACGGACCGGGCATCCAATGACCCGTACAAGTGCGTCAAATCCTCGAGGCGATTGGCCTGTTGCGCGAGTTTGTCCTTCCGTTCGCGTAAAATTCGTGGAAAGCGGACGGCAAACCCGGACTTATGACGCTCGCTGCGACTGATGCCTTCAAAACCGATCTCGAACACGCGGAATGCTTCGACCATGCGGACCGGCCCGAACCGCTCCGTCGTGTGGTGCCTGATCCAGGCATCGAGTTCGCGTATTTCGGCATCGGTCAGGCCTGAATAGGCCTTCGCGATTGGAATGAGTGTTTCCCCGCTCCACAGTGAGAACGTATAGTCGGTGTAGAGTGACGCTCGTCGTCCTGTCCCCGGTTGTGCGGCGGTCAGCACGGCATCGATGGTCAAGGGATCGATCTTCCACTTGACCCACACGCCCTGCTTGCGACCGGTCTCATACGAGGTCCGCTTGCGTTTGAGGATGAGTCCTTCAGCGCCGTGACTTCTCGACTGATCGCGCAAGCGGGACGCCTCGTCCCAAGACACACATGCAAGCAAGGGAGAAATGGCCACGTTCGGACTCGTGGATGACCGGAGCAGCTCTTCCAAGGCGGTCCTTCGCTCCGTCAGCATCTGCTCTCGCCACGATCGGCCGTTCCAGTTCAGCACGTCGTATGCGAGAAACGAGACCGGCGTAGCGGCCATCAACGCCTCCGTGGGCTTTTTGCGGTTCAGGCGCATCTGCAACATTTGAAACGGCTGTGGATGGCGCCAATCTCCGGCGACGATCTCCCCGTCCAAGATCCAATCGCCGGGCACATTGGAAAGCGTCGCGACGAGATCGGGAAACGAGCCGGTAATCCGCTCTTCCCCACGCGACCAGATCTCCACCTGAGATCCGCGTTTCACCGCTTGGCAGCGGATGCCGTCCCACTTCCACTCGCACAGCCAATCCTCGATCGGTCCCAATTGGGAAACATCTCTATCCAATGGAGCCGCCAAACAAAACGGCACCGGCAACAGTACACCGTCCCCCTTGACGGTTGTTTCCGCTTCATCCGCAGATTTTGCAAGCCCGAGAAAGAACTCGGCGGTCGGTCGCCAATTCCCCACCAATCGGGATGCGACCACCGAGGGCGGCAAGGATAAGGCGACAGCGAGCGCGCGATAGACCAACGTCTCCGACACACCGATACGCAGCGAGCCGGTCAACAGCTTGTTCAAGATGAAGATTTCTTTCGCTTGTAGCTCACGCCACCACGCGATGATCCGAGAGCGGCGTGATGCATCGTCCAGTCCCGCCAACGGCAATAGCCTGGTATCCATCCACGGGCCGAGCGACAAGGCGCTCATGGAGTTCGTCGCTTTTCCTCCATAACCGGCCGCCGCCAGCATGAGCGCGACCATTTCCGCCGTATCACCGACAGCGGCGTAACATTCATCGATCAACCAATCGGGAAGCCGGACGAGCTCTTGCGCCCATTGCCGCAACTTTGCCGAGCCCACCAACTGTTTGGGCTTTCGTCCTGAGAGAAAGAAAAGAGCCCATGCGCCGGTTTCCGCATCTTGACGACGAAAAAACTCCGCCATGATCTCAATCTTCTCATTGGTCGATGTCGTCTGGTCGAGGCGTTCGAACAGGGCGGCGAAAGCCTGCATTTATTCCTCGTCTTCTCCGAATTGCGTCGCCAAGGGCTCCGCGCGAAGGCTTTTCGCCTCGCGTACATACCGTGCGAGGATCTCGCTGCTGCCGTGCGTCACAAGCACGCGTGAGGCTCGAGACTCTTCGATCGTTCGTATCAGCCCGCTCCAATCCGCATGGTCCGACAATACGAACCCGCGTTGATAGCCGCGCCGCCGCCTGAATCCCCTCACCGCCATCCATCCTGAGGCAAACGCCGTGGAGACGGCAGGAAACCGTTTCATCCAAGGACTTCGATGAGCCGAGGGCGGGGCTAAAATCAATCGCCCGGCAGCGCCGTCGGTTACTTCGCCGGCCAAACGAGTCGGCACCATCCTCACTCCCTGCTCTCGATAGATGTTCGTGAGAGAGGCGACGGCGCCGTGCACGAGAACCTCTTCGTCGGTCCATCGGGAAAGCTCGGCCAGAATCCGCTGCGCCTTGCCGAGGGCGTAGCAAAAGAGCATGGCCGTCGCCCGTTCCTGTTTGCACCATTCCCACCACTCCATGATGGATCCGACTGTGTCGGCGGAGGAAGACCAGTGATAGATCGGCAGTCCGAACGTCGCCTCCGTGATGAGGGTATTACAGGACACCGGTTCGAACGGCTCGCAGGTGGGGTCGGAGTCTCGCTTATAATCCCCCGTGACGACCCACACCTCCGAGCCCTGCTCAATGCGGATCTGCGCCGACCCGCGAATATGGCCGGCGGGGTGAAATGAAATCCAACACTCGCCTAATCGCGCCTTCTCCCGGTAGCGCATCGGTCTCACGCGAATCTCCGATCCCAGACGATGGCGTAAGATTGTGGCGCAATCTTCCGCACACCAATACTCGGCGCTTCCGTAGCGCGCATGATCACCATGGGCATGTGTGATGAGGTTCACCGTCGCCTTTCCCCATGCATCGATATGAAACCGCTGATCGGGCCCGACCAGGCCATCGGCCTGCAGGCGAATAAGATCCGTCACGATCCTCTCCTCGCGAATGGTTTATTCTAACAGGTGCTTGGTGGCGATGATCTTGTCGGCAAATGATATCCAACCGCCATCGCCAGGTCATGAGGGAACTTCATCTCACTCAGACTTCTTCAACTCGATAGTCCATCAAGCCCCGTCTCTCATCCGGAGCACCCGTAGAGGCATCCGAGATGGACTTATCTGATCTGAGGAACAGTCCTTCGATATAGTTTCGCTTGTACATCGAGATTCCGGAAATCCTCGATCATCTCCGGCCGAAGTATCCCGGTGTGGACCTCCGTTACGCCTGGCCCTTCGACCTTGAGTTGGTCGCCAACACGTTAGCCGAGCAGATCCGTCGCTTCTCCATAGTGGCTCCTCACTTCAATCGGTGAAAAGGTCTGTCAGCAGTCGGCCAGGCAGTGTAGAATGCCGGCGCATAACGGACACTGAACGCGGGAGGACGACTAGTGACGGTTCGGGAGCAACTGGCAAAAGCGTTCCATGATACTCAGTCGTTTAAATGGGATCGCGACAAGGGCTTCAAGCTCGCATCCGGCGAGATCAGCCCTTTCTATGTCGATTGTCGCGCCCTCATGGCGCATCCGGAAGCGCGTCGTCTGGTCGCCCAACTGGCCTATGAGGCCCTCACTGACATTGAATTCGATTGTCTTGGAGGCCTCGAACTCGGCGCCATCCCGATTGCCGTGACCATTTCAGATTTTGCCTACGCTGCTTCGCGTCGGCGTCTCTGGAGGACATTCGTCGTTCGCAAGCAGCCCAAAGACCATGGACTGGGAAAGTTGATCGAAGGGAGCATTCGTCCCAGCGATCGAGCGCTGATCGTGGACGACGTGCTCACGAGCGGTGGGTCGTTGCTGAAAGCGGTGGGCGTCGCACGAGAGGCCGGGCTTCGAGTGGATCATGCATTAGTCATTGTGGACCGCCAAGAACAGGATGGGAGGGCATGTGTGGAAAGAGAAAAGGCTCAGCTCATCAGTCTCTTAACCATTCAGGATCTCATGAGCAGGATAAAGAAAGACTAGTGCCAGCCGCATAGATGTAGTTCAAGCCCATTCATTTGCACTCGAACTGAATCCCCCATCGCCGTTCCTCTACCAGTTCTTGCGCCCCATCCAGCGGGCTTACGACTCTCGTGCGCCCTTTGGTTTCTCCCTCGCGAACGATGCTGTAGGATCTGCCGCTACAGTTCTCTTTCATAAGGTCAAGGGCATCCTTGCGGAAGGAGGAGAGCATAGCGCCTTGTCCCTCTTTAAACGGATAGACGACGACCCCACCCATGTCGTGCTGCTGAATGAGCTTTGCGCCATCGGCGCAGCCGCCAACGGCTAGGCACGTCGCTACCACGACGATTTTCAGCCAAGATTTGATCATTCCCTTGGACTGGCCCCAATCACGGTGGGCAACGGAATATGACTGCCCGTGCTTCCTCCGAACAGACTCTTCCAGGAAGCGTGGTCTTGTACCTGGAGATCTTTTTCCCACAGCGACTCCAAAATGCGGACTTCTGAAGAGGATCCACCGTCCATGGCCATCGCTTGACGCACGGCGGGAAGCGCATCCTTGAAACATCGACCGATGTCGTATAAACGAACGGCTCCGAGACTCTTTAATAATAGGATGTGTCCGGTCTCCGTTTCAGCGACAATCGTCTGATACGCATGTTTCCCGCTCTCGCGGACACGGATCTTGCCGGTCATATCCAGAAGCATCAACGCCTGCGCTGCTTCGCGGTAGCGCGGCTGTTCTTCGTCGAAACTCTCTGCAGCCAGATCAAGGATCCGCGCCTTCTTCAACTCCGATGCTGACGGCTCTGCGACAAACAGTCCCTGCCACGATGTGTGGCGTCGGCCTCCCAATGGACGTCCGTCCTTATAGAGAAGGCCGAGATACGCGAAGTTTTCCCGGAACAATCCCGCATTGAATAACACATGATGGCCTGTTCGTTTCTGCCATTCGTCGATTCTGGGAGGCTCTGAAAGGCCTTCCTGGGCGTAATGATGAACAGAAAACTTCGTCCGTTCAGGGTCCATATCCACAACCAGCATGCTCGGCACAGTCGGACACGCGTCGCCTGGCTCCCATACCGAAACTGTGAGACCGTCAGACAGGCGCTCCCACGAGAGGTCCTGGGCTGGACACAGATTGGGCAATAGGACTACGCTTAGCAGAAGGAAGTGCACGGCATGCTTGGGTCCTTCGAGCCCTCGGCTTCTATTCATGACGACCCCTGCGGATATCCGGTCATAGCGAGCGGGCAGATGACGACAGCTCATGGTTCAGGATCGCTTGACGCTCCGTGACTCCTCCCTTGCCTCCGGTTGTTGATTCGTCGGCTTCATATCCAAAAGCTCGCGCACGGAACTGGCCAAAGCTTCCGGTGTAAAGGGCTTCTGCAGATAGGCGCCGGCAGGGTCACCGGCCCCGATACCGACATCATCCGAATATCCTGAAATGAAGAGAAGCTTCAATCCCGGTTTGATCACACGGAGATGCCTCGCCAGTTCAGTCCCGCTCATCCCCGGCATCACGATATCCGTGAGTAACAGCTTGAGCTTCCCAAGATGGGGAGTGGCCACCAGACAAGCCTCGACGCCGTTTCGTGCTTCGACGATACGATATCCGAGCTTCCGAAGTTCATCCCGGATGAGGATGCGCACATCGTCCTCATCCTCTACGAGGAGAATGGTTTCATGACCCTCCACTGATTGCGCCGTGACGTTCTCGTCGGGTGGCGCCTCAATCTCGCTTATGACGCGCGGGAGGTACACATCGAAACGCGTCCCCACTCCACTCTTGCTGATCACATCCAATCCTCCGCCGCTCTCGGTGACGATACCGAACACGGTTGAAAGCCCAAGTCCCGTTCCTTTTCCTTCCTCCTTGGTCGTAAAGAAGGGTGTGAAGATATGCGCCTGTACCTCGGGCGACATTCCGCAACCTGTGTCGGTTACCGAAATCTTCACGTACTCTCCTGACGGAATCGGATCAATGTGGTACCTCGGCGTCTGGTCGAGCTCGGCCGAAGCAGTCTCAATCGTAAGCTTGCCGCCGGTCGGCATCGCATCTCGGGCGTTTACGACCAGATTCATGACAATCTGCTCGACTAAGGCAGGATCGGCTTTGATTCGGAGGTCATCGACGCTCAGTCTCAACGTCAGTTGAATATCCGATCCGATCAACCTCCGAAGCATGGTCTCAACATTACTGAGGGTGGCATTCAGGCTCAGAACTTTCGCTCCGGACGGCTGTTTTCTACTGAACGTGAGCAACTGGCGAATGAGGATCTTGGCTCGATCTCCCGCCTTCTGCATTTCTTCCACCCTGCTTCTCAGCGGATGATCCGGGTCCATTTCACTGAGCAGAACCTGACTCTGGCCCATGATGACCGTCAGCAAGTTATTGAAATCGTGCGCGAGTCCTCCCGCAAGACGACCGACAGCCTCAAGTTTTTGTAGCTGCCGAAGTTGCATTGTGCTCTGCAGAAGTGCCTCTTCTGCCTGCCTTCGCGCCACCCGCGCTTGCCGCTCACGCAGCACCTGGTACACCGATGGGACAAGTCGACCTAATCCTTCTTTGGGGATACAATCCGTTGCGCCCCGATGCATGTGCTCGATGCACAGTGTCTCGGTAAGTGCTGCCGAGACAAAGATGAACGGCACGTCGGGAGCCACCTGTTGAGCCAATTCTAGAGCGCCTCCCCGATCAAACTCAGGAAGGGAGAATTCAGCCAAGATGAGGTCCACCTGGCCTTCCTTCAGAGCTGACGTAAAAGCACGGCGAGTTTCTACACGTCGTGTCGCGCAAGAAAGCCCTCCATCGGCCAACAGGGCCTCGATGCGACCAGCATCTTGTGGGTTAGCCTCTAGATGCAGCACGCGCAGCAGAGTCGTCATGGCATGATCACTTGGTGGACCGGCAGCTTTCAGGAGGGGGTTCATTGATGACACCCCAGAACGTGCCCAGTTCCTTGACCGCGGACACAAATTTATGAAACTCAACGGGCTTGACCACGTAGGCATTGGCCCCCATGGCATAGCTCTCGGACAGGTCCCGTTCTTCTCGCGATGATGTCAGCATCACGACGGGAATCGGACGCAGATTGACGTCCGCCTTGATGGTACGCAAGACCTCGAGGCCGTTCACTTTGGGCATTTTGAGATCAAGGAACACAACAGCTGGATTCCCCCTCAGCCGCGACGTGAATTGTCCACGACAATACAAATAGTCCAACACTTCAGCGCCGTCATGGCACAGAATGACTTTGTCGGAGATATGCTCCGCCTCCATCGCTGCCAAAGCCAGCTCGGCGTCTCGCGGGTTATCTTCAGCGAGTAGGATCGGTTTGGCCGCAGTCATGACTCAAGCCTCCTTGTTGG
The DNA here is from genome assembly GCA_963711905.1 of uncultured Nitrospiraceae bacterium. Taxonomy (GTDB): domain Bacteria; phylum Nitrospirota; class Nitrospiria; order Nitrospirales; family Nitrospiraceae; genus Nitrospira_D. The sequence goes on along the minus strand of CAVQFZ010000027.1, from coordinate 109,648 downwards.
GAGCAGTATATAGAACGTTGCTCCCTTGTCCGGCACACTTTCGGCCCAAGTCCGTCCCCCGTGACGATGAACGATTCGACGAACGTTGGCGAGGCCGATACCGGTACCTTCGAACTCGTCGGCTCGGTGCAGTCTCTGGAACACTCCAAACAGTTTTGGGGCGTACTGCATGTCGAATCCTACACCATTGTCACGGACGAAGAGGACACTTTCCGTAGAGCTAGGGTGCTCCACACCGATCTCAATCGTGGCGATCGGCCTGGTGCTCGTAAACTTCACGGCATTTGCGATCACGTTCATAAAGACCTGTCGCAGCATGGCCGGATCGCCCTGTACTTCAGGCAGTGCGGCGATTGTCCATGATATCTCTCGTCCTTGCAAGTCCAAGCGGAGATCGGAAAGGATGTTCTTGACCAACTGATCCAGGTTGACGGCCGTATGAAGCATTTCTTGCCGACCCATACGAGAGAACACCAACAAGTCGTCGATCAGCTGTCCCATCTGTGTGGCGGAGTCCGAGATCGTCTGCAAATACCGCGCAGCCTTGTCGTTCAGCGAATGCTCGACCGATTTCCGCAAGAGCGCGGCATAGCCGTCGATGTGTCGAAGCGGAGCTCGCAGGTCGTGTGAGACCGAATAGCTGAACGCTTCCAGCTCCTTGTTTGCGGCCTCCAACAGCTCTCCTCGGCGTTGCAGCTCTCCGGCAACACGTCGCCGTTCCGTAATGTCATGTCGAATCAGGTAGTACACCCATGCCAGCAGAACCAGCAGCAGTACTGCCCCGGCGCCGAGAAGTACGATGGTAGTCCTTGTCCCGGCGGCGGATTCCACGACACGTCGGCCTACGGCTTGGCGCTCATGCGCATCCATTTCCGCAATGATTTGGTGAATCACGCCGAGCTCGCGCTTTCCGGCCCCTTCGAAGGCCGATTTCTTGACCGCTCTGAACCCGCCCTCTTGAAACTGGGCGATGGCTTTTGCTTCAGCGTTCAGTTGCCGGTCCATCATACGATCAAGGAGTCCGACCCGTTGCTGCTGCTCCGGTGATTCCCGGACCAGGTCATTGAGATATGCGGTGAATGTCGGCTTTTGCTTCGTCACCTTCTTGTAGCCCTCCAGATACGACGCTTCTCCCGTCACCAGATAACGCCGGTGGGCATCTTCTGCTTCGCTCATCGCCGCATCGATAGTGTTCAGAAGTTGGATGAGATCATGACTGCGACCATTCAGCCCGCTGTTCGTAAGCAGGATACTCGTATTCCGGTAGGATATCGCGCTGATGATCAGAATCCCGACGAACACGAGACTGAAACCGGCTAAGACCCGTTGCTCGATGGTCAACCGGTGAAACCATGCTACCGGAACGCGGGAGACAGATGAGGAGCCTGCAGAAACGGGGGATGAAGGTTTAGGCCGCTCGCCCGCTAAGAAGTGAGCCTGTGAGGGGTGGTTGGAGGCTGATTCCATCGATCAGGATGAGGTGCATCAAGACATTTCGGTGATGGTACGAAAGCCATGCAGTGAAATCGTGTCTCACTGGCAATTGTAGCAGAACTCGTGACAGGCGAAAGCAGAAACTAACCGCCGAGCGGGGGACCTGGGGGAACGACAGTAACCGAAGGACCGATAAAATTGGCAAACATGAGTGTCGCAGAGACCACCCAGTCCGTGAACGGTTGCGGGTAAATGCCGATCACCAACGTTCCCGCTAACCCGACATAGATCACCGTCCTCATCGGACCCGAAGTCGCGATCGGAGAGGGATCCATCGGCTCATTGATGTACATCTGCTTCACGACGATGAGGTAATAGTACATCGAGATCACGATGTTGATCAGCCCGACCGCGATCAATATATAGAGCCCTTCTTTGATGGCTGCCACGAAAATGTAGAGCTTGCCGATAAACCCCGCGAGAGGCGGCACACCGGCCAGAGACAGCAGGAACAGCAACATCGCGAACGCCAGAAACGGCGACCGTCTGTTGAGGCCTCGGTAGTCCTCGATTTCATCTCTTCCAATGGCCTGGCTGACCGCAATCACGACAGCGAAGGCTCCGATATTGGCAAACAGATAGGCCAAAAGATAAAACAAGATGGCATCGCTTCCCATTTTGGTGCCGGCCGCAAGACCGATCAACACATTCCCTACTTGGGCGATGCCGGAGTACGCCAGCAACCGTTTGATGTTGCGTTGCGCGATGGCGACGATATTGGCATAGGTCATCGACAAGATAGACACAGCCACCAGCAAGGACACCCATAGCGGCTTGAACGTTCCCAATGCCACCAGAAATATGCGGAGCAAGATCGCAAAGGCCGCCGCTTTTGGAGCGATCGACAAAAAGGTCGTCACAGGAGTCGGCGCGCCATGGTAGGTATCGGGGATCCATGAGTGAAATGGAACGGCGCCGACCTTAAATCCAAGGGAGGCGAAGATCAGCAGAAACCCGATCACCAAGCCGGGTGTGGCCTGGGCGGACGCCATGTCCGAAAACACGAGCTTCCCGGTTTCGCCATAGACGAGGCTGATCCCGTAGGCGAGCAGGCCGGCGGCAAAGACACCCAGGATGAAAAACTTGAGGCCTCCTTCATTTGAAGCCAAATCATCGCGCAGATAAGACACCAAAATATAGAACCCAAGCGTGGCGAACTCCAAGCTGACGAAAACGGACAACAGATCGTTGGCGGACGCCATGAACATCATGCCCAGTGCCGCCATGACGACGAGACAATAATACTCCCCCCTGAAAAGAGTGAAGCGATTGACGTACTCGATTGACGCGAGGATGACGAGTATCGTCGAGCCGAGAATAATGACTTTGAAAAATATCGCCATGCGATCCAGCACGAACATGTTGCCGAAGAGCGTGCCGGAAATATGGTTGATATCAAACCAGGCCAAACAGCCGAGTGTGACGACAAGGCCTGCGACACTGAGATAGGCCAGTCGCTCTTTGGGATAGCGTGGAAGGGAAAAATCGACGATGAGGACCACGCAAAGCCAGCAGGTCAGGAAGATCTCCGGCAATAACAGCAGAAGATCGGCGAAAGTCATGTTCAGCGAAAATGTCATTCGCCTCCCACTCGTGAGAGCTGCGGCGTATAGGATATGGGCTTGTGCGCAGCCAACGAGGCAGAAGTCTTTTCTAGCGTTGTCGCCTTACCCCTCACCCCTAACTCTTCACCGGTATCGGCGACTGGAACCACACGCGTAATCCTCGCGATCAATGGTTCCACTCCGGAACGAACGACATCATATAAATGCATCGGGAAGATCCCGAATCCGACGCTGACCGCGATCATGATCAACAAAGGCAGGCGGTCGACCGTAGAAAGCGCATCGTGCGCATGACTGTACTTTTGGTTCATTGGGCCGTAGAAAAGGCCCCGCATCATTTTGAACAGGTAGGCCAACGTCAGGACGATGCCCAACATTGCGACAATCACTTGGAGCGGGTATTTGTTCCAACTTCCGACAATGATCATGATTTCCGCAATAAAATTTACCGTCCCGGGCATCCCAATCGAAGCCATACAGGCCACGATGAAACAAGCTGAGATGAACGGCATCTTATTAGCGAGGCCACCCAATGAAGGGATGTCGCGTGAATGGGTTTGGTCATAGACCCATCCTGCCATCGCGAAGAGCATGCCGGTCGCCATCGCATGGGCGAACATGTAGATCACGGCGCCACTCAAGCTGATGTAATTCAACGCCGCCATGCCCAGGAACACATAGCCCATGTGACTGGAACTGGAGTAGCCGATCACATACTTGGTGTCTTTGGCGTAAAACGCCACGAAGCCGCCGTACATAATGCTGAACATGCACAGAACGGCGGCGATCGGCATCAGTTCCCTGGTCGTTTCAGGGAGAATTTCGAACGCTACCCGAATAATGGAGAAGTGCCCGAGCTTCATCAAGACGCCGGCATGAAGCATGCTGGTTGCCGCCGGCGCAGCCGCATGACCGACCGGAGACCACGAGTGCAAGGGCCATAGCGGCGCGATCGACGCAAAGCCGAAAAACACCAACACCCAGATGATCTTGTCCAACGTCGTGCCGAGCGCCGGGATATTCATGAAATTGGCCTGCTCACGAAGCACGAGGATATCGAAGGTGTTCAAGCCGGAGTATTTATAAATGAGTAAAATGCCCATGAGCGCGACGACGGCAAACGCGGACAGGAAGAGCACCAGTTTCATCGCCGCATATTCTTTGCTGTTCGATCCAAAATTGAGGATAAAACCGACCGAGTCCCGTCGTTTCAGCTCTTCGGGATCGGTCATCTCCAAATAGTTCTTGGTGTGGCTGCCCCACATCCCCAACAATAAGTACATCGGGATGACGGACATCTCGTAGAAGAAATAGAGGAAGAACAGGTCGAGGGACATGAACACGCCGATCGTGGCGGCAGCCAAGATCAGCAGCCAGATGTAAAACTCTTTCGTCCGGTCCTTGATATGCCACGACACGAAGATGCCGGCAAACAACAAGATGGAGGAGGCGAGCACGAGAGGCGTCCCGATTCCATCCACACCAAGATGCAAGGAAATACCGAGTTGTTTCGACCATTCATATTTCTGGACGAACTGGAACCCGCCTTTCACCGGATCATACGCATAAAAGAGATAGAGCGACGCCAGCAGCGAGACAAACGCCGCGCTTGTTGCGATACTTCGCACGAGCAGAGGTTGTCGATTGGAGATAAAAATCAACGCCAAGGCCCCCGCGAACGGCGCAAAAAGAATATAGAGTAATGCGTACTCTCCCATGGCGTGACCTAATACTCTCTTCCAATACGGTTGTTGTGTAGTGACACTGTCGTCTCCTGCTGGACTCGATCAACGAGTGCTTGGACCGATCCGTTCATGATTCGCAAGAACGGTGACGGATAGAGCCCGATCCAGAGAATCATGATGGACAGTGACACCGCAATGATCTTCTCGCGCGGTTGCAGGTCGCTCATCGTCCCTTTCACCGCAGCGCCCAGCGGTCCTAGCATCGAACGTTCGTAGTACCACAGAAAATACGCGGCCCCGAAAATCACCCCCAGAACGGCGACGGCGCCGAACCACCATTTGGCTTTAAACGCCCCCAACAGGATGAGAAACTCGCCGACAAAGCCGTTGGTGCCGGGAAGTCCGATCGACGCCAGCCCGATAATGAGAAAGAAGGTCGCCAGAAGCGGCACTTGTTTCGCCATTCCGCCGAATGCCGATAACTGGGTCGTCTGCTGCCGAGAGTACAGAAACCCGGCGATAAAGAAGAGCCCCGCCGTGCTGAAGCCCAGATTGATCATCGTGAGCAAGCTCCCTTGCAAACCTTGATAGTTCAAGGCAAACAACCCCACGACGATAAAGCCAAGATGACTGACGCTGCTGTAGGCCAGCAAACGTCGAAAATCGGATTGAACCAAGGCCATCCAAGCTCCGTAAAGAATTGCACAAAGACCGAGGACGACGACGACCGTGACAACCGTCTCGCTTTTCGACGCATCCGGGAGCAGTGGAATGCTGAACCGGATGAAGCCGTATGTACCGAGTTTCAAACCCGTCAAGACCACGGCCATCCCGATCGGACCTTCCAACAGCGCATCTGGGAGCCAGGTGTGGAATGGAAACACCGGCGCCTTAAACGCAAATCCCAGGAACATCAGCCAAAAGATAACGAGTTGCTGAGAGACCGGAATCGGCACCGTCAGGAGATCGAGCAAATCAAACGAATAGGTCTGATCCGTGTGATGCAGCGAAGCCCACTGATGATAATTGATATTCAGCAGCGCGATGCCTACCAGCATGAAGACACTGCCCAACAGCGTATAGAGGACGAACTTCAGCGCGGCATAGTGACGCTCGCCTCCCCCTCCCCACAACTTGATCAGGAAGTAGCTGGGAATCAGCATCAGCTCCCAGAACACGAAGAACAGGATCAAATCCAGCGAGACGAAGACGCCCATCGTCGTCGTCTCGAGCGCCAACAGACACATCATGTAGAGTTTGACTTGATGTCGGATCGTATCCCACGAGTACACCACCACCAAGACCGTCAGAAAGGCCGTGAGCCCGACGAACAAGACGCTGATTCCATCGACTGCCAGGTGATAGCTGATGCCTAACGCGGGAATCCATCGGACACGCTCTGTAAACTGCATGGCGGCAGATTCCGGCACGAAACGCAGCAGGACAAATACAGAGAGCGCAAGCTCCACCAGCGCAATGGTGAGGGCTGAGGTCCGGACCATATCTTCTTCGTCGAACAGCCAGAGCACGGCCGCCCCGACAACGGGGAGGAACAGAATACAGGTCAAAATCGGGAATCCGGCTGTGAGTTCTTCGAGCATGACGACAGTCTGGTCTGGTTAAGGCCTACATCTGAGCGAACAATTGAACGACAAGAACCAGAAGGAAAAGCCCCGCCACGATGATGGCGGCATAATGATGAACCATTCCACTCTGTATTTTCCGACCTTCGCGAGCCGCGAGATGGTTTCCATAGCCGATCACGTTGAGCCCGGCATAGACGATGTGCTTCTCGATCCAAGTGGAGCCGGAGGCGCCCCAATCGGTGAGCCGTCCCACTCCGCGCACGATGCCGTCGATGACCGTGCGATCGAACCAATCAAGCAGCGCTCCCAGACGTTTGAGCGGCTCGACGAAGATCAGATCGTAGAGTTCATCAATATAGTATTTGTTCAGCAGAAGCCGATACATCCCGAAGAATTGTTCCGCCCATCGCTCGGCTGTTGCCGGGCTCAAACCGTACAGAAAATGGGCCAGCCCCCATCCGCTTACGGCTATGACGATCGCGACGCTCATCAGCAGAAACACCATGCCTGCGCTAGCCTCATGCTCTCCTCCAACCCCGACGACCGGTCTCAAAAATCCATGCAGCCAACCATGCTCCGGGGGAAACCCCAAGATCAATCCGCCCACGATCGAGAGGAAGGCAAGGACCATTAAGGGGGCAACCATGACCATCGGAGATTCGTGCGCATGCTCAGCCGTATGAGGATCCATCCGAGAAGAACCGTAGAACGTCAGATAGGTCAGACGGAACATATAAAAAGACGTCATCAACGCGCCGACAGCCGCCATGCCATACAGGAGATAGTGATGATTGGTGAAGGCATGCGCCATAATTTCGTCTTTGCTCCAGAATCCCGCTAAGGGAGGAAGCCCAGCGATCGCGATAGTCCCGATCAGAAACAGACGATGGGTCCAAGGAATTCGGCTGCTCAGTCCGCCCATCTTTCGGATATCCTGTTCCCCCGACAAGGCATGGATCACCGACCCTGCCGCCAAGAACAATAACGCCTTGAAGAACGCATGGGTCATGACATGAAACACGGATGCCGTATAGGCGCCGATCCCGCAACCGAGAAACATATATCCGAGCTGGCTCACGGTCGAATAGGCTAAGACGCGCTTGATGTCGGTCTGCACCAGTCCAATGGTCGCCGCAAACAAGGCGGTGCCCCCACCGACGAACGCCACCATCGACATGGCGAACGGTGAGAGATCGAAGATGGCGTGATTGCGGACGATCATGTAGACACCGGCCGTCACCATCGTCGCCGCATGGATCAAGGCGCTTACCGGCGTCGGACCCTCCATCGCATCGGGCAGCCATGTGTGGAGGGGAAGTTGCGCGGATTTCCCGATCGCGCCAACGAGGAGGCACAGAGCGATGGCGGTGGCCATGTCTGGAGACAGTTGCCCGACCTGGGCAAAGACCTTTGTATAATCGAGGGTGTTAAAGTTGACAAAGACAAGAAATATGCCGACGAGAAATCCAGCGTCACCGATGCGGTTGACGACGAAGGCCTTCGTTGCTGCTTGAGCAGCGGAGACCTTGTCATAGTAGTAGCCGATCAAAAGATAGGAACAGAGTCCGACCCCCTCCCATCCGATAAAGAGCACCAGATAGTTGTTCCCCATGACCAGGAGCAACATGGAGACCATGAATAGATTCATGTAGGTGAAGAAGCGCGTGAATCCGGCCTCTCCATGCATATAGCCGACGGAATAGACGTGAATGAGGAACCCTACGCCGGTGACAATCAGCAACCAGGCACAGGTCAGAGGATCCACCAGGTAGGCTAAGTTGATCGCGAGATCACCCCCGAAGATCCACTGATAGACAATGACTTCGTGAGAAGCTCCCGTACGCATGACATCGGTGAAGACGCCCACCGTACAGAGAAACGAGAGACCGACCGACCCCCACGCCAATCGATGGGCCATGTCATGAGAGTAGCGCGGTCCGAACAGTCCGTTCACAAGAACCGCGAGCAGCGGGAAAACAGGAATCAATTTGATGAGGAGATCGGTCAAGTCAGACACAGTCTCGCGCCATTCCGAGGATGCTCAGCCAGCCAACCATGCTGCACGGAGCCGAATCCTAAAGCGTACGCTTGGAGGTACGTTGAGGGGTACGAGCCACGGACTGCACCGTTGGATGTGATTGTCCACATCCTGCTACCACTTTAACAAGTTCATTTCATCCACATTCGTGGAAATCTTGCCTCTGAACACGACGATGATGATGGCCAATCCGACGGCCGCTTCGCCCGCCGCAATGGCGATGATGAACAGGGCCACAAGTTGCCCTGCCATAGATTCTAAATAGTGTGAAAAGGCCACCAAATTGATGTTGGCCGCATTCATCATGATTTCAACCGACATCAGCACAATGATGAAGTTCCGCCTCACAAGCACACCCAAGACCCCCGTCATAAAAAGGACGGCGCTGACGGCCGTATAGGCAGCCAGTGGGATCATGGCCGCTCCCGCTCCAGCGGCTTCGGAGTCTTGGCCAGGACGATCGCGCCGATGATGGCTCCGAGCAGAAAGATACCGACGATCTCAAACTGCAAGAGATGGTCGCTGAACATCTTGATGCCCACGGCGTATGTATCTCCGTCTTGCAGCACGGCGGTGGCCGGCGTATCCCCCTTCGCCCCATCAAACGGAGACTGTAAGAGCAGGTACAGCACGTAGCCTGCCCCTAAGACAACAGGCCCGAGAATATACCGAGCCGATGGGTGAAAATAGCGTTCATCCGTTTTGAGATTCAACAACATCAACACAAAGAGGTACAGCACCAGAATGGCCCCAACATAGACGATCACTTGCACGGCCCACAGGAATTCCGCGTTGAGGAGGATGAACAGGCCGGAGACGTGCAAGAGCAACACGAGTAGAGAGAGCGCGCAATGAACAGGATGCCGTAAGGCCACCGTCAACACACCGGCGGCAATGCTGATCAATGCGAAATACACGAAAAATACTCCGACCATGGCTTCGGCTCAGCTCAGATGTTTGGGAGGTGGTTGGGTCGACTTCTGTACCGACTGCGGGAAATAGTAGCGGTACTCGCGGCTCTCCTCGACATTTTTTTCCTGGTTGTGCGCATACAAATATTTCTTCCCATCATCGAGGTGGCGTTCGCCGATGTCGTACAGCCGCTTTTTGTCGAACAGCAGACTGCGTTTGTCATGGGTTGAATATTCGTACATCTTGGTCATCGCCAGCGCGTTGACCGGACAGGCCTCGACACAATAGCCGCAGAAGACGCATTTCGTGATATCGATATAGAATTCGCTGGCGTAGCGCTGGAGTGGACGGGTCGTATCCTCCGCGCTGATCACTTTGATGCAATGCGATGGACAGGCGACCTCGCAGAGATCGCAGCCGACGCACCGTTCTCGCCCATCATCGTATCGAAGCAAGCCAAGCGCGCCGCGATGCGTATCCGGGATCGTTCGTTGCTCCCGCGGATACTGCAACGTCATCGGTCGATGAAGCATGTGTCGAAACGTGACTCTCATCGCATCCCAAATCTCATAGAAGAGCGCGGCATGGAGAATTTTTTTGGTCAGGGCGGCGACACTCATCGTAGGCTCCTCGTCACAAACGGGCGGCCGTGCGCATCCTCTTACGCCTGTTCAACACTGACCCAGATCTGCTTGAACGACGGGACGCCGGTCGTGGCATCAACCGACACGGTCATCAAGTCCTTCACCGGGGGTTCGTTAAAATGCTCGGGGAAAAAGCAGGTGCCCGGCGCGATAGACTGATCGGGCTGCACGCCGATTTGAAGGGAGCCACGATCGGAGGTCAGACGCACCTTCGTCCCGTCTTGCAATCCAAGACGTTCCATATCTTGTCTATTCATCCGCAGCTTCCCGGTGTTCGGGGCAATGTTGATCAACCCGGCCGCTTGCGTCGACAGTTTTCCAGAATGCATGAGCACCTGCCCCATCAACAGAGAAAAGGGACGCGTGTGTTCTCCCGATGACGGAGTCTGTTGATAACGGGCTTTGACCTCCGCTGCGTAGCCGTTGGACAAATACGGGTCAGGAACGGGCATCACTTTTCGTGGTTGACCGAGATTGTAGTATCCGGGCAGCAACTTCATGATCTCGGCTTGAATATCGTTGGACGATTGGTATTCCCATCCACATCCCATGGCGTTCGCGAGGGCGGTCATGATGTGCCAGTCCGGCAGGCTCTCTCCAAGCGGATCCATCGCCTCACGAACGCGAAGCACACGACCTTCAAGGTTCGTAAATGTGCCGTCCTTTTCCGCATAGGTGCAGGCTGGGAGCACGAAATGAGCCAACTTCGCGGTATCGGTCAAGAAAGGATCTTGCACCACCAACAGTTCGAGTCGCTCGAGAGCGGCTCGGACCTCCATCGAAGCCGGCAAGGTCGCGAGCGGATTCTCGCCCAGAATGTACAGGGCTTTAATCTGGCCGCTCTTGCAGCGTTTCAAGATGTCGATGAGATGTGCTCCTGAGCCGATCAGGAGGTAGCGACGCGTCCCAAGCTTTGGCGAAACGGTCCCGAGCTCCTGGATCATCAAACCGAGCCTGCCCCGGGAGAAACTCAGGAGCCGCGCCCATATCAACGGCCCCTTGTTCGTTCGGCTCCTCCGTCACCGTGTTCACACCGCAACCTGCTCGACCGAGCTTGCCGGTGATCCAGGCGAGATCCATCAGTTTTAAGACGTTCTGATAGCCGTTCGTTCGCCTGACAATCCCTTCCGCGCAGAGGATGATCGACCTCGGCGATTCGGCAAAAATCGCCGCAATTTCTCGGAAGGCTTCTACGGGAAAGCCGGTCTGAGCCGCAAGCCGCTCCAACGAAACATTCGCCACCGCGCTCTTGAGCGCTTCAAATGCTTGGGGGTGTTTCCCAACAGCCTCTTCATCCACCAAATCCTGGTCGATGGTCGCCTTGACCAACCCATCGATCACTGCTCCCTCTGTCCCAGGCTTGATCAAAAACGGGTGCGAGGCCAACTTCGCCATATTCGTGATGGCGCTGTCGAGCGTCACGACCTGAGCCTTGTAGACCCGCATGGCTTCTTTGATCCGCACGGCAGTCAACGGGTTCGTCTCGGTAATATTGGAGCCGATCACAATGATTGCTTTCGCCTTGGTCAGATCTTCCCAATCATTCGGCGTTCTCCCAAGGCCGACGGCATGTTTGGACGCGAGCACGAAGTTCATATGGCCGTATCGGGCGCTGCTATCGAGCTGGTTGGTTCCAAAACCAGCGCGCATGAGCTTCTGAAACACATACAGCTCTTCATTCGTACAGCGGGCCGTCGCGAGGCCGGCGATGGCATCGGCCCCGTATTTGCGTTTGATTTCGGTAAACCGGTCCACGAGCAGATGCATGGTTTCCAGCCAAGGTTTCTGCACCAACTGACCCCCTTCGCGGACCAGAGGCTGTGTAAGCCGACTCTTACTGTCCAGATATTCGAACCCAAAACGTCCGCGTACGCAGATCCCGCCGTGCCCCTTGGCGGTTTCCGATCGGTCTCCCCACTTGTTCTTCCACGATAACGGGGAGGTGACTCGGACCACCTCTTCATCTTTCGTTTCCAGGTAGAGTTGGCAACCGTCTCCGCAGTAGTTGCAGGTCGTCGTCGTCGTCTTCATCTGCCATGGTTTATACAGATACTTGGAAAACTTGTTCGTGATGGCGCCGACCGGGCAGACCGCTAAACAATCTCCGCAGAATTCACAATCGAGGGCGAGATCACCCTTAGCCACGACCTGATTGAATCCACCCTTCTTCATGAACTGCAAGGCGTCGATCATCAACACATCCTTGCAAACATTGATGCATTCCGCGCAGGCGATGCAGCGATTCATGTTGAAGTCGAGCACGGGACTGCGCGTATCTTCCGGAATGAATTTCTGCTTGGCATTGGCCAGATTGGTCACGCCATGCTGGAAGGCCATATCTTGAAGTTCACAATGGCCGTCCGCATCGCACACCGGGCAGTCCAGGGGATGCACGGACAGGTGTTTCTCGACGGCTTTCTTCCGGGCGAGAAAGAGATCCTCTCCTTCTGTCCGGATCACCATTCCCGCCGCCGCCTTGGCGGTGCAGGACCGAACGGGAGCTTTCTTCCCCTCCTGCATGACGAGGCACATGCCACAAGAACCGAACGGGTCGAATGTGTAGTGATAGCACATGGCCGGGATGATCTTCCCCGTCATTGAGATGACGTCGTACAACGACACGCCGTCCCTTGCCGTGACTGATTTGCCGTCGATGCTCAATTCGATCGGTGCCGCTTCAACGTCTGGATTAGTAGCCGGCTTTAGACCCATTGTTGCCTCGTTACTCGTTCAACGTTATTCGTTAATCGCCAGAGACTCTGCCTTCGTTTAACGGTTAACGATTCACGTTTAAAGTCCCCTAGCGGTCGCACTCGCCCATCACGACATCGTACGTCCCGAAGATGGTACAGGCATCCGAAATCATATACCCTCTGGCCATATGATCGAACGCGCCCATGTGAACGAACGAAGGGGCGCGAATCTTCAGTCGATAGGGCTTTCCTCCCCCCGTACTGACGATGTAAAAGCCCAGTTCCCCTTTGTGCGCTTCCGTGCCGCAGTAGATTTCTCCCGGCGGAGCATCGAATCCCTGCGAGAAGAGCTTGAACTGTTGGATCATCGACTCTAAGTTTGTAAAGACCCGTTCCTTCGGCGGAAGCGTCACGCTGGGAACATCCGCCATGATAGGCCCCTCCTGCATCTGCTCCAGACATTGTCGAATGATCTTGACGCTCTCGTAGAGCTCCATCACCCGAATCCAGTAGCGATCGTACGTATCCCCGTTTTTTCCGACCGGCACGCTGAACTCGCACTTTGGATACGCGCTATAGGGTTCGTACTTACGAAGGTCATAGTCCACGCCGGATCCGCGAAGAACCGGTCCGCTCAGTCCAAAATTGACCGCATCTTCGGCTGAGATGACGGCGACACCCTTGGTGCGCCCAAGCCAAATGCGGTTTTTCTCGAGAAACACCTGATACTCGTCGATCTTCGGTGGGAAATAGTCGAGGAACTGTTTGAGCTTGTCGATCAACGAGGGCGTCAAGTCCCGCTCAACCCCACCGATTCGGTACCAGCTCGTCGTGAGACGCGCTCCGCACAGCTCGTCGAACCAATCGAGCAGGATTTCCCGATCCCGAAAACAATAAAAAAAGACGGTCATGGCCCCGATGTCAAGCGCCTGGGCACTCAGCCAAAACTGGTGCCCAATGATGCGCTGAACTTCCGCCACGATTGTCCGGAGGTATTCCGCCCGCTCCGGGACTTGTAAATTCAAGAGTTTTTCAACAGCGCGGCAATAGGCAAAGTTGTTGTACATCGCGCAGACATAGTCGAGCCGATCCGTATGAGGAATGAACTGATGATACGTGCCGTCTTCAGCAAGCTTTTCTACTCCCCGGTGGAGGTACCCCATCACCGGCGTAGATTTCACTAACCGCTCCCCTTCCAGCTCTAGGATCACTTTAAGCACCCCATGGGTACTGGGATGTTGTGGCCCCATGTTGAGCAAAAGCTCCTCGGTTCGTAAGGTCGGAAGTGTCTCGCTTCCCGGATGTTCCGGGTTGACTATTTTATAAACTGTGGTTCTTTGGTCTTCGAATGCCATATTGGTGAAGTATCCTATCGTGGAACTTCGTCCAGAAAATCAAACGTGTCTCGCCAGCCTTTTCCGCGGAGTGGAAAATCCTTACGCAACGGGTAGCCTTCGGCATAGTCATCGGGCATTAAAATCCGCCTCAGATCGGGATGATTTCGAAATCGTATACCCATCATATCGAAGACTTCGCGTTCCATGAAATCGGCGCCTTTCCAAAGATCCGTCAAGGAATCCACGACGCAATCCGATTCGGGCACCCGCGTCTTCAGCCGAATGCGATGCCGCTTCCGAATCGAGTAGAACTCCCATACGACTTCGAATCGCTCTTCGTCGTCGGGCCAGTCCACGGAGCTCACATGAACGATATAATCGAAATCCATCCCTGGATCGTTGCGCAAAAACTGAGCGACTTCATGGAGCTTGTCTCGCGAGACCGTCACCGCCACATCGCCTCGCCACTCAGCCAAGCCGGTGATTCCGACCGAAAACGTCTGCTGAATTCGCTGGAGCAGTGGCTGCATAAGTATGTGTCAGACCTTCAGACCGCCCTTGACCTGCTCCGGTTGCGTCACAAACACGCGTCTTTGCATAATGCGCTCTTGCAGTTTGAGGATGCCGTCCAAGAGCGCCTCCGGAGTCGGAGGGCAGCCGGGCACATAAATGTCAACGGGAACAAATCGGTCGACTCCTTGCACGACACTGTAACTGTCATAGATGTTCCCTGAGGTGGCACAGGAGCCCATCGCAATCACGTATTTGGGTTCCGGCATTTGGTCGTAAATCTTTCGAATCACCGGCGCCATGCGTCGGCACACGGTTCCGGCGACGATCATCAAGTCCGACTGCCGCGGCGAACCACGAAACACTCCTGCCCCGAACCGATCCATGTCGTACCGGGAAGACACGGCGGCCATCATCTCGATGGCGCAGCAGGCGAGCCCGAAGGTCATCGGCCAGAGAGAACCCTTCCTCGCCCAGTTCACGGCCTTTTCAAGAGACCCCGTGATGACGTCCGGAGCCCCGTCTTTCCCCTGCCGTCCCAGTTGGATCAGTCCCATACAATCCTCAGTCCCACTCCAGTGCGCCTTTTCGCCAGGCATACACGTAGGCCACGATGAATAGCCCTATGAAAATCATCATTTCAATCAACCCAATCACCCCGATCTTGGTGAATACGACGGCCCACGGGTAGAGGAAGATCACTTCAATGTCGAAGATGACGAACAACATCGCAAAAATGTAATACCTGACGGGGAACGGCATACGGGCATCGGAAAATGGTTCGGCCCCACATTCGTAGGTCGATAATTTTTCCGGTTCCGGATACCTTGGCTGCACAAAATAACTAATGAGCAACGTCATTACTCCAAAGGCCAACGTGACCAAGATAAAGAGAAAGACCGGGAAAAACTTCGTCAGATATTCAAGAAGAACTTCGGTTCCGGTCATTTAAGTTTTCTCTCGCAAAGCATTGACCTGGAAAGGGTATTATAGATCTGACCCATGAAATCTTAGTGCCCCGGTCTCGGGGATAGCAAGCGAACAAAGGACCTAATTCCGGCGGACGCGAAAGCCCTAGGTATGTGGTCTGAGAGCAGGGAGTAGGTTGAGCGGTTAGGTTCTTGTCATAACTCACGATCAGGCATTACGTGCCTAATCTCTTTCGCTTTGTTCACCACCTCACATGAGGATGGTCCAGTCTGTGAACTTTCCCATTCCGATTCCAGAGGAGAAAACGCCTTGACCTTTCGTCGCCGATGGATTTGTGTTTCGATTCGTTCCTTCCGCCGGAAGCCCCTGGAGTCACGTGGACCACCCTTTTCGTCAGCATTCATCGTCAATCACTACCCCCGGACAAGCATGGGATGACAAGGCCCCACGTTACCATCGGAAAGAAGAGCCCGTCAAACTCCCGCCAATCCAGCACAAATTCTTGACAATACAGCGCCTTTTGCTATGTTTTTCCAAGCCACACTAGCTTAAAAGAGGAATACCCATGAAAACCTTGGCGGCCCTCATCTTAGTCCTGTGTTCAGGAATCGGCGTCTCACATGATAGAGCGCTGGCACAGGTGCCGGAGATTGATCCCGTTCGGTTTTCCGAGGCTGCGCTCGCATTTTCCAGTGGTGCTATCCAGAAAACATCCCCAATCGACGGAACCGTAAACTTGATAACGGGTGATAATCAGTCAACGGGCAATCGCATGCTTCTTGGTAAGCGAGATTCACTCTATCTCAAGCTCAATAACCCCACTGATGTAGCAGTTGGTGATCTTTTTACCGTCTACCGGCGGGTTCGGAAGGTGTTCCATCCTGTGACAAAGGAATACCTCGGTTTTGTCATGAATCGTTCAGCGGTCGTGAAGGTGACCGAAGCCGACCATGCTCTCACAACAGTAGAGGCCGTGCTCAGCTACGGACCGATTTCTCCCGGAGACCCTGTCGTGCGATTTGTGGCTCCGGCTCCGGAAATCGAGACAAGCCCGGCGTCGAACATCTCCGACCTCGAGGGCATGATTATTGAGCTTCAGGCCGACCGGACGATGACGCTCGTTTCACAATCAAATGTTGTGTACCTGGATCGAGGGAAGGAGGATGGACTAAGGACCGGCGACCTTCTCGATATCCACCGTCACAGCGCCGGGCTTCCTCCACGAAAGATCGGCCGACTCAAGGCGCTGTCGCTGGAATCTCATACGGCAGTTGCCATTGTCCTTAAGGCTAATACCCGTGTCATGAAAGGAGACCGGTTCAAACTCGTTGGAACTTCGGCATCCATTACTCAGTCGTCGGTAGGAGCAATCCAGGAGTCGCCCACGACTCAGGCCAGTCAGGCTGTCTCAGCCGATCTCGTAGCCGGCAAGCTGAAAGTACAAGATGCGTCTGGACAAAGCCGCCTCAACCTCGGTGAGCTAGCCAAGTTCCTGCACTACGACTCAGGGGATGCGGCTATTAAGCCTGAAAATTACCAAGTGCTCGATCAGTTGATTGAATACCTGCGCACCAGCGGCGACATGAGGATGATACGCATTGAAGGTCATACGGATAACGTGGAGATCGGCCCTTCGCTCAAGTCGCGGTATCCAAGTAATTGGGAATTGTCCAAAGTGCGCGCAAACGGCGTTCTCCGCTATCTCGTAGAAAAGGGCGGTGTGGAACCGGAACGGATCAGCGCGGTGGGGATCGGTGACACCAAACCAACTGCCACCAATGCAGTCGAGGAAGGCCGCACGCGGAATCGGCGTGTGGAGGTTCTGCTGTATACCTCTAAAACTGATACTTTGGAACGTATACCAGAAGGTCAGACTCACGTGCAAAAGATCGAGAGTAATCCTTCTAGTTTGAGCGCACGTGGAAGCAACGACCAGCCGACTTCTTCTACCGCAGGCTCAGATTCTACGAACTCCGCTGGTTCAGGAACCTTGTCGATAGGAACTCCTTCACAAATTCCCGCACAGGATGGGTCGGGTACCGCCAACACCTCTGACGCAGGCAGCTCTCCGTCGCCGGACACGGGCAGGCAGGGAGCTCCTACTCAGCAGCCGGCCGCTGGGACACCAACGGAATAGCATCGGACCTAGGCGAGGGATTCATCCATACCCGAATTCCCCGCTCTACGACACCATTACAACTACAACCGAACCTGCCTGCTCAAGAAGGCCGGGATATCCCTGTGTTCTTCGCATTTCCACACTGCTAGAATGCGACATGGTTTCCGATGGGACCTCGACCCTTCCTCGTCGAATGGAGGCGCTCTATGCAGACATTATCGTGCCACGCCATATCGCGAAGGCCTTCACCTATCTCGTCCCTCCCACCTTAGCTCAGACCATAGCAATAGGGCGTCGCGTCCTTGTCCCGTTTGGACATATGGTGCTGGAAGGGGTCGTCATCTCGCTGAGCAACCACCTTGCGACCGAGATAAAGTCCGCTACCCTTAGAGAGATCCGCTCTCTGACCCACGACAGGCAAGCTTCGACACTGCCTCCAGCGCTGTTCGAACTATCTCGCAAGATCTCAGACTATTACGTTGCACCATGGGGCCAGTGTCTTCGGCTCATATTGCCCCCGATAGCAACGCGAAAAACCTCCCCCTCGCGATACGTGGCCACTGCACAGGGTCGAGCGGCCTTGGAAGCCGGCCTTTGTCCCGACCATCTGAAGCCGACTCTCGACCGAATTGCCCGCCGAACTTCAGGAATCCTGTCCTCGACACTTCAACGAACTCGGCAGGGAAACGTCGTGCGGGGGATCGACGCCCTCATCAACAAGTCGTGGATAGCGCTCGTACCTTCGAACAACGCCACCGTCGATCCCCCAAAGCCGCGTAGGAAGCTCACCGTGGACGAGTATGATCGCCGAACTCCAATCGACGGAATTCTGCCCACTGAAACGCTCCCGGAGGTCGACTCCTCATGGAAGAAGCACGTCGCACACTGCCTTCAGAGCAACCAGATGAGGAAGCTCGTACTCCATGCCCCGTGGGAACACCGACTCAGTCGGCTTGCCGACGCCATTCAGCAGGCGCACTCAATGAACAGGTCCACTATCATTCTCACCGGTGAAGTAGTGAGAGCATCGTGGTTGAGACAACTGCTTTTAACTCTCACCGGGCTCCCGATCACCCTCGTGCACTCATCCTCAGGATCCGATCTATGGCAACAGGGACAAGGACCGACACCATCAGTTGTCGTAGGAACCCGTTCAGCCATATTTTCGCCTCTTCAATCGATCGGGCTGATCTGGGTGGAAGGAGAAGAGGACCCTGCCCTGAAAGAACCTCAGGAGCCTCGCTATCATGCCAGAGAGGTGGCCGGCTTGAGAGCGGAAAGCGAACGGGCGCTTATTGTACTGGCCTCGGCGCACCCATCCCTTGAAACGAGGTTCGATACCGAAGCTGAGATCCACCACGTGCCACAAGAAGTTGCTCTTCAACCTACGATTGAGCTCGTTGACCTCCGCGACGAACCGGCAAGAACTCTCTTCGGCCACGCACTCATCCGGGCGATGCGCGACGCCCTACGAAACCATGCTAAGATCCTGCTTTTTCTCAATAGGAAAGGTTATGCCGGGACCTTGGTTTGTCGAGACTGTGGCTGGATCCCTCGTTGCGATTCCTGTATCGTGCCGCTTACCTATTATCGTGAAGCCGGCAAGCTGACTTGCCGCTACTGTGGGAGGACAGATCGGTTGCCGGATCTTTGCCCTGTGTGCGGTACTCCCCGTCTAAGTCCTGTTGGTGATGGTACCGAGCGTGTTGAAGCCGAAGTTCGTCGCGTATTCCCTCAGGCCAACATCGCCCGGCTCGATGGCGACACACTCCGGCATTCGGCGTCCGCTCATGCTCTGTGGGAAGGTGCCAGGTCCGGCGCGTGGGATCTTCTCATTGGTACCCAAGCGCTGTTTCGCCGGGAGCCACTGCCACAGCACGGTTTGGTGGGAGTCCTTCAGGCCGATTCCGGGTTGCACGTCTCGGACTTTCGAGCAGCAGAGCGGACCTATCACCTGCTGGTTGATGCCGCAAGTCTGGCAGGCCCTGCCTCCACCGGAGGTCGAGTCATCGTACAAACGCGCCTTCCTACACATCATGCAGTACAGGCCTTGATCTCAGGAGATCCCGATCAATTTTACAATGAAGAGTTCGCCGCGCGCCGGCTTCTTCATTACCCACCCGTCTGCCACCTGGCTGATCTCTCGGTAACCGGGAAAGACGTGAGGATTGTCGAAGAGGCCGCCAAACGATGGGGTGCGGAGCTTGAACAGAACGCGCGTGACCAGGAACCTCTGATTGTTTTAGGACCAGTGCCGGCAATACGCCGTCCGAAAGGCCGCCGGCAGTATCGCATCTTGGTAAAAGGAACTGCTCTCACCAGCCTCAGTCGACGGATTTATGATTCCGTCCAGAAAATGGAGCGAGAGTACCGCAATGGGCGGATCAAATTCGTCGTCGATATCGACCCCGTCGAGAATGGATAAGGCTAGCTGCCTTTCTTCTTTTTGTTCGCCCGGGAAGTCGGTACCGTCGCAACCTGCTCCTCGGATAGGGCCGGATCCAGCTTACGTGCTCGTTTGAACAGGCCGTAGGAGAACGAAATCCAAAACACAGATGAAAAGAGACCCAGCACAACGGCGGAAAGGATCGTTCCCATCTCAGATTCGGGAGGTGATTCTGCCTGACCTCTGAGTTGAATCATCAACACCAACGGCCAGGCAAAGCTTTCCAGGCCGAGCAACAAGGTAGACCATGCCCATAGTTCCGTGATCGACTTCGTCATGAACCATAAGAACAGCCCCACACTCAGAGCCCATCCAACCACGATGACTGGAGAGACCGTCCCCCCCCAGATGAGCCAGAATCCGACTGCGGCAACGAGAGTCCCCAGAGACAGATTGAGAACGATCATGGTAGGCGTGATCCGGGCATGGAACGCGAAGTCTGACGGGACCCTGTCGTGATGTCAATGCGAAGAACGGCGCGCGCGGCGAGTTGTCTAGATGATTAGTTCGGCAGCAACCGCATCGAGCAGGACTTTCAGTTCGAATGGCTTTTGAAGCGTCCGCCTGGCTCCAAACATCTTTGCGACGTCCAAGAAATTGAGGACGCCGATCGTATCGCTTCCCCCTGTCATCGCAATGACACGAGTATCGGGAAACTCCCGGTGGAGCGTCATGATGGCCTCTAATCCGTCTTGCTCCGGCATAAGAATATCCATGATGACAAGATCCGTCGACCTAGCCCGATAGCGTTCAAGTCCCTCTTTCCCGTCACGAGCCTCTTCGACCTCGTAGCCGGCCTGCTCCAAGGTTTCCCGGATCAGCTGACGAACTTCGTCCTGATCATCAACCACGAGGACTGACGGCATCCGACACCTCAATCGATATTCTCGATGGTTCTGGGCCGGAGTTGTCCGGCGCGCCTGTAGATTCCCGATAGGTGGGAGCCTGGTCCAATGCCCGGCGGATGGCATCCGCCAGCTCATGCAACGTCAGCGGCTTTAGGAGGCATTCCATAACTCCCTGCGAACGGGTGTCGTCCAGACCAGGTACATTAGGGGACCCGCTGCACAGGATGACCGGAAGATCCGGTCGAAGTCTCCGACATTCTCGGGCTAGACGATCCCCGCTCATGCCGGGCATCGTCCGATCGGTGATCAACAAGTCGAACCGTTTGGGTTCAACTTGAAAGACTTCCAATGCTTCCGCAGCCGTCCTGCATATTACGGGATAGTAGCCGAGGGATTCCAATACCTCTCTTCCGAGACGAACAACGGAGTCTTCGTCATCGACG
Source organism: uncultured Nitrospiraceae bacterium (assembly GCA_963711905.1). Classification (GTDB taxonomy): domain Bacteria; phylum Nitrospirota; class Nitrospiria; order Nitrospirales; family Nitrospiraceae; genus Nitrospira_D. The sequence goes on along the minus strand of CAVQFZ010000027.1, from coordinate 88,398 downwards.
AATAAGATACATTCGTGTCCATGGGGAAGCGGATCGTCCTTCTGAGTCGTCGAGGGACGACCAACCGGGAGAGCGGGGAGATAGACAGATACCGTCGTACCGGCGTCGATGTGACTCTCAATCGCCAGGGTGCCGCCATGCTCCGTGACGATCCCGTGGACCACCGCGAGTCCCTCACCCTGCTCCTCGCCGGCCGTCTTGGATGTCACAAACGAGTTGAACCATCGGCTGACCCTCTCAGGGGCCATGCCCTCGCCTGTATCCCGAACGCTCAAGCAGACGTACCATCCGGCCGGGAGTCGACCGGAAGGCATGATCTGATCCGTGACAAACTCGCGGTTCTGAAGCTGAACATCGAGGATTCCTCCCGTCTTCTGCATCGTACGGAGGGCGTGATCGACGAGGTTGAAAATCATCTCATGCATCTGCACGGCATTGGCGGAAATAGGGTTGGTCGCTTGTGCAATCTGCGCTCTGAGTTCAATCCACAAGGGGATCGTCGGACGAAGGAACCGGAGGGATTCTTTCGCCAAAGCATGGAGTAACAGCGGGCATCGACCTTGGTCGTTCTGCCCACCGAAGGCCAGCAACTGCTGGATCAACTCACGGGATTTTTTCGCCGCCACGATGACTTGCCTGATATGGCGATGCGATTTGCTCTCCGTAGGAATCAACGGGAGCGCCAACTCGCTGAAGCCGAGCACGGCCGTGAGACCGTTATTCAACTCGTGAGCGATGCCGCCGGCAAAGGCACCGATCGCTTCCATCCTTGCGGTCTCGCGCCGACGGGTCTCGATGTTTTTACGATCGGTCACATCGGCGACTGTCCCGAGCGTGCGGACCGGTTGCCTCGATGAACCATCACCATGAAAAGACGTCAAAGAACGAAGCCTGATGTGCCGCACGGCGCCGTCTGGTCTGACGAGACGGTGTTCGACCTCATACCAGCCATTGCCTGTCGCAGCAGCACGGGTTCGTTGGACCGTCGAGACCACCCGGTCCCGATCATCGGGATGAACGAGTTCAAGGTAACGCTGCCATGAAGCCGGCTCATCGGTATCGACGCCGTAGATGTCCCGTAGCATCGGAGACCAAGAGAGGAAATCTGTCAGATGGTCGTGTTCAAAGCACCCGACCTGACCTACTTGCACGGCAAGATCCAGTCGCGTCTCGCTCTCCAGGAGAGCCTGTTCGACCTGTCGAAGAGCGGCGATAGCTTCGTCCTGGTTCCTATCAGGCGCTTCCGCGACCTGCCCAAGTTGTGACACTTCGCTCATGGTCCAAACGACCGAGGTCACCCGACCCAGGCGATCTTTCACCGGTGACAGCGAGACGTCACTCACAAATGAAGCGCCGTTCTTGCGGTAATGGCACAACCGCACACGACAGGCCCATCCACCTTGAAGGGCCATTGCAAGCTTTTCCATCGAGGCCCGGTCTGTATCCGGCCCGGTCAAGATCGATGCTGTTTGACTGATCACGTCCTGCTCGTCATAGCCGGTCAGCGACAGGAAAGCCGGATTGACATAGACGATGGGATGATGGGACAACGTCGCATCCGTCATGAGCACGCTACAATTGGTCGCCGCGAGGACGGTCGCATTCAGGGCGTTCTCTTGGCGCCGTCGAATCAGGATCCACAGAAAGAAGCTGAGGAGCAGAAGCAATCCTAGGAAGAGACCAGCAGTCATGCGGGACAACCTCCAGGTATGTGCACACGGAGTAGTTACGAATACGAATAAATTGGTTTGAACTTACATGAAACGCGAGGAGCATGCCCAGGTATGAAGGGTAACCGCAAAGCTAAATTTTTGCACCTAAAAGCAGTAGAGCCGAATGTTGTCGCTCATCCTTTCCGCTTGACAAAAAAGGCTGCTGCCTGCGCGCGCCGAGTGATGCGAAGCTTTTGAAAGACGTTTGCCAAGTAGTTCTTGACGGTCTTGTCGCTGAGTCCGAGCGCGACGGCGATTTCCTTGTTGGTCTTTCCCTCGGCAACCAGCGCCACGACTCGTTCTTCCTGAGAGGACAGTTGATCCGCACCAGGGGCCGCCGGCAGATCGTGAATCCCTCTCAACCACCGCAGAGCCCGTTCGGTCACGCCGGAGTCCAAAATCGATTGCCCATTGGCAACCGAGCGGATGGCTTCGAGCAAGGCGGGTGAATCGATTTCTTTGAGGACGTAGCCATGAGCGCCGGCGAGCACGGCGGCGAGAATGGAATCGTCGTCGGCGAAAGACGTGAGGAAAATGACCCGTGTCCCCGGCAGCGCCCCGAGAATCTCGCGACAGGCATCGACACCGGACCCGTCCGGCAGTCGGACATCCATCAAGATCACGTCAGGCTTCAACCTCTGCGCTTGCTGGATAGCCTCCGCCATGGTACCCGCTTCCCCCACAACCGTGACGCCTTGGGATTGGCCGAGCACCGTCCGTAGTCCCACGCGAATGACCTCATGATCGTCGACGAGCAGTACTCGAATGGCTTGGGTTTTAGGTGTGAGCATAATGAGTATCCTTTGGAAGATCGAGCGAGATCCTCGTCCCCTTGTCAGGCTTCGACTGAATGGCGAACAAGCCGCGGACTTTTTGAGCCCGCGCCGCCATGTTGACTAACCCATGACCAATCCCCTGAACCGAGCCGGTACTAAACCCGATGCCGTCATCCGTCACGGCGAGACGATCTGAGTGGATGAGATCCCGGAGCGAGACCGTGATCTGTTTGGCATGGCTGTGGCGCAGCGCATTACTCACCCCTTCCCGTACGATGTTGATGATATGGAGCGCCTGTTCGGTGGAAAGCCTCCCAGCTGCCGCGTCGTCGATCCGCACCCGACATTTGGCGGAAGCGGAGATGGACATCGCTTCGACCATGGTCCGCAGGGCGGTCGAGAAGTCTCCGCCCTGCATCACGTGGGATTCGAGTCCGGCAATGAAATTCCGGACTTCCGTCATGATATGGTTGAGCTGCCCAATGGCTTGATCCAGTGTCGCCATGAATTTCTCCGCCACAGGATCTTGTTGTTGCCGGATCAGTGGTTTGCAGACTTCTAACCCGAGCCCGACGGCGTACAAGGATTGGAGAATGCCGTCGTGGAGATCTTGACTGATCCGTTCCCGTTCTTGAAGCGCCGCGCTCAAGTCTCGTTCGCGCTGCAGGAGTATCTCTTCCATTCGCTTACGCTCGGTGATGTCGGTCGCGGCTCCGAGCACCATCTGGACCTGCCCCTGGTCATCGCAAATCGGTCTCTTGATCGTCTGTAACCAGCGCGTCCTTCCTGCATCGGTGATCTTCTCCTCCGGGATGAACAGATCCCTCCCGGAATGAATCACCTCAAGATCGCTCCACCGAAAGAACCCCACCTCGTCCGCATCGGCATTGAAGTCGGCATCCGATTTCCCGATCAACTCTTCCACCGTCGTGCCGTACCAATCGGCCACAGCCTTGTTGGCCATGGTAAAACGTCCGTCGCGATCCTTGGCAAAGATGAAGTCCGGGTCTGTGTCGATGACCTGTCGCAAGAACGTATGGGAGCGGCGAAGGTCGGCTTCCGCCCGTTTGCGTTCTCCAACGTCCCGTAAGATCATACAGCCGTACTCTTTCCCTTCATACTGCAGATAATTGACGGTCACATCCGTCTCCAAGATGCATCCGGTTCGTGACCAAAACTTCGCTTCGAACGCCAGCGCTCCCTGCTTCTTCACGTAACTCCAATGCTCCGGCCATCGTTCCACAGGGAAATTAGGATCGATGTCATGCAGGGTCATGGTGGTCAGGTCCTGGCGCGTATACCCCAACATCCGGCATGCGGTTTCATTGACGTTGAATATTTGACCGGTCTGGTCGACCCATAAAATTGCCTCCACTGCATGATCCACCGAGAACTGAGTCCGCCGTAGCGCTCGTTCCATGCGTTTGCGCTCCGTGATATCGTCTCCGACCGTCACAGCGCATTGCTTGCCGTTCAGCATGATCAGTTCGGATGACAACATGCACTGCCGGACCTCGCCGTTCCCGCTGCGCAGCTTCACCTCCACGTTGCGGACCGACCCCTCACGTTTCAACAGTTCCAGGTACTGGTCCCGTTCCTCCATAGAATGCCAGAGTCCTATTTGTGCCGTGGTCTGTCCCACGACCTCTTCGTTGTGATATCCAAACATCCGGCACGCGGCATCATTGGCATCCACCACTTGACCGGAGTCCAACTCACTAATGACGACCGGATGGGGACTTGCCTTGAACGCCTTGGCAAAGCGCTCCTCACTGGCACGCAGTGCTTCCTCGGCTTGCTTCCGATCGGTGATATCGTCTCCCACCGTCACACCGCATTGCTTGCCGTTCAACTCAATGAGTTCCGACGACAATAGTATCTGACGCATTTCCCCGTCCCTGGTCCGCAGGGTGACTTCCATATCCCGGACTGACCCGGAACTCTTCAACCGTTCGACGAAGCGAGCCCGTTCCTCCGCCGAATGCCAGAGTCCCATCTGTAACGTGGTCTGCCCATCAACTTCTCCCTTGCGAAATCCGTATTTCTGGCATGCGGCATCATTGGCATCCACGACTCGGCCGGAGTCCAGCTCGGTAATGACGATCGAATGGAGGCTAGCCTGGAAGGCCTTGGCAAAACGCTCTTCGCTGGCACGCAGCGCTTCCTCGGCTTGCTTGCGGTCCGTGATGTCGTTAGCGACGGTAACAACACAGAGCGTTCCGTTGAGCTCTGCGAGATCAGCGGAGGTCAGAAGGTAGCGCAACGCACCCGATTTGATCTTTAAACAAAACTCCATGTTGCGCACCGGGTGCCCAGCTTTCAAGCGCTCGATGACCCGCACTCTATCTTCGAGATTCGGCCAGATACCCAACATCAACGTGGTGTTTCCGATCACTTCCTCTCGACGAAAACCGAACAGATCAAGACAGGCATCGTTCACCTCGATACAACGGCCCGTTGCTACCTCCGTGATCCCGATTGGATGAGGACTTGTTCGGAAGGCTTTGGAGAATCGTTCCTCGCTTTCGCATAACGCCTTCTCCGATCGCGTTCGTTCGGTGATGTCGGAAAATATACTGAGGATGGCCGGCTTGCCGTTCCACATAATGCGTCCTGCTTCAACTTGAACCGGAAACGGTGTTCCATCCATTTTCAGATACATTCGTTCGGCGCTATGGACAGACGCTCCGCCGCTCAGCATGCGTTTCACCTTGTCACGCACTTCTTGATGATAGTCGGCATGAATGAGCTCAACAATTGGCCGGCCAAGAATCTCCCGGGGATCCCTCGCGCCTAAGAGGACGACAGCCCGGTGGTTGACGTAAGCAGCCCGTCCATTGCTGAAGACGAATACACCCGATGGGGATAGTTCGACCAAGGTTCGGTACCGCTCTTCGCTCTCCCGTACCGCCTCCTCCATCTGTTTCCGATCCGTAATATCGGTGTGCGAGCCGAGGAGACGCACCTGTCGGCCATCAGCTTCCGTCACGAACGAGGCCCGTGCCTCGATCCATCGATACCCCCCATCCTTATGCTTCAGCCGAAATTCCTGTCGATAGTCTCCCTCGCGGCTGGACATGTAGTCTCGGGCATACGCAACCGCCCTCTCTCGATCATCGGGGTGCAGATGCGCCGTCCAGGTTTCAAATGAGTCCGCCAGCTCCGCCGGCTCATAGCCGAGCTGGCGTTTCCACTCTTGGGACAAGGCAGCCTCGTTTGTTTCTGTATTCCAGTCCCATAGTCCAGTGCCCGACGCATGAAGTGCTTGTCGGAGTTTTTCTTGCGAACTCTGGAGCATCGCCTCCGCGCCCTTCCGCTGAGTAATGTCGCGAGAATTCACGATGACGCTGCATCGGCCGTCTGGATCGCGGATGACTCTGCCGATTCCTTCGAAATGTCGCCACGAGCCGTCTTTGTGGCGAAAACGGAATTCGGCCGTTTGAGGCATTCCAGGCCGCTCGATCAGCAACCGAAATTTCTCGGTCACAGCAGGAAGGTCCTCGTGATGGACAAACTCGAATGCGCTGCGCCCATTGAGCTCGTGCTGGGCGTAACCGAGCAATCGCTCGAATGATGGGCTTTCGAACTGGATTGTCCCGTCCAGATTGAGAACCGTGATGATATCGGAGGAATGCTCGATGAGCGCGCGGAAGTGCGCTTCGCGTTGCTGCAGGGCAAGCTCCGTTTGCTTGCGATCGGTAATGTCCAAGGCCGTCCCTGACATACGAAGAGGCTGACCGCTGCCATCACGCGCGACCTCGCCGCAGGAGTGAACCGTCCGTACCTCGCCATCTGGGCGAACGATCCGGAATTCCATGTCGTATGATGTCGTCCCCGCCAACGCATCATCGATCGACGCCAAGACCCGATCATGATCGTCCGGGAGTACCGTGGATACAAAACTGTCGAAGGTCATCTCTCGTGATTGAGGTTCATAGCCGAAGATCCGGTAGAGTTCATCCGACCACTCCTCCTTGCCGCTTGCGATGTCCCAATTCCAAGTACCCAGGTGAGCAAGAGCTTGCGCGACGTGGAAGTGGCGAGTCTGTTCGTGCAGCACTCGGTCCCGTTCGCCCAGTTCACGCGCGAGATCGGCGACCTGCCTGCGCAGCAGATCCAATTCAGGAAGGTGGCTCGTAGGATTCATGATGCGGCTCCTTGCCGCGCGACGCCGACAGTACCTCAAAGCCGGCTCAACTCAACGGAGCGACCATGTCACGTCGCGAATGAATGCTGATTGATGGCGACCGCCCAGCCCACGGCTTCCTAGGACAAGACCCCAAGAGGGGCGTAGTGTCCTATGAGAATGGGTGAAAGTCTAGATCCAAATGGCCCGGCGTCTTTAGCCGGCAATCAGCGGGAGCTATATCGATGGTGCCGAAGGCGGGACTTGAACCCGCACGGCTTTCGCCACACGCCCCTCAAACGTGCGTGTCTGCCATTCCACCACTTCGGCACTCAATAGGGTCTGAAACGAGGCCTGTCACTGCGCTCTCGCCTCGCTCAAACCCTCAACGTACTCAGAGGCACACCTCAGGCTTTCGTTCGCTGCGGCCTTGTCGCAGGCTTGTTTGACCATCCTGCGTTGAGGCCCCCTGTCGGCATCTGAGGGAAAAGGAGTGCGCATTATAGGAGTCGGGTAAAATTGTTGTCAATCAACCGCGCGTCCGGTAGAATCGGCCTCTCATTTTCCTAGGTTGCTCTTCCATGACACGAACCGACCAACGAGGTCTCTCCTCTTCCATTGCGGCTTTTTTTGATATCGACAATACCATTTTGCCTGGTCAAGCGAGCGAAGTAAGATTTTTCCGCTGGCTGTGGCGACGCGGTATCGTCGGTTGGCCTGAAGCCCGCGAGAGCGTGTCTTGGCTCCTGCGACATGTCCCGGCATTGTCGCTGCACCCGCTCCGCGAGCGGAAGCTGTACCTGGCCGGAAAACCTTCGCAAGTGATTCAACCGTTGGGTGAGGAGTTTTGTCGGGAAGAATTATGTCCTCGTGTCTCTCCCATCGCCATGCGGATGCTCGACGAGCATCGCCGTGCCGGCCATGCCGTCATTTTCGTGACAGGATCCATCGATTTCCTGATCGCCCCCATCGCTGACGCGCTTCGGGTTGATCGATGTTTTGCGACTCGGTTGGAGCAACAGAACGGACTCTATACCGGGTTCCTCGTGCCCCCCCTTCCTTATGGCGAGGGAAAACGCCGACTCATCGATCGGTTGACCCATGAACTGACGCTGGATCTGTCCCAATGCTATGCGTATGGAGACAGCCCTGGTGATCTAGACCTGCTCCGGGCCGTAGGCCATCCGACGGTGGTGAATCCGATTCGTGGCATGGCCTCCATCGCCCGACGCCAGAACTGGCCGGTTGTCAAATGGCGATGAGTTACTGCTTGTGATCGGATCAACCGTTTCGGCGACGAATCATCTAATCGACTACTCGGTAAACCCACACGCTGCCCATGCGCATCACCGAAATTTTTCATAGCGTTCAAGGTGAGTCGACCTTTGCCGGCCTCCCCTGCGTCTTTATACGCTTGACCGGCTGCCCACTGCGGTGCGCCTGGTGTGACACGAACTATGCTTTCTTTGGTGGAACGGACCGGTCCATCGATGACATTCTCGACAGGGTGCGATCCTATGGATGTTCGTTGGTTGAAGTGACGGGAGGTGAACCGTTAGCACAACCGGATATCAACACGTTACTCCGTCGATTGTGTCATGAAGGATTCACGGTTCTCCTTGAAACGAGCGGAGCGGTCGATACAATCATCGTCGACCCCTCGGTCCGTATTATCCTGGATGTGAAATGCCCGGGAAGCGGCATGACGGAACGGATGCACTGGCCCAATGTCGAGCGTTTGCGACCACAGGACGAAGCGAAATTCGTCATTCAAGACCGGAGTGATTACGAATGGGCTAAAAACATTCTGGATCGCTTCCGGTTGATCGATCGGTGTCCGGTCCTCTTGAGCCCGGTATTCGGCGCGCTAGATCCAGGACAGTTGGCCGAATGGCTCTTGGCAGATCGACTACCTGTTCGCCTTCAGTTGCAACTCCACAAGCACATCTGGGCGCCCGATATGCGGGGAGTGTAAAGACGTTCTCCGTCGATCGAGATGTAGAAGTCCTGATGACAACCAACAATCGGCTGATGACGCGTGCTGAGTGACGCATCAAAGGAGAATCGAATGACTATTATGCGAGTTCAAGCGAAACAAGGACGAGTCGACACCGAGACCACGGATGCGCTTGTTCTCCTGTTTTGTGAGGGGGAGGGACTGCCTAAAGAAGATGGAGCGAGTCTCGATAGAGCACTCGGAGGGGCACTCCGTGAGCTTCTGCAGTCGAAGGAGTTCGATGGGAAGGCCGGTGAGGTGGTCTTATTTCATACACAGGGGAAAATTCCGGCGAAGCGCTTGATTCTTGTCGGCCTCGGGAAGAAACGTGAGCTGGGGTTGGATCAGATCCGACAGGCGATGGGGCAGGCCGTCAAACGGGTTCGCCAAGCCAAGTCCGTGACCTTTACGGTTGCGCTGCCGAGCGTCGTGCCGCAGGAGGCCTCGCCGATCGACGTCGGCCAGACCCTGACCGAAGGAGCGATCTTAGGGAGCTATCAATTCACGGCCTATCGCAGCGACGCTCAGACGGGTAAAGACGTGAAGGCGATGACTATTCTGGCTCCGCAGAAAGATCAACTGCGCCAGTTATCCGAAGGGATTCGTCGCGGTGTCGCGACTGCCGAAGCGACGGTCTTCGTTCGGGACCTCTGCAACCATCCGTCCAATGTGATGACGCCGACGAAAATCGCCCAGGAAGCAAAAGTCATTGCGAAAGAAACGAGCGTGGCGCTGAAAGTCCTCGAGCAGAAAGACATGGAGAAGCTGGGCATGGGCGCGCTGCTCGGCGTGGCTCGGGGCAGCCACGAACCTCCGAAATTCATCATTCTTGAGTACCGCGGCGCTCGCAAGAAGGACGAACGTCCCGTCGTCCTCGTCGGCAAGACCATCACATTCGACACAGGCGGCATCTCGCTGAAGCCGGCCGAGAACATGGAACACATGAAAGCGGACATGACAGGCGGCGCCGAAGTCCTGGCGGCCATGCGGGCCACGGCCCGGCTCAAACTGCCGCTCAATCTGGTCAGCATCCTGCCTGCCACGGAGAATATGCCCGGCGGTCGGGCGATGAAACCTGGCGACATTGTCAAGACGCTTTCCGGCAAGACGGTCGAGGTCCAGAATACCGACGCCGAAGGCCGGTTAATTCTTTCCGACGGACTGTCTTATGCCGCGCGCTACAAACCCTCAGCGCTGATCGACATCGCCACGCTGACCGGCGCTTGTGTCGTCGCTCTGGGCCAGTTCGCCATCGGCATGTTCGGCACCGATGCCAAGTTGACAGAAGCGATTCGCAAGGCCGGCCTTCGAGCAGGCGAACGGGTGTGGGAAATGCCGTTGTGGGAAGACTATTTTGAGCAGTTGCGCAGCGATGTGGCCGACATGCGCAACATCGGTGGACGTGGGGGTGGCATGATCACCGCTGCGCTCTTCTTGAGCAAGTTTGTCGGCGACATCCCTTGGGTGCATCTCGACATCGCCAGCACTGATTGGAGCGAGCGGGAACGGGCGTACATCCCCAAAGGCCCAACCGGCATCGGGACTAGACTGTTGATCCAGTTCCTCATCAATCGCTCACTGTAAGGCGAGAAAGACGGCTCGACGATGTCTTACGACCAGATCGGCCAACTCTTCATGATAGGGTTCGACGGCACCACCGTGTCGGCTGACCTCGCCTCCTTCATCAGGGACTCTAAGCCCGGTGGTGTCATCCTCTTTTCGAGGAATCTCGAATCGATCGCGCAGATCGTTGAATTGACAAGTGATCTTCAACGCTGCAGTCCGCACTCCCCCCTCCTCATCTCTATCGATCAAGAAGGCGGACGTGTCTCACGGTTGCCGAAAGACTTTACGATTTTCCCACCGTGCGAAGTCCTGGGGCGATGCCGCTCCTCTGAACTGGCCTACGCCGCGGCAGCGACGACCGCAAACGAGCTCAAGGCCGTCGGCATCAATATGAATATGTCCCCGGTGCTGGATGTGAACAGCAACCCCGCCAATCCGGTCATCGGTGATCGCGCATTCGGCACGACTCCTGACATCGTGTCTGAATTGGGGTTGGCCACAGTGGGAGGCCTCCAAGACAATCGTGTCGTGGCTTGTGGGAAGCATTTTCCTGGCCATGGCGATACCAACTCGGACTCGCACAAGGAGTTGCCCATCGTGACGGCGCCGCGCGAGCGGTTGGAGCGCATTGAATTTCCTCCATTCCGGCGCGCGGTGGCGAACGGCGTGGCGACTATGATGACGGCCCACGTTCTGTATCAGGCTTTGGATGAGAAACGGCCGGCAACCCTGTCCCCGACGATCATTGGGAGATTCCTTCGTGAGGAGTTACACTACGACGGTGTCGTGTTGACGGATGATCTCGAGATGCACGCCATCATTGATCACTATGGCATCGGCGACGCGACGATACAGGCCATCCAGGCTGGTTGCGACATGCCGTTGATCTGTAAAGACCGCAACAGAGTCGTCGCCGCGCTCAATGCCGTTGCCAAGGCTGTAGCAACCGGAGACATCTCTGCCGGACGGTTGGCCCAATCCCTTGCGCGTATCCGCCGCTTAAAAGAGCGGTACCTCATTCCCCATCGACCCGTGACGATTTCTGATGCCAAACTTGTGGTGGGCTGCCGAAGCCACAAGGCTCTCTTGCGCTCCATCGACCAGACACGAGAACGATTCGCGAAAGCCGACCTATGAAGTGAGGAAGCGAAACCTCCGTCCTCCCCACCGAATATCTTGCCCTCTTCTCATCTCTTGTGGCATCATGACCGTCCCTTGGAGGGCCTTATGGCCTCATTGCTGGAGTACGTTGGATCCGTCCATATTTTTCTTGGTCCCTACAGGGGTAATCCGATCTCTTTGTATTTGCGAAGGACGGAATCGGGCTGCCAGATCGGCCCGAAAGTCTACCCTTGGAACGATGTCACGGGCCTCGGTGAAACACCCAATAAGGCCGCTGCTGACTTCGAGGAAAAATGGAAAACAAAGGGCTTAACGGCGGACATGTATTCGGGTCCAGCCTGGGAGGGAGGCATTAAGCCGGAAAGGCCGGCGCCTCCCAAGCCGGCTGCTCCTCCACCCACAGCCCGCTGCCTCTCCAGCAGGTACCGCCCCTGAATCGCCTGTCCCGGCTGCTCCCACCACGAACACGGTTCGAACCCCCGCAGTTCCCGTTGAAGAGACTTCCGCCGCCGCAACCCAGCCATCAGAAAAGTCGAACTAGACTACTTCTAGAATCGTCCCTCATTCATCGTGACAGTGAACCACCGTTGACGGCCTGAGCGGACAGTTTACTGTGTTTCATCCCATAAGCGGCATACACGAGAATGCCGATGATGGTCCATACCCCAAAACGGATCCATGTTGCCCAAGGCAAACCAGCCATCAAATAAAGACATGCCGCTATGCTTAGGATTGGGACGAACGGCATCAAGGGAAGGCGAAAGGGACGAGGCTGAGCGGGCTTTGTGTACCGGAGCAGCATGACTCCGAAGCTGACCAATACAAAGGCAAAGAAGGTTCCGATGTTGGTCATGTCGGCCGCTTCTCCGATTTGGAAGAGCGCGGCCAGAACTGCGACAGCCAGTCCTGTCAAAATCGTTGCACGATGCGGAGTCCCGAATTTTGGGTGAACCTTGGAGAGTCCGGGGCTTACCAGTTGATCGCGCGACATGGCAAAGAAGACACGGATTTGTCCCAGCATCATCACGACCAATACGCTTGTTATGCCCGCCACAGCCCCAATAGCCACAATCGCGGCGCCCCATTTGAACCCGACGAGGCTGAGCGCTTCGGCCACCGGAGCGTGAATGTCGATTTGGCTTACGGGGACCAGGCCGGTGAGCACAGCTGCCACGGAAATATAGAGTATGGTACACACGGCCAGCGAGCCAAGGATACCCAGCGGAACATCTCGCTGAGGGTTCCGGGCCTCCTCTGCAGCAGTCGAGACAGCATCGAACCCGATATACGCAAAAAAGATGATGGCGGCAGCAGCCCGGACTCCCTCGAATCCATTTGGCATGAAGGGCGTCCAGTTGTCGGCGTTGATCGCGGGAGTCCCAACCGCGATGAAGAAGAGAATCACCGAAAGTTTCAGGAGCACGATTATGCCGGCGGCTCGGGCACTTTCTTTGATTCCTATCACGAGGAGGGCCGTGACCAGCAGCACGATGATTGCCGCCGGGAAATTGGCGACGCTCCCCTCCGGCCCGCCGGCCCAATGCGGCGGATTGGTTGCCCAATAGGGTAGTTCCAGGCCTGCCAGTGTCAGTAATTTGTTGAAATAACCGGACCAGCCGATGGCAACCGCCACGCACGCCACACCGTATTCCAGGATCAGATTCCACCCCGTGAGCCAGGCAAGAAACTCGCCCAGCGTGGCGTAAGAAAAGGTGTAGGCTGATCCCGCGACCGGGATCATCGCTGAAAATTCGGCATAACACAGCGCGGCTAACGCACAGGTGATGCCGGAGAGGATGAACGAGAGGATGATGCCAGGTCCGGCTCCCGGCCTGTGTGCATCGCCGACGATGGCTGTCCCAACCAGGACGAAGATGCCGGTCCCAACGATTGCGCCGATCCCAAGCGCTGTCAAATCCCAGACCGTCAGTGTTTTCTTGAGACGATGTTCTGGTTGGTTTGCGTCGGCCAGGATTTGATCGATGGGTTTCGTCCGGAAAAGTCGGCTGTTCACGGTCGCTCCCGAGTTGAACGTGCCACGATTCGCTGTGATGGGTTCAATGCGCTGTGGCTCCTCCTGAGGTCAAAGTCTAGCAGGGAGCCACTGGAGCCAGTTGGTTGTGATTGGTTGGAACGGTCCAGAGAAATCATGCATGCGTCCGGCGGGCCGCCCGTAGCAGGGCTTCAAACAGCCGACGATGGACCGCATGCCGTTCGAACAAGAATTCGGGGTGCCATTGGATAGCGAGTAGAAATCGATGTGCGGGGGATTCAATCGCTTCTATAATCCCATCGGGCGCCACGGCACTTGTCGTGAGCGGGGAAGCGACTGTCTTGACCGATTGGTGATGGGAACTATTCACCATGAGCGTTCTTCTTCCGAGCACCTTGTTCAAGAGGCTCTTGGCTGCTACGGTCACCGGGTGAGCGACATGGATTGCCTTCGCTTTTTGGCGATGATCCAACGCGCCGGGAACTTGTGCGGGAATGTCCTGATACAGACTCCCTCCACAGGCGACATTCACCGTCTGCATCCCGCCACAAATTCCCAAGAGCGGAAGATCCCGCTTCCTGGCCTGAAGGACTAACTCCAGCTCAAAGTCGGCGCGGCGCTCGCTTACCAGCGGAAACTTGTAGCGCTGCCGCTCTCCGTAGAGACTCGGCGGAAGGTCCGGTCCACTGCCGGTGATGAGTAGCCCATCGACACGGTCAAGAAGCCGTCGCCGGGCAGACGGTTCCGCTACTAAAGGAAGGATCAGAGGAATACCGCCGAGTTCTTCAACGGCTCGGATGTAGCGAGCCCGCAAGAAGTAGGTTGGCTCGTGCCCGCCCATATCCTCCCTGTCACCGGCATTGAAGTCTGAGGTCACGCCAATGACAGGCTTCATACTCAATGCAATTGCGCAGGCTCGTTTGTCGCCGCGGGGGTGGTTGGCATTGCCTCACTTTCGGCCTCAACGCCCAGGAAACGTACCGGACGATCACCGCTGAGATGCTCCGGAGTAATGAGGTAGGTACCGTACATACTTGGGACCCAGATACTTCTCGCCGTCGGTTCACTGAACCCCGAAAAGACATAGGCGAGCCCTCCGACTATTCCACCTCCGATGGCAAAGGCCGCTTTAAATGGGAAATACAGGATCGTGGCGGCAGCTGAGGCAGCTCCCATGCCGGCCCCGGAAGCGGTCCCTTGCTGTGTGTCAGCGGACGACGACTGGCTCCAAGCGGGTGCGACCATCATCGAACAGTAGGTGATGACAACGATGAGAATCACGATTGGAAGTCTCACGTGAAACGCCTCCTTCCTTTTTCAAAGCCACAACTACGGGATGCATGAACGATCCTACACGAGTCCCCGCATGCGTTATAACAAATTCGCTGATGAATGCAACCCCCCTATGGACCTCGACACTAACAGGATGATGGCACCGAACGATCATGGGCCAGATCCAACTCTCCCAAGATGTAGGCGAGAACATAGTCTATGCGATTGCCGGCCTCCTGATCCAATTCGATCGTCAACTCATCGGCTGGGATTCGCTGATTGTTCTTGGGCCACGCCCGCCTGTAATCTGAGATCCAGCTTGCACCAACAAACAGCTTGTGCAAAGAGATCCGCTATGCGTTCTTGATAGTGAGGACGCTCGTGGGGGTCGAGCGCCGCCAAACTCTTCGCGAGTCGATCATCAAGGCGCATCTTCTGTCGAAGAACCGACAGCTGGTCGGCGCCAATCTCGACAGAGACCTGGATGCCCGCTTTCCAACTCCGTTTTTTTACGTTGAACACACAGGCCAGCACGTCGGGTTGCCCCTGCACTGGCTCAGGCCCGAAGAAGAACGTGACTCGATAAGATGGGACGTCTCGAGTTGATTCTGGAACCATGGGCGTCATTGTACCATGATTCACACAGAGACCCGAGGCTTGATTGACGCCCCTGCACTCGGACGATAAGATGGAGACCCATGAGCGGCGTTGCCCACCAAACAAGGATCGTAGCGATCCAAGAAGCACTCGAAGACATGGGCAAGATTGATGGATGGCTCTTCTACGACTTTCGCGGCAGCGACCCGCTCGCATATCGGGTTCTGCTCCTTGATCCGACCCAGCATGTCACTCGGCGCTGGTACTATTGGATCCCTACGTCGGGGGAACCGGTCAAACTCCTTCACAGGATCGAACCACATGTGCTGGATGAGTTACCCGGTCAGGTCCAGCAGTACGTATCATGGGAACAGCAACGGACGTTATTGGCCTCGCTGTTGCGAGGTCGACGGCAAATCGCCATGCAGTACTCGCCGCTCAACGCCGTTCCGTATCTGTCCAGAGTTGATGCGGGTACCGTCGAGTTGATCAGAAGTTTTGGGCTTGAGGTGGTCACATCAGCCGACCTCGTCCAACAATTTGAGGCAGTCTGGACGGATGACCAACTAGAATCCCATCGGTACGCAGTGACGACGCTCAGGACCATCGTGGACGAGTCCTTCGCCCATGTGGCGTCTTGTCTCACCCACGAACGTCCGTTATCTGAATATGGCCTCCAACAGTTCATTCTCTCACGTATTCGCGATGCGGGCATGACGACATCCAGCGCTCCGATTGCAGCCGTTGATGCCCATAGTGCCGATCCCCATTATGGGCCGACTGAATCGGGCTCTTCACTCATCATGCGAGACAACTTGGTTCTGATCGATTTATGGGCGAAACAAATGATACCGGGCTCAGTTTATGGGGATATCACCTGGACTGGCTATACCGGTGCGCAGGTACCGGCCAAGCAGCGCATGATCTTTGAACATGTTCGGCGCGGCCGCGATGCGGCACTGTCGTTTGTCCAGGATCAGGTGGCGACAGGCCGATTTCCTTGCGGATGGGAAGTCGATGATGTCTGCCGTAATACGATTCGAGCGGCGGGCTACGGCGACTTCTTCATTCATCGAACCGGCCACTCGATCGGTGAGGAAGTCCATGGGAATGGAGCCAATATCGACAATCTGGAAACCCAGGACAGTCGCCGGCTCCTGCCGAGAACTTGTTTTTCTATCGAACCGGGAATCTACCTGCCGGGAGAGTTTGGGATCAGGAGTGAGCTCGACGTCTATATTTCGGATCGAGAAGCCGTGGTGCATGGCTTACCACTTCAAACTGAAATCATGTCTCTTCTCTGACCTTTCATATCTGAATGTTCTGCTCTGACCCTTTCTTGACACCATGTCTGAGGGGCGGCTAGATTCACTCATCCAGCAAGGGTACCTTCCCGGATCACATGCGAGGCGGTACATGTTCGGCACAATGGGTTTCTCGGAACTCATTATCATTCTCGTCATCGTGCTGATCATTTTCGGAGCGGGCCGTCTGCCGCAGATAGGCGAGGGTGTCGGCAAGGCATTGAAAGGGTTTAGAAAAGAAGTCCACGAAGTGCCCCAACCCGCTTCAGGTCAATTCCAACAAGAAACCGGGCAACCACAGGAAATTCAGACTCCGACTCACATCGCAGCGACCGCGCCGCTATCGGCCACAGGATCATCGCCGGCAACGACCAGGCCAAACCCTCCCTCTGTCCCTGGTCCGGAACTGACGCCCGGCACCACCGCCTCGTTCCTGTACAATACGAGCCTTCAGCCTCCGCAAACATCGACTTCTGCTCCACATCAAGCATCGGCGTCTTCTGCCTCCAGTCCCGTGCTATCGATGGAGGAACGGACTGCAGCTCCCCCTCCGAGAGCTCACGCTTCGTATCCCCCCTTGCCGGCTGGTTCCCAAGCAAAACCAACCGCCAAACGCCCCTCCGCCATTGTGAACAAAGATGCGGTGGCCCGCGTACAGGCCCAACAGGCCGCGATCAAAGCCAAAGCGACACAATCGGCAGCGGCAGTATCGCCCGACGACCTGCAGCATCTCGGTGAAGGCCTCGGAGAGGTCGTGCGAACGTTCAGGCAAGCGGCATCAGACGTGCGAAATAGTGTGGACCCTCAAATGCGAACGATCCAAGCCGAAATGGATGCAGCTCAAAAGGAAATCCAGCAATCGATCGAAGCCGCCCAAGAACTCCCACCGGTGCAAGAGGACCCTCAGAAATCTGCCTGATTTTCATCTCGTCCGTTCAGGCGGAAGCAGCTTGCCGGCGTCGGTTCTTGGTGGACGGATCGATATCGGCCAACAGTAGCCATTGTCCGGTAGAACGACCGTCTGAACATTACATACTGATCAGGATAGGTTCGCTGGTACTCACGAGGGGTTTCGACTTCGATTCAAGGCCTCAACCAGCCCGACCAGTTCCTCCTGTACCTTCTTATCCAACTCTACGAACTGGATGCCCATGCCGGGAAACAGAAGATATCGCTCCGGCTTGTTGCGAACCCAAGCAACCTTCGCCTTCGCTTTCAGCTTGTCCCACGGCCGATCCGGAAGCGCAAATTCAACCGTCAGCTCGGTGCCCGGACTGAGAGGAGCACCGCTCTCGATAAAGAGTCCGCCGCCACCGATTCCTCCGGTTAGACTATCGAACTGTTTTCCTTCTGGCGTCGTATACCGGACTTTCAGGGCGAGAGGCGCACGAGGCTGCGTACGACAATGTGCAAACCGGGCATCTTCGTCGCTGACAACTACTTGCTCGATGACTGCACCCCATGACATGCTGCCCAACAGCTGGCCCGAGGTATCGTGTATGTTGATCGTCTCTCGCCCAGAATCAATAACGAGAGATTTTCCCTGATGCCCTGCAGTGGAAACGACAGGAAACGTCATAGAACCATCCCTTTTCCCCTTTTCCGGGTGCCCTAAGCCAGAAAGGAATTAGGCCGCTTGACCCACGTTCTGGATTGATTTCACTAACTCATGGATTCGATCGCGGACATCCTCCGCTATCTCCGTGAACCGTACCCCCATTCCGGGACTGAACGTATATTGGTCGGCTTTCGGACAGACCCAGGCTACGGTTCCTTTTGCCGGCATCCATTCCTCGGATTTCTCCGGAAGCGAGAACTCCATAGCCAGTCTGGTCCCTACTGGAAGAGGGGTCTGGCTTTCGATAAATAACCCTCCGCCACCAATACCACCTGCTCGACTTTCGAATCGCGGCCCCTCTGGGCTGTTGTAGCGCACCCGGAACTCAACCGAAATGCGAGGCTCTAATCGGATTTCTTTTGGAATAGACACCTTGCGGTAGGCGAGAATTTGATCGATGACGAAGTCCCAGGGCAGGCTGCCGATTACATCACCGTTGACACCCAACAAGACGACCATTTCACGTGCCGTGTCAAGTTCGATGACCTTGCCTTTGTGCCGAAGACTCGAAGAAACAGGGTATTTCACAAGTCCTCCATCCAAAACATGCACGAGGCAAGTATAGCGCGGTGTTTCTGATTGTCGAGGAAGACGACGGTGTTAGACAAAGAGAAGGAGAGGGAAAGGGAGAGAGCTACCTAGCAGAAAAGGAGATCACTTCGGCCCCCCTACGAGTTATTAGCTAGGGCCGTCGATCATTTATTGCATTTTCACAGTTTTTACGCAGTCTTAGCGTCCTTTTCCTGGTCAAATATGCGCATCGGCGGGGTTTTGCCCAAGATTGCATCTTCCGTGATCACCACCTCGGCGATCTGTT
Source organism: uncultured Nitrospiraceae bacterium (assembly GCA_963711905.1). GTDB lineage: Bacteria > Nitrospirota > Nitrospiria > Nitrospirales > Nitrospiraceae > Nitrospira_D. The sequence goes on along the minus strand of CAVQFZ010000027.1, from coordinate 69,499 downwards.
TCTGAGAGGGAGCATCGTACATGATGTCAAGCATCACTTCTTCCAGGATTGCCCGAAGGCCTCTGGCGCCAGTCTTCTGCGCATAGGCTTTCCGAGCTACCGCCCCCAACGCCGCTTCGGTGAATCGGAGCTTGACCTTTTCGAACGACAGCAGTTTTTCGTACTGCTTGGTCAACGCATTGCGTGGTTCGGTAAGGATACGGATCAAGGCTCGCTCGTCCAACTCCTCTAACGTGGCCACGACCGGTAACCGTCCCACGAATTCGGGTATCAGGCCGTACTTCAGAAAATCCTCGGGCTGAACCTTAGCCAGCAGGTCACCCAACCGAATGTCGCTTTTTCCGCGGATTTCAGCTCCAAATCCCATCGATTTTCGATTCAGACGCTGTTCGATGATCTGTTCTAAACCGACAAACGCCCCACCACAGACGAACAAAATGTTGCTGGTGTTGACCTGAATAAATTCTTGATGCGGATGCTTTCTCCCTCCTTGTGGTGGGACATTCGCAACCGTGCCCTCGATCAGCTTCAGCAAGGCTTGTTGAACACCTTCACCGGATACGTCCCGTGTAATAGACGGGCTGTCGCTTTTCCGACTGATCTTATCGATTTCATCGATGTACACAATCCCGCGCTCAGCCCGCTCGACATCGTAGTCAGCGGCTTGCAGGAGCTTCAGAATGATATTCTCGACATCTTCGCCCACGTACCCGGCTTCGGTCAGCGTCGTGGCATCAGCGAGAGTAAACGGGACGTCAAGATACTTGGCCAAGGTCTGGGCCAAGAGGGTCTTCCCCGTGCCGGTCGGACCAACCATAAGGATGTTGCCCTTCTGGAGTTCGATATCATCGACCTCTTTTTCCTTTGACGAGATGCGCTTGTAATGATTGTGCACGGCCACGGATAGAATGCGTTTAGCCCGCTCCTGCCCGATGACATACTGATCGAGGTGATGTTTGATCTCCGCTGGTTTCTTGAGCTTAGACGAAATTTCTTCTTTGGCTTCTTCCCAGTCCTCCGCAATGATGTCATTGCAAAGATTGACGCACTCATCACAGATATACACCGTCGGTCCGGCAATCAGTTTTCGCACCTCATCACGGCTTTTTCCACAGAAAGAACATCGCAAGTGTCGGTCCATCTTTTCCTGCTTGGCCATGTACCCTCCCGCGTTACTTGCCTTTGATTCCGTCTTTTGCCCCGTCGCCGGATTCTACCGCTCGTATAAATTTGGGTGGTCGTGTAATAACTTCATCTATGAGGCCGTACCGCTTCGCTTCTTCGCCGGACATGAAATAGTCCCGTTCCGTGTCATGCGCGATTTTCTCGATCGGCTGCCCAGTGTGCTTGGCCATGATTTCATTGAGCCGTTCGCGAATCTTGAGAATTTCCCGAGCATGGATGTCGATTTCCGTCGCCTGTCCTTGGAATCCGCCCAACGGCTGGTGGATCATCACCCGGGCATTGGGCAAAGCAAACCGCTTGCCTTTTGTTCCCGCTGTCAATAGGAGTGCTCCCATACTGGCAGCCTGACCGAGGCAAATGGTGTTGATCGGGGGCTTCACATATTGCATGGTGTCGTAGATGCCCAATCCGGCTGTCACACTGCCTCCCGGCGAATTGACGTAGAGATTAATGTCTTTCTCAGGATCTTCCGCTTCAAGAAAGAGAAGCTGCGCAATCACCAGGTTGGCAAACACATCGTCGATCGGGGCTCCCAGGAAAATGATGCGATCTTTGAGAAGTCGTGAGTAGATGTCATAGGCTCGTTCGCCTCGATTGGTTTGTTCGACTACGATCGGAACCAACATATGGCTCAATTCCTTTCCTGGACAACTTCTGGACCGCAACAAGTCCGCATGCAACAACCGCCGCGCTTATCCCTGAATGAACGCCTGACGATAGACAACATCCAGTGCCTTGTCGGCCAGGATCCTCCCTCGTAATTCCTCAACAGAGTCCTGACCGCCTGCCTGGATCATTTTCACGAGATCGGCCATCGGTACCCGGAGCTCCGTGGCTAGTCGAGTCACTTCATTGTTCAGATCGTCCTGGCTAACTGACAAGCCTTCTTTCTCAGAGATGGCCTCAAGAATCAATCCCGCTTTCACGCGACGATTTGCTTCTTCACGGTGCTCTTCTCGAATCATCTTCAGTTCTTCCGCATCCGGCGCAGGAAGGGAATCGGTGAGTTTGCCACGCTGTCGTGCCTGTACTTTCTGTCGCACAATCGTGCTGAGCTCTCGTTCTACGAGTGTGTCAGGAAGGTCGAAGTGATGGGTATCGACGAGGCGTTTGAGAAGAGTATCCTTGTAGGACTCCTCGATATCCTTCTTGAGAGACTTTTCCATTTGGCCACGCAACTTGTCCTTTAACTCGTGGAGCGACGCGTATGCTCCGCAGTCTTTGGCGAACTCATCGTCAAGGGAAGGGAGCTTCTTCTGCTTGACTCCCTTTATGACTAGAAGGAACTTGACAGCTTTTCCCGCGACTCGTTGGTCCGGATGACTCACCGGATAAGTCAGAGGAATTTCTACAATATCCCCTGCCTGCTTTCCGATCAGATGAGCGTCGATTTCAATCCCCAGCAAGGCGGCTTTCGATCCCAACTTATGGAGCTGGCCTTCCTTCTTGGTGCCGTCGAGAGAATTGCCGTCCAAATATCCTTCGAGATCGACGATGGCATAATCCCCTTCGGATAAAACCGTACCGGCTTGAGCCTCATCGAGTTGAGCGTGTTGTTCGCGCAATACCTCCAGGGCGCGGTCTACGTGTTCTTCCGCAACCGTGCGCTTGTCGGCCTGGAGAGAAATGGGATTGGGGGACTTGTAGTCGCGAAGTTCGATCGTGGGTTTGATTTCGACTGTCGCCGTAAAAGTAAACGGGGAGTCTTTTTTGATTTTGATCCGATCCAGCGGGGGAATATCCACCACTACTGGACTGATCCCGGCCTGTTTGATGGCCCGATCATAGAAGTCCGGCACGAGCTTTCGAATGACATCTTCTTCGACTGTTTTCGCATAACGCTTTTCTAAAATAGCCAACGGGGCTTTTCCTGGTCGAAACCCTGGAATCTGAACCTGACGGTTGAGTTCCAAATACGCTCGTGAAAATTGTTGTGTCACCTCATCGGCCGGCACCTCGATTTTCAAGGCGCGTTTCATCGGTCCTAACTCGGTCACTTCCATTTTCATCGTCGATGATCGGCCTTCCTAGGGGATCGAATGAGTGGTGCGAGAGGGGGGACTTGAACCCCCACGGTTGCCCACGAGATCCTAAGTCTCGCGCGTCTGCCAGTTCCGCCACTCTCGCATGGTAGAGGATGCCGCGGAGCTGTCACTCTATAATAACTCAATAATAGTAGAGTGACCGAGACTGCAAAAACACGCGATGTCGTATAGCGTTGTACCGTTGGACACATGTAATGTCAACCCATACGACCGAGGGTGCCCTATTCCTTGATATGAATGATCCGGCCAGGCTCCTTGCTGATCTCGTCCATCGCCGTTGCTCACCGAAAAACTTCATCCATACGTTCACCGTGGCACACCTCATGGCAACTTTCCTGATACGGGGATTGCCTCCTAGTAGTAATGACGAGGGCCGTCAACTTGCCGGTGATGACCACGCATGCTAAGATGCTCTCCTTTTGGCACTTCTCGATGCGGAGAGGTGCGAGAGTGGACGAATCGACATGCTTGGAAAGCATGCGTCCCGGCAACGGGACCGTGGGTTCGAATCCCACCCTCTCCGCCATCATTTGCCGAGGCAAATGATGGCGAGATCTCGCCATTTTGAATGGCGGATCCGCTAAACCGCACTTCGTGTGTACCGCCCGCTCTTTATCGCTGTATCGTAATTTCTGCGGACGGTAGCTATCTCACGTGAGGACTGTGTTGGAGAGTCAAGATCGAGAACGAGAATAGGGGCTGGGCCCTGTGCAATAGAACCCTGTGAACCCCGCCAGGTCCGGAAGGAAGCAACGGTAAGCAGCTAGTTCTGTGTGCCGCAGGATCACCTGGCCCCACTTACCTCGAAACGAGGAATGTTGAATGGTCAATGTTCAATGATGAGAGATCGTCTCTCTCCTCAAATCGATCGTTAAACATTCAACATTGAACATTCGGAGCTCTGCGACAGTGGACTATCAAGTCTCCGCGCGTAAATATCGACCCGGTACGTTTGACGATGTGATCGGTCAATCTCATGTCGTCCAAACGTTAATGAACGCGGTCTCGACGAAGCGGATTGCGCATGCGTATCTCTTTTCCGGCACGCGAGGCGTGGGGAAAACGACCGTCGCGCGAATCCTCGCGAAGGCACTCAACTGTGAACGGGGACCGACGAGTCGTCCATGCGACGCCTGCGAAAACTGCCGCGAGATTGCGCAAGGGAACTCGGTTGATGTCATCGAGATCGACGGCGCGTCCAACACCAGCGTGGACGATGTGCGAGAAATCCGCGAGAACGTGAAGTTCACGCCGTTTCGTGGTCAGTTTCGAGTCTACATTATCGATGAAGTCCACATGCTCTCAAACTCGGCGTTTAATGCGCTCTTGAAGACGCTCGAAGAACCACCGGCACATGTGGTGTTCATCTTTGCGACAACGGAGATTCACAAAATCCCCGCGACGATTCTCTCGCGATGCCAGCATTACAACTTTCGTCGGATTGCCAGGGTCGAAATCATCGAACGACTTCGACACGTGGCGGGGCAAGATCAGTTGACGCTTGAGGAACGGAGCTTCGTGGCCTTGGCTCGCGCCAGTGAAGGGAGTATGCGTGATGCCTTGAGTTTGCTCGATCAGGCCATTGCATATGGCGGCAAGGCCATCAGCCACGCGGATCTCGAACTGCTGTTGGGCGCAGTGCCTCAAGAACTGGTGCAGGAACTCATTCGAGCTGTTATGGCCCAAGACAGTCCTGCTGCCCTTGCCGGCCTGGCCAAACTGCTGGACCGGGGACATGACTTGCGGGCGTTCTGCGCGGAAGTAGTGGAACGCATCCGCAATCTGCTCGTGGCGGCAGTCGTGCCCGGTACGGCCGAGCTGCGTAGCTTGATTGAAACCTCGGAAGACGATCTGAACCAGCTGTCGCTGGATGCCAAGGCACTGACTCCGGAACAGCTTCAGGAACTGCTGGCAATCTTCATCCAAGCGGAAGATTCTTTACGTTTCAGCAGCCACCCTCGTTTTGTGGTGGAGACCGCGGCTGTTCGAGCCACCCGGCTGTTACGCCAACGAGAGGGTACAGTGGCGCGCCCGGTACAGACATCGCCGCCATCCACCCAGAAACCTCCAGCTAGGCCGGAAGAACGCAAGAGTGGGCTATCAACTCCCTCGGCTGTGCGCCCAGGCGCATCCGTTGGGTCAAGGTCCATCCCTAAGCCTGCTCACACGTCCAGAGAGGAAACGGATGAAGGGTCGGCGATCTCCTCACCCGGACCGTCTCACCATCCACCGACCGATGCAGCGACAGCCACCCCAGCCACCGTGTCGCCCATAGCCGTCGGTCCACAACCGACGTTGCAGTGGGAATTAGTCCAAGAAGAGGTTGCCGCTTCATTTCCCAATATCGCGCCGTTTCTCGAAGTCGGCAGGTTTGTTGGGACGGAGGGTGGCTTCGTCACCATCGGGTTTGCCAAGCAGGCAACGGTGGCCAGAGCCAGATTAGAGAAGGAAGAGAGTCTTCTGGTCTTATCAAAGTTGTGCGAGCGTCAGTTGGGGTCTCCCATACGTGTCCGCATCATCGAGCTGAATGAGACCCATCCACCAGGGCCGACCATGGCCCAAGTGCGAGCGGCCAAGGAACAAGAACAACGGATGATGTTGTTCGAACGCGCGAAAGCGAACCCGACGGTGAAGCAGGCTCTTGAGATATTCGGCGTCGAATTGGCCGAGGTTCGTACTATAGCCCAGCAGGAGGCAAGCGAATGAAAACTCCTTTCGGCAACATGAGCAACATACTCAAACAAGCCCAGGCCATGCAGGAACAAATGGCCAAGATTCAGGAGCAAGCGGCGTCAAAAACCGCCAACGGGACGGCCGGCGGCGGGATCGTCACGGTCACGGCGAACGGGGCGATGCAGATTGTCAGCGTGGCGATCGACCCCGAGGTCGTTAAGAGCGGCGATGTCGACATGCTCCAGGATCTTGTGGTGGCCGCGACGAACGAAGCGCTCCGCAAAGCCAAGGAATTGATGGAAGGCGAAATGAAAGCGCTGACCGGCGGGATGAAAATTCCGGGTCTGTTTTAGCGATGGCCGTCGATCAACAGGGCCTGTTGGCGAGATTGATTAAGGAACTGGTCCGTCTCCCCGGAATCGGTCACAAAAGCGCCCAGCGGTTGGCCTTTCATCTCATGAAGGCCGAGCGAGAGGATGCCTTACGGCTGGCGGAGGCCATCCGCGCGGTGAAGGATGGGTTGGCGTTTTGCCGACAATGTCGCAATATCGCCGAAGCGGACTTGTGCGAGTTTTGTCTCGACCCGAAACGCGATCGGACCAAGATCTTCGTCGTCGAAGAACCGAGTACGCTCTATGCCGTTGAACGGGCAGGCGCCTATCGCGGACTCTATCACGTCCTGTTGGGAGCGCTCTCCCCGCTCGACGGGGTCGGTCCGGGAGACATCAAAGCCGATGAACTCGTTGAGCGCGTGAAACTCGGCGGGGTTGAAGAAATCATTCTCGCGACGAACCCCACCATTGAAGGAGAAGCCACGGCGATCTTTCTAACCCGGTTGCTCAAGCCATTCGGCGTACGCGTTTCCCGAATTGCGTATGGGATTCCAGTGGGCATGGACCTTGAGTATGCGGACGAAGTGACGTTGCTGAAATCGATCGAAGGTCGGCGTGATTTATAGCCTGTACAGGAAGTTCCAACCCTCGTTGACCCCCCTCATTTAGATTGGTATAGTTCACCATTTTTCTCATACGCAGAACCTAGCTATGAAGGCACGCCGCTCCAGTAAACGTCCTCCTTCGACTAAATCGCCGAACACGATACCCGCCACGCGTTCAGTGAGCAATCGGAAGACCATTGCCAAGAAAGCGAAATATCCCGACATCCGCCGTGACCTCGAACGCCAACGCGCAGCCATCCTGAATGAGATCGGGGAAGTCCTGACACATCGAGGCGACCTCGAGGCATTTCCCGATGTCAGCGACCAAGCCTCTGCCGAGGTCGACCAGAATTTTTCCATGCGAATTCGGGAGCGCGAACGGAAGCTGCTCAAGAAGATCGACGAAGCCCTGGAGCGGATGGACGCCGCCACGTACGGAATTTGCGAACGCTGTGGCGGGGACATTCCTTACAAGCGACTGAAAGCCCGCCCGGTAACCACCCTCTGTATTGAGTGTAAAACCCTTCAAGAACAGGAAGAACGAGCTCGGGGCAAGTGATTCCCACCCAAATCAAAAATGCAGCGCCACTCCTCCGACCAGATGGATCGTTGACATGCTGTAGCGTTCCCAATAGAAGTCCGTTTCATACTTAAATGTGTGCCAGCCTTGCGTCCACTTCGCCTCGCCAAAGAGAGCCAGGTACTTGATCACAAAGAACTTGACGCCTCCCAATGCCTGAAAAGAAGGGGACGTACTGGTCTCTTCATAGCCCTGTCTAGATAGGCGAGCCCGTTGGGCGCCTCCTCCGATGCCAATATAGGGATACCATCGACCCTGCGGCATGTCTTCCGTGGCCCAGATCGGATACCGGAACAGCAGGTTGAAGGTCATATTGTCGACCGCGAATTCACGACGGGTGAGTGGCCCTATGAGTCCAACCGGCGTACCCGTGGTTTGAAATGTCCCAAATGCGGGGAGAATCTGACCATCCGGCACGTCCGCAGTAAACCTGGTCCAATCGATTTCAAATCCGATTTGCGGCTGCCAACTGTATTTCCTGGGCAAATGCCAGGCGGTGAGTTTCGCGCCGAATGTTCCGGAATCCTCAAAACGAAGATTGGTTCCTTTGGCATCGACCGGTTCTACTATTCCTCCCATGGAAACGTTTATTAATTGGTTGACTTGAAATGTTGTGTCGCCATGGAAGGCCCATCCTCCATACCCCCCGATAGAAAATTCCCAGTTCCGTTCGGCAGCAGCTGGTGTGGTCGAGACCAAATAACAGAATCCGACAAGGCCGCACAGCAAGGCTCGACGCATGATGACCCTCCCAAGTTGAGACATGAGCTAGACATCATGCTACCGAATGAATTTATTACGTCCAGAGATTAAAGGTGTTTTCTCAAGTCCAAAGACTAGGCAGTTGTAGGAACTTGTATAGAGCTGGATTGGACTACTGCTTCAAAAGCTTGACGCGTTCTTTGGCATGGACAATCCGCGCTTCCTCTTCCGGAATCCCTTCTGAGAGTGCAAGGTAAGTTTCGTACTCGGAGATCGCGCGTTTAGGGTTTGTGTCTTCAGACGCTTCGGCCAAGTTGTATCGGGCTAGAGCATAGTTAGGACGCAGGATCACCGCCTTTTCAAACAAGCTTAAGCCGGCCGCCTTGTCCCCTAATTTGACCTGGACAGTGCCGAGATTGTTCAGGACCTCCGGGATGTTAGGCCTGAGGGCAAGTGACTGCAGTAACTCGGCTTTCGCTTTCTCAAATTGTCCCTTCGCTTGCCAAGTGACTCCCAGTTTGTGCCGAGCTTCGGCAAGCCATACCTTATTCGTGAATCCACTGGCAATCGCCTTTTCGTAGGCGTCGGCCGCGATCTCATAGTTCTTGTCTCCGCAATAGGCAAGCTGGGCGGCTTGGCCGCGAGCGAATTGCTGCAACGACGAGAACGGTTCTTTATCCTCGGTTCCCTGACTCTCCATTTTTTGTCCCCCCGTGCCCCCTGCCGGATTGCGAAGCCGATCAAGGAACTCACGTCGGTACGGAGAGAAGAGTCGAACATAGGGGTCAATGGTGAACGAGGTCTGGAGCAGGACGGGATATTCTGGGGAACCGATGAGGAGATACTGGGTCGTGCTTTTCTCGTCACCGGTTTCCAGGAGAGCGCTGCTTTCCATGTCCGTTCTTGTTTCCAATTGGGCCACATTCAAGTAGAACTCCACTGACGGTCTCAACTGTGAGAGCGTGCGCCGGAGCACAGGATAGGGTTTGAGGTCCAGCCCTTTAGGGAACGTGAACAGCGCTCCGACCAGGACGCCATCTTCGTCGAAAAAATAGGATTCTTCTCCGTGCGAAGCACTGTTCTCCGACGGAATCGTGAGTTCTTGGCCGCTCCCCCATGCCTCGGCGGTATGCATGCTTGATGGGTGGTCTTTTAGGAACTCCGCCTTGCGCTCACAAAGTGCTGTTGATGAGAGCAGAACGAGATCGGTCTCTGAAGGAGGAAGCGGAGGCTTGACGGGGGCCGCTGAACCGCTACACCCGATTACCAGGCTCACAACCGCCAAGAGGCCGGACAAAGACATATACTGGAAGGAATTCATCGCGCAATCCTTGTACTGCTACCGCAAACAATACACGATTTGAGGGGGGCTTCGCGAAGAGGAAATTAAAAGGCCCGCGCTTCGAGAAGAGCGGGCCATAGCTTTCGGAAAGAAGGAGGAGCAACACTATCGACGTTGGGCGTCCAGCATACTATCTTCAGCGGTGTAGCCGTGGAGATAGGGGGAGCTGCTGCCAACTGTATACATCGGGCGGTTAATCCCATAGTCGAAAGCATGGCCGATCGGGTGTGCAATAAACCCGAGCCAGCGAAGCGGGTGATCGTTGACGGGCGATCCAGCGGCGGGGTCCGAGTAGACCAGCGCGGTGCTGTCCAGAATGTTATAGATACTGGTCGGAGGCGTGTACTCCTCCTTGGCAACGACACTTGCGCCCTGTTGGTGCGTCGTGCTGCAGCCTGCAGCGACTATCGCCAGCATCATGATTCCGATTACATTCCGCGTTACTTTCATAGCAGTACCTCGCTTGGTTCGGTCCCGTTCTTACTCACTGGGTGTCTCTCACAAACAATCAGAAGTGTAGCCGACATCCCTGGTTCTGTCCAAAATTTCGCCTTTTTGGGGAAAATCAGGTTCTCGGTAGTAGAAGAAGGAGGTTCCATGTGCGTGGTGGGCGATACAGGTATCGAACCTGTGGCCTCTTCCGTGTGAAGGAAGCGCTCTACCACTGAGCTAATCGCCCGACCGAGCGAGAGTCTAGCACGGGATTTCGGCATGGTTCAACGTTGTCTCTCTCCTTGACTTCACCAAAAGACGGTTTCTAGAATGAGCCCCTTTCACCCCAAGGCATGTCGAGTATGAGAGATGACGTCGTCATCGTGGGCGGTGGTCTGGCTGGGTCGGAAGCCGCTTGGCAAGCGGCCAATCGTGGAGCCAAAGTCACGCTCTACGAGATGCGCCCAAAAGAGATGACCAAGGCGCACAAGACCGGAAACTTGGCCGAACTCGTCTGCTCGAACTCACTCGGGTCGCTCGATCCGCTGAACGCGCCCGGCATTCTAAAGGAAGAGATGCGACGGCTCAATTCGCTCATCATTGCCGCAGCCGAGCAAGCCAGAGTGCCGGCTGGGTCGGCGCTGGCTGTTGATCGTGATCGGTTTTCATTACACATCACCCACGCCTTGGAGGGACATCCACGCATCAGAATTCTTCACGAGGAGATCCCGGACATTCCCACCAATTGCCTCTGCATCATCGCGACTGGGCCATTGACCTCCGACAAATTGTCACAGGCCATCCGTGCCGTCACTCAATCGCAGCACCTGTATTTTTACGACGCCATTTCCCCGATCATCGATGCGGATTCCATCAACATGGATGTCGTCTTTCGCGCCTCTCGCTACGACAAGGGTGGAGATGACTATCTGAATTGCCCCATGACCGCAGCGCAGTACGACGTCTTCTATGACACTCTCATGGCAGCGGAGAAGGTACAGCCGAAGGAATTTGAGAAGACGCCCTATTTTGAGGCCTGTGTTCCGATTGAAGTGCTGGCGGAACGTGGCCGCCAGACCATGCAGTTCGGTCCTCTCAAGCCGGTCGGATTGAGAGGACCCCCGGACCGGGATCGAGCCCGCTGCCGTCGTTCAGTTGCGAACAGAGAATATCCATCGCACCTGTTACAACTTGGTGGGGTTCCAGACCAAACTGACCTACCCTGAGCAAAAGCGGGTGTTTCGGATGATCCCTGGTCTTGAGCAGGCTGAGTTCCTTCGGTATGGGAGCTTGCATCGCAATACGTTCATCAATTCCCCCCAACTCCTGTTGAACACCTTGCAATTCAAAGCCCGCGGCACATTGTTTTTCGCCGGCCAGCTCGTCGGCGTCGAAGGCTATACCGAGTCGGCTGCCATGGGAGGCTTGGCCGGCATCAATGCCGCGCGGGCTTTAGCCGGCGATCCGCTGATCACGCCTCCACCCACGACCGCGCACGGCTGCCTGGTTTCCCATATCGCTTCATCTGATCCGCGCCATTTCCAACCGATGAACACCAACTTCGGCCTGTTCCCTCCCTTGTCGGCTACTCCCAAAGACAAAGAGAAGAAGCGTCGCGCGTTGAGCCGGCGAGCCCTTGAGGATTTTGATTCATGGACGATGCGATCAAGGCTTTCGTAATGTACCTGCAGGTTGAACGCAATGCGTCGCCCGAGACGATTCGCAATTATCGGTCCGACCTTCATCAGCTGGCGAGGTTCCTTCAACGAACCAAGCAGGAAACCGTCCCCATTCGCATCGATCACGTCACCGGCGACGATATTCGTGCCTACCTGCACAGCCTGGATCGACAAGGCGAGAAAGCGTCGTCCTTAGCCAGAAAGCTGGCTTGCCTGCGAAGCTTTTTTCGGTTTCTCGTCCGTGAGGGTCACCTTCGTAAGAACCCCACGGAGAACCTGAGAAGCCCCAAGCTACCCAAGCCGCTCCCCCGAGTGTTGACAAAGGACGATGCGGCGGCGCTCATGGAGTTTCCGAACGGACAATCGCCTCTCTCCTTGCGCGATCGTGCCCTGCTGGAAACGATGTACTCGACCGGGGCTCGGGTGAGCGAGGTCGTGGGGATCAATCTCGATGACCTGAACGAGACGGACGGAATCGTGTGTTTGAGAGGAAAGGGCCGCAAGGAGCGGATAGTTCCGATCGGGGATCTGGCGCTTCAAGCCATCCGAGAATATCGCAAGTCCTTGAAACCGTTGGCCCGCCGCGGTCATCTGTCGTCTCCGATGTTTTTGAATCATCGTGGGGGTCGGATCACCACGAGGAGCGTCGCTCGAATGGTCTCTCGATATTCCAGCCGTCTCGTTGGCGGAGCGGTCAGTCCCCACGCCTTGCGGCACTCCTACGCGACTCATCTGCTCGACGAGGGCGCAGACCTCCGGTCGATCCAGGAAATGCTCGGCCACGCGTCGCTGAGCACGACACAAAAATATACGCATGTGGCGATGGATCAACTTCTCGCGGTGTACGATCGCGCACACCCACGAGCACGGGAGGCGGCAAGCCCCTTGTCACGAAAGGACCGGAAATCATCATGACCATTCGATCGACCACCATCCTGTGTGTCCGGCGCGACGGACGGGTCGCCATGGGCTGTGACGGTCAAGTGACCGTTGGAACCACAGTGATGAAGCACAACGCCAAGAAGCTTCGACGCTTGCATCATGACCAAGTACTGGCCGGATTTGCCGGCGCCACGGCCGACGCGTTTACGCTGTTCGAGAAATTCGAGAGCAAATTGGAGGAGTATCGAGGCAACCTCACGAGAGCCGCGGTCGAGCTCGCGAAAGATTGGCGAACCGACCGTGTGCTTCGACGGTTGGAGGCGTTGCTTGCCGTCGCCGGTCGTGAACAGTCGTTCATCATTTCAGGGACCGGTGATGTCGTGGAGCCGGAAGACGGCATTTTGGCCATTGGTTCGGGTGGGCCCTACGCCCTGGCGGCTGCCCGTGGGCTGCTGAGCCATTCCCAACTGGAGGCTCCGGTGATCGTCACTGAAGCTATGAATATCGCCGGTTCTATTGACATCTACACCAACCAACAGATTATTGTTGAAGAACTCCAAGGATAACTCACGATGATGAAACCGCTCACGAGCGATGCCGAACCGTTGAATCTTAATAGCCTCACCCCGCATCAGATCGTCGAGGAGCTGAATCGCTATGTCATTGGGCAAAAGGATGCCAAGCGGATGGTCGCCATCGCGCTTCGTAACCGGTGGCGTCGCCAGCAGGTGTCTCCCGACCTCCGCGACGAGGTCATGCCGAAGAACATCATCATGATCGGGCCGACCGGCGTGGGCAAGACGGAGATTGCCCGACGGCTCGCCAAGCTGGCCGAAGCCCCCTTCATCAAGGTCGAAGCGTCGAAGTTCACCGAGGTCGGCTACGTCGGACGTGATGTGGAATCGATCATTCGCGACCTAACCGAACTGGCCATCAATATGGTCAAGACGCAACGGCTGGCGTCCGTTCAGCAAAAGGCGGAACAACAAGGCGAGGAACGATTGCTCGATCTTCTTTTGCCGCCACCGCCTCCTCGACCGGGGTTTGTAGACAGCACGAGCGAGACGGCCCCTCAAGCGCCTCACGATTCCCATGATGCGACGAGATCGAAACTGCGTCTGCAACTGCGAGAGGGCAAATTGGATGAGCGCACGGTTGAACTGGAAGTCAAAGAACGCGGCCTTCCGGTCGGCGTCATCTCCAACATGGGTGGGCTCGACGACCTTGAGGGCAATCTTCGTGACATGCTGGGCGGCATGTTCCAAGGCAAGAAAAAGAAGCGGGTGATGAAAGTCCCTGAAGCGCTCAAACACCTGACGCAGGAAGAAGCCCAGAAACTGATCGATATGGATGACGCCACTCGCGAAGCCATTACTAAGGTGGAACAGACCGGCATTGTGTTCCTCGATGAGATTGACAAGATCGCCGGCCGCGAACGCACCATGGGTCCCGATGTGTCGAGAGAGGGGGTGCAGCGAGACTTACTTCCGATCGTGGAAGGCTGCACGGTCACCACCAAACATGGCCCGGTTGTGACGGATCACATCCTCTTCATCGCCGCCGGCGCCTTTCATGTGGCGAAGCCGTCCGATCTGATTCCGGAGCTCCAAGGGCGATTTCCGATCCGCGTCGAGCTCAGTCCTTTATCCAAAGACGATTTTGTCCGCATTCTCACGGAACCGAAAGGGGCGTTGGTCCGGCAGTATCAGGCTCTGCTGGCCACGGAAGGCCTCGCCATCGAGTTCACCCAAGACGGTCTGGAGGAGATCGCCGAGGTGGCGGTGCAGGTGAATGAACGGACCGAGAACATCGGTGCGCGTCGCCTCTTCACCATCATGGAGCGGCTACTCGAAGAAATCTCTTTTGAGGGACCCGGCTGGCCTGACAAGCGGATCAGCATCACCGCTGCCAATGTACGGGACCGATTGAAAGATATCGTGAAGGACCAGGATCTGAGCCGGTATATTCTCTAGGCAGGACGAGCGCGACAGGCGGGATGAGCGGGACTTGCTTTTCTCGCGATTCGCGCCTGTCTCACTATGGGCCAACATATGAACAAACTGATCAAGAAGGCCAACGTCCTCATTGAAGCGCTACCGTACATCCGATCCTTTCGCGGCAAAACGGTGATTGTGAAGTATGGCGGCCATGCCATGACAGATTCTTCGCTCAAGGAACGATTCGCGCAGGATGTCGTCTTGTTGAAGTATGTCGGAATCAATCCGGTCATTATCCATGGCGGAGGACCTCAAATCGATAAGATGCTCGATCGACTCGGGATCGAAGCCAAGTTCCGGCACGGCGTCCGCATCACTGATGAAGCTACGATGGAAATCGTGGAAATGGTCCTGGCCGGAAAGATCAACATGGAGATCACCGATCTCATCAACCGTCACGGCGGCAGTGCGGTTGGCTTAAGCGGAAAAGATGGGGGGTTGATTCTCAGCAAGCCGTTGACGGCCAAGGCCTGGGCGGAGAGCATCGATCGCGATCTCGAAGGAGAAGACGACGACGGTGACTTCGGGTTGGTGGGCGATATCGAAAAGGTCGATCCTGGTTTATTGCGCAACCTTCAGGAGGATCACTATATCCCGGTGATCGCGCCCATCGGAACCGATCGAGAAGGGAATACGTACAACATCAATGCCGATCTTGTCGCTGGAGCAGTCGCAGGAGCCTTGCGCGCGGAAAAACTCCTCATGATGACCGACATTAAAGGTATTCGCGACGCCAACGGGCGCCATCTCTCCACCGTTTCGCGCAAAGACGTGCAGCGCATGATGAAGAAGGGGACGATCACGGAGGGCATGATCCCGAAAGTCCATGCCTGTCTCGATGCATTGGCTGAAGGGGTCGGAAAAGCGCACATCATCGACGGGCGCATTCCCCATGCCGTGCTGCTCGAGATCTTCACGCGCAAGGGGATCGGCACCGAGATTGTGACCTAATCCCTTCGTGACGGAATCAACCACGTGCCCGTTGATCGTTACCGAGTCAAAGAGGACCTGAACCGTCTGGTTGGAGAGCGCCATCCTCTCTCAGCTCCGAGTCGCCTCCAGGAAGCAGAGGCCTATCTCCACCGACAGTTCTCTGAAGCGGGTCTCGCCGTCACGAAGCAAACCTTCCAGGCCTTGGGCGGCACCTACCATAATGTGATCGGAACGGCGTTTCCCGACACTCCGCCATTCCAATCCACACCGCCGCTCATCCTCGCCGCACACTTCGATACAGTGCAGGGATCTCCTGGCGCCGATGACAACGCCAGCGCCCTCGCGGTGATGCTGCACGTCGCTCGACAGGTCCGAAGCATGAAGTTGGCCAGACCGATCCGTTTCATAGCTTTCAATTTAGAAGAAGAGAATTTGCTTGGGAGCTCTTCCTATACCGCGCTGCTGAGTAAGAATCGTGAAGCGATCCACGGAGCGATCGTGTTGGAATGTGTCGGCTATGCGAGCCATCATAAGCACTCGCAGAAAATTCCCCCCGGTGTGCCCATCGCCGTCCCCACAACCGGAAACTTTCTTGCCGTAATCGGCAACGAACGGTCGCGGGCATTGACCAGCGTCGTCGCGAAGGTCATGCAGTCGCACCTCCCGATCGTTCCACTGGTCGTGCCGGGCAATGGAGAAAAGCTGCCGGACACCAGACGGAGCGACCACACCTCGTTCTGGGAGCAAGGGTTCCCCGCCGTCATGCTCACCGATACCGCAAATTTTCGTAATCCCCACTACCATCGGCCGACGGACACTCTTGATACGTTGAATCTTGACTTCATCGCCTCAGTAGTCGCTGGGGTCACCGCGGCAGTCATTGCGCTGGCTTGTCAGCCGACTGCATAGTTTGGTTGAACAATTTGGTTAGACTCCCGTGGCTCAATGGGGGCACCAGAATGAAACGACCATCTTTGAAATTGGAGCACCATGAATTCGTTAGCTGACCCTCAGGAACTCGTGCGTCGCTTTAATGGAGATGAAGCAGTGTGGCGCAGTTACCTGCAGAAGCGCGTTCTGCGCCGGTTGCGTGGTTCGTGGAGTCCATTTTTCGAGGAAGTTCTTGATCACCTCGACTGGCTCGAAGCGGAACGGGAGTGCCGCGAGAGGCGGTATGTTGGAAGGTCGACTCGATGAAGCCGTCTAAACGAACCATTCTCAAGCGTCTGGCTGAAATCGATAAGACTTTGGTCGAGCACGACACCGCCTTGGTCGTTCTCTACGAAAAACTGCAGCCGCTGCTGCGACCACCCCCCGACGCACCCACTCGACGAATCGGCTTCCAGTCGAAGGGGAAAGTCTGATCGGACCCAGCGACCTTCAAGAGCGCTCGGCCTGCTCCATAGCTTTCAGAGAGCAATTTCGCTAGACTTCCCGCCCGAAGTCCATCTCATTGGCCAGCACAATGTCAAACCAGCCGGAAGCCTTCTCCCGTATCTTGATTGATCAAGCCTTGAAAGACAGTGGCTCACTCTTGTCCAAAACAGCGTATGACGTTGGGTCATCCGAAGGTGTAGGGTGTCGGTGAATCGCCAAACCCACCTGCACCGGACCAAAGGAGACCCAACGTGACCGCCTCATGCAGCCTGTTCAGCCAGATACTCAAGCTCATCCCGGGCACCGATTTCGAGCGGATCGTCAAACAGACCAACGCCGAGCATCGCAGCAAGGGCTTGTCAAGCTGGAGCCAGTTTGTGGGCATGCTGTTCTGTCAGTTGGGCCGCGCCCATTCCCTGCGGGAGATAGAAGGTGGGCTGAAGAGCTGCGCAGGCAAGCTGGCCCACCTGGGCTTCAAGCGCCGGCCCGCTCGTCGCTCTCCTACGCCAATGGCCATTGTCCGTGGGAACTGTTCGAGAAGGTGTTCTACGGGCTGTTCGACATCGTGGCGGCGCAAGGCGTGGGCAAACATAAATTCCGCTTCAAGAACAAGCTGGTCAGCCTCGACTCGACCGTGATCGACCTGTGCCTGTCGCTGTACGATTGGCCGCACCGGGGCCTTCAAGCTGGCATCTGGTGCTCGACCCTGACGGCTATCTGCCGTGCTTCGGCATCGTCACCGATGGGAAGGTCGCTGACGTCAAGGCCGCCTGGCAAATCCCCTTCGCGCCTGGGACCATCGTCGTGGATGCCCGAGGCTACAACGACTATCGGCTGTTCGCCGAATGGACGGATGCTGGCGTCTATTTCGTCACCCGCATGAAGGACAATGCCCAGTTCGAGGTGGTCGAGGAGCGCGAACCGCCGCAGAACCGGAACATTCTCAAGGAGCAGACCATCCGCCTGACTGGCACGGGCGCACAGGAAACATGCCCGCATCTGCTGCGCCGCCTCGAGGCCGTCCGCGAAGACACTGGGGACAGACTGGTATTCCTAACCAACCACCACGGCCTCGGCGCCAGGACCATTGCGGCGATCGACAAGGATCGCTGGCAGATTGAGTTGTTCTTCAAAGCCCTGAAGCAGAACCTGAAGATCAAGCCCTTCGTCGGCACCTCGGTCAACGCGGTTGAAGACTCAGATGTGGACCGCATTGATCTCGATGCGGTGGCTGCGCTATCTGCAACAGTCCTCCCGTTTCGGCTGGAGCGTGGCGAATCTTGTGGCGCTGCTGCGCATGCATCTCTTTACCCATCGCGATCTGATGGCCTGGCTCGACGAACCGTTCACCACGTCACCTCATCAATAGGACCACCCCCAAGCCCGCTTGCCCTTCGCGTGATCTTGGACGGCACCAGGAGGCACGAACGTGAAAACCCGTCATCACCCGTCCGAAACCCGCATCAAATCACGTGGGCTCCCCCCGGTCTCGGCTATCTTGGACAGCAATGACAAGAACATAAGACTGCTCAGGGTATGAATTAAGAGAGCAGGGTTGGTGAGGAAGGAGAATCGGATCTGGTCGGAGTAATAGGTTGTTGAGCCTGGGGGGATACGCCCGCCGAAACGACGTGCCAGGTCTCGGACCAGTTCTCGGAAATCGATCCGGTCATCGGCCGTGTAAAGGTCAACTGCCGGCGATCCATGGCCCCTTAGACCTCAGCAATGAGAGATTCCATGGATCGATCATACACAAATTCAGGCTAAGTGGGAACGGCTAAGAGGGGTGGAGCGGGCAAAAGTGCTCTGAACGAAAGTAACCGGATAAGTATCGTAACAGCTGGATAAATAAAGAGATAAATAACAACACCGGGCCATGTTGGTTGTGGTAGGCTAATTCAGCAATAGAGGGAAGATGGGGTGGCCAATGGCTACGATGCTAAGAGAACGAAAGACAATGTTACGAATTCCCAATAGAGTGGTCCTCCCATTTGGGTACCGGATTTCGGTCAGACAGTTATCTGATGTGGAAATGGACAGGCGTGATCCGAATGCCGATGGTATCTGGGATGACGATACCAAGACAATCTACGTGCGGAAACGACTTCCTGTGACTCGCCGCCGATATATTCTCGCCCACGAGCTTGGTCACGCCTGGCTGGACTGGCAGCATCGGTATATGGACGATGGAAAGGCCAGTACATAGCGTCCGGAACACCTCAGTCTTTTGCCAACTTTACGATGTGTCTCCACTCGAGCGGGCTGACCGGCTGAACTGAGAGACGAGATCCCTTCTTCAGCAACACCATTCTTTTCAGTGTGCTCTCTTTCCGTAATTCGTCCAAGGTCAAGGGGCCGGCAAATTTCTGAACATACCTGATGTCGACCATATCCCACCTAGGGGTGGATGGTTTGCTCTCCGGGTCGTAGCGCTTGTCCTTCTTGTCGAACTGTGTCGGATCAGGGTAGGCAGTGTTGACGACTTCTGCGATGCCGACGACTGCCGGGGGATCAGCGTTGCTGTGGTAGAACAAGACTTGATCGCCGATGGCCATGCTGCGCATGAAATTGCGTGCTTGATAGTTGCGGACTCCATCCCAACAGGTAGTCTGGTCGGGAGATCGTATCAAATCATCAATCGAGAAGGTGGCGGGCTCTGACTTCATCAACCAATACTCTTTTGATCTCATTCCGTCCTCTTCTTTCTGAACCTCGCGCAAGTAGACGCTTCGAATAAATGTGCGATCTCGTATCAGGGGGTGAGAGACGGTAGACTCCACCTCTATGATCCCTATGCCGATCCGCAAGCTGCAGATGTGGATCAGGATGAACCCCAGGGACCATGATAATCAGGGGAGTATGCATTAACTTCTTTCTCGTGAACGGGACTCAATAAATTCGATCAGGGCGTGATAGGTCAGCTCCCTTATTCGAGCCTTGGTCATGCTCCGACCATCAAGATTTCCTTCCAGCCAGATGTGATTAGAGATCGGTTCCACTGCTTCGTTACAGAGACTCCACATGTCATGGAGAAAGCCTTCCGGTAAACCTACTTGGATGCCTTCCGATTCGATGCGGTCGTCCAGCAGTGCGAGGAGGTCAGAAATGGCCTGATCGGGTCGGTAGGGAAGTGTAGTAAAGCCGAACTGTTCTTGTGAAAGTCTTTCTTGTGTCGCCTGATCGACAAGGTCGCGCATGTACTCTTTCAGCAGACCAATGACATGGCCGGAAAACACGAAAGACGGATCCATGCGACATTATCGAGCTTCTTGATGGAAGGAGCAAGATCAGCCGAGCTTGTTGAGCGGATGGGTATTGGTGATGATTATTTTGTGTTATGGGGCGCGGGAAGGAGGAGGCGACGATTGAGCGGGGGTACACCTCGCTGACTCGGTATGAGCGACGACTTCTTATAGGCTACGTCATGTTCGGCAGGGTCGGTGTACCCGCGCAGGATAAACTCTACGCCTTTTCATGAGAGGCGCAAGGCCCAAAGATGGCCTTATTATGGGAGTCCATTTGGGGTAGGGCGAATGAACCGGTAGGATCTGCCGTGACCTGATGCTCATAGATCGGGAAGGGAGCCATAGCGACGGAGGGTCAACCGGGCGATCAAAATAGAGATGCGCCTCTGCCACAGTGTCAGAGCCATGGACCATGGCTCTTGATTCATCGTGGACCGGCATATTAGTTTCTATCTGCTATCAAGGGAAGACCAAATAAGCCATTCAGAGTCGGTCGAGAAGAGGATTCCCCCACAGAACGAGCGCTTCGAGATTGCGCTCAGCCATCAGGTGATACCCAGCAGAAGACACGGAAACGAATAGAGTTACTCGATCAGGCGTTGGACAAGGTTTGACGTGTTGTGAGTCGATCGTTTTCAGAAAGCCGCGGTGACTCTGGGTCCTGACAGCAAAGAGCGGCGATACCTTTTGTGAACGAAGAGGAGAGGGTGCATGCAGAAGCCTGTAGTGGTGTGCTTAGACCTGGAAGGGGTGTTGGTGCCGGAGATCTGGATCAATGTGGCCATGAAAACCGGCATTGAGGATTTGAAGATCACGACACGCGAAATGCCGGATTACGACAAACTCATGAGGCAACGGTTGAAGATACTCGATCGGCACGCGTTGAAGATCGGGGACATTCAAGATGTGATTATCAAGATGGGGCCGTTGGATGGGGCGACGGAGTTCTTAGCGTGGCTACGGGAGCGCTGTCAGCTGATTATTTTGTCCGATACGTTCTATCAGTTCGCTCAGCCACTTATGCGACAGCTAGGCTTCCCGACTCTCTTCTGCAATCAGCTCGAAATCGACGGGAACGGCCGTATCGTGAACTACCACATGAGAATGCAGGACCCAAAGAAACATGCGGTAGCGGCGCTTAAATCGCTGAACTTCTTTACGTTGGCTGCCGGTGATTCGTACAACGACATCGCCATGCTCAACGAAGCCGACGCAGGATTTTTCTTTCGACCGCCCGACCACTTACCGAAAGAATTCCCCCGGTTCTCTGTGACGCAGAACTATGGGGAACTTCAGGAGCGGTTTGCCCAGGCTGGGAGTTTCAAATAAGTGATTGAGTTAGGAAAAAATTGAGCTCTCGGTCGGCAACAAACTGTGTGTGGAGCAGCCTAGAAGTTTATCCAGAGTTGGGCATAGGCCCAATCTTGCCCGACGGCTCGGCGTCCCAAATTGCGCGATATATAGGAGCCAGGCCATAGATGGCCGTAGCCGGTTTGAAAGGCTACCATGCCGTTCATAAAGAAATGTGTCCAGACGACATCGACTTCGTCACCGATATGAGTTTCTGTGTTGTCCGGTTGTGAGAACACATAGACCCCTTGGCTTGCGCGATACCAATTGTCTCGAGCGTTGGCCAGGTGGAGATTCGTATACCAGATTTCGATGTGATCATTGGATGTGGGTCTAGCTTGGAAGTTGCCGGAGAAACTCATCATGTTCTTCCACGCCATGACATCCATGTACCCCATGTGAATGTGGTTCGTCGGAAAGAAGTTTTCAAACGTATTGGCGGTCTTACAATCGCCATAGGCGGAGTTTAACGTGCAATTCGCACGGCCGTCTCCGGAGGCATAGTCAAAATTGAAGGCGATGCGGGGTTTCCCCGGTAAGTTGAAGGCGGTATACCCGATCCAGTTTCTGGTGGCCCAGGCATTGATGTGAAGACATTTGCCCTCGCCTCCAGGGTCCCCACACAGGCCGCTTGCGCTGGCAGCTGTGTCCCCCATCTGTCCGAATTGATAGACCACTTCGCTGGAGAGATCGAAGTAGCCTTTCTTCATGGCCACCCGTCCGCCGACGGTATGGCGGGTTTGATTGCCGTGCTTTGGGGTACCGAGACCCTGAGAAGAAATATCTCCTCCACCCAGGTTGCTTTTGTAATAGGCATAGAAGGGTTCGATAAGAAACCCAGGAACCGCTTTGATCTGATTATAAAAGATGAACAAATCGGCATCACCCGCTGCGTTTCTCGCCTGACCGGTGCCGGCAATGTTTGCACCTCCGCTACCAACGGATGCCCCTTGTAAAAGGTCCGTTTCCGCTGTCCGAAACCAGCCGGCGTGAGTATCCATGATCCTGTGGCTGTACTGCACCATGACGCCATCAAACGAGTAACCAGTGTTGGCCCAATCGAAGTGGCCGAACAAACTTTGGTCGCCGAACACCACATACTGCCGACCAGCCTTTAAGCCCAACCCCTGTACACCGGCAAAATTACGGATCAACATGTACCCGGCTCGTATGCCAAGTGAACAGACCGGCCTACCACCCTCACTCGGTGTGGCCCCGCATGTATGGATCAATGGATCTCCATTGTTCCCAGCTCCTCCGGCTCCCACGGGCGTCCCGTTGCCGCCCCAGGTACGGGAATCAATGAACTCGAGATAAAAGTTGACATCGGGGGACAGGTCATAGCCGATGCCCAAACGAATCATCTGCTGGACGAACTGATCATTCGCTTTACCGGCCAGGCTATTAGGAGCAATACCGGGGGCGTTACATTGTCCTGCCGCTCCAATCCCGCCGCCGAAACAGACGTTGTTGCGGTATTCTGGTCGTACGCGGAGATCGGCGCGCAGCCACAGGTTTCTGAGGTCGAAGTTTCTGCCGATTTGTGGGTCGAATGGTTCGTACGCCTCTTTTTGCGGGATACCACGTCCGATGACGATAGGATTGGTGATTTTTTCCCCTTCGGGCAATTCGAGGCGCTCTGGGCCGGACCGCAGAAGGTAAAGAGTCCGACCGCCGCCGTCATGGTCGTTAGGAAGACCGTTTTCCACTGTCCCCAGACTGTCGGTTGGGGAATCACCTTTAGGGTGTCCATGCGCTGAACAAGAATGAACCGACTCGTGCAGGTCCTTCAGCACGAGGAAAAAATGGTCAAGGAGATGCCTGGATATAATCGTCAATGAGAGGGTTCGATGAGAGGGGGAAAATAGAGGGGAACCTATTGTCCGCGTCCTCTTCCTGAAACCACCGCACTGATCATGTCTGCTTACATGTGGCCGGACTTGCTAAGAGACGCGGGGGTCTCCTCCGGTTGTGTACCTGCAGCAGTAATTTCTTCTTCGGCTTCCTTCATGGAAGCTTGAAAGTCCTGTTCGACCATTTTGACTTCTTGCTGAATCATGTTCAGCTCCGGCTCCACCGACTTGCGAAGGTCCTCAGCCGTATCTTTAAAGCCCTTAATGGCTTTGCCGACTTGGCGTCCGACTTCGGGGAGTTGTTTGGGACCGAATAGGAGAAAGGCGATCACCAGAATAATTAAGATTTCGCCGGCTCCCAATCCAAACATGATTCACGGTAGTAGTGATGGTAATGCCGTTAATTTCCCGCTGTCCAATCCTCACCGCACACGCGGGCGTTTTACCCTTGTTTCACCTGGCCCGGCTGCGGCGCTTGGGGAGCGGGCGATGGTGTGGCTTCTGATTGGGTGTTGACCTGACTGGGTGAGGTAGCCTGCGCCTGAGCCTGCTGAGACTGTTCAGTCGGTGTCACATCGATAGCATCGGCCTCGTGCACGGACTTCTTGAAGCCTTTGATGGCTTTACCGAGGCCTTCTCCCAATTGCGGAAGTTTACCGGCGCCGAAAATGATCAACACAATGATCAAAATCAGCATTAATTCCATCCACCCAAATGAACCGAACATTGACACCTCAGATGAAGGCGATGAGTATGGACTTCGGCTGGCTATGTCATCGGAATGGAGGCACTCCTCCTCAGGCCCAGTATGTGTGAAGGCTATAGGAAGATCACAGGACAAGTCAAGAAGAAGAGGGTGCCGGCGGCGTTAGAACGGTTGGATAATTCCACCTCCGAGAACATGGTCTCCTTCATAGAAGATGGCCGATTGACCAGGACTTAGTGCTCGTTGAGCCTCCCGGAACTGAACGCGGATGCTGGAGGGGTTCAATGGTGACAGAACAGCGGGTGCCGGGGGTGTCGCATAGCGGACTTTGACCTGCACCTCCGCTCGGCTGTCCAATAGTTGAGGCGTAAAGAGATTGAGGTCGCTTACCGTACATTCGTGTCTGCGCAGGGATTCCTCCGGGCCGAGCAGGACGGTATTGGTCGTCGGGCGCACTTGTTGAACATAGAGCCGTTGTCCTGTGGCAATGCCAAGGCCCCTGCGTTGGCCTGGTGTGTAGAACGCAATTCCGTCGTGTTGGCCAAGGGGCTGCCCTGCTTCATCGATAAAGAGGCCGGGTTTCTTGGCTTCGGGAACCTCCTTCTCGATGAACGTCCGGTAGTCTCCTTGAGTGACAAAGCAGATCTCCTGACTTTCCTTTAGCTCATCGGCTGGGAGCCCCAAGACCTCAGCCTCTCTCCAGACGTCCGATTTGTCCAAGTTGCCCAGAGGAAAGAGGAGCCTGGGTAGCCAGCTAGGGTTGAGCCGGTATAGAAAGTAGGTTTGATCCTTGCGCTCATCAGTGGCTCGCGCGAGGACCGGGGTGCCGTGATTGTTCTGGAGACGAGCGTAATGTCCTGTTGCCACGTGATTGAAGTTTCGCGAGGCCGCGAGATCCATGAGCCCCCGAATCTTCACTCTCTCGTTACAACGGACGCAGGGATTGGGTGTCGTGCCGGTAGTATAGCCGTGGAGAAAATCGTCAATGACTCCTTTCCGAAAGGTGTCACGGGTATCGATGACTTCGTGGGAGATGTTGAGAAGTTTGGCAACGTGCTTGGCGATGCCGACCTTACAGCATCCCCGTTCTTGCCATTTTTTGGAGGCCGTTACGGTTTCGTCCTCGTGTTCCCATACTTGGAGGGTAATGCCGTGCACCTCGTACCCCTGGCGAACGAGCAATGCGGCTGCGACGGAGCTATCAACTCCGCCACTCATACCGAGAAGGACGGTTGGGCGAGTCATTGGACCAGCATTGTACCGGGAGGAGTGGATAAAGGGCTAGAGGTCTACCGCCCTAACTTTGCCTCGGTGGGATGCCAAATCATGAACATTCTTGGGTGACGCTGGGCTTTCGTCGACCCATTTATGAGCTCCCATGTCACACATACCATGGAAGTGAGCGCCATCTTCGATCGAGATACCCGGTGTGCGAATATCGCCGATGAGCACGCCTGGCTTTAGGATTTGAATGTTTGCGGTGGCTGTCACCGTGCCGTTGACCTTGCCGCTGGTCATCAGGGTACCGGCTGAAAGAATGCCCTTGATAACCGCTTGCTCTCCGACAATCAGAGTCCCGGTGGTGTGGATTTCGCCTTCCACGCGGCCATCGATGCGGACGGTCCCATCAAAGTTGAGAATGCCTTTGAAATCGACTCCTTTTCCAAGGAACGTGAAATTATCGTTGTCGCTCGAGTCTTGAGCACGTTTGTCGCCTAGAGCCCACATCAGCTTTCCTTGCTCCTTGTGACAAAAACCGACGAGGCACTGTCCTCAAATGGGATCGGACAGGAGGGGAGGCTCGTTCGGTGAGAAGGAACCTCCCCTGTATTTGTTGTCTAGTGTATCACATGACTAGGCGGGGACTCTCCGGACGGCGGGCTCGCTCGGAATTCCGACTGCATGAAGAGGTGTTGTTTCACGAAGGGAGTGGGGGGCCGCTTGTTCCATCTCCAAGGTGCCGTTAAAGAGGACCCCCTCTTCGATGGAGAGCATCGGTGTGGTGACTCCGCCGTTGATAATTGCGGGAGCCCGCAACTTCATTTTGTCTTTGGCATGAATGTCCCCTGTAATCTTCCCCTTACAGACGATGGTGCCGGCCGTAACTTTTGCCGTAATAACAGCTTCTTCGCCGATCAACAGGATGCCATCGGTCTGTATTTCCCCTTCGAGAGTCCCATCGATCCGCACGGTCCCGTTATAGGTGATGGTGCCCTTAAACACGACACCTTTCCCGACAAAAGCGCTGACATCTTGCCCGGGTTCGTGCCGCATAGGTTCCAGGCTCGATTCATTGCCCTCAATGTCAATCTCGTCGGAACGCCTACCGTCTTGTTTGTCCTTCCACATAATACGCTCGCCTCCTCCTCACGATGTGGGATAGCGGGATCCTATTGAAGAGCGGAGCCCGTATCGTTAGGGAACATATCGGTCTGTTCCATGCAGATATTTAACGTCCAGATGCATAAAAAGCAATAAGATCAGCTTTTTGGCCGAGCAGGCGCACCGCGCACAAGAGGAGGACTAACCCAGCAGAGTCTCCACAACTCCATCGAGTTCCTCAGGGGAAAAATAGTGAATGACGACTTTCCCTCCTTGCTTGTGTGGGTGGATCGTCACTTTCGTGCCAAGGCGTTTCTGTAACCTGGTTTCGAGATCAGCCCATGGTGAACTGCGGGGAATTTTGGGCTGCCGCTTTTTTCCTACAAGGGAGAGCTCCACGAGGTGTTCTGTTTCTCTGACCGAAAGAGTTCCGGCGGCCACCATTTTTCCGACTCTGAGCTGCTCCTCTGTGGATTGGAGGCCGAGAAGGGCTTTCGCATGACCCGTTGTCAGGGTTCCCCCTGCGACGAGTTCCTGTATCTCAGGGTGAAGATGGATCAGTCGAACGAAGTTTGCGACGGAGGATCGATCGCGACCGACTTTTACGGCGATCGCGTCTTGCGTAAGGCCGAATTCGTTCATCATGCGCGAATACGCCCGCGCAGTCTCCATCGGATTCAGGTCTTCTCGTTGGAGATTCTCAACCAATGCCAGTAAGAGAGACTCTTGATCGCTGCAATTACGAATGACGACAGGGATGGTCTCCAGACCGGCTTCCTTCGAGGCGCGCCATCGGCGTTCCCCCGAGATCAATTCATAGATGCCGTCACCCTTGCGGCGGACCATAATTGGCTGAAGCACTCCGCTCTCTTTGATGGAAGCCGCCAGTTCAGCAAGTTCTTCCTCGGGGAAGGTGTGCCGCGGTTGATAGCGATTGGGCACAATATTCTCGATCCGTACACGCTGGACATCGGCCGGCTCTGTCGGCCGGCTCGCTTTGGAGGATGGCAGGAGGGCACTGAGTCCTTTACCGAGGGCTTTTTTCTCCATGGGAAATAAACTCCTTAGATAAAGATACGTATGCTTGCGAGCCAGCGGATGCCACGTTGTACAAGATCCCGGGGCGGCCATAACTCGGAGCTTCTGCGAGCGAGACGTTGCGCGGGATGACGGCTTGGTAGACCTTATCGACGAAGTGGGACCGTATTTGTTCGGCTACCTGTCTAGATAGGGTATTGCGCGAGTCAAACATCGTCAAGACAATGCCCTCTAGATCTAGGTTTGAGTTAAACGATTGACGGACTAGATCAATGCTCCCGATGAGCCTGGTCAGGCCTTCCATCGCGTAATATTCGCATTGGACCGGTATGAGAACCGAATCTGCGGCGGTAAGAGCATTGACGGTGAGAATTCCAAGGGCTGGAGGGCAGTCTAGAAAAACAAAGTCATATTTTTCTCTGACCTCGCCAATAATAGTTCTGAGATGACCTTCGCGCCCTTCAACGTTGACAAGCTCAACTTCAGCCCCTGCAAGATCCGCGTTGGCCGGCAAGAGAGAGAGTCCTGGGACCGATGTATCCGTTGAAGATTCTTGGATCGTGCTGGATTTAACAAGGCAACTGTAAGTAGTGCTCTTCAAGGACCCTTGGTCAATGCCGAGGCCACTTGTCGCGTTTCCTTGTGGATCCATATCGATGAGCAGTACGGATCTTCCTTCTAGCGCAATGGCAGATGAAAGATTTATTGCCGTAGTAGTCTTGCCGACTCCGCCTTTTTGATTTGCGACTGCAACGACCTTTCCCATTGGAGAAGCTCCTACAACAGAATTGTTCCACGTGGAACACCAAGGGTGTGTTTCATTTAGGCTGAAGGCGTAACAATTGAAATAACTCTCTGCCCATATCCTTTCTGAAGTTGAAATGTGTGTTCACGTAACAATGACCAGTTTGAAGAAAAATCGGATAAGGGAATCGATTGTGATGAGTACAAAATAGCTTTCCCCCCTTGTCGAAGGACTTTCGTACCATCTTTCAAAATCAAATCATGTTTCAAAGCACGAGTGGCCAAGTAGTCAAATGATTCATATGGCAGGCATTCGTTCATGAATCTCTCTAGAGTCCCGTCGAATATGTCGACGTTCTCAAGTCGAAGGAGGCCTATGATGAAACGAAGGAAGGAGGACTTCTTTCCAGCCGGTTCCACGAGGGTAACATTCAGGTCCAATCTGGCAATTTTTAAAGGAATTCCAGGAAATCCAGCTCCGGTGCCGACATCGAGTAGGCTGGCCCCAACCCCAATATCATCAGCTCTGAGCGCGGCAAGAGAGTCCACGAAGTGCTTGATGATAATCTCATCGTCGAGAGTAATACTCGTGAGATTGAATGATTGATTCCAGATCTGAAGCTGCTTCAGGTACACCATGAACAATTGCACCTGTTCGGTGCTGAGTGACACGCCGATTTTCTCTGAACTTTCCTGCAGTAGTAAGGAAGGTGAACTCACTTGTTCCACGTGGAACAATTACGCTGATGCTCAGGTGAGGTCAATAGGAAAAGGTTGGCTCGGATCGAATTTTACGAAACGACTTGTCGAGTAGGAGGGAGTTGGCGTCTGTTCTTTTCTATCGCAACCAGAAGCAAAGATATAGCAGCTGGAGTCACGCCGGATATTCTCGATGCCTGACCCACTGTCTCCGGTCTTACCCTGTTGAACTTCTCTCGAACTTCCCTGGAAAATCCTGAAACCAAATTGTAATTGAACGTGTGAGGAATCAATTTTTGCTCAAGTTTCTTGAATTTCTCCACTTGCTGAATCTGCCGACGTACATAGCCTTCGTACTTGATCTGCAGCTCGATTTCTTCACCAATTTCATCCTCCGCAATGACGGGCATTCCAAAAACTCTTAAGAGTTCTTGATAGCTCGATTCCTGCCGGCGAAGAAGCTGCGCCATGGTCATGGCAGGCGAGGCATTTTCGAGATACGTGCCTTTGGTCTGCAACCTGATTTCTTCGGTGAATGGTGGTCTGGCCGTAGTCAAGTGCTCGATCTCTTTCTCGATCAGATGTTTCTTCCGCAAAAATCTCTCGTATGCTTCATCGGGAATCAGACCAACGTCGCGTCCAGCCTGCATGAGTCGAAGGTCAGCGTTGTTGTGGCGGAGAAGCAATCGGTACTCTGCTCTCGACGTGAACATTCGATACGGTTCGTAGGCATCTTTCGTAATGAGATCATCGATGAGTACCCCGATATAGGCTTGGGATCGGTCTAGGATAAGAGGAGGCCTCTCTCGCAACTTCAGAACGGCATTAATACCGGCAACTAAGCCCTGCGCCGCCGCTTCTTCATACCCAGAAGTCCCGTTAATTTGTCCAGCGTGATAGAGGCCTGCGACCTGTTTTGTTTCAAGTGTTCGGTAAAGTTGACGAGGGGGGAAATAATCGTACTCAATCGCATAACCAGGTTTGAGCATTTTGGCCTGCTCTAATCCAGGGATTGTTTTCAGCATGGCGGTCTGTACATCAACCGGCAGGCTGGTTGAGATACCGTTCGGGTAAAATTCGATCGAGTCGAGGCCCTCTGGCTCAATAAAAATCTGGTGACGTTCCTTCTCTGCAAAACGCACGACCTTATCCTCGATGGAAGGACAGTACCGAGGTCCGATAGATTCAATGATGCCGCTGTACAGGGGGGAGCGGTCGAGATTCTTTTGAATGATGTCGTGCGTTTCTCGGCTGGTATAGGTCAAGTGACAGAGAACTTGTCTGGTCGTGATGCGTTGGGTGCGATATGAGAAAGGAGGAGGAGGAGCATCACCGGGCTGAGGAATCATCATCGAGAAATCAATCGTAGCCTTGTCCAATCGAGGAGGAGTCCCGGTCTTAAGCCGTCCGACCTCAAATCCGAGATCCCGCATGCAGTCGGAAAGGTGTTCGGCTGAGGCTTCTCCCGCACGCCCGGCCGGGAAATGGTTGAGCCCGATATGGATAAGACCCTTAAGAAAAGTACCCGATGTCAGTATGACGGACGTGGCTTTGATCCTCTCGCCTGAACCCGTCACAATCCCGGTTATCGTGCCTCCGGTCACGAGCAGTCGATCCACGACTCCTTCTGTCAGGCTCAGGTGCTCCTGTGAGGCGAGAGTTTCCTGCATCGCCATGCGATACAGCGATTTGTCGCATTGGGCGCGCAACGCCCG
Source organism: uncultured Nitrospiraceae bacterium (assembly GCA_963711905.1). Classification (GTDB taxonomy): domain Bacteria; phylum Nitrospirota; class Nitrospiria; order Nitrospirales; family Nitrospiraceae; genus Nitrospira_D. Next base: position 39,063 of record CAVQFZ010000027.1, on the reverse strand, counting down.
CACCGCCGGTCCTTTGCTCGTGTTGATGAATCTAAACTGAATCCCGGAGCGATCCGTGTTCCGCCCCATCTCACCGCCGAGCGCGTCGATTTCCTTCACGAGGTGTCCCTTGGCGATCCCACCGACTGCCGGATTGCACGACATTTGTGCGATTCGCCCCACCTCCATCGTCAACAGCAAAGTGTTCGCCCCCATGCGTGCCGCAGCCAGCGCTGCTTCGCAGCCGGCATGACCGCCCCCCACGACGATGACGTCAAATGCTGTAGCCACCGGTTCCTTTATTTGCCGATACAAAACTCGGAAAACACGTGGTCCAAAACCTCGTCAGACGTAATTGCCCCGACAATCTCGCCCAGCGCATCAGCTGCACCTCGGAGATCGACCGCCACAAACTCGGGCTCTAGGCCTTGTTCGATCGAGGCCAGTGACTCTCTGAGTGATATCTCGGCCCGCTCGAGCGCCACGCGATGCCGAACATGAGTGACCACGACCCCTTCGCTGGGTTCAAAGGACGGCTTCACAAATTGTGCGTGAATAACGGACTTCAACGACTCCAGTCCTTCGCCGGTTCGAACAGAAATGGGAAGTACCTTGCACCCTGTGCGGGCGCGAAGTGCATCGGACAGCGGTTGTACCGATGCAACGTCGATTAAATCGATCTTATTGACGACAAGCAACTGTTCGTGACCAAGCGATGGAACATGGACATTCCTCAGGTCAATTTTTGTCGGTTGAGCGCCATTCAGGACATGCAGAACGATATCTGCCTGGTCCTGAGCCTCTTTGGACCGGCAGATGCCTTCCAGTTCGACGATGTCGGTTGTCTCGCGCAGCCCAGCGGTGTCGACCAACGTGACTCGCAGGCCGTTCCAGACGGCCGACTCTTCAATAATGTCTCGAGTCGTGCCGGGAATGTCGGTCACAATCGCTCGGTTCTCACGGAGTAAACTGTTCAGCAAACTGGACTTGCCGACATTGGGCTCCCCGGCGATCACCACGCGGACTCCATCGCGCAGGGCGCGTCCAGTCTCAGCGGTCGTCAACATCTCCCGAATCTGATCCAGCGCTTCTTGTAAACTGACGATCATTTCATCGCGCCCAACGAACGCTATATCTTCCTCCGCGAAGTCGATTCCGGCTTCTAGGTGGGCCAACAGGCCTACGAGACCGGTACGCAGCCGGTTCACTGTCCGTCCAAGTTCGCCGCGGAGTTGGCGCTGTGCCAATTTGAGGCCGTCTTCTGACTTGGCCCTGATGGTGTCGAGCACAGCTTCCGCCTGAGACAAATCCAGGCGGCCGTTCAAGAAGGCCCGTTTAGTAAACTCCCCTGCCTGTGCGAGACGAGCTCCGGCAGCAACGCAGGCCTCACAGACACGTTGCAGAACTAACCCGCTTCCATGGCAATGGATCTCAACCACGTCCTCCGCGGTAAACGATCGAGGGGCCTTCATATAGACCACCAGACCTTCGTCGACGATCTGCTCAGTCAACGGACTTGCCTTGGAGGCAGAATGGCTCCCGATTGAAGGAACAGGCGGAAAGAGAATATCGGCCAAATGCAGCTTGTGAGAAGCGACGGTATGAAGCGACTGCTTGGAGCGCAACCGAACAATGTGGCTCGCGATGTCAACGGCATGCGGCCCGCTTATCCGAACGATCCCAATACCTCCCTCACCGGCAGGAGTGGCAATGGCACAAATCGTATCCTCGGGCGTTCCAACGGTCGGCATGTTCACACACGTTCGGGAGGACCAGTCACCTCGAGCGAAACTGACCGAGCATCATTTCTTGCCACCTGGTTCGTCCGTAGTCGGTGCTATGGTGAGAGGTCGAAAGAAAAAGCGATCCGTGACGAACTGTTGCACGATGGTGAGCACGTTATTGGTCAACCAATACAACACGAGGCCGGCCGGAAAATTAATGAACAGGAATGTCATGACCACAGGAAGCATCAGCATGACTTTCGCCTGAGTCGGATCCATGGTCGTCGGTTGGATCTTTTGCATGACCACCATGCTGATTCCCATGATGATCGGCAGAATGTAGTAGGGATCCTGAACCGATAGATCGCTAATCCACAACCCCAACGGGGCTTGGCGTAAATCGATCGTCATATACAGAATATTGAACAGCGATACGAACACGGGCATCTGCAATAACATAGGGAGACAGCCGCCCACGGGATTGACCTTATGATCCCGGTAGAGCTTGATGAGCTCCTTGTTCAAGCGCTCGCGATCGTCCTTAAATTTTTCCTGGACGGCAGCGACCTTCGGCTGGATGCCCTGCATCTTCTTCATGGATGAGTAACTCTTATATTGCAGGGGTACAAACAGGAGCTTGATGATCACGGTCAGGAGGATGATCGTCAGTCCATAATTGTGCGTATAGTCATTGATATAACGCAGCACGTAGAAGATGGGCTTGGCCACGGCCCTGACCATGTCCCAGCTCCCGAAAAGAAACCAACCGAAATCGATGGTATCTTCGAGCCTAATTTGCAAACTCTGAAGCGTGTCATACTCTTTGGGACCGGCGAACAGCTGGAGTTTGAGAGGGGCCTCGGAGGAATCGACGGCCAAACGAGCCGCCGTGGAAACGAGCTTGTCCCCTTGTTTCTTAGGCAAAGCGGACGCAGCAGTCTTTGGAATAAGCGCAGAAATGAAATACTTATCATGCAAGGCCGTCCATTTGAGGGAGCCCTTGCGCTCAGTCTCGGATTCCGGCATATCATTTTCAATCTTATCGTCAATGAGGGATGCCGCTCCGACCGAACCGATGAATCCTTCTCCCCAATCCACAACCCCAAAATTCGTCCCCAATCCGACTTTTACCGCCCCTGTGAGTCCGCTGGATCTCAACGCGATGTCCACGACATAGCTATCGGCGTGAAAGGTCAGTTGTTTTTCCAAGCGTAGGCCAGTCGCTGGATTCGCGTAATAGAAGATCATATGGCCGGTGGGGTGGCTCTGGTCCAAGGTCGTGAAGTCCTTATTAACCCTGTAGATTCCTTCGCTTAATTCCTTTGAATGAGAGGCGTCATCTGCCATGATCGTCAAGGGCTCGGCAAATTTGCCGCTTTGTCGCACGAGTTGCACCGCGGACTTTCCGTCAGAACTGCTGCGATAGCGTTTGAGTTCCCAGCTGGTCAGCGCGGCTCCACGGGTCGTGAACTTAGCCCGATAGAGATCCGTTTCTACCTCGATGAATTCTGCGGAAGGTTCTCCACGTGGCTCTTGAGCCCGAACCTCGCTCCCCGATGGTTTTGGCGGTACTGTCTCCTTGGTCGCGGGAGCGGTTGAGGTTGGAGGCCCTGGGGTTGCATTCGAAGGGGATGACGCATCGCTCGTGGAAGAATCAGCCGGTTCCGAGATGGTCGGTTCAGGAAGCAGGCCCAGCTCTTTGAGGAGGTACTCGTACCCAAAGATAATCGCAAGGGAGAGCACCAAGAACACAATGACTCGCTTTTCCATGAAGAGACTATACTTTCGTTAAATAGATGGATTCGTCGCTATTTGACCGGGTCTTCTCCCCCGGGATGGAAGGGGTGACATTTCATAAGCCGGAGGATGGCTAAGCCGAGCCCCTGCAACGTTCCGTATTTCATGATTGCATCCGAGGCATATTGCGAACAACTGGGGTCGAATCGGCATGTACGACCGTACAAAGGGGAAATCATCATGCGGTATCCTCGAATCAGCCACAGACACAGCGATTGCATATCAATATGCCCTCGGACGAAGAAGGTGCAGGCGCTCAAGCGACGCCCTCCAAGCTTGGATCAACCCCTCCCGGGATTGCAATAGCGCGTCTCGCTTAGGAAACACGAGAAGTCCCCGCCCCGGAACCAAGTCCGGATGAAATTGCCTCACCAGTTCACGAAAGACTCGTTTGGCCCGATTGCGTCTGACCGCATTCCCAAATCGCTTCCCCACGATAATTCCCACACGGCTCGGGGCATCGTCCATCTTATACGCCAAGAGATTGAAGAGGGCGGTCGAAATTCGGCGACCATGATGTTTGACGATCTGAATGTCCCGGCTGCGGCGCAAAAAAACGACATCTCGACCTTGCGCTTTCGGTATCATTGGAAAAGGAGGGTGTTTCTTCGCCGCATCCCATCCGTTCATGGTCCCGGAGAAGACGCCGGCTGGTAGGTGAACGCACGCTCAACAGCAACGCGAGAAATTTGGAGAGCGACCCGAAGAACACCTACTGATCCGACACGATGTGTCTAGACAGTCAATCGAGCTCGTCCCTTAGCCCTCCGGCGGGCCAGCACCTTGCGTCCGTTCTTGGTGCTCATGCGCTTTCTAAATCCATGCTCACGCTTCTTTTTCAAGTTAGACGGTTGTTGAAATGTGAAAGACATACGTCCCCTTTCCATTCCCTTGCTTTGAATAATGAGTTCAAATGAACGGCGAATTATAGGGGAGGCGCTTGGGCCTGTCAATTTCATCCTGCCTCCGGCCATGAGATCCTTGTTCGGGATGTCCAACTTCAGTCCCGTTGAGGCGCTTTTGCTTCTTTCCACCAGAACGCCACAAAATCTAGTGCCCAGAGATCGTCAAACTCATCATAAATATGTAAAATAGATTGAATCTTTCTCCGACAACGACGATTATCGGTGGCACCGAGCTTGCTGCGTATTTTAGCGGTGTTAGTTATGCCTGAAGGTCTTAGTCTGTTAAGCTGGCGAATCTAGCTGGAAATGGTCTTTATGCTTTTTTGGTTTTTGAAGAGTAGCACCGGCTGCAGATCATAGACTGCTGCACTAGATGAAGAAGAGCTGGATTGACCAAAGTCTGTAAATAGAACCTGTAAGGAGGATTCTTCGTATGCTGAGAAAAGCATCCCTTGTCTCTCTTGCCTTGACTCTCGTTGTGATCGCTGGATGTGCGGAGCCTCCCACCCAACAGATCCAGGAGGCGGAAAAGGCTCTCAAAGATGCGCAGGAAAGCGGCGCGGCAACCTATAGCGCTGATGAGTATGCCAAGCTGGAAGGTACTCTTGCCACATTACGGAAAGAAGTCGCCGATCAGGATGGAAAGTTCACACTGTTTCGAGACTACGGCAAGGCCCAACAACTGTCTGCCTCCGCCAAAGCCGATAGCGAGCGGATCAAGTCGGATGCGGCTCAAAAAAGGGAAGAAGCCAAGGCGGCAGCCTTGCAAGCTCAACAAGTCGCTGAAGAGGCAGTGAAAGCGACGCAAGATTTAGTCGCCAAGGCACCGGTCGGAAAAGATCGCGCGGCAGTGGAGGCCATCAAGAACGACGTGGAAGGGCTGAAGTCGTTACTGAAACAGGTTCAGGCTTCGATCGACAAAGAAGATTATCCCGCTGCGCAAAGCCAGGCGAAGGCTATTCACGACATGAGTCAAGGCGTGTCAGCCGAGATACAGAACGCCCTCGCAAAGGTGGGAAAAGGAAAACCCGCAAAGAGAAAGTAATGCACGGCATGGCGCGTGACCGAATTCATAAGACGCTTGCCACGATCATCTGCGTCCTCTGCTTGATCGGGTGCGTTCAAGCCGTTCCGCCGGACCTCCTCGTAGCCCTTGAGGCCATTGATCAAGATTTGATCGCATTGCGGGCTTCGGAAGCTGCGCCCGAGGAGTACGGGCAGTTCGTTCGCCAGTGGGTCTCTCTGAAAGCGCGCGTCCAATTGGACGATGATCTGATCCGATGGCCATGGGAATCGAGCGATCTTGAGAATGAACTCCGCCGGCTGTACATCATGGGCGAGAGTACCGTCTCCCAGCTGCACGAGCGACAAGCCTCGCAGCACCGCGCGGCGCAGGCCAAGGTGACTCGCCTTGAAGAACAGCATCATACGATTATCTCCACGGTCGAATCGATCGATGGGCGTATCCTCTTAGGACAAAAAGTCGTTCAAACGGATATGCTTGTTAAGCAGGCCCGTTCCTTCTTCGAGCAAAAAGACTTCCCACGAGCCATGCAGGCGGCAGAGAAAGCGGATCATGCCCTCAAGGCCCAGACGTCATTACTCAACCAAGAATTGGGACGATATGCCGACGAGAGCCGGATCGCCTATTGGCAGACCTTGGCCAAGCAGACCATCGACTGGTCGAGAATCCACCAATCAACGGCCATCGTGGTGAGCAAGGCCGACCGAGAGTTGACGCTCTACAAGGGAGGGCGAAAGCTGCTATCATATCCCGTCCGGTTGGGGTTCAACGGTATGCTGGAAAAACAGTTCCAGGGGGATGGAGCGACACCGGAAGGTCGGTATCGTGTGACGGACAAGCGGGGTCAAGGGCAGACCCAATTCTACCGCGCCCTCGCTTTGGATTATCCCAATGCTGAAGACCGTCGGCGATTCTACGTTGCGAAGAAGTCGGGAAGGATCGGTTTGGCCAAAGGCATTGGGGGCCAAATCGAGATCCATGGAGCCGACAATGAACTGTTGGCCCAGACGCTGGGGTGCGTCATGCTCGAGAATCCGAATATGGCTGTGCTCTACGAGGGCGTCTCCGTCGGGACACCGGTCACGATCGTCGGTGCTTTGACGAGAGAGAACGCGGTGGCCCTGGCCTTATCTGAGCTCGCCCAGCGTAGAGACGAAATCTGAGCGTGGACCGATGGGTCGATTCTTTCTTGCAACTTCAGTGAGCATCTTACTTCTACTGCTGGTCGTGAGTGCTCCGACTACCAATCGCGTCGCGCCCGAAGATTCCCAAGTGGTTCACCAGCCCGCCGTCCAGGACAAAGCCGGCCTTCGTACATTGCAAGCCCGGTATAAGGCGCTCTCCAAGCAGCTGTCCCAACTCACGCCGAATCAGCCCTACATCTTGGTCGATACGGCCAGGAACCGACTCTATGTGAAGCACCAAGAGGAAGTGGTCCTCGATGCGATTGCTTCGACCGGCAGCGGAACCATTCTTGACAAGCCCGGCGAAGGAAACAATCAGTGGGTTTTCGATACGCCACGAGGAGAATTTCTCGTCAAGTCGAAATTGACCAATCCCACGTGGATCAAACCAGATTGGGCATTCATCGAAGAAGGACTCGCGGTGCCGCAAAATACCGCCGACCGTGCCGAGCAGGGAGTCCTCGGTGAATATGCATTGGGATTCGGCAAAGGCTATTTCATCCATGGGACGCTCTATACTCGTTTGTTGGGAAAAAATGTGACGCATGGATGCATCAGGCTCAATGACAACGATCTTAAAGGTGTCTACAAGCTCGCTCGAGTCGGGACACCGATCATGATCTTTTGATCCCTCAAAGAGCGCGCAGATATTACCCATGAACCTCTGCGCCATTCTTCTTCTGCTAGCCTTCACCACACCCAGTTGGGGAAAGGATATTGAAGCCTTTCCCGACCTGAATCATAACAACCTCAATGAACTGAAAGAGGCAGCTCGCGTCCTCGAGGAAGAACTGAAGCTGGCGGCGCGCCCGCACACCTATCTGCTGATTGATTTGGGCACGAGCACGATTCACATTAAAGGTCGCGGAATCGGCCTCCATCAAATTCCCATCGTGACCTGGTCTGCCGGGTCACGGGAAGATCTGAAAGGGACTCACCGATTGGCTGCACGACCCTCGGTCGTGAGACGAAAGATCGAACCGGGGGCAGGAGTCGAGCAGGAACCCATCTCCATTGCTGATATGCCGGCCGACTACGTGTTGTCTTTCACGCCCTCTCTGAGCGTCACGGTGGTTCCGTCGATCGCAAGTGACAATCTCTTCCAAAGTGCGCTTCTGCTAGGAAAAGCGGGGTGGCGCAATGTGAAGAACTGGACTGGGAGCCTTTTCGCTGACCCATCATCCGCACCCAATTCCTATCTAAAATTAACCTTGTCGGTCGACCACGCACAATCCTTGGCCTGGTCTCTCGTCGATGGCATGGCGTTAGTCATTCGTCGGCCCACCGACAAATAGGAAGCGCAGAATTGAGTCACTGTTGCCTTTTCTACACCGGATTCATAAGATGTGAAGAGATCGTCCACCAGCTCCACCACAGGCATTTCGCTGAAGAGGGAGGCCTAGGTCTATGCGATAGAGTGACAAGCTTCCATCATTGTTCCAATCCGTCGTCAATCCGGCTCTCGATGCTCTGAGTCAGGCTCAGGTCATTGATCGGCTGTGGTCGAAGGATCATCGACTCTGGAAGCCGAATCCCAAGGAGATTGCCGAGCGTCTAGGCTGGTTGACGGTGCAGGACCAGATGCGCCAACGGCTGGGACAACTGCAACGCTGCGTCGTGGCGGCTAAGGGTCTGAACATCAAAGATGTCGTGCTGTTGGGATGGGGGGCAGCAGTCTTGGGCCGGAGGTTTTCCGTACCCTGTTTGGATCTCAGAAGGGCTTCCCGCGTCTGTGGGTCCTTGACTCGACCATTCCCGGCTGGGTTCGGCAGGTCACGAAGGCTATTGCACCATCGCGGACACTCTTTCTTGTGGCCAGCAAGTCCGGGGGCACGATCGAAGTCATGTCGCTCTTCGCACACTTTTGGAATCTGGTGACGAAGGCCAAGGGGAATCATGGAGGAAAGCAGTTTGTCGCCATCACCGACCCTGGTACCGGCTTGGAAAAGATGGCGCAGGACTATGGATTTGGAGAGATCTTTACCAACCCAGCTGATATCGGCGGGCGGTATAGCGTGCTCTCTCTGTTCGGTCTTGTTCCTGCCGCGCTCCTTGGCATCGATATTGCCAAGCTCTTGGTCCGGGCAGCCGGCATGGCGGAGCGATGCCGGCTGCAGAAAGATGTCGCGGCTAATCCAGGTGCGTATCTGGGCGCAGCCATGGCCAGCCTTGCCAAGACTGGACGTGATAAGGTGACGGTCATTGCGTCACCGTCTCTCTCGACGTTCGGGCTCTGGGTCGAGCAACTACTCGCTGAAAGTACGGGCAAAGAGGGCACAGGCCTCATCCCCATCGCACAGGAACCTGTTCTGAGGCCACGCGACTATGGAACCGACCGATTCTTCGTCTATCTCAAGCTCAAAGGAGAGAAGAACCAGACGCTCGATCACGCGGTCCAAGCGCTCGTCAAGGCTGAACAACCGGTTCTCCAGTTCGACCTACGTGATCGCTATGATGTGGGCGCTGAATTCTTCCGGTGGGAGTTTGCGACGGCAATCGCCGGACACGTACTCGGCATTCATCCGTTCGACCAACCGAATGTCCAGGAGAGCAAAGACAACACAAATCGAGTCCCCGACACCTTCCAATCGACAGGGCGACTCCCGGAGCAGGTAAGCAACAATCCCCGAGAAGCCGCGCAACATCTGTCTCGTCTGCTGCAGCCTGGAACGTACCTGTCCGTACTTGGGTACACGACTCCGTCGCGTCCACTCGAAGCATCCGTAGGTCGTCTCCGCCGAGCCCTCATGTCGAAGCACTGCGTTGCGACGACTTTTGGGTACGGGCCACGCTATCTCCATTCAACCGGACAACTCCACAAGGGCGGTCCCAATACCGGTGTCTTCCTGGAATTAGTGGACCGGATGGAGCCCGACATGCCGATTCCCGGAAAGCCGTTCTCGTTTGGAACATTGGCGAAAGCACAGGCCACCGGTGATATCGAATCACTCAGAGCACATCATCGTGACGCTGTTCGTGTTCAATTAGGCCGTGATCAAGCCGCCACGGTGAATGCCATCACGGCGGCGTTGACAGGGACGGCATCATCCGGACGTCGTACAGCCTCAACGAAACACCGGAAGATCACTCGTCGCTGATATGCTCCGTCATCCCAGAAATCCACATCGCGGGCAACGTTCAGGAATGGGCGCAGGATGCCGCAGCCTTCATCGTTTTCATCGGTGAACAAGCCATTCGGTCCAACGGCCGATTCATCATGGCCCTCTCCGGAGGATCCACACCCAAGACGCTCTACCAGGTCCTGGCTACTCCCGAGTGGAAGGCGCGGCTCGATTGGTCACGTATTGTTTTCTTGTTCGGTGACGAACGCTGCACGCCGCCGGACCATCCCGAAAGCAATTTCAAGATGGCTCACACCTCGCTGTTTCAACCCCTCAACGTTCACCCGGATCATATTTACCGGATGAAAGGCGAGTATGAAGATCCAGCGGCCGCTGCTCGGGAGTACGAGGAGACTATTCGCAGACTGACCAACAGTCCTCCACCAAGAGTGCCGTCCATTGACCTTGCCTTGCTGGGCCTCGGCGACGATGGACATACGGCATCGCTCTTTCCTGGAACAATAGCCTTACAGGAAGACAAGAGGATAGTCACGGTCGGTCACGCTCCCACAGGCGTCAGGTCTCGCCTGACATTGACCCTAGGTGTGCTGAATCATGCTGCTGTGGTACTGTTCCTAGTGACCGGCTCGGGTAAAGCAGAGATGGTCCGCCGGGTCATCGAGTCTGAATCCGAGGCAGATCGTTCCTTGCCTGCAGCGAGGATATCACCGGAATCAGGGGGACTCGTGTGGATGCTTGATCACTCGGCCGCACAACAACTGAAGAAGAGACCGTCACATCGAGGAGAGACATGATTCTCGCGGGAGACATCGGAGGAACAAAAACCAACCTAGCGCTCTATGACTGGACCACCGAACGAGTGGAACCATTGCGTCTGGAGAGTTTTCCGAGTGGGGATTACCAATCGCTCGAAGACATTCTCGTCGAGTTCCTTACACCGTCGAAAGAGTCATCTCCGATCGCCTCGCTGGAAAGCGAAGAAAAACCCCAAAGCGATGAACTTGCCACCCCACCAACTGAACCGGTGAAGCTGACGGCGGCCTGTTTTGGAGTCGCAGGACCCGTTATCGACAATCGTTGTCAAACGACGAATCTCCCCTGGGTTATCGACGGCCGGACCATCGCCAAACAGTTCAATATTCCGCGTGCGCAGTTGCTCAATGATCTGGAAGCAACCGCCTATGGTCTTCTGTGGCTGCGGCCGGACGAGCTGGAAGTGCTGAATGCAGGCAATCCCCCGAACAAACGGCAAGCATTGGCGCTCGTTGCCGCCGGCACAGGATTGGGTGAAGGTATCTTATTTTGGGATGGCAAAACATACCGTCCCATGCCGTCTGAAGGAGGCCATACGGATTTTGCGCCCAACAATGATCAAGAAATCGAATTGCTTCGCTATCTACGGAGTCAGTATCTCCATGTGAGTTATGAGCGGATTCTATCCGGCCCAGGTCTCCATGCGATCTACGAATTCTTGCGCGACACCAAGAAGAATGAGCCGACCTGGCTTGCGGAAAAAATCAAGGCCGGCAATCCGGCCGCGGAAATTTCCCAAGCCGGACTGCAAGGTCAAGCCGAGATCGCCAAGCAAGCGTTGGAACTCTTTGCCTCGATTTATGGGGCGGAAGCCGGGAACCTGGCATTGAAAGCATTGTCCCTCGATGGGGTGTACGTGGGCGGCGGGATTGCGCCCAAGCTCATCGCGAAACTGCGGGATGGGACCTTCATGAAAGCCTTTACGAATAAAGGTCGGTACAAGCGCTTGATGAGTCAGATACCTGTGAAAGTCGTCATGAATCAGCAAACCGCTCTGCTTGGTGCGGCATCCGTCGCAGGGGCTCTCTCCGCTAGACCATGACCTTCCAAGATCTGGATGAGCTCAAAAAATCTGCCGCCCTAGGAGCCGTGGAATTCGTCCGAGACGGCATGGTTGTCGGACTTGGGACAGGGTCCACGGCCAAACATATGGTGATCGCGCTTGGGGAAAAAGTCCGCGCAGGAATGAAGCTGCGAGGGGTGCCGACCTCGCAAGAAACCGCCGCGCTCGCCGGACAGTACGGGATTCCTCTCATCGATACGCACAATCGCTGGGAGATCGATGTGGCTTTCGATGGAGCCGATCAAGTGGATCCCAATTTCAATCTCATTAAAGGCGGAGGTGGCGCGCTCTTAAAAGAAAAGATCGTCGCAGCGTCTGCCAAGCAGTTCATTGTGATGATCGATCACACCAAACAAGTATCGGTGCTCGGAGGATCCTTTCCACTACCCTATCGAAGTCATCCCGTTTGGCTGGGGCAGTACCGTCACGACGAAATTGAAGCGCTCACAAAAAGCCGTGTGGTGCTTAGCGAGAGCGCAACGGGACTCCGTTTAAGACCGAGGCTGGTCACTTTATCGCTGATGTCCATATCGACCGCATCGATCGGCCGAGTGAACTGGAAACAGCACTGAATCTCATCCCCGGCGTCGTGGAGACGGGACTCTTTGTCGGCCGGACCAACGTCTTGATCGTCGGTACGCCCCAAGGCGTTCACACCCTCCATGTCCCGAGGAAGTGAGCACTCGTTCAGCAGGCGAGAAATTCTGTTGCAACTCGGCCGACGGGTCCGCTTCCTTCTGACACTTCCAATAGCCTATGCCTTCTACACTCCATCAGAGTCGTCTAGTGCCGCAGCTACGACGATCAGGCCAAAAGGTGAAGAAATGAATATTGATGAAATTCTAGGCAGCCGGGATCCGTATCGGCTTCCGCGACACGTGATCCCAACACGCTATGACCTCCGGCTTGAACCTGATCTCACGGGCGCAACATTTACAGGCCAGGTGACGATCGCGATCACGGTCAAACAGACGACACGGAGCATCTTGTTGAATGCGGTCGATCTTCTTGTTACATCAGCCCTCCTTGAAGGACCGAGAGGCGAGCGATTCGAAGCCTCCGTCGAGTTGGAACCATCGATTGAACGAGCCAGATTGTCCCTTCGAGAATCCCTCACACCGGATGAATGGCGACTCCATCTGTCCTTTCAAGGAAAACTCAACGACCAACTCCGTGGGTTTTATCGCAGCACGTATAAGGACTCCTCAGGAACGACGCAGACTCTTGCTGCGACGCAGTTCGAGGCCACGGATGCGCGGCGAGCCTTCCCCTGTTGGGATGAACCGGACTTCAAGGCGGTCTTCGCGGCCACGCTCGTGATCGATCCTCATCTCACGGCGATCTCAAACACGTCGGTCATATCGGAGTCTGTGGAGAGCAACAAGAAACTGGTACGGTTTGCAGACACCATCAAGATGTCCACCTACCTTGTGGTATTCATCGTAGGACAATTGGAAGCATCGAAGCCGGTTTTCGTCGGCAAGACACCCCTTCGTCTCTGGACCGTCCCGGGGAAACAACTGCTCACGCCGTTCGGACAAGATATTGCCGTGGCGTCTCTGAAATTCTTTGAGGACTACTACGGCATTCCCTATCCAGGAGACAAACTGGACCTTGTGGCGATCCCGGATTTTGCCTCGGGCGCGATGGAGAATCTTGGGGCGATCACGTTCCGTGAAACGGCGTTGCTCGTCGATCAACGCACCGGTAGCCATGCCGAGCTTGAGCGGGTCGCTGATGTGGTGGCCCATGAAAACGCCCACATGTGGTTCGGCGACTTAGTCACCATGTCGTGGTGGAACGGGCTTTGGTTGAACGAGGCGTTCGCCACCTTCATGGAGATGCTGGCCGTCGACGCCTGGAAACCGGAATGGAAACGTTGGGAAAGCTTCAGCGTGGCGCGAGCCGCGGCGTTCTCAGTCGATGGGCTGGTGAGTACCAGGCCCATCGAATACCCAGTTCTTGCCCCCAAGGATGCCGATGCCATGTTCGACATCTTGACCTATGAAAAAGGAGCGTCGGTCCTTCGGATGCTGGAGCAATATATCGGACCGACCGTCTTCCGTGACGGTGTGCGACAGTACCTTCGCACCCATGCCTACGCTAATGCCGATACGAGCGATCTGTGGACGGCCCTTGGCACGGTCGCCAGGCAACCGGTGCCGGAGCTGATGAACGGCTGGGTATTTCAACCCGGATTTCCATTGGTGACGGCAGAAATGCGTGGCCAAGAATTGCGGCTCTCGCAGCAGCGATTTACGTATCTCAAGCAAGAGCCGGTGTTAGAGCAACTGTGGCAGATTCCGATCCAGATTCGTCTGACAATCGGGGACCGCGTAGAACATCGCCGACTTCTGTTGACAGGGCGTGAGACGACTATCGGAATACCGGCCGGGGTCACCTCCGTCTTCGTCAACGAAGGAGGGCATGGGTTTTATCGTGTCCGCCATCGGGCTCCGCTCCTAGAGCAACTACTCGATCAGGGGCTTGATCGTTCGGCGGCCATCGAACGGTTCAGCCTCGTCAGCGATGCGTGGGCCACGACAGTGGCCGGGCTCACGCCGATTCAGGAGTATCTCCGACTCACCGCCCATTTCAAGCACGAGCGGGACAAGAACGTCTGGGCGGTGTTGCTGGACTCGTTCTCCTTTTTGAACAGGCTTATCGCACCGGAAGATCGAGCTGCGCTCGAAACCCTCGTGCGTGACCGGGTAAAACCGGCGGTGGCGGATCTCGGATGGGATCCGCGGCCAGGAGAATCGGATCTCGTTCGGCAATTGCGAGGCGACTTGCTTGGCGCTCTCGGGAAGCTCGGCAATGATACCGCGATACAACAACAAGCAGGGGAACGGTATGACCGCTATCGGAAAGATCCGGCGGTTGTTGATTCGAATGTCGTGCCCGCTCTCGTGGCCATTCTTGCCCATACGGGAGATGAGGCGCGTTACGATGAATTCTTAGATCTCTATCGAACAGCGTCTACCCCTCAGGAAGAACGGCGGTATCTTTTTTCATTGGCCTCATTTCGACACGAGGAGTTACTCAAGCGCACGCTGGCTCGGACGATCAACGGCGAAATCCGCACCCAAGATGCTCCCTTCATCGTCGGAGCGCTGCTGACGAATGTGTATGGCCGAGAACTCACGTGGGAGTTTGTGAAAGCGAATTGGGATCATATGGATCGCTTGTTCCCGAAGCAAGGCCTCAGGCGGATGTGCGGAGGCATCGTCGGCTTGGCAACTCCCGAGCTCGAACAGGACGTGCGCGGATTCTTTGCCTCGCGCAAGATCGATCTGGGCGGGAAAACGCTGGAGCAGTACTTGGAACAACTCCGTGTAGCCGTCTCGTTCCGAGAACGGGAAGGAGGCACGATTCGGGCCGTGCTTGTCAGCTCGCGAGAAGCATGAGGTGCGTACGACCGTAGACCCTCATCCCGGGGTAGGATTCAGAAGAAAATCCTGGAGCCGCTCACTGTACGTACGTATTAACATGATACGCATATGCCCCCGGTTGTAGCGGTCCTCACACCTCGTTACAATTAATCTACACTGTATTTGGAAAGTCCGATGTCTGAGCTCCACTGTCCGACTTGCGGGGCGAGCAAGGTCCGCCCCGCGGCCAGAAAATCCATTTCAGACGTTCTGTTGAGCGGTCTGACGATTTATCCGTTCCGGTGCCAGCTCTGCGCCGATCGCTTTCGAACGTTCCTCGGGCGCCGCACGGCCAACCCCCGTCGTAGCTTCGAGCGTGTCGAGGTCTCCTTCCCGGTCTGGTTTAAATCTCGTCGATCCCCAACCTCTTCCGGAGTGGGGCATGAGGGCGTGATTGATAATTTGTCGATTCGTGGATGCCGAATTCGTTCCACCGCTCCAATTAGGATCGGCTCGCGACTGGAACTGGAATTCCAGTATTCTGACGATTCCTTCCCGATTACTATCGAGGAGGCAGTTGTGCGCTCCTTAGCCGATGGCGCGATTGGCTTGCGCTTCACTCGACTCCATCGAGGTGATGAGCGCCGCATTCGACGCATCATAGATGTCTGGTTGTCTGAACGCTTACCATCAGCCTAGCGCGGCACTGCCACTACCGCTGCCATAACCAGAACCGATCAGCCTTCTCTACCTCGCCCTGCATATATACGACAATCAATCAGGCGTACCACAAGGGCTGACTAATGAAAATACGCGCGGCCTTTGAGGATTGCTTCCTTACTCGTGGCGAAGCACCGTCAACGGTGGTTGGCCGAGCAACCGATAGGTGCTGAGAAACCCGACCAGCATGGTGAGTGTGACCGTCGCTGTAAAACCCATGGCCAGCACGGTTGGTTGAAGACTCCAGGAGAGGTCAAACACCGTCAATAGGACGGCCCAGGACAGTGCGCCGGCCAATGCGCATCCAAGCAGGCCGCCCAAGGCCCCCAACAACGCGTACTCGGCCGCAAACGAGAGCACGATCACGCTGCGGGTCGCTCCCAGAGCTTTCAGAATGACGGATTCGTACAACCGACGATAGCGCGTTGCCGCTAGGGCCGCTGCCATCACCAGACCGCCGGACAGGACACAGAACAGTGCCACGGCACGAATGGCGAGAGACAGCCGATCAAGCACTCGCGCAAAACTGTCGAACACCTCGCCCATGTTGATGGCGGTTACATTGGGAAATAATGCAACCACCGCTTGCTGTAACGCCAACTCTTCGGACGGAGCGACACGAACGGTGGCCACATAGGTATGTGGGGCTCCATCGAGGGCGCCAGGCGAAACAATCATGTAGAAGTTCGTGGAAAAGTTCCCCCATTCCACTTGCCGAATGTTACCGATCTCTCCGGTGATGGGTACCCCTTGGATGTCGAGCTCAATGGTGTCTCCGACTATGAGACCAAGTTGTTTCGCCGCATCCTCCTCAATCGAAATCAGCGGTTTGGTAAAGACTTGTTCGGGTTTCCACCACTCGCCTTGCACGATCTTGTTGTCTTTGGGAAGGTCCTGGAGGAACGTCACGACGTATTCACGTGTCAGGTACCACTTCTTCCGTCGTTCTTCCTTCTGGGCGGCTTTCTCCTTCTGCTCCTCCTCCTCGGACATCGCCTCAAACTTGATTGGTTCACCTTTCAGAGCTGACAGCCGGGATCGCACCAGCGGTGTCAACCGAGGGTTTGGATCACTGGACCGTTGGCGCAGGAGAGCCGCCATCCCTTCTGCCTGATCGGGTTGGATATCGATGAAGAAAAACGTCGGGGCGTCGGTCGGCCGATTGTCGCCTATCTGTTCAAGGAGCGAGCGCTCGACGAGCGACACGGTCGTGACGACCATGACGGCAATGCCGATCGCAATCGTGATGCTCACCGCCTGGCTACCGGGGCGTACGACATTGCCCAGCGCTTGACGAAGGACGAGAGCCGCAGGGCGTGGCCAGTTCTTCATGGTCATGAGCACCCCACGAGCCGACGCACCCAACAGCAGGACCGCCGTCGCAAAGGCCAGGACGAAGAGCAGTCCCACTTTCCAAGACCCAGCTTGCCATACTGACAAGAACGCCAATCCCAACCCGACCCCTACCCCTACGAGGATTTTTGCCCTGTCAATCTTACGCCAAGCCGCCCACCATGGCACTGTTGGATGGTTTGTCGTTGGGGTCAATGGGGCAATCTCACGGCGGAAGATCCGAGCCGGTTTGACATCACGGATCGTCAACAGCGGCCACAGCGCAAAGAGCAGCGTGGACAGCATGCCCAATGCCAACCCCTTCGCCAGAGGAGCGAGGGCAAGGTCCATCCCATTCTTCGCGAATCCCAACTGGTCAAGAAGATCCGATGCCATCAGGGCAGCAATCATCCACGGGAGTCCTTGGTGGAGCAGCACACCGATCATGAGGCCGACCAGGCTTCCGACCAGCCCAAGGATCATCGCCTGTAATCCATAAGCCTGGATGATCGTGGGGGACTCTGCGCCGACCGTCTTCAAAATGGCGATCGTATTCAACTTTTCTCGCACAAAGGCATGAACCGATGTGGCGACCCCCAGACCTCCTACAAACAGCGCCGTCAACCCGATCAAGCCCAAATAACGGGTCAGCTGTTCCAGCGACTGTTTCAGTTGTGGTTGTGCGTCTTGGTAACTCGACACGCGGGCAGAGTCAGGCGCAAGTTGTTCTCTCAACTCGTAGAGCAGCGGTTCATGCGTCATCTTGCTCGGGATTTTCAGTAAATATCGCTCACGAACCCTGCTGCCCACCTTGATCAGCTCAGCCGCATGAAGCCCTTCTCGTGACATCAGGACTCGAGGACCAAGGCTGAAGGCGTTGGCCATGCGATCCGGTTCCGTCCTGACCTGGCCGGTGATGATAAACAGGCCTTGTCCGATCCTGAGTGGATCTCCCACCGTGAGTCCCATTCGGATCAAAAGAGACTCCTGCACGACCACTCCAAAACAAGGGCGGTCAGGACATCTGCGAGTTTGCCGGCCAAGAAGGTTTATTAAGTCGCCCTGTGGCTCCAATCGGAGAGTGCCATACAGCGGATACTGAGGCTCAACGGCCTTCAGTTCAATGATCTGAGTCGGCTGTCCACTCCCGGATGATCCAGCTCCCGCGGCCATCGCGACGAGCTCGCTGACATGGGTGAAAGCAACTCCACGATCGCTCAACGAGTCAAGAACTTCTTGGCCTTTGGGACTGATCAGACGAGAGAGCCGGATTTCAAGGTCGCCCCCGAGAAGGCCGCGCGCTTCTTTAGTCACGGCTCGCTCTACCTGCGCTCCGAAAAGAGAGACCCCGGTCAATGCGCCTACGCCGATCGCAATACAGACCAAGAAATAGAAAAAGTGTCGCCATGCCGCCCGTGTCTCTCGCCACGCCATGTTGAACATGAAGGAAGTCATGACCCGAACATGGGGAAAGAATCTGAGGATAACGGATCGTCGGAGAGCGCCCGTTCCGCACTTGGCGAGGCCGCTAAGAAGTCGTTGAGAGACTCCGAAGATGCAGGCATGCTGTCGGACTCCAGGTGTCCGTCGCGGAGCGATAAGACACGCTGCATCGATGAGGCCAGCGCTGCGTCGTGTGTCACAAGCACGAGGGTGGTGCCACAATCACGGTGGAGCGAGAGCAGCAACTCAATGACGTGGGCGCCGGTAGAACTGTCGAGGTTCCCCGTTGGTTCATCCGCCAATAAGATAGGCGGTCGACAGGCAAACGCCCGGGCCACCGCGACTCGTTGTTGTTCACCACCGGATAACTGCACCGGATAGTGCTCCAAACGGTCGGATAGCCCGACTGTCGCAAGCAATTCAGCCGCACGTTCACCGGCCCGACTCGCTCCGCTGAGTTCCAGTGGAACGGCGACGTTCTCAATTGCCGTAAGGGTCGGGATGAGATGAAACGATTGGAAGATATAGCCCACCTTTTCACGCCGGAAGCGAGCCATCCGGTTCTCACCCATGGTCGTGATGTCTGTTCCATCCAGCTGAATTGACCCAGTGGTCGGTCGATCGAGGCCGGCCATCAATCCAAGCAATGTCGACTTTCCACTTCCAGACGGCCCCACAATGGCCACAGTCTGCTTTGCCGGAATTTCAAAGGTGATGCGGTCAAGAATCGTGACCGAGCGACTTGCCGCCGCCAAGACCATCGAAACATTGTTCACGCTGATCATCATAAACTTGTCTGCCTTCCGAGATGAGAGGATCAGGAGTGTTATTATACTGTACGGAGTCAGTGATCGAATATGGCTTCATCTTATCGTGAAACGATTTCATGACATACTTGTGCCGGCCCTCTTGGTGATTATTTGGCTGACCGCGTCGGGGGGGGTCTCGTCTTCAGCATCGGACGATAGACCCCGCATCGTGGCGTTTGGTGACAGTCTCACCGCCGGACTTGGAGTGCAGGCCGATGACTCCTACCCGGCTCAACTTCAACGCCGACTGGACAGCCTCGGCTACCGCTATCGGGTGATCAACGCCGGTGTCAGCGGCGACACGACGGCCGGGGGGCTTCGACGCGTCCCCTGGATCCTGAACAATAAGCCTGATCTAGTGATTCTCGAACTGGGCGCGAACGATGGACTTCGAGGGCTTCCGCTCGATCAAGCACAAAGCAATCTTCGTCAGATCATCCGACAATTACAGGATGCCGGTACGACAGTTGTCTTGGCGGGGATGAAGTTGCCGCCGAATTATGGACAGGACTACACGGCAAGCTTCGAAGCTATGTACCAGATGCTGGCTAAAGAGTGCCGGCTTCCCCTCATCCACTTTTTCCTCGAAGGGGTAGGCGGGTCATCGTCGTTGAATCAGGCTGACGGTATTCACCCAACCAAGGAAGGTTACGAGGTCATCGTGGAGCAAGTACTCAAAGTGCTCAAGCCAGTGCTGAATGAGCGGGTACACAGACCCTCGGCTGCTCACAAGCAGAGTTGAAGGCGAGAGTTCCCGATCAGAACCCACAACGTGTAGGGCAAGCCGACCTAAGGCGGGTCAACGAAGCGCTATTCCTTACGACTTCTTGAAAAACGTGTCGTAGACGCCGTACGCAAGGATCACTGCGATCAGTGTATAGTATAGGCCGGTGATTCCGCTGTAGTCCGGGGCCCCTCCCCCCTCTGGGGCGTTTGCCAACGCCGGTAAAGCCTGAACCAGCAAGATCCCCGTGAACAGCCCTGTTCGTGAAAGTAACCGTGTCATCTTTGTCCCCTCCCAAATCCGCGCGCGAGAAGTGGAGCGTATTGTACTGAACGTCGGTTGGAAGGCGCAAGAGGAATCAAGTCGAGGGAGAATCGGTGTAGGGCGGGGTTAACGCGCTATCGGTGGGGAGGCCGCGCGACGGTCGATTGGAGTGCCTCAGCCACATCCTTAAATGAGCCGACAAGCTTATCGAGCTGAGAGCCTTTCTGAAGCATATCGCCCGTCACAGCCCGCATCTGCCCGGCATGCCGTACGACTTCGGCCGTCAACTCGCTGACTCTGGTCAACACCTCCTTGTAGGAGGTCACTTCGCGTTGAAGTTCCTGTGTCGCGGCCTGTGCGGCATTGCTCTCTCTCAGCGAGGTCTGGAGTTGTTGCGTGAGATGTCCAACGTCCGTCTCACGCTCTTTCAACTGAGATTCGAGACTCGTCATGACCTCTTCATTTTCCCTGCGCCGATCCTCAAGGTTCCTAATCGTTTGAATCCACGTCGAGACCGACCCGGGACCGACTGCGGGAGGATCGGGAAGCGGCTCTTGCCTTTCGAGCGCTTTCGTCGCAGGTTGCAGCCATTCCAAAAAGACCATGATCTCGCTCAGTTTGACCTCGGACGTGAACGATTGCAGGGGGGTCTTTTTC
Organism: uncultured Nitrospiraceae bacterium; assembly: GCA_963711905.1. Classification (GTDB taxonomy): domain Bacteria; phylum Nitrospirota; class Nitrospiria; order Nitrospirales; family Nitrospiraceae; genus Nitrospira_D. The sequence continues at coordinate 18,171 of CAVQFZ010000027.1, read as the reverse complement.
CCATTATCCGAAGGAGCGACCGGAGGCGTCGTGACCGATTCCTTTGCAGGTCTTGGTTTTCGTGATTGCCGGGGCTGGGCCCATCGCTGATATTCCAGCAGCACCGCGATGCAATGGCGGCACATCGGCTCTTCGGGAAGCGTGCAGGAACATTTCGAGACGAGGTGGCCGTCTTTCAGTCGGATATTCTGCTCGTACAGACCGGAATTGCCGATGACGGCGGACGTGATCTGGGAATCATCGGCCTCGACGATACGGACGCGATTTCCGGTCAAGTACTGATGGGCAATTTGAAAGGCCGAGGCATCCGAGACGGCCTGGATCATTTGAGGATCGAGCAAGCCGAGTCGTTCAGCGCTGCAGGGGATTTTTTTTTGCATTTACGTGCGAAGATCTCTTGCGCCACCACTGAGCATGATAGGGCCAGTGTGCCGAGCGCCTTGAATCCTGTCAAGCAGTGACCGGTTTTGTGTTGCCCCAGCAGGATGTTGAAAAAATCCTCCAGCTTCGTTCTCGCATCGCTCAGAGGCTCAACGTACGATAAGGCGATGGCAAGGTGCTTATCCGCTCGCATGTGATCGAAGCGAGCGGTTCAAGCGAAGCTTGGTATGTACCTCCTCGCCTCTTCGCTCGCTGCGGCCTTGCTGGAAGGCCTTTTTGAACATCCTGCAGACTATTAGATTAAGTCTATGAAACTCCATGATGTCGAAATTTTCGGGCATCAACATAGTTTTTCAACAGCCCTGGTAGCTTTGTTTGACTGTCTGAAGCGTCAGGCTCTGAGATCGTCCTACCGGCAGGGTTTGGCCGAACTGGACTTGCCCATGGGTGTCAGCCAAATATAGTCTGCGATGGGTTCCTGGATCAGAGCCTGGATATCAGCTCTTTTCCCAGACTCAAACGACGTCATGTAAATCGTGGTCTGTTTCACGTCGTCTCCCAGGCGTCTGGCGACCCGCTTCGGCACGGGGAGGTTATATTGAACATGGCCCCCTCCCGTGTAACTCACGATCATCCGACGGGAGCCGCCGTCCTCGCGGCGAAGTTGCTCTTGTCTGATGGCCAGCGTTCTCGCCATGCCCTCGTCCCGGACCATCGACGCCTCGTACATCGTCCGGAAATGTTCCTCCGTTCCTCCGTGGCACCGTTTCAACTGATCGACAATCCTCTCGCGGTACGCCGGATCGTCGACGATCGTCTCCTGTAGGATTCCCCATGACGCCCATTCAGGCTCTTGTCTGGCCTGGTCAAGCCCCAGTTTTACGACACGACGAATCAAGGGCTTCGGTGGATTCATCGCCAGGACGGACAAGCGCCGGTCGCGAGCAAACGTCACCAAGGGGACGTAGTCCTCAAATGCTCCGCCCCAATTTTGTTTCCAGCGAACCTGTTCCAGAAACTCGTTAGTGACCGGCTGAGCGGTCGCGACGTAGCCGTCGAGCGCTTGCTGGCCGTCCCACCCAAACATTTCCATCCCGATGGTGGGTTCAATGCCGTCGGTCACCAGCTGATCCAGCACTTTCAGTGCTGCTTGGATATGATAGGGATTGTGGTGTTCTTCTCCCAGATAGACAATGTCGTACCCCTTCAGATTGCTCATCAATTCGGAAAACGGGATGACACGACCGGTTTCAGTTTCAAGGATCTGCCAGGGCTTCCATCCCTCTTCGGCGACGGAACGCAGATTGCCATCGCGCTCAGCCGCACAGCCCATCGGGAATGCCAGCAGACCGACGAGCAAGCCCAGCATGACGGTCGGACCGCCAACCCAGCGAGTCGACGGACGAGACTTGCACTCGCATGAAACCACTCCTACCATACCGAATGAGCGTGAACAAGCGGGCTTGACGCTTTAGTTTGAAGATTACTATGCTCCTCACCTTGAACTCCAATCGACACCCTCTTATACACACGGCGATCAGACTTTCATGAGCCCCGACCCACTCGGCGAATTCCGCCGCGTCGTAAGTTTTCGTGCGCGTCAGTTTCCTGAGCAATGGGAGGCGTCAAGGAAATTGCTGGAAGGCACCACCTTTCCCTCCACCATCGCGCGACTGTGTGACATTGTTCGAAGCAAAGATCTTCCGGCTTCGGTGAAAGAACCCTTGTTGCGTCTCTTCGAACAAGACGCGGCACGGCGCATTCAGGATCTGGACGGAGAAGGCCTCAAGTCCGTTACCGGCCTTCCTCCGGCCAAAGCCCTGCGCGCGCTTGCCGTCTTTTTTGAGCTGGTGCCCGCAGCCGCCGCGAAGTGGCCTGTGACTCATCTATCGAGTGAGAAGGTCGAAGAAGCAGCGCGCAATCTGGAGAATCCTTTCGATCTCCTTCGCCGCATTGACGTGGCGTCTGTGTTGGACATCGGGGCCGGCGATCTCTCGTTCGCTGAAGAGTTGGTCGATTTGTATGGCTCTGAGCTCAAACAACAACAACGACCGTTCAGCCTCCACTGCCTGGACCGACTCGACCCCCGTTCTCAATTGGGCGGTCCGCTCCATGCGAATCCCGAGAGGCTGCAGAAGTTGCAGCGGACGGAGGGGCTGTCCTTTTCTTTTTTCGGCAATCAAGACATGTTTGATCTGGGAGATCTGGATAGGCAAGAACTGCTGGCTCCACGATATGCCATCGCCACCTGTTGGGCGCCGGCCACACCGACCTTTGCCTATGAGCCGACCAGGCTCTCCGAGGCTCTCATTCGCAACGAGCTGGAGCAGAGCAAAGGCGCGTTTCACCAGACACGTTTCGGGAAAGAACAAGCGCTCGAAGTCCGGCATGCCGGCCGCGCCCTTCTCTTCCCACCGTGGAAGTTTGAGATCGTCGGACCCCTTGCTCTCCTGAGCCTGCTCGCGCGTCGCGGCTCCCTATGCGTGCTGGGATCAGTGGATGCGCAAGTGTTTTGGGAACTTCTGGCGCAGTTGCTGGAGGAGCCACGCTATCGCCCACCAGACCAACCCTTTAACTCCACCAATTTGCCCACGATTTTCGGCGAGGTCTATCATGTTCTTGCCCGTCTGCCGATCGGCGAGTCAATTGACTTGGCTGACCTGGCAGCCCTTCGGCGTCACTATCTTCGGTCAGATTCATCTCCCTTAACAGATGGCCTGGCCGGTCATTTTCGGTATGTCCGCATCAGCCGAGGCGCCACCTTCCCTGGCACTCCTGCGAGCAGCACCGCGCGGAAGTTCACGTCCATGACCGAGGAAGTTTCTCCCTGGCTCGTCACATTGGTTCCTGCGTCACCTGATCCAAACCTCCATGACTTGATGCCGCAGTGGCAGAGACGCAAAAAGCTTGAATAATTGACCGCTTCCAGACCCTTTGTTAGACTTCGACCGTGTCCGATCACCAAGCCATTCTACAGCGTCTACAGCGATCTCCCACGCCTTAACCCATCATGAATCCAACGGAAATCATTCGAGCCATCCAGGAGAATATTGCGCGGGTGATCAAGGGCAAGCCGCAGGTGATCGAGATGAGCCTGGTCGCGCTCCTGGCGCGCGGGCATCTCCTCCTCGAAGACGTACCGGGGGTCGGAAAAACGACGCTTGCCCATAGTCTCGCTCGCTCGCTCGATTGCTCTTTCAAGCGCATTCAGTTCACGAGCGATCTCCTTCCGTCCGATATCGTGGGCGTGTCGATATTCAATCGTCAGAAACAGGCCTTTGAATTTATGCCGGGTCCGATTTTCGCCAACATCGTGCTCGCGGATGAAATCAATCGAACGACGCCGAAAACACAAAGCAGTCTGTTGGAAGCGATGAGCGAAGCGCAGATTTCGTTCGACAATAAGACCCATCCCTTGAATCAGCCCTTCATGGTCATTGCCACGCAGAATCCCGCCGAATACCATGGGACGTTTCCACTCCCTGAGTCGCAGCTCGATCGATTCTTGATGCGGCTTCGCATCGGCTATCCCTCGCCGGAAGAAGAGAAAAAGGTTCTCGACCGACAGCCATCGCTCCACCCGGCCGAAGAGCTGCAACCGTTGCTGACAGCGCAAGATGTCCTTTTGCTCCAGGAACAGGTCGATCGCGTTCTGATGGAGGACAGCATTACGGACTATCTCTTGGCCATTGTCCAGAGCTCCAGGCAGTCCGACCTCTTGTCATTGGGGGTGAGTACCAGAGGAGCGCTGGCGTTGAGTCGGGCTGCCAAAGCGTTGTCGCTCGTCCGTGGTCGGACCTATTGTCTGCCCGACGATATTAAGGAGCTGGCCCCCATCGTGTTGTCTCACCGCATTATGGTGGCCCGCGCGCAGGGATTGCATCAGCGCAGCTTTGAGCAAGCTGAGCGGATCATCCAGGACCTGGTCGACACGATTCCCGTCCCCGTTTAACAGGATGCTGAAAAGTCTCCCAGCGGCGTTCTCGCATCGCTCAGAGGCTCAACGTATGCAAGCAAGGTACTTATCCGCTCGCATGTGATCGAAGCGAGCGGTTCAAGCGAAGCTCGTATGTACCTCCCCGCCTCTTCGCTCGCTGCGGCCTTGCCTGTGGAACGGCGCGTCTTGGCGCGCTGGGGTGGGCGGGTGAAAACGAAGGCCTTTTTGAGCATCCTGAAGTTATTCGACGTTAGGGCCGTACTGGAAATTCCAGCTATATTGTGGGCATCGACCGAGTTTTTCCGTAGCCTGATCGGTCTTTCCCGAAGTCTGTGTCCCGGCGCGGAGCTGGTGGTACATGCTGCATCAATCTCCTTCCTTTCTTCGTCGATTGTTTCACCACCGGAGGACGAGCGTGACCTCAGAGGGCGCTCAATTCCTGCTCTTTACCCTGGCGATCGGCATCGCGGCCATCAATACCGGCAACAATCTCTTCTATCTTTTGCTCGCGATGATGCTGAGTCTCGTGTTGATCTCGGGAATTGCGGCGGAATACTGCTTGCGGCGGTTGGAATTCCATCGTCATCTTCCCGATCACCTCATGGTGAATGAACCGACCACCGCCACGCTGGTCGTGAAGAACCGGAAGTCACGCCTCCCCAGCTTTTCATTGAAGCTGTTTGATGTCAGCGACGGCCGTGAGCTGGACCGAGGTCTGGAGATTCACCAACTCCTTCCAGGCGCCGGCCGGCTGATGTCGTATCCGCTCGTTGCCTCGCGGCGTGGCCGGCTGCGATTGGAGGGTGTCTGTGTCGGGACGGAGTTTCCGTTCGGACTCTTCAAGAAACACACGTTTTACCCGCTCGAAGAAACGGTCATTGTCTGCCCGGAGATCAAGCCGATCGATGAGAGTCTCTTGCGGGGTCTTCTCACCGCTGGGCCGGAACAGAGCGTCCCCCGACGGGGACATGGCAATGATTTGTACAATCTGCGCCTGTATCAGGCCGGGGATGATTCGCGAAAGATTCACTGGGCGACAACGGCGCGGACGTCCCAATTGACGGTCCGCGAAACAGAGGCCGAGGACCAACGCCGAGCCATCGTGCATTTACCGACCGTCGCTCCAGTGAGCCACGATGCGTTGTTTGAACAGGCGGTCTCCCTCACGGCTTCCATCATTCAGCACTTGGCGCATCGCGGATATATGCTCCAGTTGATCGTGGGGCCGTCGCGTTCGCCATTCGGTCAAGGCGATCTCCACCGAACAGCACTTTTTCGAATGCTCGCTCTCTGTGAACGGCGCTCGCCTCTTGCAGAATCCGTCGTACCAGGAGAACTGCCCGGAGACTATTTTGAAAACGAAGGAGGGACGTTGATTGTCGTGCAGTCATGGCTCGGGTCGGGGGATATCGAGCCCGAACACCCCACCATTCTGATGAACGGAGCCGTGATCGACGGAGCGTCATATGCCCTTTGATCAGGTCCTACGGTTTGCATCGATCTGGTTGGCGTCCACGTCCTTCATTGGACTGGCCCTTGGAGCAGACCTGCCGGAATGGCTGGCTGCGCTGACCGGCGCCGCGCTGATCGTTGCTCTCTTACGGAACAGAGGGACCAAGTTTATGGAACGGCTCGCGGCGTTTGCGCCAATGTCAGCCGCCGGATGGAATCTTCTGGTGATCGTCGGCTTTCTTGGATTCTGGGTGGATATGTTGTGGGTCTCGGGCGAACTCCTTCCGGCAGGAATTCACTTCCTGATGATCCTCATGATCATCAAGCTGTTCAACCTCACGCTTCGTCGCGATTACCTGCATCTCTACGCCATCAGCCTCGTCGCGATCCTGGCGTCCGGGTCCCTCACGACGGATCTGTGGTATCTCCCGATTTTCTTGCTCTATCTTTTGGCCGGCGTGTGGACGCTGCTGCTGTTTCAGCTGACCAAACATCCGGAGGAGGCCCGGATGGTCACGATGTCGGCCGCCATGCGACCACAAACGCCTACATCGGCCAACCAGGTCACGCCACAACTCTTTTGGCTTGCCAACGGGCTTGCCCTCGCCACCTTTGGGCTGACGCTGGTGATCTTCTTTACGATTCCCCGGGCCAGTGCAGGGTTCTACCAAAAAGGCTTTGGGGAGAACATTCGCACGTCGGGATTCTCAGAGACCGTGAACTTAGGAGAGATCGGACCTATCAAGCGAGATCCCAGCGTCGTGATGCGTGTCGAGCTGCCTGATCGTCCTTCACATGAAATTGGCCGGTTGTACTTACGAGGTGTCGCGTTCGATCAATACGATGGCAGGTCATGGACGAACCGTCTGAGTTATCGCCGGGCTTTGAACGAAGAGAGCGCAGGGACGTTTGCGTTTCGCTCCAATCGATCCCCGGCACCGTCCCGTCGCGGAGACGCGATTCGCCAGAACATCTTGCTGGAACCGCTCGACACCCCGGTGCTCTTTGCTGCTCCTTTTATCGAGAGAGTCAGCGGAACTTTCCCGAGCGTCCAGTCCGACCTCACCGGTTCAGCCTATCTCCCGTTTCCCAGTTCGTCGCGGATCGAGTATTCCGTCCTTTCCCGATCCAACCCGGTGTTACCGGAGGATCTCGGTTCGGAACCCAGTCGCTACCCTGAATCATTCACCCGACATTTTTTGCAGATGCCCGCGCAATCCGAGCGGATCGCCGTGCTGGCCAAGGAAATCACTCACACACAACACACGACGTATGACAAAGCCAACGCCATCCAATCGTTCCTGACGCACAACTTTCGCTATAGCCTTGATGCGCCTCTGACAGGGCAGGACCAGCCGCTTGAAGAGTTTCTCTTCACCCGCAAGACCGGCTATTGCGAACACTACGCCACCGCCATGGTGATCATGCTCCGGACGATCGGAGTACCGGCGCGGCTCGTCACGGGGTTTCTCGCCACCGAGTGGAACGAATACGGCAATTATTATGTAGTCCGACAGCAAGACGCCCATGCATGGGTGGAGGTGCACCTGCCGCATTCCGGGTGGATCACGATGGATCCGACACCTCCTTCAATCGACAGTGTCGGCAGCGGGTCTCCCGCATGGCACGCGTTGGGACGCATGATGGATACCATCAGGCTCCAGTGGAGCCGATTGTTTGTGCAGTACAGCGCGGCGGATCAGCTTGCCGCTTGTGCGGGAATTGAAAGCGGGGAGTACATCGGCCCGAAACAAGGCGCTGGATTCCATGAGCGCGCTCTTCAGCCCGCTCATGGCCATGCTTGGCGGGATGACGGAATACGCATTTACAGGAACGATACTGTCTTTGGTTGAGGTGCTTGGCCCCGCGCTGATCGGTCTCGCCCTCCTTCTCTGGCTAGGGATCAAGCGGCCCTGGGCCAAGGGGATGCTCGGTAAAAAGTCGACTCTCGACGAGCAGATTATCGTGCAGCTCTATCGACGAATGATCAGCCATCTGGCTCGTAAGGGGGTTTCAAAACTCACCGCAATGCCGCCCCTTGAGTTCGTCCGCCTCACTCAGGAGCGATGGAGCGATGCCGCTTCCGCAGTCGCGTCCATTACAGAGCTCTATTGCCGAGCACGATTCGGTCACATCCCGCCCACCAGAGAGGAACTGTCCCTCGCCGAAGACCATCTTCGCGACCTGATGGCGCTCGACAAACCGTAACGCAATCGTGGGTTTTTCCGAATAATCGTAAGATTAGCCATCAGCTATCAGTCATTCCGCTCTTCGCCCGTCTTCGCAGGATTCGATCAATAACCCGTATGGCGCGGGCAGCCGATTCAAGCCCGAATCACCGAACAATCCATACGGTCGGGGCTGGAGAATTGAAGGATGGTAAATCGGTCTACTTATTTCATCCGTATTGAAATCATTGGAACGGGTTATCGGTATAGGGCCATGGCTTTACTATTCACAGTAACGAACTTGAGGCCAACAGTATTTTGGTCCTAGGCCATTTGGACGTTATGATGCGCGATAGAATTCGTCCAGGCTGCGGTGAGCTGCCCTATCTGGTTACGGAATGACTAAGTATGGTGATTTCATGAAGGGAAACGGGTATCCTTCGACGGCTTTTCAGGCAGCTGACTAGAGGTTTCTGAATTTACAAAGCTCTCCCCTATCATGCCAAATACTTTGCGCATGACCTTACCGCCGGGCTACAAGTGGCATGGATAGGTTGTCCATGTCTCTATTCGACGCAGCTGTGGATCTGAATCCTCGTCGGATTTGAGGCTGCTCTATTTGCTCTGCAATCACCGCTTTCTAAGGGAGTCATTCTGGCTGATGAAGTCGGTCTCGGAAAGACGATCGAGGCCGGCATTGTGCTATGCCAATTTTGGGCTGAGCGTCCAAGCGGCGCCTCCTGGTTCCTATGTCGCTCCTTCCTCCGCAGACATGGCACTGGAATTTGAAGAGAAGTCGAATCTGCCGACGCTAAGTTATGGACGCCAAAGCGTATCGTGACTTACATCGTACGGAACGTGCTCCGCTCGGAGAGAAAGCAATTATCATTCTTTCATTCAACTACGGAAATGCGCTGCGCGAGGAATTAAAGGCCGTCTTCAGTGGGATTTGGTTGTTATCGATGAAGCCCACGAAGTCGAGCAATGCCTATAGACCCAGCAACAAAGTGGGGCAAGGCCTCCGGTGGGCGACCAGTGACTGCCGCAAACTACTCCTCACCGCGACGCCGCTGCAAAACTCCCTAGTCGAACTCTACGGGCTATCGACATTGATCGACGACCATCTCTTCGGGGACATCAATGCCTTCCGCGCACAGTACGCCAGTGCCGGCGGCAATCTTTCTGAGCTCCGTCTATAACGGCGATCTCTCAACCTACTCGTGCTTCGAGGCGCCCGTGAGGGTTCTTAACGTCGCATCCTTTAGCAGTGCAGCTCCAACTCCTTGCTTCTGCCAGAGATGATCGACCGCGAGCCGCGCGAGCAACATGATGGGAAGGGGATGCTTGGCCAGCCCTTTCCTCACGCGTTCCGGAGCAGCTTCTGGTTCCACCGACCCGACCGCGAGAGCGTAATAGCCGACGACGATGTGATCCACTAAGCCCTACATAGGTTTGTGCTCCTCCACTCCGTTGGTTCTGCAACGCGTACTGGTGAAGAAACCGATTCAGTTCTGCATGGCCGCAGTCGAAGGCGTCAACGGCGTGCTCCCGCCGAAGTTTTTCGATCCGGCGGATCAACGGGCTTCGGTCTTGTTAGCTAGTTCAGAATCGAAGAACCCCGGTTCAGTTAAGAGGCGCTGCAGCCGTGGAAGGGGTCGCACTGGCGCGTCAAGCGCCGCCAGGAAGGCAGACCATTGAGGTGTGCTGAGGACGAATGAGCGACGATCGGCAAGGGTTTCATCCGCGTGGGCCAGTGCGCTTTCCAAGACAAAGGCCGATAGCGAACGGTTGGACAGAGCTGCCGCAATTTCCAGCGTCCGCTTGGCTGTGCGACTGATTCGAAGATCTAGTTTTTCGGTACGAAGTGTGCGCATGGCCATGAGGATCCTCTTAATTGAGTGAAGATAACCGAAGGTCGAACGCATGTCAAGACAATGTACGCACTGCTTTCTAACTAATTATCCAATACTTATAACAATTAGTGGGGCAGTACAGGACCATTGGACCTGTGAAGCCGAGGGAACCTAATTAGGAGTTCAGTTACGGCACGGTGGAGAACTATTGTCAGAAAAAGAGATCGCTTTTTCCGACATCATGTTGCCATGAATGTCTCTCATCCCATTGCCGCCAGGGGTGGACCTCAGCGCGCCTGTCCTTCAACGAGAACCATTCTTGACTCTTCTAGAATTCTAGAATAGCCTAGATTGTGCTTGAAAATTATATAGCCGCGCCGGCCAGATCGAGCCTATCACTGTAGTGGCATGATGATCTCAGTGTGATGGATAGACTGACGCCCTGATCGGTGCTTGGGGAGTAACCCGATGAAACTAAAAATCGGTACGCAAATAGAAGAAGAGCTCATGAAGCTGGCTAAGCGCAAGGCTGCGGAGGAGGGTCGCTCCATCAGTGATCTCATCCAGGATGCCTTGGTCCAATACCTCAGCGCCGGCGCCGCGAGCCCGAAAGAGCGAGAGATGGCCTATCAGTCATTTTGTGAACGACCGCTCAAGCTCAAGCCCGAGCAGCTCCGGCAAGTGCTCGAAGAAGATATGTGGGATTGATGAATCTCGATGATATTCCCGGCGGCAGCCTGTGCGTCGTTGATACGAACGTCTTGCTCTACGCTGAGCAAGGGGTGTCAACACAAGCCCAACGGTTGCTGCGCCGAATCGAACGACGTGAAATTATCGGGTTGGTCCCACAACCGGTTTGGCAGGAGCTGACTCACAAACTTATGCTGGTCGAGGCGATGATGTTAGGACAGATCACCGGTGGGAATCCGGCCAGACAGCTCGCGGCCAAGCCCGACGTGATCAAGCGTCTCACGATCTATCGTGACAAGCTGTCTGCGCTGGTCAGCTTGGGGCTTGGATTTGAAACTTGCACCAAGGCGGATCTACTCGACAAGGCGCTGTCTCTGCAAGAACGCTATGGTCTGATGACGAACGACTCCGTTATCGCTGCGGTAGCCATCCGCCTTGAAGCAGATGCCTTGGTCTCAGCAGACACAAGGTTCAAAGCCGTAAAGGATCTGCATGTCTATGCTCCCTCGGATTTGAAGATGGCTTAACGCGGGCAGCATTCGTCATTTCCAATGAACCGCCATTCTCAAAGCGCCTCACCGCGCACATCATGTGGAGATCGCTCCCATTTCTTCAACAGTCCCTTTATTGCTCCGACGGGGACCCGCAAAGGGTCCCCAAGGTAGGCACGAAGACCGTCTATAAAATGGCCTGATGAAATGTAGCGGAATGTAACTGAGTAGAAATTTTGGAGCGGGAAAAGGGATTTGAACCACTCTCCGTCGTCAGCTCAACTCTGAAGAATGTCTCACTGACTCCTGCGGAGGGGGCCAGCCCCCTCGCACGCTCCCCACGAAGGGGGCACCCCCCCTTCGGCACCCCCTGTCGAGGGTTCAAATCAGGATTCGGATAGAAAATTGTTGGAGCGGGAAAAGGGATTTGAACCCTCGACCCTCGCCTTGGCAAGGCGATGCTCTACCACTGAGCTATTCCCGCTCACAGTATTGAGGTGCGGAGTGTACTGACCTCTCAGGGGACTGTCAAGCCAGGAGTCGGTTGCGATTCAAGCAAAATTTAAGTTACCAAGTTCACAGCGTTACACATTCGTAACGGACCTCCATAAAAGTAAAGTTTTTGCAGCACAACATCATGATATTTTAGACAACGTACATAGGAAACCACGCAGTCTATAGATCTCGTTTATCAATCACTGCTACCGCTGCTACTCACAAGTTATAAGTGATCGCTCTAAAACGCCAGCACATAATACGGCAAGATCAATTGTTTTTCATTTGCTTAGGAGAGAATGATTGAAAAGTTCCCAATCAATCAAGATGGCTTGGATATTGCGAACATTTTTTGGGTTGCGACTTATGGACGTGGAGTGATATATGGCTCACGGTTTTTCTCAACTTAATCGGTTTGAGCCAGAGGCTTCTATTCTCATGTCCTTCCTATGTACTTCGTAGATTTCGTGATCCTGCTCGACTGCCTCACCCGCCTGGGCCGCGCCAGCAACCGCGAGATGGGCCCCGGCGGCCGCACCATGTCCGGCGGCGTCGACAACCGCGCGCTGCAGTTCCCGCGGCAGTTCTTCGGCGCGGCGCGCAACTGCGAGGGCAGCGGCAGCCTCACCATCCTGGCCACCGCGCTCATCGACACGGGCAGCCGCATGGACGAGGTCATCTTCCAGGAGTTCAAGGGCACCGGGAACATGGAGCTGATCCTCGACCGCGGCGATCGCCGACCGGCGCATCTTCCCCGCGGTGGACGTGCTGAAGTCGGGCACCCGGCGCGAGGAGCTGCTGTGCTCGCCGGAGGAGCTGGCCAAGCGCCACCTGCTGCGCCGGGCCCTGGCCGACCTCTCGACCGGTGGAGGCGGCGCAGTTCCTCATCGACAAGATCCAGAAGACGCCGTCCAACGCGGCGTTCCTCGGCACGCTCGTCGCGCCCGCCGCCGTCCCCGCCGCCCGCCGCGTGATGCGCTAACGAAGCGCCGAGGCGGGGCGCCGCAGTCCTCCACTTCACTCAAGCCGGGCGAGCACTTTGAGCACTGTCCTCGTCGTAGACTGCGGGCCTTAGCGAACATGCTCACCCTGCGAACGCCACCACCCGCCAAGGAAGTCGACCTCAAGCGCACCTACGACGCGATCGTCGTCGGGCTCGGGCGCCGCCGGCGGCATGGCCGCCCACGTGCTCACCTCGCACGGCCTGGACGTGCTCATGCTCGAGGCCGGGCAAGAAGCTCGACATCGACGACCGAGCTGCAGTCGATGGAGTGGCCCTACGACCACCCGCGGCGCGGGCGACATGCCGCTACGACCGCGCACGCCCTGCGCCGCGAACGAGTACACGATCCGCCAGCCGCCCTACGCCAAGGGCATGCCCTGGAAGACCGTGCTACTCCTACGTGCAGGGCTGGAGCGGCTCGGACTACAGCAAGAACATCGTGGTGGACGAGAAGGACCACCCCTACACCGGCACGAACTACGCCTGGGTGCGCGCGCGCGGCCTGGGCGGCAAGACGAACATCTGGGGCCGGCTCGCCCTGCGCCTGTCCGACTACGACTTCAAGGCCAAGAGCCACGACGGCTACGGCGAGGACTGGCCCATCTCCTACGCCGACATCGCGCCCTACTACGACAAGGTCGACCTCTACCTCGGCATCTCCGGCCACCCCGAGGGCCTGGCCCACCTGCCCGACAGCCGCTTCCAGCGGCCGACCCGGCTCAACGCGGCCGAGGTGCAGCTGCGCCAGTCGCTGGCGCGCTCGGGCCGCGTGCTCACGCCCTACCGGGCGGGCGTGACCACCGACGGGCTCAAGCACAACAAGTACCGCAGCCGCTGCTTCGGCCGCGGCGCCTGCAGCCGGCGCGCGGGCGGCTGCGACATCCACGCCGCCTTCGACTCGCCCACCGGCCTCATCTACCCGGCCCTGGACACCGGGCGCCTCACGCTGCGCACCGGCTCGATCGCGCGCGAGGTGACCGTCGATCCCGCGACGGGCAAGGCGCGCGGCGTGGCCTTCCTGGACGCCGGCCACCGGCGCGAGCCTGGAGGCGCGCGGCACGCGTGGTCGTCCTCGGCCGCCTCCACCCTGGAGTCGGCGCGCCTCCTGCTGCTCTCGAAGTCGCGCCCAGCACCCGAACGGCATCGGCAACTCGAGCGGCCACGTGGGCCACAACTTCTGCGAGCACGTGATGGGCCCGGGCGTGGGCGGGCTTCGTCAAGGACCTCGTGGGCAAGCCGCGCACCCTCGACGACGGCCGGCCCGGGCGGCTTCTACATCCCGCGCTTCCGCAACCTGAAGGACCGGCAGCCGGACTTCATCCGCGGCTACGGCTTCGAGGGCGGCAGCGGCACCGAGATGTTCCCCGACAGCCGCCGCGCAGCCCGGCTTCGGCGCCGCCTACAAGAAGACGGTGCGCGAGACGGCGGGCGCCACCATCGGGATGGGCGGCTTCGGCGAGGTGCTCGCCGCGCTACGAGAACGCGGTCGAGCATCGACCCCGAGGTCAAGGACAGGTGGGGCATCCCGGTGCTGCGCTTCGACTTCAAGTTCGGCGACAACGAGAAGAAGATGGCCGCGGACATGGCGGACACCGCCAGGGAGATGTTCGAGGAGGCCGGGATCGAGGTCGTGAGCGTGCGACCGGAACATCCTCACCGAGGGCTGGTCGATCCACGAGCTGGGCACCGCGCGCATGGGCACCGACCCCAAGACGTCGGTGCTCAACCAGTTCCAGCAGTCCCACGACGTGAAGAACCTGTTCGTGGTGGACGGCAGCAGCCACGTGAGCGCGTCCTGCCAGAACCCGACCTGGACGATCATGGCCCTGGCCTGGCGCTCGTGCGACTACCTGGCCGACGAGCTGCGGAAGGGGAACCTGTGACGGTCACCCGCCGCCAGACGCTCTGAAGCTCGCGGCGGCGCGCGGCGGCATCACCGGCTCCTCCACGGACGTCGCCGGCGCTCACGCCGCCGCAGCGGCCGCGGCGGCCACCGCGGCCGGCCGCTTCTTCACGCGCGCCGGAGATGGCGCTGCTCGACGAGCTCACGGAGATCATCGTCCCCGCCGACGAGCATTCCGGGCGGCGCGCGCGCCGCCGGCGTCGCCAGCTACATCGACGCAGCTGGCGGAGTACGACCCGGAGATGCCCGAGCTCAAGGACGCGCGAGAGACATGGCGCGCCGGCCTCGCTCTCCTGAACACGCTTGCGAAGGAAGCGACGGGCAAGCTCTTTGTCAAAGCCTCGAACGCCGAGCGGGTAGCTATCCTCGAAAAGCTCGCCACTGCCGAACAGGATCCCAAATCCGACGGTGAGCGCTTCTTCGCCGAGCTGAAGAAATGGACCGCCAAGGGCTACTACACATCCCGCATCGGCCTCCACGACGAGCTCGAGTACAAGGGCAATTCCATGCTCGAGGAGTTCGCGGGCACGGACGTCGCAACGCTGCCCACGATCGCCAAGGATGCTGAATGAGCGAGGTCCGCTACTCCCTTTGCGCCTTGCGGCCGCCGTGGGCGATGCGCTGCGGGCCGGCGCCGGTGACCACCAGCGTCTGCGCGAGGGCGATCGATCGATTCGCGAGCTCGCGGCACCCTTCACGAAGAGCCTCGCTGTTGCGGATCGCGGCCACGTTGTTCTCCATGTCCTCGGCGGACCACCCGCGCGAGTGGGCGACGTAGGGGAACTGCGGGAACACGAACCCGAGCTCGGCGAAGAAGCCGAGCATCGATCCCGCCACCGCCTGGACGTTGTCCTGGCCGCCCACGATGATGAAACCCGCGACCTTGTCCCGGATGAGGACGCGGTCGTGTGTCGTGAGCTGGTTCTGGACGCAGTTCAGGCGCTCGGCCATTCGGAAGTACAGCGAGCTCGCCGATCCCCAGCGGATCGGTGTCGCCACGAGGATGACGTCCGCCCAATGGACCATCGCCTCGTAGACCGCGTCGAGCTGGTCGTTGGGATCCATCTGCGTGATCGAACAAGGCCACGTGCAGGCGCGGGCCGCCTTCGAGTAGAACCCTTCGCAACTGCGGAACGCGAGCTCGTGGAGGCGGATGAGGCGCGTTTCGCAAACCGCTTCGCTTCGCCTGGTCGAGGGCCACCATGAGCAGGTCGTCGGACCCGGAGTACCGCGGGTTCGCCTTGTCCATCGAGGTCGTGGAAATGCCCGCCACGCGGACGGGGCCCGGTTCCCGGCGTACGGGGCGCGCCACGGGATGCGGCTCGTGGGGCTTCTTGTGGCGCGTCGTCGCGGGTTCGAGATTCACGAGGACGCGGCCGTTCTCCACCCTCACGTCGTGGCGGGGGACGCGATCCTCCTCGAAACCGGGTTCACCCGTCCCTTGGACCCGGTGAAACTTCCAGTAGTGCCAAGGGCAAACGACGAAATCGCCGTCGAGCCGGCCCTGGCCGAGCGGGCCCCCCGCATGGTTGCAGACGCCCGAAAGCGCCCCGAACTCGCCATCTTTGTGGGTGATGGCGAGGACCAGCCGGTCGATCGTCACCTCCGTGACGGACCGGGCTCCGAGGTCTTCTAACGAGCCCGCATCATGCCAGCGCGGTTCCTTCATCGCTTGCCTCCGAAGAGCGGACCTCCGCCGGGACGTTATCGCGCGCCACGCTTCCCGCACAAGGACTTGCCCCTCCCGCGGCCGATCGGTCACAATCGCCGCCTTCGATCGGAGCTTGCCTTTATGAACCAGGAACAGCACGGCTGGTACTCGCCCGCGACTCGGCCGCGAGATGAGGATCCGCGTGTACGGCCACTACGGCAGCCCGATCCTGCGTCTTCCCGACGAGCGGCGGCGACGAGCGCGAGTACGAAGGGCAGGGGATGATCGACGCCCTCGCCCACCACATCGACGCGGGGCGCGTGAAGTTCTTCTGCGTCAACTCGGTGAACAACGAGTCCTGGTACAACAAGCAGGCGCACCCGCGCCACCGCAGCTACGTGCAGGCGATGTACGACGCCTACATCGCGTTCGAGGTGGCGCCGTTCATCGCCGACCACTGCCGGACCCCCGGCATCGCCATCACGACCACGGGCGCGTCGTTCGGCGCGCTACCACGCCGCCAACACGCTCCTCAAGCACCCGAGCACTTTCCGGCGCTGCCTCGCCCTGTCGGGCGTCTACGACATGCGCCGGTTCATGGACGGCGACTACGACGACAACTTCTACTTCAACAACCCCGTCGACTACGTGGCGAACCTCAGCGACGGGTACTTCCTGCACCACCTGCGCCAGTGCGACATCCGTCTGGCCACCGGCAACGGGCCCTACGAGGACAGCGGGCCCACCTACCGCATGCCGAGGTGCTGCGCCGCGCGGCATCCGCCACTGCCGTCGACGACTGGGGCCCCGAAGGCGGCCACGACTGGCCGTACTGGAAGCGCCAGATGGACCTGTACATCGGCCGGCTGTTCTGAACATAGCGATCGCGGTTCTCGTCCTCGGCATCGCGGTCACGGCGATCGCCGGCCTCGCCCTTCGGTTCAAGTTCCCGGCGCCTCTCGCCCTGACGATCGTGGGCCTTGCGGCGTCGTTCCTCCCGTTCGTCCCCCAAACCCACCTGCGCTCCGATCTGGTGCTGGTCGGCTTCCTTCCGCCGCTGCTCTACGCCGCGGCGATCCGCACGTCTCTCGTCGACATGAAAGCGAACCGGCGGGCGATCGGATTTCTTTCTGTGGCTCTGGTCATCGGCACGGCGGTTGCCATCGGAGCCATCGCCTGGTGGCTTCTCGATGTCCCGTTCGCCGCGGGTGTCGCCCTGGGCGCGGTGGTGGCGCCGCCCGATGCGGTCGCCGCCACGTCCATCGCCAGACGCATCGGCCTGCCGCGACAGGTCGTGACGGTTCTCGAGGGCGAATCGCTCCTCAACGATGCCACGGCGCTCGTGGCCCTGCGAACGGCCATCGCCGCCCTGACCGGCGCCGTGACCGCCGGCGGCATCGTGTTCGACTTCCTTCTCGCAGCAGGTGGCGGGATCGCGTTCGGCTTCTTCGTGGCGGCGCTCGTGTGCATCGTCCGCAAGCGGGTCACCGATCCGGTGCTCGACACGTCGCTTTCCTTCATGACGCCCTTCGCCGCCTATCTGCTGGCGGAGGCGGTCCACGCCTCGGGCGTGATCTCGGTCGTGGTCGCCGGGCTCATCCTCGGGCACAAGGCGCCGCTCATCCAGAGCGCGTCGTCCCGGCTCAGCGAGCGGATGAACTGGTCCACGATCCAGTTTCTCCTCCAGAGCAGCGTGTTCCTGCTCATCGGGCTGCAAGTCCGGTGGATCCTCGCCGACGTCCAGCGGTCGGACCTCGCGTTCTCGCAGATCGCGACGTTCTGCGCCGCGATCCTCGTGGGTGTGATCGTTTTGCGCCCGATCTGGATCGTCCCCGGTCGAGCTCTATTGGCTGCGCGCAAGGCGAGTGACGACGAGGCGCTCCTGCCCTGGACGTCCATCGCCATCATCTCGTGGGCCGGGATGCGCGGGGTGGTGACCCTCGCAGCGGTGTTCGTGCTGCCCGAATCGACGCCCCACCGCGAGGTCCTGGTCCTCGCCGCCATGGTGGTGACCGCGGGGACGCTCCTAATTCCATAACGTTGCCATCAGTAGCCCAGCAGCTCAGTGTGTGTATGCATCGTTACATATGCTCTCAGTTATTTCATCAAAGTAGAAACAGAGTACACTTAATTCATACAGTTAGTAC
>CAVQFZ010000026.1:0-71398 GCA_963711905.1 uncultured Nitrospiraceae bacterium | reverse complement strand
AGGATTTGTTCCCCGATCATCGGGAGGATCTCGCTAAGTTGGGCGTTGAAAGTTATCTGGCGATTCCCGTGTGCGACCATTCCGGCGCCGTGATGGGGCATCTGGCTGTCATGGGTACCAAGCCGATGCATGAGGATCCGCGTGTCCTGTCCGTCTTCAAGATTTTTGGGATGCGGGCCGGCGCCGAATTGGAGCGCGGGCGGATGGATGCACAGCTTAAGGAGAAGGAAGAGCGGCTGCGCGATCTGTTCGACGAAGCGCCGATCGCTTATGTGCATGAAGGCTTGGATTCCAAGTTCATTCGCGCCAACAAGACGGCGATGAAGACTCTCGGTATCACGCCGGATCAAGTGAACAATCTGTATGGAGCCTCGTTCATTCCGGATACACCGGACGCTCAGCAACGACTGAAAGAAGCATTCGACTCCATCGGCAAGGGTGTCGATACAAGTGGAATCATGTTGGAGTTGCGTCGGAAAGACAACGGCAAGCCGCTCTGGATTCGATGGTGGTCCCGACCGGACCCCAGCGGCGCCTACACCCGGACTATGTTTATCGACATCACCGAACAGGTGCTGATGGAGCAGGAGAAAGCCCGGCTCGAAGCGCAGGCCGTGTATCTGCAGGAGGAAATCAAGGGCACCCATAACTTCGAAGAGCTGATCGGCTCCTCGACTTCGCTGAAGAAAGTATTGAAAGGTGTGGAGCGGGTCGCCCCGACGGACTCGACCGTGTTGATCACCGGAGAGACCGGCACCGGCAAGGAGCTGATCGCGCGCGCGATTCACAATCTGAGCCCACGCAAAAACAAGCCGCTGGTGAAGGTCAATTGCGCCGCCATTCCGGCCGGCTTGATCGAAAGCGAACTGTTTGGCCACGAAAAGGGCGCCTTTACGGGCGCGTTGACGAAAAAGATGGGCCGATTCGAGGTGGCAGACAAGGGAACGATCTTTCTCGACGAAATCGGCGAGCTGCCACTGGATCTGCAATCCAAGCTCTTGCGTGTCTTGCAGGAGGGTGAATTCGAACGAGTCGGGGGTACTCAGACGTTTAAGGTGAATGTGCGCGTGATCGCCGCCACGAACCGCAATCTTGAGCAGCTCTCGAAGTCCGGGCAATATCGGCCCGACCTCTTCTATCGTTTGAATGTGTTCCCGATTCACCTGCCTGCCTTACGCGAGCGGGAAGGGGACATTCCTATGCTGGTGCAGTATTTCGTGCGGAAACATGCAGTGAATTTAGGGAAGAAGATCGATCGGATCCGCGAACGAATGATGACGTCCTTGCAGCGGTATCAGTGGCCGGGGAACATTCGTGAACTGGAGCATGTGATCGAACGGGCGGTGATTTTGAGCGAAGGACCGGAATTGGAGCCGATCGATTGGCTGTCGCCTACCGGCAGCAAGGCCTCCGGCAGCGGGAAGGCCCTGACGCTCGAAGAAATGGAACGACAGCACATTCTCGATGTATTGGAACAAACCAACTGGCGCGTCAGCGGAGACAAGGGGGCTGCGGCGATTCTCGGGATGAAACCCACCACGCTCGAAGCCCGCATGAAGAAACTAGGGATCAGCCGGCCCGGTTGATCGAGCTTCGGTTTCTCGATAATACGATTCAGGACTTCATGCCCGTTTCATTCTCCATCCTCCTTACGTCGTGTGCCACGCTCCTCGTGATTGCGCTCATGACCTTCAGCGTGACAACCATTGTCCACGCGCAGGTCCAGTGTTGGGCGCCACGTCAGAACGAGGGGCCCGTAACCGATACACGATGGGCGCGGCACCTCAAGGCCATGAGCGCTGCAGAAACCATTCTCAAACAGTCTCAGGAGTTCCTGAATCTGCCGGTCCCCGTCCGCATGCGGACCACGATGGCTGCCAACCGTTATGAACCGATGGACTCGCGGCTGATCGTGCGCGCCTATCCGGAACAGACGTCGGTAGGCATCGGGGTCTGGAAAGGAGAATGCGGGATTATCCCTCAGGCGGATCTTGTGGCCGGATCGATGGGCAAGGTCAGCGTCTTTTTTAACCACCTCTCGAAGGACATGTTCATGGGCCAGGATGAGATTCCGAACCTGACCGGCAAGATAGATGGTTATCCCGAGTATAACGGGTGGGTGCTGATCTCGAAGAATGGGCGTCTGCCATGGATTCCTCAAACCCTCGGCGATCGGCTCGCTCGCGTAGGTGCTGCCCGTGAAAAGGCCTTGGCTGATTGGCGCAATGCCAAGGCTTCGCGCAAAGCTCCCGATCAGGCCATGATCAACCGGACTGCGGCATTGCGGAGAAAGACCGATCCAGCCGGCGCCGACCAGTATGTGGAGAACATGAGACGACTGACTGCGGACATTCAAGCGACGCAAGCCATGGATGCAGCACGAGAGGCGCACCTCACGAAGCTGCGCAACGAATACCGTGCTTATCGGGCGGCGTTTACGGCTCAGCAACTCGCGATGCCCGCGGTGTGGGCTGATACCGACGGCTCCGCCCGCAAGGTGATGGAGGCTCAGATCGATGAGCTGCAAGAGCTCAGCGTGGATGAACAGGGGAGAGTGGGCGAGATACGGGAGCACAGTCGTGGACTGGAGAGAGAGGCGGCGGCGAGCGATAATGAAGTGACAGCGCTTCGATTGCGCGTCCAAGCCAGGGACTTGTTGCAGGATGCCGATCAAATTCGCAAGGACCATATGGAACGTGTCGCACGGGAGGAGGAAGCATTGCGTGATGCGTATGAATTGACCACCCTCAAACCTGGCCAGGCAGAGCAGGCGCTTGCCTATAAGATGGATCCAACTTTCCCGAGCCGGAATCAGCCGGGGAAGATCCAAGTGATTGCCGTATCGGTGTCAACGCTGATCGAGGAAGATGTTCTGCAGCGTCCTGAATATACAGCGCGCAAAGCCTGGCTGGACCGAGTCAAAGCGTCGATTGATTACACTGCCTTGGCAGCATTACTGGACTGATACTCACAGGCTCACTGGTTCTCTCATCATCCCATTCCATAGGCCCTCATTCCAAAAAAGTCTCCCAACTAATTGGGACGTTCCCAATATTTCAGGAAAATCACGCATCACTTTCTTCCCTATCCCTCGATAACAGAAAGTTCTTTCGCGCAATTAAATCGATATCTTGCGCCGTCAAGGTTGCTGGATTTCTGATCTGGTATCGCCTTTGCTGAAGAGTCTGTGCAGTGAATGACAGTAAAGGAGAATGTGAAGCGATGTTGAAGATCACGAAGGTTCAGGAGAGCGGACGAGATGTGCTCCTGAAATTGGAAGGCAAGATTACGGAGCAATGGGCGGCCCTGCTTGATGGGGAATGCCGTTCTTATCTGCGAAAGAAGAAAGCCGTGTATTTGGATTGCTCGAATGTCGAGTACATCGATGGGCGGGGAGTCGAGGTTCTCAATGCGTTTCCCCAATCACACGTCACCGTAATGAGCGCTCCGGCCCTCGTGACGGAGCTGCTCCAGATTGGAGGCCGGTCATGAACGTTGATGCTATTACCGTCACGGAGTCTTTGGGTCATCGAATGGTTGCAGGGCGGAAGCCGGAGCTGAGCCAATCAGTTGATGCGGTAAATGGAGAAGTCGGCCTCCTGGCGCGACTCAGGCAGGGAGATGAAGGGATGTTCGATGCACTGGTCACGCGACATCACAGTGCCTTGATCAGAATGGCCATGGGCTATGTGGCGGATCGAGAAGTGGCAGCAGAGGTGGTCCAGGATACCTGGATGGCAGTCGTCGAAGGGCTGGATCGATTCGAAGGGCGATCTTCGCTGCGAACCTGGATTTTTGGAATTATGATTCATAAGGCCAAAGATCGAGGGGTGCGCGAGAAACGGCACACGACCTTCTCCTCTTTTAAGTCTTCCGACGACGATGGCCACGACACCGTTGATCCATCTCGGTTTCACCGGTCAGGCGAATGGGCCGGCCACTGGGCTTTCCCGCCTCAGCCCTGGGACGATCAGACGCCAGAGAAGCTCTTGGCCTCACAGCAGGCAGTCACTGCCATGAATCGGGCGATTGAGGCGTTGCCGCGGACCTTGAAGGACGTCTTGATCCTGCGAGATGTCGAGGGCGTCGACGCAAAGGAAGTCTGCGAAATCTTGAAGATTACCGAAACGAACCTGTATGTCAGGCTGCATCGAGCCAGAGAGCGGGTGCGCCAGGCGGTGGAGACCTATCTGGAAGGACGACAATCTGCTATGTAAGAAAATGCCGTAAAGACCGACCCAGTCATCAGGACTGTAGGAGGGCCTTTACGATGGCACAGGAAAAGGGGCAGTCGACCATTTCAGAGATCACCTGCCAAGAGGTCGCGCAGTGGGCCTCGGCCTATCTCGACGACCATGTCGGGAACGAGCGGAAGCGTCAAATAGCCGTGCACTTGGCCATCTGTGCCGGCTGTGAAACCTATGTGAAACAGATTGCGACGGTTCGGGACGTGGTGGGGTTACTGCCCAAGGCCGTTGAAGAACCGTCTGATTCTCACCGATTGCGGCAGGCCTTTGTTGCGCGAGCCCGGCGATCACCATCCGGCGGTTGATGTTCTTGATCGGAGAGTCCCCATGAGAGGCTATGAAGTGCGGTGGGATCATTGGGTGAACGGTCTCGAGAACCATGCAGGGATGATGTAGCTGCTGACGACAGAGAAGAGCGCGATCAAGGTGGCCGTTGAATAGTCACGATATCAAGGAATAAATATGCCAAAGCGATACTTGACATTACTATCTGTAACTATCTGTAAAATATTGCTGTACTCAGTTCATGTCTATGCGGGAGAGTTCTTTGAACGGAACAACCTGGCAATCGACGGCTATGATCCGGTTGCCTATTTCACGGAGATGAAGCCGGTGAAGGGATCGGCAGAGTTTCGCTCTGATTTTCAGGGCTCGACCTTCCAGTTCGCTTCAGCCGTTCATCGGGATGCTTTTGCTGCTGATCCGGCCAAGTACGCTCCGCAGTATGGTGGTTATTGCGCCTATGGGATGGCCAAAGGCTACAAGGCGACGATTGATCCGGCGGCCTTTACGGTCGTGGGTGACAAGCTGTACCTCAATTACAGTGAAACCGTCCGTTCCAAATGGCTCTCGGATATTCCCGGCTATGTCCGGAAAGCGGATGCGATCTGGCCGGAGGTCAGGAAGGAGGCCAAGGTTCATCAGTGACCCATTCGATAATGATGCCGGGCGTCGTTCTGGCGTTCGCCCATTTCCATTCACCAGGAGGCTCTCAATGAAAAAGATTCTGACGTCGGTGGTTGCAATTGCATGTTTCATGGGATTCGGCACGCTGTCGTTTGCCGAGGAGATGGGGAAGCTGAAAGGTGAAATGAAGGGCGACATGATGAAGGGAGAAATGAAAGCGAAGCATGATGAGATGAAGGCCAAGGATGATGAGATGAAAGCGAAGACAGATGAGATGAGGATGAACAAGGATGAGATGATGAAGGGTGATATGAAGATGAAGAAAGACGATATGAAGGGTGGGATGAAAGGCGAGATGGGCTACTAAGAGAAGTTACCCCGCCGCACTCTCTCACCAACGGCCTGCGCTCGGATGATCCGACCGCAGGCCGTTGTGTTCTTCCCCAGAGGTCATCCCCGCTTGTAAGGAACTTCCTCTGTCTTCGACCAAACGATACAACGATACGTTGTGCATCTGTGGAGTAAGGAGGTGGTCTATGGCAGTACTCGTTCAATCGACAGACGCGGCGTTCAGACGGGGAGAGGAGCCAGGGCCAATGGCAGCACCGTCGGCATCGGACTCGCCTCCTGCGAGCGATCAGACGGTTTCTTCCGCACCTTCTATCGAACAGGTGTACCGCCATCGGCTACCGGTGCGGATCAGTCATTGGCTGAATGTTCCGTTCCTGGTTATCCTGATCATGAGCGGCCTGCAGATCTTTAATGCCCATCCGGCGCTCTACTGGGGTGATCGATCCGATCGTGACCGTTCGTTGCTCTCAATCAGGCCTGTGCAAATTGACAGTGGTGACATACAAGGCGTCACGACGATCCTGGGACATCCATTCGATACGACCGGTGTGTTCGGCTACTCGAATGGATCAGGCCGAGCCTTCCCAGCCTGGGCGACTATTCCCAGCGCCAAGTGGCTCGCGATGGGGCGACAGTGGCACCTGTTCTTCGCGTGGCTCTTTGTGATCAACGGTCTCGTGTTCATCGCCTATGCCTTGGCGAGTCGGCATGCTACACGCGACCTGACTCCCACCGGCAACGATCTGCGTGGCATCGGTAAGTCAGTCAAAGATCATCTCATCCTTCGGCATCCCACCGGTGGCGAAGCCAAGCGGTACAACGTCCTTCAGAAGCTGGCCTACGCCGGGATCTTGTTCATTGTGGCGCCGGTGATGGTGTTGACCGGTCTCGCGATGTCACCCACGATCGACACGGCATTTCCGTGGCTGTTGACCATCTTCGGAGGGCGTCAAGCGGCGAGGACCATTCACTTTCTCGCCTGTTTTTCATTCGTAGGATTCATCATCATTCACGTCCTCCAGGTGATCCTCACCGGGTTCTTCAACAATATCCGCTCGATGGTCACGGGGTGGTTTATCGTGAAGCATGAAGGAGTGAGCCATGAGGCATGAACGTGCGATGGAACGACGCAGCTTCCTCAAGGGAACATTGGGTGCCGCGAGCCTGGTGGCCCTCTCCGGTTGCGACAACCTCACGCAGAGCAGCTGGTTTCCGGCTGTCCTCAGCAAGGCCGAACGATGGACCGAAGCAGCGCAACGGGCGGTCACTCCAAGAGACGCATTGGCAAAAGAATACCGCGAGGCCGACATCTCGACAGTATTTCCAGCCAACGGCAACTCCGATCCCGGGACTGAACAGTATGCCGAACATGTTGCACAGAGTTTTTCCAACTGGACGCTGGAAGTGGTCGGCTTAGTGCAGACTCCGAGAAGTTGGTCGCTGGCCGCATTGAAAGAATTGCCATCACGAACACAAATCACCCGGCATGATTGCGTGGAGGGATGGAGCGCCATCGGGAAATGGACCGGTGTTCCGCTCGGCGATTTGATGCATCAAGTTGAACCGTTGCCGAATGCCCGCTACGCGGTGTTTCACTGTGCCGATGCGGATGATGAGGGGGTCGCGTACTACGAGAGCATTGCGGTGGCTGATTGCTATCACCCCCAGACAATTCTGGCCTACGACTTAAATGGTGCGCCCTTGGACACTCCACACGGCGCCCCGCTCCGTCTCCGCTTCGAGCGACAGCTTGGCTACAAACATGCGAAGTATGTGATGAAGATCGAGTTGGTTGATTCTCTTTCCCACATCGCGGGCGGGAAGGGAGGCTATTGGGAAGATAAGGGGTATGAATGGTACGCGGGGATTTAATCGTGAATCGCGAAACGTTGTCGGACGTCTAGCCCCTTGCGGCCCAAATTTTTTGAGCATTCTCGCCGTAACGGCATATCATCCCGCGCCGAGGAATCGCGTTCAAAGTACAGAGGCAATAAGCCTTCCCCGAAGTGAACCTCCATTAGAATAGAACCCTTCATCCACACGAAGGCCGGCATCCTAGGGAAGTTCCTAGTTGCACCTTATCCGACAGTCTCATTATTAACATTAGCGCGAGCTGATTCATTACCTCGTTTAGAGTCGAACGGAAAAGAAGGGCTTTACCAATGACACATTACAAGTATCTGATCATCGGCGGCGGGATGACCGCGGCTGCCGCAGCCGAAGGCATTCGTGAAGTGGATTCGACTGGAAGCATCGGGCTGATCAGTGCGGAGCAAGATGCACCGTACGACCGACCTCCTCTCACAAAAGGACTTTGGAAGGACAAACCTCTGGACAGCGTCTGGCGAGATACGAAGAAAAGCGGAGTAACGATGCATCTTGGCCGAGTTGTCCGGGAGATCGCTCCGGAACAGAAGCGAGTGTTATGCGATGACGGATCCGTCTTCGCCTATGCAAAGCTCTTATTGGCCACCGGTGGTACACCTCGACGCTTGGCGTTCGGCGATGATCATATTATCTACTTCCGGACTCTGTCGGACTATCTGCGGCTACGCGCGCTCACCGAAACGGGTCGGCGGTTTGTCGTCATCGGCGGAGGGTTCATCGGCTCCGAAATCGCTGCGGCGCTGGCGCTGAACGGGAAAGAGGTCGTCATGATCTTCCTCGACAGCGATATCAGCGTTCGTGTCTTTCCGCCGCCGCTGGCCCGGTTTGTGTCCGATTATTACCGAAACAAGAGCGTTGAAGTTTTGACGGGTCAAGAGCCGATCAGAGTGGAGAGGCGGGATGGGCAGTATGTCATGACGACAAGTACCAAGCGCGAAATCGTCGCCGATGGGGTGATTGCCGGAATCGGCATTAAGCCGAACGTTGACCTCGCCAGAGCCATCGGACTCAAAGTGGAAGACGGCATCATCGTGGACGAACGGCTGCGCACAAGTCACCCTGATATCTATGCCGCAGGTGATGCGGTGTCGTTCTACAACCCTGCTTTGGGCACGCGCCTACGAGTTGAACATGAGGACAACGCCAATACCATGGGCCGCCTTGCAGGGCGGAATATAGCGGGCAAGGCCGAACCGTATCATCACCTTCCGTTTTTTTACTCGGATCTGTTCGACTTAGGGTATGAGGCCGTCGGACAGGTGGATTCACGGTTGGAGACGTTCGCCGATTGGACCAGACCAAATGAGGAAGGGGTTATCTATTATTTGAAGGACGGACGAGTGCGTGGAGTGCTGTTATGGAATGTGTGGGAGCAGGTTGATGCTGCTCGCCGACTGATCTCCGAGCCCGGTCCGTTCAACGCAGAGAATCTCAAAGGACGGATAGCGGCTAAGGCTTGAATGAGGGCCATGAAACGGACCAAGGCCAAAGCCAAATCCGACTTAAGAGCCGGGGATCATGTAAGTTGGAACTCGGAAGCGGGACGTGTCAGTGGAACCATCAAGCAGAAAGTCACTTCTACAAGAAAATTCAAGAACTATACGGTTCGCGCCTCGAAGGAAGAGCCTCACTATCTCATCAAGAGTGACAAGACCGACCACCTGGCCATGCACAAAGGCACGGCGTTCGAAAAGATTCGCAAAAAAGCTCGCACACCGAAGAAACGGTCGCGCTCCTGAAGCATCCTCAACCCCGGCCGTCATATCAGATAGATAACTGCTTTCTACCGCGCAACGTTCATCCAGGAAGCAGAAAGACTCGGAAGATTTGACCGGCAATCTCTCGGCCCGAGTACAGCGAGATTTTGCGCCAGACGGCCGCTATCTCGCCTCACCTGTCATCCTACCTCCAGATAGAGTTATGCGCGCAATCGTGTCGTTGAAACCACGACAACGACACCGAACGCTCTACTACGAACGAATCACGCTCCCACCGATAGCGTGATTCTCCTCCGTTGGCTATAAGCAGATGCCCTGCTCATGGAAACCCCAGAGGAAATGATCGGCACCAGTCCCTCCATTCGCGCGGTCTTCGACTCGGTCCGGAAAGTGGCGCAGACGGACATGCCGGTCTTGATCACCGGCGAAACGGGGACGGGCAAGGAGCTGACGGCGCACGCGATTCATGAGCGCAGCCTGCGAAAGCAGGGCCCCTGTGTGCCGATCAATTGCGGCGCCATCCCGGAAACCTTATTAGAGTCGGAACTCTTCGGGCATGAACGCGGCGCCTTCACCGGGGCCGTGCAACAAAAAAAGGGCAAGATCGAAGCGGCGGCCGGCGGCACCCTGTTTCTGGACGAAGTCGGCGATCTGCTGCCCCCGCTCCAGGTCAAGCTGCTCCGGTTTTTGCAGGAGGGTACGTTTGAGCGCATCGGCGGGCAGCAGACGCTGCACGTCCAGGCGCGTGTGATCACCGCGACGAACGTCGATCTCAAGGCCGCCATCGGCAAGAATCTGTTCCGTGAGGATCTCTATTATCGGTTGGGGGTGATGCACATTCATCTTCCTCCGCTGC
Source organism: uncultured Nitrospiraceae bacterium (assembly GCA_963711905.1). Classification (GTDB taxonomy): domain Bacteria; phylum Nitrospirota; class Nitrospiria; order Nitrospirales; family Nitrospiraceae; genus Nitrospira_D. Next base: position 61,433 of record CAVQFZ010000026.1, on the reverse strand, counting down.
GAGAGCGAGGCGAGGATACCTCGCTCATGGCCATGATCTTTCTCCGGCGCGCGGCGGCGTTTTATGAGAAGCCGATCCGGGGGTATACGCGGGAGGCGATCACCGCGATTCAGGCCTATGCCTGGCCCGGCAACGTGCGGGAACTCAGCAATAAAGTGCGGCGAGCCGTCGTCATGGCGGAAGGCGAGGAAGTGACGCCGCGCGACTTAGATTTGGCCGGTGAGACCGTCCCGTCTGGAGACTCCCTGGCGTCCTTGCGGGCGGCGCACCGCCGGATTGAAGTGGAGATGATCGTCAAGGCGATCAGTCTACATCAAGGGAATTTGACTCGGGTGGCGCGCGACCTCGAAGTGAGTCGAACGACGTTATACAGAAAACTCCGCGCCTACCACCTGGAAAAGCTCGTGCCCTCCGATGCCGTCTGTTCCATGACCATGGAGCCTGCTGTGCTGAGGGTGTCTCCAGGGATATGAACGAACGGTGCGTCGTTCTAGACCAGCATACCTTCCCTAGTTACCCTTCTACCCAGAAATCCACAGTGGTCAAGCTGTGGAGGACGTCCCGTCGTCGAAATTAGGACATCGATATATAGAAATACGACAAAAGAATCCTGATTGCATTGATTGTGGGAGACCGATGTTCTCGCTACAAGCCGACGCGAGAGACAAGATGATGCGTGCTGAAAAAGTCGGCGCATCCTCCAATCATGAGTATTGCGAAATGCGGTGTCCGACCGAGCACGCTCAGAAAGCAGTGCTGGTTACGAAGCAACAGGCTCTTTTCATCGTCGTCCGTCGTACCAAACGGATAACTGCTTCTTGTCACGCAAGGTCCTTCTTGGAAGCAGCAGGACGCGGAAGATTTGGCCGGCAATCTCTCGGCCCGAATAGAGCGACATCTTGCGCGACGATGTTTCCAGCGGATGCCTCGTTAAAATGGTGAAGCGAAGGCCACGCTGCCGTCCCCATCGCTTCAACTGCTTGCTGAGTCTTATTTCGTCCAACGCATAGAGATCTTGATCGAACCCGCCCACATCTTGAAAGGCATCACGGCGACAAACCACCAACGCGCCTGCCGCCCAGCGAAAGAGGATCGATGTGCCGGTCCAGAGTCGCAACGTCCAGTTGGCCCACCAGGGCAGCCCGTCCATATGCAATGTGCTGCCGCAACCCACGTACTTCCCCGACTCAATCATCTGCAAAATATCGGTAAGTAGACCAGGGATCAGCAGACTGTCTGCATCCAGGAACAGCAACCAATCGCCGGTGGCATGAGCGGCGCCGGCATTGCGTGCTCGGCCAATTTGATTGATCGGCTCAAAGACGACTCTTGCGCCGGCCTGCCTAGCCAGCTCCGCCGTGTTATCGGTGGAATTATTGTCGACAACAATGATCTCGGATGTGAAACCGGATGTCTGGTTGGCAGCGATCGACACAGCGACGGATTGCAAAGATCGTTCGATCAGACGGGCTTCGTTAAACGCCGGGATGACGATGGAGAGTTCCATACGATCGTCATGATGCCATAGATCCTCTGTCTTGGGGAATGGGCAATCTGTCTGTTTCAAAGTCGAAGCAGCAATCGCTCATGCGACTGCGCACATGGTAAGATGCCGTCGATGCCGCTCACTCGATTCCATCCGATTATTGCTGATTGGTTTTCCTCGCACATAGGCCGGCCGACCGACGTGCAAATCCAAGCGTGGCCGGCCATCCAATCCGGAGCCGATGCCTTGATTGCCGCTCCGACCGGATCAGGAAAAACGCTTGCGGCCTTTCTCTCCTGTATCGATCAGCTCTTTAAGCAGGCGCTCACCCGTGAACTCGACGACCATACGCAGGTCCTCTATGTCTCCCCGCTCAAGGCGCTGAGCAATGACATCCAAAAGAATCTCCAGAAGCCGCTGGCGGAAATCGGTGAGGCTGCTTTGCATGCCGGATTGTTGATGCCGGAGTTGCGGGTCTTGGTCCGGACGGGCGATACGCCGATGACGGATCGGCAACAGATGCTCAAGCGTCCGCCACATATTTTGGTGACGACTCCGGAATCACTCTTCATTCTGCTGACGGCCGAGAAGAGCCGACGACTCTTGCAGACCGTTCGGACCGTGATCGTCGATGAAATTCATGCGCTCGCGCCGAACAAGCGTGGAGCCCATGTGGCGCTCTCGTTGGAACGGCTGGAGGCGCTCACGTTGACGAAGCCTCAGCGGATTGGCCTCTCAGCCACGCAGCGGCCGATAGAAACAGTCGCGCAGTTTCTGGTCGGTGACCGCTCGCTGCCGCACCATCATCGATATGGGCCACAAGCGGCAGATGGATCTTGCCGTTGAAGTACCGAAGGATGAACTGAGCGCCGTCGCCACGAATGCCATCTGGGCCGACATCTACGACCGTGTGGCTGAGCTGGTACGTCAACATCGTACGACGTTGGTCTTCGTCAATACACGTCGCCTGGCCGAGCGGGTCTCTCATTATCTTGAAGAACGGCTCTCGGACCTGGGACCAGACGCGGTGGCAGCCCACCACGGCAGCCTGTCGCGGCAGATTCGGTTGTCGGCGGAGGAGCGGCTGAAGTCCGGCAAGACACGGGTGGTCGTGGCGACGGCGTCGCTTGAACTCGGAATCGATGTCGGTACCGTCGATCTGGTCTGCCAAATTGGTTCGCCACGAGCAATTGCGACCTGTCTGCAACGGATTGGTCGCGCCGGCCACTGGATCAAGGCTATACCGAAAGGTCGGCTGTTTGCCACGACCAGAGATGAACTGCTCGAGTGCGCCGCGCTGCTCCGAGCAATTACACAGGGAACGTTGGATCGCATCGAGGTTCCGACGGCCCCGCTCGACATCCTGGCGCAACAAATCGTCGCCGCTGCGGCGACGCAAGACTGGATAGAAGAAGAGCTGTTTGCGTTGGTCCGCCGAGCGGGTCCCTATCGCGAGCTGGATCGTGCCATGTTCGACCGTATCATCCGGATGTTGGCAGATGGCATTGCGACGCAGCGAGGACGCGGGCTGGCCTATCTTTACCATGACCGAATCAATCGCCGCATCAAGGGCCGTCGCGGAGCGCGGCTCGCGGCGATCACCTCAGGTGGCGCGATTCCCGACACCGCCAACTATGCGGTGGTGGCGGAACCGGACGGAACGGTTGTGGGAACCGTGGATGAAGACTTTGCGGTGGAGAGTCTGGCCGGCGACATCATGTTGCTCGGCAACACATCCTGGCGGATCAAGGGTGTCGAAATGGGGAAGGTGCGGGTGGAGGACGCCCATGGCGCGCCGCCCAACATTCCGTTCTGGCGCGGCGAAGCGCCTTCTCGCACCGCAGAACTTTCCGCCGAAGTGGCCTCTCTACGACAGGAGATCGCCGCCCGTGCCTCTTCAGCTATCAGCTCTTCAGAACCACCCGTCAGCTCCGAGCACTCAGTCCTCAGTCCTCAGCTCTCAGTCCTGTCATGGCTTCGCCAAGAATGCGGCCTCGATCAACTTGGCGCGCAGCAGGCGATCGAGTACGTGCTGGCCGGCCGCTCTGTGCTCGGCACCGTGCCGACTCAGGAGACCATCGTCGCTGAACGCTTCTTCGATGAAAGCGGCGGGATGCAGTTAGTAATCCATGCGCCGTTCGGGGGGCGAATCAATAAGGCCTGGGGGCTCGCCTTGCGGAAGCGATTCTGCGTGACGTTCGACTTTGAGCTGCAGGCGGCGGCCACGGATAACGGCCTTGTGATTTCGCTGGGAGAGAAGCACAGTTTCCCGCTGGAGTCCGTGTTCGGCTATCTCCATTCCAACACGGTGCGAGAAGTCTTGATCCAGGCGATCTTGCTGGCGCCGATGTTTGCCACGCGCTGGCGCTGGAATGCGTCGCGAGCGTTGGCACTGTTGCGTTTTTCAAACGGCAAGAAAGTCCCGCCACAGATTCAGCGGATGAAAGCAGAGGACTTGCTCGCGGCGGTCTTTCCGGATGCCATCGCTTGTCAGGAAAATTTGACCGGTGAACGGGCAATGCGGCAGATTCCGAACCACCCGCTCGTCCAGGAGACACTGCGCGACTGTCTGAGTGAAGCGATGGATGTGGAAGGGCTGACTGAGGTCTTGCGTCGGATCGAATCCGGCACGATCCAGTATGTGGCGATCGATACGCCTGCGCCTTCTGTGTTCTCGCACGAGATTCTGAACGCCAACCCCTACGCATTTCTCGACGATGCGCCGTTGGAGGAGCGACGGTCTCGAGCGGTCGAGCTGCGACGAACCCTGCCGCCTGATCTCCTGGGAGAGATCGGGGCGCTCGATCCGGTCGCGATCGCCCAAGTCGTCCGCGAATCCTGGCCGGTCGTGCGTGATGCCGACGAACTGCATGATGCGCTGCTGACACTCGTGTGGTTACCTGAACCGATTTCAGCTGATTGGGCGCCCTACTTACCGGCGGTAGTGGAGTCGGGTCGTGTGACGGCACTTTCGGTAAGGGGTAAGGGGTTAGGGGTGAGGGGTTGGGTCGCCAAAGAAAATCAAGGATCAGTAGAGGCTGGATTAGCTGGGTTGCGACGAAACAGCGATCGAAAAGATCGTGCTGGGATGGATGGAGAGTATCGGTCCGGCGACTACCGGCGAACTCGCTACTCGGCTCCGTCTTTCCATCGAGCACGTCGATCATGCGATGCTCCGTCTTGAAGCCTCCGGCCAAGTTCTTCGTGGCCGGTTCCGTGAGGCGTTAGGCGTAAGGCGCTGAGGAGAACCGATCATCGCCTCACCCCTCGACCCCTTACCTCTTACGAGTTTTGTCATCGCCGCTTGCTGGCTCGTATCCATCGCCTGACGATCGGAATCTTGCGCAAGGAGGTGGAGCCGGTCACGGCGTCGGACTTCATGCGATTTTTGATGCAATGGCAGCATGTCGCGTCGGGATCGCGTCAGCATGGAGAAGCGGGCTTGCTGAAAGTGATCGAGACAATTGGCAGGATTCGAAGCGGCGGCGTCTGCGTGGGAACCACAGCTCTTGCGTCTTCGCACGGCCAAGTACGAACCGGAACTCTTAGACCGCCTCTGTCTGAGCGGCGCCGTGAGTTGGGGGCGACTCTCTCCCCATCCCAGGTTCGCACAGGGCGCTGAACCGGAGCGGCGGCGCATTATCCCCACGAGCATCGCACCCATCAGTCTATTTCCACGTGAAGACAGCGATTGGTTGCTGAATACCTGCTACGATGGAGCGCCAGACCGCCAGCTCTCCGATACGCCGTTGAGTACGACGGCGCAGCATCTGCATCGTGCATTACAAGACCATGGCGCCAGTTTTTTTGGCGATCTGGTTCGCATGACCAACCATCTTCCGGCCGAGGTCGAGAATGGACTGTGGGAACTCGTGGCGGCAGGACTGGTGACGGCGGATGGATTCGATAACCTCCGCGCTCTCATGGATCCGCATCGACGTCGTGCCGAAGGACGTGAACGGGCTCGTCGGCCTCGGCACTCAGCCGGACGGTGGTCGTTGTTAAGACAGGAGAGTCGGTCATTGGTCACTGGTCAATGGTCATCAGGTCCTGATCAAGCCATCAGCTATCAGCCACCAGCCATCGGCTCTTCTACTTCAACTCAGCACTGCGAGCGCACAGCTCGCCAGCTGCTTCGTCGCTACGGCGTCGTCTTTCGCGATCTGCTGGCGCGCGAATCGTTGGTTCAGGCGTGGCGAGATCTCCTCGTCCAGTATCGGCGGATGGAGATGGCCGGCGAGATTCGTGGCGGCCGGTTTGTGAACGGATTCACCGGGGAACAATTCGCGTTGCCGGAAGCGGTGGAGTCACTGAGGGCCATGAGAAAGAAAAACGGATTTACCGGCTCGGAGCAGGAGATCAGACTTTCAGCCACAGACCCATTGAATCTCGCCGGCGTGATTCTTCCTGGGCCCCGTGTTCCAGCCGTGCCGACGAATGTTCTGGTGTTCAAGAACGGCGTACTTTCCCGCACAGTGATCGGGCGGCAAGGTGACGCGGCGCGCTCCCTTGTTGAGCAAGTCGGCGCGCCGGGCTGACGACAGTGCCGTTGATTTCCAGAGGTCAGTCAACAAACGGGCGAGACGTATCCCGAAGCAGCGCAAGTAGTGCCGTGGAATCCTTCCCTGTGGTCTTGGCATAGTGTGCCTGGGCGTGCCGTTCTGCAGACGAGCTTCTCTGCCGTGTTATGAAATCAGAAAATCAACCGATGGCGTAGTCCCGACAAGCATGTGAAGGTCCAGGTACCACCGCGTGTTACTCGCTTTGGCGCGGGTGCTAAATAAAATATAGCGACCTGATCCCAAGAACGATAGATCGGGTATAAGGAAAGACTTATTCTCAAAGCAAAGGACTACGCATGGTGTATCCACAAGTCATCTGTTTGAACGGCACATCGAGCTCCGGCAAGACCGCGATTGCTCAGAAGCTGCAAGAGTTACTGCCGAGGATCTATTTGAATTTTTCAATTGATAGCATTCTATATGCGTTGCCTGGCAACGCCTTGTTCAGAATGACGCATGGTCAAGACATTTCCGATCTGAATTATCCGCAATTGGTCCGGTCCTTCAATGCCTGTGTTGGTCGCCTTTCGGAGATGGGCAATTTTCTGGTGATCGACAATGCCATGACCACACGCGAACAAGTGAGCGATCTCCTAACGAGCTTTGAAGGATTCACTGTGCTTCTGGTGGGAGTGCACTGTTCCTGGGAAGAGCTGGATCGGAGAGAACAGAACAGACAGGATCGGACGATAGGAGAGGCTGCTGCCCAAATCCATCTGGTCCATCGCTGGATCATCTATGACCTTGAAATTGATTCAAGCACCAAGTCCGCATTTGAGATCGCGGGTGAGATCATGGATTACATCAACGGTGTTGATGTGTTAGACGGGCGCAGCAAGACTCTGGCTAACATACAAACCTAGAAGCGTTAATAGAGGGGTACGCAGGGATCGCCTAGCGCGCCCGCTGCGGAAACTCCGGAGCTGGTGGCTGAGCAGGAGCGGGGGCCGGAGGGGGAAACTGGAATGGTGGATTATTCAATTGAAGGGGAGGGCCAGTGTTGAACGCAGGACTTTGCGGTGGCTGCACCGTGATGATCCGCTCACCATTTGGCAGAGTGATCGTACTTTCGACGTTCCATTGATGGTCTTTGTAGACCTGAATGCCACCTTCTGAATCCAATACTTGGTTCAACCTCTCCCTGGCGCTGGGCTGTTGAGATGGTTCTTCCGCAGCGGCGAGCAACAAGCTTGGCCAGACAGTTCCGATTATGATGACGAGGCAGACAGCAATCCGGTTCATGCAGTTATTATACTGCTGACGGCTGCTTATACAAACTCCAGATAGGGGAGGGGTTGTTGTCTGTTCGCGTCATCTTGAAACTTTTTTCGTATACTCAAGGGGGATGTAGCGATGCATTCGGTCTCATCCTGTTCAACGCGCAAGGATTATGTGCACACTGCATACTGCGTCCCTTGCTACAGTTTGTGCATCGGTTTAGTATCGACTAAATTGCATGGACAATCAGACCGGATATGTAGAATCCCTTCTCTGCACTCTTGTCGAGAATCACGTTAATTAGAATTAGGGATCGTTATGAGCCATCCACTCGATTTCGTCACCATTGAAGGACTCCTGGCTTATGGTCGAGCACTCGCTCGACGCGCAGCGGAGCGAGGACTCGTGGCGCCACCGCCGTCAGAACCAACGGCTGATGACGTTGATCGAGTTCGCGCAAAGATGGAGCAGATCCGCTCGTTCGTCGAGCGTTCCAAGTCTGGGTTTACAACAGCCGAGGCGTACCGGTCGGCACGAGAAAGCCTCATCGATGACCAACTCGTGTTCTTTGCGGCATGGAACGCGCTCCTGGCGGAAGGCTCGCTGCAACCGCTGCTCCAAGCTACGATCGGGGAGGCGGCTAAACCGACCTATCGGCGCCCTGTGGCCATCGTGCCTCGTACGCAGCTCACTCCTACGCTGGCAGAAGGCCGCATTGTCCTCGAACTGGGCGACGACAGGTTTTGGCTGTTGCCTCGCGATCTCGGCGACCGAACGCTGTTCTTTACGATGCGCCACGGAGTGTCGCAGGTCGACAGCAAGACCCATCGCGTCGGATGCCGTTTGCCGAATCAACTGGACCGCGAACGAGGCGTTGCCAAAGCCGATGCAGTAGGGACGGCGCTCGCCCGCATGATCGGCGTGGTGGGACAGCAGCTCGATTTTCTACATCTCACCAACTATCTCGACCCGCGTACGTTCCTTCATGGGATCAGCCGTAGCCCGAATACCAGGCAACTCTACGAGAGGGTGTCAGCGGCATTACTACAAGGCGCATCCGCCTGTGAACCGATCATCGAACAGGCTCTCGAATCGTCTGATTTTGGGTGGGTCACGGGATTGGAGAAGTCTCTAGAGGTCGAAGAAGCGGCGCGCGCGTTCAACGTCGAGACATCCACGGCCAAGCGGTTGATGAAAGATCCGCTCTATTGTTATCCGGGCGGCAATTCTTTCTTCGACCTTTATGTCGACGTCATCGATGGTCTCCACCGATTGGGCCATGCGCAGAAGGGTAAAGTTGCCTGTCTCTATACCCACAGTTCCACCCTGCGGGCCTTGATAATCTATCTGGATCCACGCCCGTTTCATGAAGCCTTCAGCGAGTTCAGCGACTACAAGGAAAGCCAAGACAATGTCGTGCTGCTTACGTTCGAACAAGGCCGCCTGTCCGGCTATTCAACGGCGGTCGGCCTGTCAGAACGGGAGCAGGTCGCGCGTAATACGTGGGTGACGGTAGAGCGAGCGAGGAAAGACCGAGTGACACTGAAGCCTCGATCACTCAAACGGATTGTGGCTCTCGTCTCCGGGGGCGATTTTGCCGGCGCCGGCGCCGCTCTAAAAGAATTGAATGTGACCGGCCAACGTCTGGGGTTGGAAGTCTATTTCGTCCGCCACGGCTATCTGGGCCTGGCCAACAATTGGATCGAGCGGGTCACCGAAGAGCACGCCCGCGGCATGGGTAGCCATCCCAGCAGTCCCATCGGCAGCAGCCGATTCGAGGAGTTCAAACAGGAGACGGTGGAGCACGTGGCCATGCGCCACCTCGAACCGTATTTGCGTGATGGCGCGCTGATCGTGCTGGGGGGCGACGGCAGCATGCGGGGCGCTCGGGCTATTTACGAAGGATTCGGCGTGCAGGTGGTCGGCATTCCAGGCAGCATCGACAATAATCTCGAAGGAACGATCTCGCTCGGATTTCAGTCCGCAGTGGCGTTGGCGGATCAGTCCATCGAATCCCTCAAGGCCACCAGCGCAGCGATGGGCAGCGTGTTCTTCGTGGAGATCATGGGCGCCGGGTCAGGCCATCTTGCGCTCGCATGCGCGTATCAAGCCAGAGCCGAGGGCTTGTTGGTCAATGAACATCCCGACCCAAACGCCTATATCGATGAGGTGATCCTCGGGACGCTCAAACGGACATTGGGAGTGCCGAACAAAAGCCACTTGTTCGTCGTCGCCGAACGTACACCGCACCGTCATCACAAAGACGGCGGGGTCCATGGGCTTGTGGACTATGTTGCAGGAGTGATTGCTCGATGGCCGGAACGGCAAGCGCGGCCTGATCACTATCCGCTCACGCTGGCCACCAAAGCCACCATTCTTGGCCACACGCTCCGGGGTGCCCGACCAATACCGGAGGACAAGGCGATTGCCCAGCATCTTGCCCATGAAGTGGTGCACCGGCTGATCGAATCGCCCGATGACATTGTCGGATGTCTCTTGGCTTACCGTGAACGGGGATCGATCGGTCCGATTCCGCTCCATGCCGTGACACCCAAGCAGTTCGACTGGGACGTCTTCAGTCGGATGCACGGCAACACTCGCGTCTCGTAACTCTCACCCTCCGTCCATAAGCGATCACCGGGTTAGGCTTTCCTCGCATGCCTGTCGGCCAAAACCTTGAAATCAGTTGCCAGAAAACCCATCACGCGATACTTCTGAAAACAACGCTGGTTCCCAGCGCGCGTTAATGTTTCACAACCAACGTCAGGGAGGCTGTGTTCATGCATTTTGTCATCGTGTCAACAATCGCGGTCGGACTGGTCTATCTGCTATGGGAGATGAGGCCGTAGCACTCATATCCGCCAGAAAGCACTGAGCGCGGTCCATTGGGGCTGCTCTTTCACGGCCTCCAGGGACAACCTGCTGGAGGCCGTGGTTTTTTTACTATTTCAAGGGAGGTTATCCATGCGGTTCATTCTCGTATCGGCAGTTGCATCTGCACTCGTAATTGGAGTTGGTACCGTGGCCATGGCGGACGAGCTCACAAGTCTCGGTTCCGAAATGAAGCAGGACATGGGCGCAATGACCGGCGAAGCCAAGGGCGACATGCAGGCCGAGCAGGAGCAGATGCAGGATAATGTGAAAGCCAAGAAGGACCAGATGAAGGCCGACATGAAGGCCAAGCGAGATCAGATGAAGGCGGAGAAGAAGGTCAAGCGGGACGCGCTGAAGGTCGAGAAGCAAGAGATGAAGAAAGCGGCGAAGGCGAAGAAAGCCAACGCCAAGAAGAATGCCAAGGAAGCGGTTGAATCACCGGCGTCGGGCACCTACTGAGCCAAGGGTTTCGGGCGACTCCGTGACACACGCAGGTTTCCACGATGGCCTCCAGGAGTTCCCTCCTGGAAGCCATCGTGTTTGGACTCAGGTGGGACCGTGATCTCTAATGCTAGAATCACTTCAGGATGCTCAAAAATGCTGCTGATCTCACCTGCCCAACCCCGGCGTGCCGAGACGCGCATTTCACCGAACAAGGCCGCAGCGAGCGAAGAGGCGAGGAGGTACATACCAAGCTTCGCTTGAACCGCTCGCTTCGATCATAGTCGAGCGGATAAGTACCTTGCCGTCGCCTTGCATACGTTGAGCCTCTGAGCGATGCGAGAACACCGCTGGCGGCCTTTTTCAGCATCCTGTGAGATCTCGTTACACCGCTTGCTCGCAAGGCAGCACAAAGACATGAAGGGGGAAGATGCTGTCGCCTTTCGCTGCCTCCTGTTCCAATCGAAATTGCGTAAAGGCATCGATGAGACGACATGCCAATTGGTCAGAGACCGCTACGAGGATCATTCGGTTGGTGGTTGGGGCAAGAAAAAACTGGCTGGTCGGCCCTGTCACTCCTTTTCCGGTGACGTTATGCAACTCACTGAAGGCATTCACCTCGTAATCATTCAGTAACGCATGTACCTGCTCCACGAGCGATTCACGAAAGACGATGACCAACATCTTCATCAACGCCACTCCTGATTATGAGCACAGTTGTCGCCGTATGTGCCGGTTGTTCCCGTTGTAACATTCATTGTCGGTGGAGATATCGGCAAATACAAGGTCAAAGGGCTCTTCGTGGATCAGGCAGATGACCCGATGGGCTACAAGAACCTGAGATCCGACTCGACAAGGGCGGATGCGATGCGCTATACAATACTTGCCCAACGACCTCGTGAAGTATCAACCAGGACGGTTTTATGCAAGACTACTCAGCGTATTACGGTACTGCCTGTATCATCTTTTCCGCTTATCTCCTCATCAAGGGCTTCACCGCTGCGTCAAGGCAGCGAAGCGAAGATCATTCCACGACGCTGGTTCCGGCCTATGTCTATGGAATCGTCGCGTCGATTCTCCTGACCGTTGGTCTGGGGTTTTTTCGGCCGAACTTGCCTTGGTGGGGGTATCGAATGATCTTCCCCGGCACGACCATGCTCTTTCCTGCCATCATCTATTTCCTCGGTCGCCGTCCGCCGAAGCCCAGCCTGGATCGCGCCGACGCATAATACCGTAGACCGTCCTCTCTTGTCGTTCAGGACTGACGGGGAATCCAGCCCTATTTGGCGATGGTAATGCTCGGCACGCCCGCACGTGGAACCTCGGTGACGGTCATCTGAAATAATTGCGAGAGGAGCTTGAACGCTTCGCGGTTCCAGCGAGCCTGCGGCCCGGTCGTGTTGACGGCGTAATACTGCCCATGGGACTTCATCGCGAGATCCAGTCCCGATGGAGCCGACGATGACACGATCAGGTCCATCGTCTTGACGGGATTCTCCGCCACCTCGGGAGTACGGGGATCTTTGTCGACATGGTACTCCGGCTCCTCGGCGATGGAAAGCCCCAGAAAGTTCAACATCGCGTTGAAACTGCGCAAGCGAAAGTCGCCTGTAAGCGGCCAGTCACCGCCAAAGTGCCCGGGGCGGATGTCGAACGTCACGTCGTCTGAGAGTCCTTGTTCATTTTCCTCTTCTAACCGGATCCGCTCCTCCCGCGAGAGTGTGTCCGGATCATAATTCGTAATCAGCGTGCCCCCTTCAACCTGTTTCCGCAATGTGTACGTTTTGTTCTGCCCGTTATACACCACATGGTATTCCTGTTCGAGCGCTTTGAATCCTTCCGCCGTGACCGAGTCGGCGGGGATCGTCCAGCTTCGTTCGATGCTCAGGGGCTCGACATAGAGACTGTTGTGGTCTTGAATAGCCGAAAGATGGAGGACCACACGCCGGAACATTTCGTAGCCGGCCTTATCGGAGGGATAGTTCCAGTAGGCAACAGCGTTACCATTCTGTTTCAGCCGAAGTTCTTGAGCCATCAATCGAAGAAGTAGATCGACATCAACGCCCTGCCGTAGGAGCAGCATCAGCTTGGACTCGTGGAAGGGGGTGAGCAAGCGCTTGGTAAAGTCTTCCCCTTCGATCGGAGCGATGCTGATGGTCGGATTCTCGGCCACACTCCCGCCGAAGACGGGCAGGATCTGCGTAGCGGCCAGACCAGCGAGAGCCGGGGTAGCGCCGGCCGTGAAACGAAAATCGAAGGTGGCCGCGACGTTGGAGACGCCGGTAAAGTGAATCGGCTGATGGTGCTGCGCTCTGGCGATGTTCACGAGCAGCTGTTTAGATTGCGACTCGGTAATCGCGTCGTCATAGGCGATCACGGCTCGAGTCAGCGTGACTGGTGAGAGGCACCCCGACAGCATGATCGAACAGGAGACGGCAATGAAGGATATCCATGTGGAAGCTGGCATCTCTTTTCTGATCCTACGTCACCTTGGCTCTTCGACTGCCGACAACAATTGGACGCGATTTGTACCATATCGCCGCAGAGATGCCTAGGAGACAGAGGGGAGAAGGGTTATGCGAGGACGTGACGTGGTTCCGCGATAGCGATCCGTTGAACGATCATCCGCACCGGGACATCTGGGCGTAGGGTCATGAATGGAGTTGGTTGGATCGTCTGTCCATCGACGAGACGCAGATGAACTTTGGACGCGATGGTCGCAAGGATCAACAGGCCCTCCAACTCTGCAAAGGATTCGCCGGGGCACCGACGTCCTCCGGCACCGAACGGGATATAGCTATACGGGGTATGAGTCCGCTTTCCTTCGTCAGAAAATCGTTCAGGGTCGAATTGATTGGGGTTAGGGAACCAACGTGCATTGCGATGGAGACTCCAGGGGTTCACCCAGACCCATGCTTTTGGCGGAAGGACTGCTCCGGATGGAAGCCTGTCTTCTGACTGGGCGACACGGTTATGGAGTGTATATGCGGGTGGATAGAGGCGCACTGACTCGTCCCACACCATCTTCGTATAACGCAGGCGCGGGAGATCGGCTGCTGTTGGGAGACGGTCGCCTACGAACGTCGTGTAATTCGCGAGTCAGGCGCTCGCGTACAGGTCGACATTGCGACAGCAAAAACCAGGTCCAGGTGAGAGCACTGCCGGTGGTTTCATGGCCAGCAAACAAGAAGGTCCAGAGTTCGTCGCGGATTTCGGTATCGCTCAGCGATCGACCTGCGGCATCTTTCGCACCAAGCAGGAGCGACAGAACGTCATTCTTCTGCTCATGGGGCGATGCCCGTCGCTCCTCGATCATGCGATGAATCATTGTTTCAAGTGCATGGAAAGCTCGATTGAATCGACGATGGCGTGGTGTAGGAAGCCACAGCGGTGTGAGGCTTGCCAGCAGTGAGTCATATTGTAGTTTGATGAGGTCTTGACCGACGTCGAAAACCTTCAGTGCAGTGTTCGATTCAGATCCCAGGTCTCGTCCAAAGAGCAGCCGCGCAATCGTCGACAACGTGAGCTGCGCCATCTCGTGTCCGATGTTGACGGTCATGCCGTCTTGCCAGCGTGTCATCAATTCGTCCGCTTTGCTGGTAATCAACTCCGTATAGGCTGTGACGTGGTTCCCATGAAAGAAGGGGAGAAAGAGTCGTCGTTGGTGATTATGGGTGTCGCCTTCCGTGTGAAGCACGCCTTGGCCAAAAAGTCTGGACTCAACCGGAGGGACGGGAGCCTTGCGGTAGTTGTCTTGATTCGTGACCAGCACATGTTTAACGTCAGCGGGATGATTCAGCACATACAGGGCGGCATCTCGGTTCCCGAGAAGCAGTCCAATGATGTGTCCCATTGGGAGTTTGACCACGTCGCCATAGCTCTGGCAATGCAATAGATATCCCAGAGTGTCTCGGAGGAGATCGGGAAATGGTCCCCACCAACGGGAAACTGGTGGGCCGGAAAGCGTGGGCGCTGATGTTGACGAAGGGATCATGTCGAGTGCGTCGCCTCTCTCGCGCAACATATTCATATAAACAAACAATCCTGTCAATGACCCCTCGTAGGAGCGGGAGTGTGCTCTCCGACTTCCTGACGAATCGTGGACAGTGCGATCAACGAACACACTGCGCAGAGGGCGACATACCACCCCGGCGCGAGAATACTCCCGCTTCGTTCCATGAGGACCGCGGCCATGAGTGGTGCTGTACCGCCGAACAGAGCCGAGGCAATGTTGTACGAAATCGAGAGTCCCGTATAGCGGCTCGCGACTGGAAAGAGAGTCGCCACGATGGCAAAAAACGGACCCATATAGGCCGACACGAACACCGTAATCAGGACTTGAGCCGTCACGATCAGTGCAAGATGACCGCTGCTCAGCCAGGAAAAGAACGGGACTGCCCCGAGAGCTAGACCCGCAGCCCCGGCAGCCAGTACCCATCGATGTCCGGCTCGATCGGACAGCTTGCCCATGAACGGAATCAGCATCGCCAACAGAGCCATGCACATCGTATTGATCAGCAGTGTCGTTCCCATCGGGAGGTCGGTCACTTTGGTCAGATAGGTGGGGAGAAAGACGTAAAAGATGTAGAACGCGACGCCATGTAACAGGACGAGGCCGATCACTTGGAGGAGCGGCGCGCGATGCGAGGTGAGCAACTCACGGACCGGTGAAGTGGACACCGCACCTTCTTGTTGCAGCCGTTCAAACGCCGGTGATTCGGGAATGCGACGCCGAAGATACCAGCCGACCAACGCGATGACACTTCCGGCCACGAACGGGATGCGCCACCCCCATTCCTGGAGTGCCTCCGATGAGAGGCTTACGGTCGCCAAGGCGCCGACCGCGGAGCCCAGCAACGCGCCGATCTGCGCGCTGAATCCCGCCCAACTGCCGATGTAGCCTCGTTCAGTCGGCGCGGCATGCTCAACGAGGAAGGTGACGGAGCCGGTGAATTCTCCACCGACCGACAGACCTTGAAGAAAGCGCAGGACCGTGAGTGCGAGCGGTGCAGCAAGACCGATCTGAGCATAGGTCGGTAATAAACCGACCAAACAAGTGGGGAATGCCATGAGGATGATGGACCAGGCCAAGGCCGTTCGTCGCCCCTTGGTATCGCCCCAGTACCCGAACAGCAGTGCGCCCAGCGGTCTGGCAAGAAATCCAACGGCGAACACACCGAACGTGGCGATTAACGACAACGACTGATCCGAAGCAGGGAAAAAAGAGACGAGACAAGACCGGCGCGAAGTATCCGAAGAGGGCAAAGTCATACCACTCCAGCACATTGCCGATCGCACCGGCCAAGACCGTCTTCCGTAATGATTCGGTCCGTCTGGCCCATGAACGACGCACCCTCGTACAACAGTACCCACGTTGCCGCGGCCACCATAGCATGAGTGAATATCGATGCGCTTGAGGTTCGTATTTCCTGCGAGTGGTGAGCGGAGTGGAAGATCGTCTTGGCATCAACCTGATCGGCTCAACGATGGATACTGGTGGGAATCGACCCAGACGCCAACATCGCAAAGCTATGTTGCATGGATTTGACTCTCGTGAGATAGGATCTTCGCATCATGGTCGCCGCAGCGCTGGTTGGCCAAGAGACGAAAGTTCCGCTTTGCGTAGTCACGGCCCGCCCCGGCACCGCAGAGATGGATGACCGCCGCCAGGTCCTGCTTCTGTTGGAAGGTCGTGGGTCGTTCTCCGACCGCTTTCGCGACATGACGGTCGAGGTACGCAGCAGTCAGCTCGATGGCGTGGCCCGGGATGACTCTGGTGTAGAAGCTGTTGAACCAACAGGAGTTGAAGTTGTGCCACGGCCCGTCTTCGACGACCACATGGTCATGAATGCAGTAGCGCTTCCCTTCCTGAAACGTGCCGTCGGTGATTTGAAACATGCCCACTGCCGTCGAGGCCGGTTGGTACCACTCGAGTGGATTCGACGAGACGAAACGCCACCGCCAGTAGGTTCGCGCCACGGGATTCCCGGAGCCCTCGGCTTGAGCCAAGGCGGCGAGCAATTCTGGTGTAATAATGGCCGTCGAATGTACTTCAAACAGTGCGCCGTACTCGCGCCAGGTCTCGCGGGGGCTCTTCATAAGCGCATTCTCAACCGGAAAGAACAATTCCGTCGGTTTGTAGAACGTGTGATACGCCCAATTGATGCCCAACATGACCACGAAGAGCAGGAGAGCGCTGATTCCCAGCCGCATGGCGGGTGGCGTTCGGCCGACGGCCCGGAGAAACAAGCAGAGATTCTGCCATCGCCGATGAGCGAAGCTCGCCATGGACCTCAATGGATGAGGACGGTGGGAGCGAGAAGAACGGGTGTGGCGGCGACGAGACATGTCGGCAGAGTACCAGAAACCAGGTGTATTCTTCCCGGTAGGCGTACGTCGCGGTTCGGTGAAACGCTGAATGTGATCTTGAATTGCGGTTCGGACAGGCTCAAGATGGCCGAGCAACCGTGGGCTCACATCATTCACGGTGAGCTGTAGATTCTGGGAGGCCTGTATGCAACGACACGTGATGTTGAGCGTCGCCTTGTTGGTTCTCCTTATACCCCCTCTACCCCCTTCTGCGTTCTCGCAATCATTCACGGACAAGGCCGAGAAGGACAATGCGGTCGAGATGAGTGACGAGGACCCTGCGATGCAGAAAGCCATGGAACGCGCCCGGGCGGGCTTGGAAGATTTTCTTCATAAAGCCGGATCGCCGGCGCCCAACACCGACCACTATTCGGTCAAGGTCAGAGTGAGCGAAGGCGACAATCAAGAATATCTGTGGGTCTCCAATCTGAAAACACAAGGAGATCTCTGGTCCGGACGGATCGACAACCTCCCGATGATCCGTTCAGTCAAGAAGGGACAATCCTACTCCTTCGCCAAGACGGAGATCGTCGATTGGACGTATATCGATAGGAACAAGAAGAAGGTATTCGGTAATTTCACGACGTGTGCGCTCCTCACCAAGGAGCCGGCGGCGGTCGCAGAATCGATTCAGAAACAATATGGCCTCGAATGCGATCGTTGATGTCGCGCGGCCAAAGTCTCTGAATGCTTCCACGTTTCCGATCAGCGGATCTGCTCCGTTAACTCCCTGTCCCACGTTTCCCTCCCTCACGCCATGCCTAGCTTCCAATGATCCCTGTCCGGAGAAGAATGGGTCACGTGGCCCCAAAATAGTAGGTGGGATGCCCGCAAGCGTGGCAGGATCGTTCAGGAGCTGAATCGGCCTCGCTGCCGCGTACTGCCGTGACGCCATCGGATACTTGCAAGGCAGAAGAGGCCGCCCCTATAATGCACCGCGCCGTTGAATGGATGCTTTAACTATCTGGAGGAACCATAGGGATCATGAGCGAGCGAACGTTAGCCATCATCAAGCCGGATGCGGTCAAGAACAACGTCATTGGAGACATTATTCAGCGATATGAACAAGCGGGGTTGAAGCCGGTCGCTATCAAGATGATTCACTTGTCTCAGCCGGTGGCAGAGGGGTTTTATGCCGTACACAAAACGCGCCCTTTTTTCGGGAGTCTTTGCACGTTCATGTCTTCAGGACCGGCGGTTGTGCTTGTGTTGCAGGGTGAGAATGCCATCAAGAAGAATCGCGAGCTGATGGGGGCGACCGACCCGGCGAAAGCCGAGGCTGGGACCATCCGCAAAGCGCACGGAATGAATATCGAATTCAATGCCGTGCATGGGTCCGACTCGCCGGAAACCGCGCAATTCGAGGTTGGATATTTCTTCCCCGGCATGGAGATGTTTCGCTGACCTTCTTTAACCTCAACCTCTAACACTGACTGTCCCAAACGGAGCCGACATGATTCCATCCGATTTGCGATTTCACAAAGAGCATGAATGGGTTCGCCTCGACGGGAAACGAGCGACAGTAGGAATCAGCGATTTTGCGCAGGACGCCTTGGGCGATATCGTGTTCCTGGATCTGCCCAAAGTGGGCGTCTCGGTCAAGGTCGGCCAACAGATGGGTGAAGTCGAATCGACGAAAACGACGTCTACGATTTATACGCCGGTGAGCGGAACGGTGAGCCAAATCAATACCGAGTTAAAAGATCATCCCGAAGTGGTGAATTCCGACCCCTACGGCAAAGGGTGGATCGCCGTGATCGAGCTTGCCGATCCTGGGGAAGTCGATCAACTGATGACGGCCTCGCAGTACGAAGCCTTCCTTGTCGGCCAGAAAAAAGGTTAAGGCTACGGTCGAGGTTGAGTTTCGAACTTCATTCTATATCTTCTTGACCTCAACCTGAACCTCAGCCTTGAGGGCAGGTGCATGATCAAATCCCTGCTTCTGAAACTCGGTATGTTGTCCATGACAATCGGTGTGGTCATCTGGGTCAAGTGGGCTCCACAACCGCCGGTTCAAGGCCCATCGGCCACCGAGAAGCAGGTCGTCGCTTCCCAGGTTACGGAATCAATCGCGCGGGAGAGTCGGACTCCCGGCTCGTCTCGTCGGAATGTACAGGGTCCGACTATCGATGCCGTCGCGCAGACGGAGCCATCAAGAACACCGATTTCACGACTCGACCTCAATCGTGCGAGTGCCGATGAGCTTGAGTCGTTGCCCGGGATCGGAACAGTGCTGGCCCAACGCGTGATCGCGTTTCGAGAATCAGTCGGACGATTTCAGAAGATCGAAGACCTGCGTGAGGTCAAAGGTATTGGCGCCAAAAAGTTCGAGCGCCTCAAATCCTTTGTGATGGTCTCGGCGGCGAATTCCTAACGGGTTGTTGACAAACTATATGACGACCCAGAAATGAAGCTTCATGTACGATCACAGACGGAACCTGAATGTCCCGCAGGCTGTTCAGAAAGGCCGTCCAGCAAGGCCGCAGCAAGCGAAGAGGCGAATCGTACTCTCTGCCGTACGTTGAGCCTCTGAGCGTCGCGAGAACGCCGCTGGCGGACTTTGTCAACAGCCTGCTAACAAGCGACGGAGCAAGAGAAACGATGAAGGAGCTACACCAGCAACTGGATCTGATTCAGCGTGGGGCGGTCGAGGTGATTCACCAGGTCGAGCTGGAAGCGAAACTCAAGCGGGCGCTCGCGGAGAATCGTCCCTTACGCATTAAAGCGGGTTTCGATCCGACGGCGCCGGATCTTCATCTGGGCCACACGGTCCTCATTCATAAATTGAAACACTTTCAGGATCTTGGACATCAAGTGATCTTTCTCATCGGAGATTTCACCGGGATGATCGGTGATCCAACCGGCGTCTCCGAGACACGGAAGGCGCTGACCAAGGAACAAGTGCTGGACAACGCCAAGACCTATCAGAGGCAGATCTTCAAGATTCTGGATCCTGCCAAGACTGTGATTGAATTCAACAGTCGGTGGATGGGGCCGATGACGGCCGATGGGCTGATTCAACTAGCGGCCCATTATCGAGTCGCTCGCATGATGGAGCGGGACGATTTTCATAAGCGATACAAGGAGCAGAAACCCATCAGCGTCCACGAATTTCTCTATCCGCTCGTCCAGGGGTATGATTCCGTAGCGTTGAAAGCGGATGTGGAATTGGGTGGAACGGACCAGAAATTTAATCTCTTGGTGGGGCGCGAGTTGCAGCGAGACTATGGTCAAGAGTCGCAGGTCGTGATCACGATGCCGTTGCTCGAAGGAACGGACGGGATCAAGAAGATGAGCAAGAGCGTCGGAAACTATATTGCGCTGGAAGACAAGCCGGGGGAGATGTTTGGAAAAGTCATGTCGATCAGCGACACACTCATGCATCGGTACTATGAACTGCTGACCACGGAAGACTTGAGCCGTGTCAAAGAGCTGCATCCCATGGAAGCCAAACAGACGCTCGCTGAGCTGATCGTCGCGCGTTATCACGGGGATGAAGCCGGCAAGGCTGCCCGCGCGGGATTTCAATCCAAGTTTTCCGAACGAGAGTTTCCTGCCGAGCCGGACGTAAGGCTCACCGTAACTACGGCCGATTTCAAGGACGGGCAAACCATCAGCCTCGTCGATCTGGTCGCGAAGACCGGTCTCGTTCCCAGTAAGAGCGAAGCGCGCCGACTCATCATTCAAGGCGGCGTCGAGATCGACGGACAGAAACAGAACGATGCGAATGCAATGCTCACGCTTTCTGAAGGGAAGCAATATCGGCTTAAGATCGGTCGGCGAAAATTTGCAATTGTAGAGCGGCGATCATCTTGAGTTTTTTGGATTCATCCATGCGCAATGATTGTCTGCTGCATGGGCAGCGATTGCCGAAGCAGTTTTTTGTTGGCGTTGACGGCAATCAATATTTCTTGATATGGTTAGCCATATGAAGACGACCGTACAGATACCTGACAATCTATTTAATGAAGCTCGTCGGATAGCTCGCCGGGAACGCACCACGATGAAGGCGTTGATCGAACAGGGGCTTCGACGGCTGATCTCAGAGCGAAAGCGAGAGCCGCTGTTTCATCTCCGCAAGGCGACATTTAAGGGTCAGGGTTTGCAGGCTCATCTTGCAGGAGCGTCCTGGGAGCAAGTTCGTGAATTGGGTTATGAGGGACGCGGAGGATGATCGCAGTTGACAGCAATGTGCTTGTGTATGCTCACCGAGAAGATTCTCCTTGGAACGAACGTGCAAATGCTTGCCTTGTGCTATTGGCTGAAGGACGAGCACCATGGGCGATCCCATGGCCTTGTGTCCACGAGTTTCTTGCCATCGTGACGCACCCTCGGATCTATAACCCGCCGACCCCGTTGGACACGGCGTTAGATCAAATGGACGCATGGATGGAATCTCCAAGCCTTGTATTGCTATCGGAATCAGAACACTACTGGAACCAAGTGCGCGACATGCTGAAAATTGGTCAAGTCGTTGGACCACAAGTTCATGATGCACGAGTCGCTGCATTATGCCGTCAACATGGGGTGACGGAGCTGTGGACAGCCGACCGGGATTTTGGGAGGTTTTCGGACTTCTCCGTTCGAAATCCTCTTGTCGGGTAGAGTGGTCTGACGCGCATTGATCATGAACGAAATGTGAGAGTGGCTTTCTTGACTTGTCGTAGAACCTCAACGTAGGATGCGTTCCAGCGAGCGGGCGTAGCTCAGTGGTAGAGTCCTAGCTTCCCAAGCTAGTTGTCGTGGGTTCAAATCCCATCGCCCGCTCCAACATTGTCAACCACTTCGCATACAGTTCCCTCCGCAACAAGTTCTCCTGTCATGGTTTTCGTCACGATTCCGTTGGAAAATGGTGGCCATACCGTCCAATTTTCAACCAACTAATGCGGTTCAACTCTCCTCACCTTCTCGATCAAAACTGACCAGAGCGGCGGCATCTTTGATGCTGAGCCGGCCGGTTGCCGTTGGACGATGCCTCGCATAAGATCCTCTGATGTAGCACAACTATCGTCGCGTTGACTTCACGAAAGGGTTGGTCATGATGCACAAACAGATGATTGCGCTTTGCGGAGCGGCATTTCTCGGTGGAATAGTCGGCGGTGTGTTGAGCGCTCAGCTACTTTCGCCGAGGCCGGTTAACGCGCAGAAGCCGAATGGAGTGAACGCCGAGGAGTTCTTACTGCTGGACGCAAAGGGGAAAGCACGAGCCGGCCTCGGATTGGACGCGAACGGCGAAGTCGGGCTCGTACTCAGGAGCAAAGACGGCAGCCGTACCCTGACCCTCTCTCCTGACGATCCGTCGGTCATCAAGTTGGTCGAGCGAGGAGGTCGAATTCTCTGGGAGGCGCCGTAACTTTCGCGCGAAGAGGGAACAGCCGTCAGACCGCTTTTTGGACCAACCCTGAGCGCAAACAGCGCGTGCAGACGCGGATACGCCGGTGGCTCTTGCCGATCACAGCACGAACGGTTTGGATATTCGGATTGAATACACGCCTTGTTTTGTTGTTGGCATGACTGACATTGTTGCCGGATACAGGTTTCTTTAGGCAAATCTCACATTGTAATGCCACTGTCGTACTCCCTTCCCAGTCAATGAAATCGAAGTTAGCTTGCGGATAGTACCATAGCGGCGTGAACCCTCACAACCCTCAGCTACTTCTGTGACGAGAACACCAAGCTGAGCATGAGCGAGCTTGACAAGTTTTGCTGCTCTCTCCTATTGTGCTGTCATTACGACTCCGAGGTAAGGGAAGAGGGTGAAACGCCCTCGCGGTCCCGCCGCTGTAAATGGGGACGAAACCCGTCATGCCACTGCCGTATCGTTATTCGTTACTCGTGACTCGTTCATCGCAATTTCACGGTTAACGTTTCACGCATAAGGTGGGAAGGCCGGGGAGTAGGGTGAACCATGAGCCAGAAGACCTGCTCGGAGAATTGACTGTCGTTCCCTCGAGGCTGGGGAACGGGTGAGGATGAAGAAGCGGGTGCAATCCTCAGGGTCTATGCAGGCCTTGGGGATTTTTCTTTTGAGCCGATGGAATAGATATCATGTGGTTGCGATAGCGTGGTTGTTGGTTGTGCTGTCGGTGTTTCTTGCGCAGGCTGCTGAATGCGGGCAAGGAGATGATAGGGAGATGAAGCGACGGCACCAGGGAATCCTCACCGGCATGCCGTTCATGGCGCATGTGTCGTCACGATCGTTTGTGGACGATGCCGGACATCGGATCTATCTCGCCAAGCCGCCGGCTCGCATCGTCTCGCTCGCGCCAAGCATCACGGAGATGCTGTTTTCGCTCGGTCTGGACGATCAGATCGTCGGGGTCACTGATTTTTGCGACTATCCGGCGGCGGCGAAATCCAAACCGAAGGTGGGATATGCAAATCCCAGCGTTGAAGCATTGGTCGCGTTGCAGCCGGAATTGGTTCTCGCTCCCAGAGATTTCCTTCGGCCCGATCTGCAGGCCAAACTCGAGCAGCTGAAAATTTCCGTGTTCGTGCTGGATGCTCGAACATTGGAAGATATCCCGCTTCAGATTCAAACATTGGGAAGAATGTTTGAGCGATCCTCTGCGGCCAATGAAGTGACTCAGATCATGCGGCAACGCATTGCCGAGATTCGTCGCAAGACCGAGACATTGACGGCAAAGCGTGTGCTCTATGTCTTGAATAGCCGGCCGTTGATTACCGTGGGGCCGGGAAGCTTCATTCACCAGATGATCGGTCTTGTGGGAGGGATCAACATTGCGGCTCAAGCCGGCATGGCCTATCCGCGATTGAGCATGGAAGCGGTACTCAAGGAAGATCCTGAGGTGTTGATCTTTCCGAGCGGCGAGGTCGAAACGGTGCCGCGCAGCGAACAGCAGCAGTGGCGACGCTGGGACTCGCTTTCAGCCGTCAAACAGCACCGCTTCCACGAAGTATCGTCGAATCTTCTGAACCGTCCGGGTCCTCGTATCGTCGAAGGGCTTGAGCAACTCGCCGCTGCCATCCATCCGGAAGTCTTTGGTTCGGGCGAAGGCGCATTTCGTCCATGACAGTTCCGATACAACACCCCTCTGTGACGAGCCAGCCGGATTCACGGGCCGGAGTCTTACCCAAGAAATTCCGTCATACCGGATTTGAAATCGGCGCGGTCCTTCCTCGCGCCATTCTCACGCGCTCGCGATGGTTGACGACGTTGGGAGCGTTTGGTTTCGTGGCGATCCTGGTCGGTCTCATTGGCCTTCATTTCGGCGCGCAACCGATTGCATATGGCGACATCATTCGAGTGTTCGTTCAGGCCGTCAGTTCTGGGACACCCGGTGACGAAGTCTCAGATGTCACGAGAACGATCATGCTGCAAGTCCGATTACCGCGGGTGTTGTTGGGATTTTTGGTCGGTTGCTCCCTCGCATCTGTGGGGGTCGCGTTACAGGCGCTGTTACGGAATCCCTTGGCGGATCCTTATGTGCTGGGCGTCTCCAGCGGTGCGGCGCTGGGAGCCGCAACTGGGATGTTGCTCGGGGCAGGCGCCACGTTCCTTGCCGATGCAGCCTTGCCGGCTTGCGGATTTGCCGGGGGCTTATTGGCTTTAATCGTCGTCTACCGAATGGCCACAGATCATGAACGGCTGCCGATCCACAGCCTTCTGTTGGCAGGCGTGATTCTGAACGCCATTTTTTCAGCCTTGATCATGTTCATCACATCGATCATGGAGCCGAATCGATCGTATGGGATGACGGCCTGGTTGATGGGGACAATCAGCTCCCCGACATACGGCGGTCTGGCCGGCCTCTCGGTCTATCTTTTCATCGGTCTTTTCCTGCTCTTCAGTCAAATGCGCGCCTTGAACGTCTTGGCGTTGGGGGAAGAATCGGCGCGCGCGCTCGGCATCGATACGGAACAGGCGAAGCGCTTTATTTTCATGCTGGCGGCATTGGTGACAGGAGCCGTGGTATCCATCAGTGGCATGATCGGGTTCATCGGCATGGTGGTTCCCCATGCCGTTCGCTTGGTCATCGGCGCCGACCATCGTCTACTCCTTCCTGCTTCGGCTCTGGTCGGCGGCACCTTTCTCATGGGCGCCGATACTGTGGCCCGCACGCTGTTATCGCCGGCGGAGATTCCGGTCGGCATCATTACGGCTCTGACCGGCGGACCGTTCTTTGTGTATCTCTTGCTCTGGCGAAAGGATCGCTTGGCGTGAGTGGGGCGAGTGACAGTCGTTCAGAACGGGGAGCGATTGCCGACGCAGCCGGCGTCAATGAGTTGAGTCCGGCGTACGACGTGCAGACCGTCCGGTTTCGCTATGGGTCAAGAGGAGTGGATCCCACCAACTGGATTCTTGATGACGTCTCCGTTCCAGGTGCAAGCGGGTGAAGTTCTGGGTGTCGTCGGTCCCAACGGATCGGGAAAAACCTCCTTGCTGAAAATGCTGGCGCGCCTCATGACTCCACAGCAAGGTCGCATCGGTTTGTTCGGACAGGAGTTGGCCTCCATGGATCAACAAGACATAGCCTGTGTCGTTGGAGTGGTGCCACAAGATTCACAGCAGCTGTTCCCCTTTACCGTTGCAGAAACCGTGTTGATGGGTCGCTTTCCCCATCGGCCTCGTGGTCGATGGTCCAGCGGATTTGGGTGGGAAGGCCGAGAAGATGTTGCCATCGCGGAGCAGGCGATGATCACGATGGATATCATCCATGTGGCTCATCGCGCGGTCACTGACCTGTCCGGCGGCGAGCGGCAGCGGGCCATGATCGCGCGGGCGCTTGCCCAAACGCCGAGAGTCTTGTTGCTCGATGAGCCGACGGCGTTTCTCGACCTGCAACATCAAGTCGACATCTGTTCGGTGTTGCGCCGATTGAAAGAGGACCGCGGTTTAACGGTTATTCTCGTGTCGCATGACTTAAATCTCGTCAGTCAGTACTGCGACCGGATTCTGTTGTTGGATCGTGGACGGATCGTGCGACTCGGTGGCCCAGACGAGGTGATTGAGCCGGAGGTGTTGGAATCCGTGTATCAGTGTCGCGTGTTAGTCGATCGGCATCCGAGTTCCGGATTACCTCGGGTCACTCTTCCCGGACGCCGCTTGTCTGGTGGTCATTGACATGAGCGTAGGCAAAATCGCGCTGCTCCATCTTGAGACCGTTCCCGGCGCTATCGAGCGCAACCGACACGTCATTGTCGAGGCCATCAAGCATGCCGCCACAACCGGGGCCGAGTGGATCGTGACTCCGGAGCTTGCGGTCTGCGGTCTTCAGTTCGCGCACAGTGTCGGTACGGATTGGATACAGCCGCAGCCGGATCTTTGGATGCAGCAGGTCTGCAAGCTGAACAAGACACTGAAACGAACCATATTTCTCGGGTGCCCCGAACGGGACGGCAATCGGCTCTACAACTCAGTGTTTGTCATCGGCCCAGCCGGCGAAATCATCGGCAAGCACCGGAAGATCAATGTGGCAAGCGACTCCCTGTCGTGGTCGAGTCCCGGCGATGTCGTGGCTCCTATTGAGTGTAATGGCATCAAGGTGGGTGTGCTCGTGTGCGCCGATGTCTATACGTCGAATATCGCCAGAGCGTTGAGCTTTGAACGGGCACAGATGCTCGTGTCGCCGGCATCGTGGGGGCCGGGCATTCATGGTCCAAATGGGGAATGGGAACAGCGAACCCATGAAACCGGCCTCCCCTTGATCGTCTGTAATAGAACGGGAGCAGAGAAGACCTTGGATTTCTGGAACGCTCCGAGTTTGGTTGTACAAAACGGCAGGCGGCTGCTCGCGCACACGTCCAAGAAATCCGCTGTGCTGACGTTCAACTGGGATTTCGACAGCATGATGTTGCGTTCCTCGAGGTATGCCATCGATTATGTCCGAATTTGAGGCAAGGGCATCATCGGATGCATGATTGAGCTCGGATTCCGCAGTTGAACGGTGGCGATCACGAGCAAGCGATCAGAAACCGTCGCAAAGATGGGAAGATGACACGGTCTTAGGGAAGAGAGGGGGGCATGCCCGCGGAGGCGGGCATCCAGGCGTTCCGAACTTTCTGGATTCCCGCTTGAAGCATGCGGGAATGACGAGAGGGACAGTAGTCAACTGCGGAATTCGGGCTGAGTGCAATTGAGCAGGAAGAGAGGCGCCCCTCTCCTGCATAGGAATCAGGGTGCATAACATTATTCTGGGGGATTCTATAGGTCATACCGACAGCGACGGGGAAGATGGTGCAAATCCATCACGGTGCCGCCACTGTAAGCGGGGAGTGACTCTGCAACGTGCCACTGTGTGCCTCGGCACATGGGAAGGCGCAGAGAAACAACGAGCCGCAAGTCAGGAGACCCAACTGTCGGGATTATCGACACCCTTCGAGTCAAAGGGAGGTGTTCATGTTCGGGTTCGCAGTTCGTCGTGTTTTTTGTACATGTGTCTATCTCTCATGGATCGCGGTTCTCGCCTATCCAGCCTCGGCTCAGGAAGTTGCAATGGCCGACCAACCGGAGCTCGAAGTGCCGGACGTCGTCGTGAGCGCGACCAAAACCCCAAAGCCGGCCAAACAAGTCACGAGTGCAGTGGAAGTAATCACCGGGGAGGAGATGCAGCAGCGAAATATCAGAACAGTCGTCGAGGCGCTGCGCTGGGCGCAGGGCCTGACCGTCCTCCAAAGTGGAGGTCCCGGCACGGTCGCGAACGTACGCATGCGCGGAGGAACGCCGGCGCAAACGCTCGTCTTGATTGATGGGGCCATCGTCAACAGCGCGACGGACGGCGCGTATAATTTTGCCAACCTGACGTCCGACAACATCGAAAAGATCGAAATCTTGCGTGGAAGCCAGAGCATGCTGTGGGGATCGGATGCGATGGGGGGCGTAATCAACATCACCACAAAGCGGGGACGCGGCAAGCCCAACATCTCCGGTTTTGCGGAGTACGGCTCGTTCGTCACGATTCGAGAAGGCGCCAGCCTGACCGGCAAAAAGGGACCGGTGGATTTCTCCGGATCGATCTCCCGCTGGGATACGGCCGGTTTTTCCGCAATCAACTATCGGCGTGGAGCGGCTGAGCGAGACGGATACCACAACTGGCAAGGATCGGCCAAGTTGGGAATGGATCTTCCCAAGGATGGGCGGCTGGATTTTAGTTTCCGCTGGCTGGAGGGCATTGTCAATTTCGATGGATTCGCGTTCAATCCGGCCACATTCGCCTCTGATCCAGCAGATGTGTTCGGCGCAGGATCGCGAAGCAGACAATACATCTTTTCGGGCGACTATGCGCAGCCGATCACCACCTGGTGGTCCCAACGGCTGACCATGTCACGAGCGACTGAAAACCTTGTCAGTGACGGGGGAACGTTCCAACGGAACGTCGTGACCGGCGCGTTCGGGCCGATCGGGTTCCCGTTTAGGTCTCACATTGAAACTGCGAGCAACCGGGTTGAATGGCAGCACAATATTCAAGTCGGCAAGCCGTTGTTGCTGACGGCGGGCTATCAGTATCGAGACCAGAAAGGGAGCAATACGGATTTGCTCACGCAGACCGCTACCTTTTCGGATAAGATTCTCAGTAGCCATGCTGGGTTCGGAGAGGCTCAGTTGAATCTTTGGGATCGTGTGTTCGGAACCGCCGGCATTCGACAGGACGAATACAATACCTTCGGCAGCGCCACAACCTATCGCGTGACGGGAGGGTACTTGCATCGCGAAACGGGCACGAAGCTACGCGGCAGTTATTCGACAGGATTTCGAGCGCCGACGATCAATGAGTTATTTTTCCCCGGCTTCGGGAACCCGAACTTGCAACCGGAGAAGAGCCAAGCGCTCGACGCAGCCATCGAGCAAACATTCCCCGATGATCGGGGCTCGATCAGCGTGGGATACTTCTGGACTCGCTATCGCAATCTCATCTTATCAGTGTTCGATCCTGCCGAATGTACGGCTCCTGGTTCATTCGGGTTCTGCGCTCAAAATGTCGGATTGGCCAAGGCAGAAGGGGTAGAAGTCAGCACGAAGCTGAAAGTGCTCCGCGACAGACCATGGGCAAAAAACTTGGACCTGCTGATCCATTATACCTACGCGGCCACGCAGGATATCAGCAGTGGTCCGGATACGCGCCTTCCACGGTGGCCGCTCCATCAAGTGACGACCATCATCAGCTATCAGCCCATTGCAAGGTTGCTGGCAAACTTGGAGGGACGCTACATGGGCGAGCGTTTTAACAACACTGGGAATCAAGGACCGATCCAGTCGTTCGTGGTCTGGAATCTATCCGCGAGTTACGACGTTACGAAGCAGATCCAGGCGTACTTGCGCGCCGAAAACCTCTTCGACGAGAAGTACGAAGAGATTCTTTTCTTCGGCACGCCGATCCGCTCTATCTTTGGAGGCGTTCGGATCAATTATGATCTGCCGATCTAACATCGCATGAACCATTATCCACGATTGGTCATTGCCGGCACGCATAGTGGTACCGGCAAGACCACGGCGACGTTGGCGATTCTGGCGGCCTTGCGCGAGCGAGGCCGCCGGGTCCAACCGTTCAAGGTCGGACCGGACTTTATCGATACGAGTCATCACCGGTCGGCCACCGGCCGCTCGTCACGAAATCTCGATGGGTGGATGCTGGGGGTGGACCTTAATCGTTCGATCTTTGCTCGCGCCGCAGCAGATGCGGATATCTCCATTGTTGAGGGCATGATGGGGCTGTTTGACGGCAGTTCGCCGGTAAACGACATCGGCAGCACCGCGGAATTGGCCAAGCAGCTGGAGGCGCCGGTTGTTTTGATTGTCGACGGAAGCGCCATGGCCCGTTCCGCTGCGGCGATGGTGGCGGGTTACGCGCGCTTCGACCCTGCGGTGCGCGTCGTAGGAGTCCTGTTCAATCGTGTCGGTGGTGAAGGCCATTACCGGCTGCTTAAGGCGGCGGTGGAACAGGAAACGGATGTGGTGGTAGTAGGATATTTATGTCCAGATCCCGCTCTGTCGATTGCGGATCGGCATCTTGGGCTAACCATGGCGATGGAACAAGGCGACGGTCAGCTCTACCAGCGGTTGGCGAAGGCCGCACGAGACACGGTCGATCTGGACCGTATCGAGGCACTCGCCCATTCGTGTGACCCATTGTCGGAAGGAGCATCTCAACCGGTGATCAAGAACCACGGTCGTGCGGTTCGTATCGGCGTGGCACAGGATCGGGCGTTTTGTTTTTACTATCCGGACAATCTTGAAGTGCTGGAAGCTGCCGGAGCTGAAGTCGTGACGTTTTCTCCGTTGAGTGACCAGGTATTGCCGGACGTCGAAATGCTGTATCTTGGCGGGGGATATCCGGAATTGCATGCCGAGGCGTTGGCCAAGAACGTCGCCATGCGAGCAGCCGTCAAGCGGTTTGCCGAGCGAGGCGGTGTGACCTATGCGGAGTGCGGCGGGCTGATGTATCTCACGGAATCGATCCGCGATTGCGATGGCCGCTCGCATGAAATGGTCGGCATCTTCCCAGCCGAAGCGGTCATGCAGAAACATAGCCTCACGTTGGGGTATAGAACGGTGCAATGTTCACAACGCTGTATCCTTGGTGAAGTCGGCGTCACGGCACGAGGCCATGAGTTCCATTATTCGACGTTGGTTGCGAGGGGGCTGCTCCAGTATGCCTGCGCGCTGAGCGATGCAGAAGGCAGCTTGAAAGGACAGGACGGACTTACAAGATACAACGTGCTGGCGCTCTACACCCATTTGCACTTTGCCGGCCAGCCGAAGATCGGGACAGCGATGGTGGAAGCAGCCCGTCGATCCATCAGTCGGATGTCTATGAGGGCGGGCTGATCGTTATGACGGATCAAGCCGAACATAAAACGAGAATGCAGCGCCTCAAGGCCTCGGTTGATCGGCGCATCGAGGAAGCGCAACAGGAAAAAGGTCTCTTGATCGTCTACACCGGCCCCGGCAAAGGAAAGACGACCGCCGCGCTGGGGATGGTGCTGCGCTGCATCGGGCATGGGAAGAAGGTCGCGGTCGTGCAGTTCATCAAGGGCGCCATCGATACAGCGGAAGAGCGCATCCTGAAATCTTTCGGCAATCGAGTGGTCTTCCTCAGAATGGGTGAAGGCTATACCTGGGAAACCCAAGATCGCGCGCGGGACACGCAGTTAGCGCAACAGGCTTGGAAGACGGCTTCTGAATTCATGCGCGATGCTTCCTATGCCATGGTCGTCCTCGACGAGTTCAATATCGCACTGCAGCAGGGCTATGTCCGGCTCGAAGAAGTCCTGCAGGTGCTTCGCGCTCGCCCGTCGATGCAGCATGTCGTGATCACAGGCAGGGGAGGACCAGCGGAGCTCTTGGAAGAGGCCGATCTGGTGACCGAGATGAAGCAGGTGAAGCATCCGTTTCGGAAAGGCATCAAGGCACAGCCGGGAGTTGAATTTTGAGAGGGCCGGTTCAGAAGACCTGCGAGCACTGTGGGCAGGAGTTTCAATGCGGCGGATACCAATGCTGGTGCGGCAAGGTCGGCATTACCGAGCCGCAGATGATTTGGATCGCAGCACGGTACGAGGATTGTATTTGTCCCGTCTGTTTGGGAAAAATCGCGACCGGCGAGCTGGGAATTCGCCCCTCATGAACGAGCGATGTAACGGGGCGCCAAGAGCAACGCGGGTTGACGGCCGGTTTTCGGATGCAGAGCGTGAAGCGGTGTACCGGGCGATCTTCGAGCGACGCGATGTCCGCCGTAACTTTCTGCCGACGGCGATTCCAGATCATGCATTGACGCGCCTGTTGACTGCGGCCCACCATGCCGGGTCGGTTGGATTCATGCAGCCCTGGGATTTTGTGGTGGTCAGTGATCGAGCGACCAAAGCGCGGTGAAAAAGCTGTTCCTAACAGCCAATGCCAAAGCCGCAACACGCTACCAAGGAAAACGTGCTGCGCTCTACCGAAATCTCAAGCTTGAAGGGATCGAGGAAGCTCCGATCAATATCGGCGTGACCTGCAGCCGTCAGCGTGGAGGACCCCACGTGCTGGGTCGTACTACGGTGCGTGACACAGATCTCTATAGCACCTGTTGCGCGATTCAAAATCTCTGGCTGGCCGCGCGCGCGGAAGGCATCGGAGTGGGATGGGTCAGTATTCTCGATCACAGTGCCTTGAAACGGGTACTGCGAGTGCCCAAGTCGGTCACAATACTGGCCTATCTTTGTCTGGGCTATGTATCGAACTTTGCGAGACAACCGGATTTAGAAACTGCCGGATGGCGTGAGCGGATCCCATTGGAACATCTCATTCACTATGAGTCCTGGGGCAATACAATGCCTGAGTGTAAGGGGAAACGGTAATGCGGATTACGAAGGTCTATACCAGAACAGGCGATGCAGGGAAAACGCGATTGGCCGGTGGTCAACAAGTATGGAAAGACAGCTTGCGCGTCGAAGCCTACGGGGCGGTCGATGAACTCAATGCGTCGATCGGCGTCGTTCGTGTAGTCAATGCCGACACAAAAGACGAGTACGAGGCAGCCCGGCAACTCGAAGACGAGTTGCGTTGGGTGCAAAACAAACTGTTCGACGTGGGGAGCATTCTCGCCACAGCGCCAGGGCAGACGTTCAAGAACATGCCGCAGGTGGTGGCGCAGGATGTGTTGCGCTTGGAAAAGCTGATGGATCGCTGTCAAAAGGATCTCAAGCCGCTCAAAGAGTTTATCCTGCCGGGCGGCGGGAAAGTGTCCGGGTTTCTCCACCAAGCCCGGACGATCTGCCGACGGGCCGAACGGGTATGCGTCGCGCTGTCAAAAGCGGAGCCGGTCGATTCCACCATCATCAAGTTCCTCAATCGGCTCAGCGATGCACTGTTCGTCTTAGGTCGTTGGGTGGCCAAGACGCAGGGCGAGCCGGAATTCCTATGGGAGCGCGATGTCGCAACGAAAGCCGAGTAAACGCCGACCGGCGCGACGAGCAAAAGGCCGCATCATTTTCGTGCTCGGCGGGGCGGCGTCAGGAAAAAGTGAGGCCGCTCTCCGGTTAGCCGGCTCGCGAGGGCCGCGCGCATTCGTCGCCACAGGGCAAGGATTAGATGAAGAAATGGTGGCACGAATCGCCCGGCACCAGGCCGGACGTTCTGCGGATTGGGAGACCGTTGAAGAGCCGCTCGAAGTGGAGGCATGGTTTGCCAAGCAGGGGTCTCGATACCGGACGATTCTCTTCGATTGCGTCACGCTGTGGGTGAGTAATCTGGTCGGAACCGGACTCACAGAATCGGTCGTTCTTGCCCGAGCTGGAACGCTCTTACAGAGGATGCGGACCGCAGCGGCCAGAGTGGTCATCGTCAGCAATGAGTTGGGCTTCGGATTGGTTCCGGCTGAACCGGCGGCACGAGCGTTTCGCGATCTTGCCGGACGGGTGAACCAGCAGATTGCCGCCGGAGCGGATGAAGTGCATCTGGTCGTCAGTGGACTATCGCTTCGCTTGAAATAACTAGAGGAGCCGTCATGTCGATACGGGATCTATGTCGCCGTATTCAGCCGCTCGATGTCAGTCTACATGTCACAGCGCAAGCCCGATTGGATCGGCTGACCAAACCGCTCGGCAGTCTCGGGCGTCTGGAAGAATTGGCGGCGTCCTACGTCGCCATCACCGGCGAACTGAAGCCGAATGTTCCGCGCGCTGTCGTCTTTACCTTTGCCGCCGATCATGGAGTGGCTCGGGAAGGGGTAAGCGCCTATCCGCGGGAGGTCACTCCTCAAATGGTCTTGAATTTTCTGCGGGGAGGCGCCGGTGTGAATGTGTTGGCAAAACATGCCGGCGTGGACGTGCGAGTGGTGGATATCGGCGTCGATTATGAGTTCGGCGGCCTGCCCGGTCTTCTTGATCGAAAAGTCATGAAGGGGACGCGCAATATGGCGGTTGAACCGGCGATGACACGTAGCCAAGCAGAGCAGGCTGTGATGGTCGGAGTTGAACTGGCTACAGAAGCCGTGCGAGAGGGTGTCGGCCTGATCGGAACCGGCGAAATGGGGATCGGCAATACGACCGCAAGCGCCGCCATCACGGCGGTGATGACCGGTCGGCCTGTAGCAGAAGTCACTGGACATGGGACCGGCATCGACGAGTCCGTCCGTATGCGCAAGATGGCAGTGATACAACAGGCGCTGGACCTGCATCGCCCCGATATGATGGATCCGCTGGATGTCCTGGCGAAGGTCGGTGGGCTAGAAATCGGTGGATTAACCGGACTGATACTCGGGACGGCGGCGGCGCGGGTGCCTGTCGTATTGGATGGTTTTATTGCTGGTGCAGCGGCATTGATTGCGGTCGGGCTTCAGCCCTTGTGCCGTGAGTATCTCATCGCCTCTCATCGCTCGGTCGAGCAGGGCCATCGCGTGGTCTTGGACCATCTGAGACTGAAACCGCTATTGGATCTCGACTTGCGTCTTGGCGAGGGCACGGGTGCCTGTTTGGGGATGGATCTGGTCTGTGCTGCGATCAAGATCTATACGGAGATGGCAACATTCGACGAAGCCGGCGTGTCTAACAAGGTGTAACGATGGGAACCGTGGCCCGTCCATTTATCTTTGCCTGGCATTTTCTCACGACGATCCCCTTAAGCCAAACACATCACGAACCCACCGCACCGGAACTGGCCGCATCGATGGCATGGTATCCGGTCGTCGGCTTGCTGATCGGCAGCGGGCTCATCGTGGCTGACTTGGGGTTGACCGTCGTTTTGGCGCCTGCTGTCGTGAATGCGCTGTTGATTGTTCTGTTGGTGTTGCTCACGCGCGGACTTCATCAGGACGGGTTGGCCGATACGTTGGATGGATTGGCCGGAGGCCGGACGCCGGCGGAACGGCTTTCGATCATGCGCGATCCACGCATCGGCGCGATCGGCGCGACAGGGCTTTTTCTCTCGCTGATTCTCCGGTATACCGGTTTGATGGCTCTGCCGCATGAGTTTCGGCTCCCTGCCGTACTCTGCATGCCGGCAATGGGACGTTGGGCGATGGTCACGCTGGCTTGGATTTCGCCCTATGCCAGAACGGAAGGAGGATTGGCAGCGCCGTTCCTCACCCATCTGTCGTGGCGGCACGTGGCCATATCCACGGTGGTGTTGGCCATCGCACTGGCAGGAGGTTTCGGAGCGGTCGGTGCATCTCTGATCCTCCTGGCTGGGGCTTTGATCATGCTCGTCGGTGGGCGGGTCTGCCGTCGCTGGTTCGGTGGGATCACCGGGGATACCCTTGGGGCTATTAATGAAGTGATCGAGATTCTCTTCCTGCTGTTCGTTCCTCTCTTGCTCCGATTATCATGACCGGCGGCGAACTCCTCATGGCTTCTACTCTCGATGCGATGTGTGGCGATCCCCGCCGGTTTCCGCATCCAGTCCGTGTGATCGGGCGGTGCATTGCGTGGCTCGATCAGCGAGTACGAATGATCTGTCGGAGTGGTACGAGCCTTCGCGTCGCAGGGATCGGTCTGGCCGGAGGATTGCCGATTATGACCTATTGCATCGGCGCCGTCATGATTGAAGAGGCCGAACATTTGGCGGGGTGGCTGGGGTCGGCCCTGTCGATTGGATTGGCTTCGACGACTCTTGCCGCGCGGGATCTCTGGGATCATGTCCGTGCGGTGGATGAGCCGCTCCAAGCGGGCGATCTTCCAGCTGCACGCCGCGCTGTGGCCATGATCGTGGGGCGAGACACGGCGGAGCTTTCCGAATCCGAGGTGGCCCGCGCGACGGTGGAAACGGTCTCGGAAAGTGCTGCAGACGGTGTGATCGCCCCGCTGTTGTATCTGGCCATCGGCGGCGCCCCTTTGGCCCTGGCCTATAAGGCCGTCAATACACTCGATTCGATGATCGGTCACCGGGACGCGCGCTATGTCAATTTTGGATGGGCATCAGCCCGGCTCGACGATCTGACCAACTGGATTCCGGCTCGTATCGCGGCAATCTTGCTCATCGTCGGCGCGGGCTTGACCACGGGGCAACTGAAACGGGTTCGCAGCGGATGGCGGGTGTTTCGGCGAGATGGGAGCAAACATCCTAGTCCCAATAGCGGCAAGCCTGAGGCGGCTATGGCCGGGATCTTAGGATTGAAATTGGGAGGCGCCAACTTCTATGACGGTATCGCGCAAGATCGTCCCGTTCTCGGCCAAGAAGGACGGGATGCTGAACCACGTGACATCATGGCGGCGGCAAAGACCATGGCGGCAGCTTCAGTGCTTGGCGTCTTTCTGGCGGCAGGGATCAGATGGCTCGTCTAAACGTCAGAGCGCATGGTGGGGATGTCTATGCCGCGGCTCGAGAACTGGGCCGTGATCCCAGCAAAATTCTTGATTTCAGCGCGAGCATCAACCCGCTGGGGCCCTCTCCGCACGCGTGGAACGCCATCACCGCATCCAGACGTCTGTTGAGCCACTATCCTGATCCCGCCTGTCGGGATCTGCGGCAGGCGCTGGCCACGTTCTGGCATATTGATCCGGAACAGATCGTGATCGGGAACGGTTCCACGGAGTTGATCGAGGCGCTCCCTCGCGCACTGGGGATTCATCGGCTCCTTGTCGTTCAGCCCACCTTTTCTGAATATGCTGCCGCAATGGCACGAGCCGGAGAACAGGCCACGGCGCTCTATGCAGACCGCAGCGACCAGTACGCGATCCCGATTGACCGTCTCTGCAGGGTGATGGAAACAGGTCGGAACGATGGCCGTCCCATCGATGGTGTTGTCCTCTGTCATCCCAACAGTCCGACGGGACAAGCCTGCTCTGCAGATGATGTCGCCCGATTGGCGAAAGCTGTTCGCCGGCGAGGTCTCTGGCTGGTGATCGACGAAGCGTTTGCCGACTATTGTCCAGAACGATCTGTCCTTCCGCATGCTGCCTCCTGGCCCGGCGTGGTGGTCTTACGCAGCATGACCAAATTCTACGCCTTACCGGGATTGCGGGTGGGATATGCTGTGGCGGCGCATACCATCGTCAGGCGATTGCGACGGCAGCTGCCTCCTTGGTCGGTCTGTGTGATGGGACAAGTCGCTGCACTCGCTGCTCTGAACGATGCGGCACATGCTCGAAAGAGTCTGCGATTCATGGCACGAGAGCGTGAGCGGTTTGGAACGTTGCTGGCGGCGTTACCCGGTTGTGTCGTGATGCCGACATACGCGAATTATTTTCTTGTCGAGTTGCCTCGTGGCCGGCATGCGCGTGACATCACCGAACACTTGCGAAGGAAAGGCCTATTGATTCGTGATTGTTCGTCCGTCCCAGGCACGAACTCACGTTCCATCCGACTCGCAGTGCGAACCGTTCAAGACAATGACCGGCTCATTCGGACCTTATCGCGTCTGCTCCTCCAAGGCATCTCGTGATGAAGGGCACTTCCACGCGCGTCCGCACCAGCTACCGAGTGATGGGGAGGACACTCGTCATCAACCTCGAAGGTCGGAACCGTGTGCTCTCATCTGCGCCACAAGGGGGAGGGCTCGGGCCGGCTTCCTGGGTACTCAATCATCAGGTTGAGGCAAATCCTTCGGCGACCGGGGATCGGTCCAAACCCTTCGCTGATCCCGCCCGCTTCATGCGAAAGGTGGCCTCCCGACTCGGCATCCGCACAGGCACCGTTGGACTCATGACGGCGGTGCCGATGACACAGTTGGTTATGGCACGAGCTGCTTCGGATGGGCTCTGGGTGGAATGTTTTGCGACGGTTGGCGTGACGAATGCAGTCCGAGCAGGGGAATGGCCACCGCAACGTTTTCATCGCGACAGACCAGGCGCGCCCGGCACGATCAATTTGATTCTCATCACGAATAGCAGTCTCTCTCACGCCGCGATGGTCGGCGTCGTGCAAGTTGCCACCGAGGCCAAGACCGGCGTCTTGCGCGATCATGCGGTGCCGAGTTGCCGTGGCGGCGCAGCAACCGGAACCGGTACGGATGCAGTCGCGCTTGCTTGTCGGCTGCGCGGACAGGGTCCATCGCACCTCTATAGCGGGACGCACACCATTATTGGGGCGCTGGTTGGACGGGTAGTGGCCGACTGTGTCACTCGCGGTTTAGCGAAGGCGACGGTTTGGCGGGAGTCGCATCCATGACGGCACGGGCACTGGCTGTTCTTGGAACCGGATCGGACGTCGGCAAAAGTTTAATCACAGCCGGGATCTGTCGACTGCTTCATCGTACCGGTGTCCGCGTGGCGCCGTTCAAAGCGCAAAACATGTCGTTGAATTCGTTCGTCACTCCTGACGGCCATGAAATTGGACGGGCTCAGGCCCTGCAGGCAGAGGCGTGCGGCATTCCACCGCATGTTGATATGAATCCGATCCTACTCAAGCCGGAATCTGATAACTGCTCACAGGTTGTTGTCCTGGGCAAGGTGTTTGGAAAGCGGGAAGCATCGGCGTATTTCGACGGCCGACGAGGGCTCTGGCCTGTGGTGAAAGAATGCTACGCTCGCTTGGCGAAGCAGTACGAAATGATCGTCATCGAAGGGGCCGGCAGCGCCGCAGAGGTCAATCTCCGTCAGCATGATCTGGTCAATTGGCCTGTTGCCAAATTGGCTGATGCTCAGGTTGTACTGGTTGCCGATATCGATCGGGGCGGGGTTTTTGCGCAAGTTCTTGGAACGTTAGATTTGCTGCAGCCGGACGAACGAGCCAAAGTCTGCGGGATCGTCATCAATAAGTTCCGTGGTGATGCCGGGCTATTCGCCGATGGGGTGCAATTCCTTGAATCTCGAAGTGGGATTCCGGTGCTGGGTGTTGTGCCGTTTCTTCGTGATCTGATGCTCGATCAAGAAGATAGTCTCGATCTTGGCGGGAACTTACAAACAAGTTTTGCATCCGACCGAGTCAATATTGCCGTCGTTTTACTGCCGCATATGAGCAACTTTACCGATTTCAATATCTTGACGCCTGAGACGGACGTCGCATTGAAGTATGTGGCCTCGCCATCCGCGCTTGCCGAGGCCGACATCGTGATCATTCCGGGAAGCAAGAACACACTGGCTGATTTGGCCTATCTGAAGGAGAAGGGATATGTCCCCGCATTGGATCATCATCTGCACAGTCGGCGAGAACTAATCGGTATCTGCGGCGGCTATCAAATGCTTGGCCGAACAATCTCGGACCCTTGCGAGGTTGAGCAGGGTGGAATGAGCGGCGGGCTAGGCTACTTGAATACCGAGACGGAGCTCAAGCAAGTCAAGCGCACTACACAAGTGGAAGCAAGCATGGAGGATGGTTTCGCGCGAGGTCAGATCTTGGTCCGCGGCTATCAAATTCATATGGGTGTCACGCGACTCGTGAACGAACTTCCCTGTTTTAGAGTTCGCCGCCATTCCATACCGGGTGACGAAGTTCCCCCATCGATCGCGACGAGCGAAGAGGAGTTCGATGGCGCCATTCGGAAGGATGGCCTCGTTTGGGGCACGTATATCCATGGGGTGTTTGATGAGCCTGGCTTTCGTCGTGCCTGGCTCAATCGCGCTCATGTGAGGAAAGGACTTCCACCTCTTGATAGTCATGCCTCGAAGTCGGTCACCTCTCGATTGCAGGGTGAACTTGATCGGTGGGCTGATCATCTATCCAGTCACGTCGATCTGTCTTGTCTCCTCTGATGAAGTAGCCGTTCCAGCTTTCGTCAAGATCCTTCTCAATACCGATTCTCGCGTTTGCATCGATCCCCCACATCCAAAGAGAATACCGATATTCACCGTTTTCTTGCCAACCATCTACAAGCCGTTACACTGCATGAGAAATGCCTTGGGCGCGAGGGAGTCATCACTGATCGTGGGGGCCTGGTACTGTGCCGACCATGCTGCAATCCGAGCGTGAAGTGGTATTCGATGCACAACCTGCCATCGATAAACAGGGAATCGGCTTCAAAGGGTTTATCCAGTCTCAATTCGTTCGCAAGGTTGAGGAAAACTTTTCCTGCAAGACCGGCATCAGAGTCAAAT
Organism: uncultured Nitrospiraceae bacterium; assembly: GCA_963711905.1. GTDB lineage: Bacteria > Nitrospirota > Nitrospiria > Nitrospirales > Nitrospiraceae > Nitrospira_D. Next base: position 21,578 of record CAVQFZ010000026.1, on the reverse strand, counting down.
GTATGATGCCGAATTATCGAATAACAGGCGATGAGCCGGATGAGGAGTGGCCTCCGCGATCAGTCTGATGATGCCGATGCGTTGAGAACAGCGGGAACATGTATTGATGGGAGAGGAAGGGGTTTATGAGCAAAATCATGATTGTCGATGACTCGTACGCCGAACTGCAGCTGATCGAGTCGTATCTGAAGGCTGCCCAACACACCGTTGTCTCGCTCTCAACTGCAGATGGGTTGGAGGATAAGATCGCCGCTGAAAAACCGGACATCATCGTCTTGGATGTGGTCATGCCGGGCCGGAATGGGTTTCAAGCGTGCAGGGATTTGAAAACCGATGCCCGCTTCAAGAGCATTCCGATCGTGCTCTGCACCTCGAAGGGGCAGGAAAGCGACAAGTTCTGGGGGCAGCAACAGGGAGCCAACGGCCATGTGGTGAAACCCTTCAAATCGGAGGAGCTTCTGCAAGCTGTGAAGCTTGCACTGAGCTGAGCGAACCGATGCTGCAGGTGTCATGAAACGATGATCTCCATAAGTGAGTTGCCTCAACTGCTTTCAGACTCAGTCCCGGAACAGAAGAAATCCAACGAATCATTGCGGGTTTGTCTGGTCGCATGGGGAGAAGAAACATTCGCCATAGACTTACGCCAAGTCCGTGAGGTCTTCGAACCTGAGTCGATCACGCCTGTACCAGGAATGCCTGCTGCGCTGGTCGGCGTCACCAATCTACGCGGAACCATCATTCCCCTTGCAGATTTGAGGGCTGCATTGGGAGTCTCCATCTCCGTCATGCTGAAATATGCAGTGGTGCTTCGTCATGGCACGCAACAGGTTGGCATCTTGGTCGAAGGTGTACCCGAAATTCGCACCATCCAGTTGGATGATCTGGTAGCTCCCTCGACTCGTACTGCGGCCGAAAGACGCCCCATGATTTCTGCGTTCTTCAAAACCGGGAACAAACTGAGCGCCATATTGGAAATGTCGCGACTGTTGGCGTCCATAGAGGAGACGGCCAATGACCGGAGTCCATAACGTCATCGTGAGGAACGATTGTGCCGACAATGGTACGCCCTATTTCGAGCGGGAGCAGGAGGAACGTCATGGCGAAGTTTAGAAAGAGTTGGAAATGGTCGCCTCGTGCATGGTTTAGGAACCTGAAAGCCCTGCACAAGATCCTTATAGGGTTTTCCGTCATCATTGTCGGCATGCTGGCCATTGGCCTGATCAGTTTAATGGGATTCAACCAGTTGAAGGGGCAGCTGAGTTCCATTTATGACGAATCAACAGTGGGGGTTTCGCATGTCGCGGTGAGCAGCACCAACCTCAGCCTCTATCACAATGCGTTGTTGAGCGTTGTGGACCAAAGGCAAAAGAGTGATTTCGACGAGGCCATCATTCCCCTCGCCGAATTGAAGAGGCGCACGCTTACGCCGCTTGAGATGTATCGGCCATCCGCAACGCACGAGACGATGGACGGCCGTCGCGACGGACAAGAGTTGGACGTCCTCCTTTTTACATTGAGAGAATACTTCGCGTCGGCTGAAAGCGCAGTGGGAGCATTGAACGATAGCTTTGACCCCTCGCTCACGGATGAGCAAAGACAGTCGATGAGGGAACTGGGGACCACGGTGCTGTCAACGGAGGTGGCGTTGTGGCACGGCCGGTCGATATGGCGCTTCCAATGGGTGGCGCAGCTCATTCGAGACCTGGCAAGCGAATTAAACGATGGCGGGCAGAGCATGGCCGTTCACCTGACGAGGGTCATGCTCGGTGGAGCAGTTGTGGCGCTTCTCCTGGCCATCGCGATCGGATATTTCCTCGCACGCAGCATGGTGAGAGACATCGTCCATGTCGCCGACGTCGCGACACAGGCTGCCGCGGGAAATTTGCAGGCCCGCGCAAGACTGGAAAGCGACGATGAAGTCGGTCACATGGCTACGGCATTCAACATCATGTTGGATCGAATCACGGCTCTGGTCTCGACGGAAGAAGAGCGGGACAGGATGCAAAAACAACTCGTGCAGTTCCTTGTGTTGGTATCCGATGTCGGGAAGGGCGATTTGACCAAGCGCGGCGACGTGACGGCCGACATGTTTGGAAATCTGGCGGACGGATTCAATCTCATGATTCAGCGCTTTTCACAGTTGATGAAACAAGTGCGCCAGGCAGCAGAACGTGTCAATACTTCGGCGAGCAAGCTGAGGGACAACGCCGGACAGATGGCCGGAACCGCCAGACACCAAGCTGACGAATCGATCAAGGCGCTCGGCTCGGTCGAACAGCTGGTGTCCTCGATGCGCCAAGTGGCGGAGACCGCGGAAGCATCGTCCGAAGCAGCCCGCCAAGTCTTAAAGGCCACTGAAGACGGCCGACTCGCGGTGCAAGAAACCGTCCAAGATATGCAGCGTATTCAATCGGCGGTCCAACGGATGTCGAAACAGATCAAGGCGCTCGGCGACCGTTCATTGGAAATTTCACAAATCGTATCGACCATTCGGGACATTGCCAATCAAACCAATCTGTTGGCCCTCAACGCCGCGATTGAAGCCGCCGGCGCAGGTGAGGCCGGAGCCCGCTTCGCCGTCGTCGCCGATCAAGTGCGGAAGCTCGCGGAGAGCTCGACACAGGCGACACGCGAGATCGCGGACCTGGTGAAAATCATCCAGAGCGACACGCAACATGCGGTCGTGGCCATGGAACATGAAACTCAGGCGGTCGAGGCAGGATCGGCTTCGGCCTTGCGTACGGGCGATGTGTTTAAGGACATTTCGACGATTGCCCAACGGTCTGCAGGACTTGCCCAAAGCATTGCGACGGCGGCGGCTGACCAAACAGTTTCAACCGATCAGGTCGGACGTTCGATCAAGGACTTTACCGGAGGCGCCGTGGCGACGCAAAAGGCCACCGATTCGGCGCGCGCGACGGTAGAGGACATGGTGACGTTGGCTGAAGGTCTGACGACGTCGGTGTCACAGTTTAAGCTGGCCTGAGAATCTCCCTCATCCGCTGCGCGAGGAGAGCCTTCTGGCGTCAAGAGGGACCGATGAGCTCGGAGTTCGACAGTCAGAACCTCATCAGCATTTTCGTCCTTGAAGCATCGGATGGGTTGGATGTTCTGTCCACGGCATTGCATCCTCCCGACGGTGCTGTTCCCACTCCTCAGGAACTCGCCGACCAATACATTGTCGCCCACCGTATTTGCGGAGCCGCTGCCCTGTATGGCTTCAGCGGAGTCGCTCAGCTGGCTGAATGCCTGGAGACGCTTCTTGAACAAGCGCCGCCGACTCCTACTGCCCAATGGGACCGAGCGGTAGACGCGATGCGGAATATCACGCAAAGCCTTCAGGTAATCGTTCGAGCGATCGGGCAAGGCGGCGTTGAGGATGCAGAGACCATAGCACGCTGCTGGGCATCGATAAGGCAACAAGAAGGAGAAAGAGACGGCGCGGCAACGTCCATGTCCTCCGCGCCGACGGTCAATGAGGACTACCTGCTCCCCGAACTCGATGCGGAAATCTTATCCTACTTCCTCCCCGAAGCTGAGGAGTACCTCGGCACCATAGACGAGTTGATCCGTATTCTTAGAGACAAGCGGGATGATGAAGACTCGATCTACCGGCTCTTTCGTGCGGCGCATACTCTGAAGGGCTCAGCGTACACCGTAGGCTTTCAAGTCATTGGAGATGTCGCTTGTCCGATGGAAGATTGCATGGTCGCGGTTCACGAAAAGCGCGTTCCTGTCAGCAAGGACCTCTTAAACCTGCTGGCGAAGGCGGCTGGATTGATCCGACTCATCCTCCGACATGAGCCGGCGAGCGTGCAGCAACTCCAGCACGATCTGCCACTTCTTCTCAATCGTCTCACCCAGGTGGTCGAAGGCACCGCTGCCGCACCTCCACCGGCAGCTCCCTCCAACTGCACCGATACGAGTCATTCGAATTCCGTTCAGCACGAGCCTGTCAGCGTGGAAGTGCCGGCCGCGGGCTTATCCGATAGGCACTTGATTCCGGATTTGGATCCCGAAGTGCTCTCCTACTTTATCCCTGAGGCGCAGGAGTATCTGGAGCAATTGGAAGCCGATCTTCTGCGATTGGACAAGGACCCGAAAAACAAGGAACTGATCAATCGGCTGTTTAGAAGCGCGCACACCTTGAAGGGCTCCTCCTACACCGTTGGATTTCAGTCAATCGGCGACCTTGTCCATCATGTCGAAGACTTCATGGGGGCAGTGCGAGACGGTAGCCTCAGAGTGTGTCCTGGACATACGGATGTGATACTGCGGTCAATCGATGTTGTGCGAGTACTCATGCAGAGAGACCTCAGCAAGGTGGAGGACACGAGGCGTCGATTCGACGCGGCGCGGACCGAACTAAGACGATTGGACCAGGGTGCCGACATCGGAGCCACACCCACACAGCAACCGAACGACCTCTCTGGTTCGGCGACCGCAGAGCAGTCCGGCACTGATGAATATCGTGGACAGAATGAGAGCGTTCCGCAAGAGAACTCGCGAGAGGAACGTGAGGTCATCCGCGTCAGTTATGCGCGGCTCGAGCGACTGATGAATTTCGTGGGAGAACTCGTCATTGGACGCGGCAGATTGGAACAACGACTGCGAGCCCTAGAGCAACGGTCACAGCAAGTATTGGCATTCAAGAGTCGTTTGGTGGATTCCGTCCAATCCTTCGCCGACAAACACACCTTTACCTACCAGGAAGCACCAAGTAGTTCGACTGCGCCTGCGGGTTCAGGACTTCCCTCGTTCAGCGATTTTGGAAACCTCGAACTGGATAAATACGACGATTTCAATATTTTGGCTCGACGCATCGGAGAGGTCACCGCCGATATCAGCGAGTCGATGTCGCAGCTGAACGGGTCAATCAAAAAAGCCCATGACGAGATGAGTCACCTGCAACAATTGACGCTGTTGATGCGAGATGAAATCGCCCGTGCCCGTATGATTCCAATCGGGACACCATTCACCAGGTTTCGTCGAGCGGTCAGAGAAATAGCCCGAGCCTCAAACAAGGAAGTGTCCTTGGTCACATCGGGTGAGCAAACCGAAGTTGATACAGGAATCGTGGAACGCTTGGTGGATCCTTTGGTGCATTTGGTCAGGAACGCCGTCTATCACGGAATCGAGCTGGCGGCCGATCGAATCGCGAAGGGGAAACCTGCCGTCGGAACCGTCTACCTCCACGCGGCGCATCGTGGGAATTCAGTCATCATTGAGGTGGAAGATGATGGAGCCGGGTTGGATTTGAGTAAAATACGTGCCAAAGCCATCCAGATTGGACTGGCACAACCACATCAGATACAAGCGATGTCGGATGCGGACGTCCTTCAGTTGATTTTTATGCCTGGATTTTCCACAGCCGACAAGATAGGGGACCAAGCAGGTCGAGGCGTAGGACTAGACGTGGTCAAACGAGTCATTGAAGGCATGAACGGGTATATCGACGTGGAGTCTGAGCGAGGTGTCGGGACCAAATTTACTTTGAGTCTCCCTCTTACCCTACTTATCGCCACTGCGTTGCTCGTGCGAGCGGGTACTGAGAAATATGCGATCCCATTACTGAGCATTCTAGAAGTCACGCTGCCGACGCCTTCCTCGGTGAGAGAGGACGGTGATCGTAAACTCTTACAGATCGACGAACAAATTATTGAATTACAATCCCTCTATCACATCCTGCGTCGAGAATCAGGAAACGTCGAGGGGACCACGCCCGTGGTGATCGTACAGACAGCGGGAGCGCCGATGGGGTTGGCGGTCGACGAACTATTGGGCCGTCAAGAAATCGTCATGAAGCCGCTTGGACCACTGAAACCGTTGGAGCATTCGTTTTTTGGAGGCGCGACCATTGATCCGGAAGGTCGGGTTGTTCTGGTTATCGATCCAGGTCGGTTAACGTCGAGAGGAACGAAGGAATCGGATGCGCAGGCTCTCTCGTCCAAACTTCCGGAACAGTCGGTCCCACACGAGATGCTGCCGAATGAGCCGCACGAGGCGCGGTTGCTCTTGATAGACGATTCGTTAAGCATTCGAAAGTTCGTCGGAAGAATGTTGGTGTCGGCTGGATATCCGTTCGATACGGCGGTTGATGGAGAAGATGGGCTCCGAAAGGCATCAACGACCCATTATCGGATGATCCTCACCGATCTCGAAATGCCAAAGCTCAACGGATTTGAAGTGATTCAAGCGCTCAGAAGTCGACCGGAAACCCGACACACGCCGGTGGTTGTCATGACGACGAGGGCTCGTGACAAGCATCGACAGATGGCGATGAACCTCGGTGCTGATTCTTACCTTCCTAAGCCGGTGGAAGAACGGATGTTGCTGCAGGAGGTTGAACGCTGGCTTGGGAAGGCTTCGGCGCTGCGCAAGTAACCTTGCGGAAATACTCGTATCGATTGACGAAATACAGCTTGTTACAGAGAATGGGCAAGAAGGCTTTGGCATGGGTGTCCGGGAATCGATGACAGGAACTCCGTCGCCGGCTTCTCCATCACGATTTCTGATCGTGACAATAGGCGGTCGGTATCTGGCGTTGGATGCCGAATCTATAGGGGGCTTGTTGACTCTTGAAGAGGCCGGATGCGTTGAAGATCCGACGATCCACGGCATGGTGTATAGAGCCATCAATCTGACCGATCGATTGAGTGAATCGAATGATCAGAGTGGGCCGAACACACGTATCGTGCTGCTTTCTGAACGAGAAACGCGCGGGAGCATTCGAGTCACCACGGTGCAGGGACTTCTTGAACTCCAACAGTCTCAAGTCCTGCCGCTTCCTATGCAGTTCCGTGGACTGGAACGACACTGGTACCGAGGTATGATCCTGTTCGCAAACAGCATTGCGTTGCTGCTCAATACAACCTGGGTTCTTGATGAGCAGGTATCGAGCTTAGAAGGCAGAGAGGGGCGAGGAGGCATTCCTCGACTTGTGGCGGCCCCAAAGGTTTCAGCGGATACCGGCCGGGTATGCTGAGGACCGGTCATCAGCATCAACGGGAGACGGCACGTCAATCATGGCAGCTGTTGGTGTTTTCGGTGGGGGGGAGGCGATTGGCAGTGAAGACATTGGAGGTATCGGGTATTTCCCAGTGGAATGAATCCATCCCGGTTGCCGGCCGAACACCATTTGTCACAGCGGTCGTTCGTCAGGGGCAGACCGTGCTGCCTGTATTCGATCTAGCCGCATTCCTTCATCTTACTGTGCAAGGGAGCAATCCCTTGTGTCTGCGGGTCAAGCATTCCCTCGGTGAGGTGGCGATGTGCATTGATGAGGAGATTCCTGTTCTTTATACCCTTGATCCTGCCACGCTTCAGATATACCAAGGCAAGGATGTGCCGGCCGAAGGCAGTTATACCAACGGCCTGGACGAGATCCCGATTCTCTCGGTCTCACGACTTGGGTCGATCGATGTGTGACGAGTCCCTGTGTGCCGTGACGGACGAAAGGTGCAGGCATGCCGAAGATCTTAATAGCCGATGACAGCATCGCAGTTCGCAAAGTTGCAGAGCGACTGTTGACCGAGGCCGGCCTCGGCGTCACTCTTGCGGCAAACGGAGAAGAAGCATTGGCCTATCTCGCAAAGGAACGGCCGGATGTTGTTGTGTCCGATGTCATCATGCCGGATAAGAGCGGGTATGAAGTCTGTGCATTTGTCCGTGGAAACGCGAGCCTGGCGGCGATACCCGTACTGCTCATCTCAGGAATCGTGAACGATGAAGTCACCAAACAGGCTGACTCCTGCCGCGCGGATGGGGTATTGAAGAAGCCGTTTCAAGGTACGTCCCTAAAGGATCGAGTCCTCGAGCTGATAGCAAGACGGCAGGACCCGGCGCCAACCGGGGGTCCTGCTCCTGCTTCCGTTCCTGCGGCGGCTCCTCCAGAGAAGATGACGCAGAGGTCGGACCACCTGCAACAGGGTATTTGCCAGGAGGCCGGCAAACTCAAAGAAGTTGAGGAACAGTTGCAGAAAGAACGAGTTCGCTCCGAAGAGCTGACCAAACAACTGTCTGAGTCCACAGAGCAGCTCGCCAGAGCCAAGGAAATCGACGTGCAGTCGGCAACCGAGCGCCAACGCGCCGATGATCTTCAGGAGACACTCGCTAAGGTTGAAGAACAGTTACGAGCAGAGCGGGTTCGCTCCGAAGAGCTGGCCACGCGACTGTCTGAGTCTACGGAACAGCTCGCTAAAGCCAAGGAAAGCGAAGCGCAGTTGGCAACCGACCGCAAACGCGCCGATGATCTTCAGGAGACACTCGCCGAGGTAGAACAACAAGTATCAAGAATCCCCGAGCTGGAATCTGCACTGAAGGCGGAACAGGACGCGGTCGCTGCATTCAAAGAGGAAGCCGTCAACTGGCAAAAGGCGTCTGATCGAATTGCAGAACTGGAGTCCGCTCTGTACGCCGAACGGGCTGCGGCAGAGCAACTCGTGCAACAACTGGCGGATTTAGAGCAGGCGTCGATCAGGGCAAGAGAGGTGGAAGCTCAACTCGCGAGTGTGGAACAGCAGGGAGCCGAACTACACCGGAACATCAAGGACCTCGAAGTCGAACTGTTGACGGAACGACGGAAGGGGACAGAGACAATGGAACAACTGCAAGAATTGGAGAGAACGGCGACGAAAGTCCAGGAAATGGAAGGGCTCCTGACCGCAGAACGAGATCGCAACGGAATGCTCGCTCGACAAGTGGTGGAAGCCGAACAAGCCGCCGAGAGTGCCACAAAACGACTTGAGGAAATGGCACGCAAGTTAAGTGAGATTGCTGGATTGGCCTCCCAACTTGGAAATGGGAGGGGGCAATCCTGATCCAGCCAGCCGGTCGTGTTCCTGTTGAAGGGCCGAAGCCGATGTCCGTTGAAACCGAAGATGCGTTCCAGAAAGAGCTCGTTGAACTGTTCGTTCAAGAGGCACAGGAATGGCTTCAGCAAATTCACGTGGCGCTCGATGAACTCCAGCAAGCCCCTCCTTCCGAACGCCATCGTGCCTTGGCTCAGACGATCAAGGTCGGCATTACAAACCTCGGCGGATCTGCGGCCACGATCAACCTGAGTGATGTCGAACGGGCTAGTTTTTCGGCCCTTCCATTTGTCGAAGCGGTTCAGGAGCCTTCGGCGAGAGTCACGGCGGAGGACTTTCTCGCACTCTGCAAACAGTTGGGACACATTCATGGCGCGTTGACTCGCGCAACGGGTGTGACGTTTGATGCCGAGAATGCTGACGCGCCCGGCGCAAGTCCTTCACCGACAATCGCGACAAACGAGTTTTTGGTATTGCTTCGTGGACTTCAAGATCAACGCATGACATCGGACACATTCGATCGCAATTTGGTTCAGACCATGAAGGCTCAGGCGGAAGGGCTCCTGCACCGTGGGATGGAACAGTGTAACGTGGTCTCCATACAAGAGTTTCTCGACCGATTGGCCGAAGGGGAACACGGTTTTCTACAAGTCGTCCGTCATGAACTTCCCCATCTGAAAACTGTACTTGATATGCTCAAGAATGGCAGCACCACCCTTGGCACTCCTCCCTCCGAGTTGCAGAACGCTGTAGAACGTGTCGCTCAGCTATGGTCTGCGGCTCAGCAGGTCAATGCCCCCCATGCGATGATATTTTTTATGGGATTGCATAGCTTCCTTACGATCGTGACGCAGCACCGTGTGGTGGTGGGCGCCAAAAACTATGACGCGATCCAATCACGTCTGGACCAGAGTGTGAAGGGGATTGAGGCATGGGCGGAAAGCGGACGGACGGAGCGTCTGGCTATACAAAGCGTATTGCCTCATTGAATGAGCTAATGCCCGACGCTCCGCGCCGGCTGGAAGGCTGAAACGAACAGGACGTACCGGTGTCACTTGTCGATGCGGTACAAGGTCATCATTTGACTCAGGATTCGGCCTACGAGACTCATTGGGGGCTGCGTCTTCGCCCATTTGAAAATGTGCCGGATCCGAAGTTTTATGTCCCGTCGGTTAAACATGAAGCGGCAATGGAACGAATGCTGTACGGCATCCATGCCCGTAAAGGCATCGTGATGCTGACCGGTGAGATCGGAAGCGGGAAGACGCTCCTCAGTCGTGCTGTGATTCTCAAGCTCCCTCGGTCTCGGTATGAGATCGGACTCGTATCGAATCCGACTATCCCAGGGAATGAATTTCTCGGCGAGATCTTGTTCCAACTGGGGTTGGATCCACACGGGACACGGGTGGAGCAGTTGCGTCGCCTGAATGATCAACTGCTTGCCAACTACCATCGAGAAGTCGACACGGTTGTGGTGGTGGATGAAGCCCAGGCCATCGAACACGACCGCTTGTTTGAAGAATTGCGCCTTCTCAGCAATTTTCAGCTGAATGACCGGTTTCTTATCACGCTCGTGCTCGTAGGACAGCCGGAACTTCGGGAGCGTATCGCGCGCATTCCTCAGCTGGCTCAGCGGGTGGCCATTCAACACCACATCGCATATTTGGATCGCGCCGAGACAAAAGCCTATATCGTAGCTCGTCTCGCTGCTGCCGGGGGCGAGCTGCCCATATTCTCGCCGAAGGCGATTTCCTCCATTTATCATCGCACGGGCGGCATATGCCGATTGATTAACTCGCTGTGCGACATGTGTCTCTACTTCGGGTGTGTTTCGGGAGCGCGTCAGGTCAGACGTTCGTTGGTGGAACAAGTTGCGAATGAAGGGTTCCATCGACGAGACAATAACGGCGCATGGGTGATGTCTTGACGAACTGGTATCACGAGGCAGAACACGTGTTGGGCGAGATCGCGACCGCCGTTCAGGAGCATCGTCCCATATCACTGGAACAACTTGAAGATCTGGCGGGGGACGTTGTCTCATCGCTGCAGCACAACGATGAGCTCGTAGTGGAAGCATTAGCAGGCCCGGCCGGGTCACCACTCATCACCAATCTGATCAATGTGGCCATACTCGGAACGAAGGTCGGGATCGGACTTGGATACTATGGGGAAGAACTACACCGGTTGGCACTGGCAGGATTTGTCCATGATATTGGGTTGTTTGCTGTGCCGAAATCCTTGACCACCAAGGCCGGCCGTTTGACCCACGAAGAGCGAGAACTCATCGAACGGCATCCTGAGTTAGGATATGAGGTTGTCGAGAAGTGCGGACCGACGTACCGCTGGTTGGCGCAGTTGACGCGCCAGGCTCACGAACGCTTCAACGGGCAGGGGTATCCCAATCGACTCGCGGGAAGAGAGATCAGTGAAATGGCCCAGATCTTGGGAGTGGTCGACGTATTCGATGCACTGGTGAGCGATCGGCCCTATCGCCGCCGTCTGCTTCTGCACGAAGCCGTCAAGGAACTTTTGGTCGCTGAACGAAGGACCTTTCCTCGAGAAATCCTCAAGGCACTTGTCCAGCAATTGTCGGTGTACCCCCTCGGCACCACAGTGCGACTGACGACCGGAGAAGTGGGCATAGTGGCCCAAGTGAACAGCCGCTATCCTCTTCGCCCGGTCGTGAGGATTGATGTCCAGGGAGGAGGGCCTCAGGGAGGCAATTCTCATCAGATTGATTTGAGCCTCGTTCCCTTGATATCGGTGGCGGAGACGCTGAATCCTCCGGTTGTCGGGCGCATCCAGTTTGTGCAAAGTCCATCCAAGACGGAAGTGTCCTCCGCGACGACCCCTGTTTCCGATCACTTCACTTCCCTCCTCGAAAGTCTCGATGCGATCGCGTCAACGATCCAAGGGGTTGTAGCAGCCCGCAAGACCCCGTTGAACCAATCAGATGCAGGTCTCAACCACGGTGGTGGGCAGGCCGATCGACTCTCTCCTCGGCAATAGCCCTCACCACCTTCCCATTGTCGGTCAATACAAGCGAACGCACGTTCGGCTTACTGCCAACAGGCCGAGGAAACGCTGACTGCTTCCCCACACTCCAACCATGAATGACATGCGGCGACTTGGAGCAGTTTGCCTCGAATGTATCGTTATGAATAGCGCGGCTCACTTTAGCGACGAGACATCGTGGAACAAGAGCCAGTTCTGTTCTGAATTCAAACCGATCAGGCGTGGTCTTCCGCCTCGCCGCTGCACTGCGAGCTCCCACTATCATAGCGCTAGTCTAGGAACTCCCTTGTGAGAGGGACAACGGCGTTGTCCAAACCTGGATATTCCAATACATGCACGGGTTTTTCAGAGAAGGGAAGGAGCAATGCCACGTATTACACTGGAATCAATTATTCATGATTCATCGTTCTACGCTTTGCTGTTGTGAGCCGGATGGTTATAATGCAGTGGTTGGACTACTGACTTCTCGACAACGAAGGAACCCGCGTGCCGAAGCTCATCAACGTTCAAAATCCGCAGCACACCACGCAGCTGGCCCAGGAGTACGTAAAATCGTACATCCTCATGCCGTCCGGCCTTCTCGGACTCATCTGTGTGATCGGGGCAGTTGGAGGTCTGGGATACCAATGGCTCTCGACCGACGGCTATACCTGGGATACCTTCTATCAAAGTTCAGCATTGTTCATGTCGGGCGTAGGCTTGGGAGCGGCGCAGACGCTCTATCAACGATATCTCTTGCGAGAGTTCCCCGAGGTTCTGGCGGCTCGCATGAAAGAAGGGCTGAATCGGCCAAAAGGAAAGCTCAAGAAGAGGGCGGACGCGACGACCATCGAGCATCCGGGACGTCAATTCGTCCCGCTCGCCTACCTGCTGGGCGTGATGATGTTGATCGGAGGAAGCATCGTAGCGTCTGCCTACGGCCGCGTCAGTGTGATTCCAGCGCTCTTGATGCCTTGGGCGGGGTTCTATTGGGCAAGGTTGTTTTTGTGGCGGAGAGTGATCAAAGTGGAAAAACCAGAGAGGTGAAGTGTTAGTTCTTTTTAGACCGACCTGCTCTTGACCGGGAAACTGAACCTGACGGTTTTTTCAACTGCGCTTCAAGGGTGGCTACGCGCTGTTCTAAATTGCGGACCAGTTCTTTCATGGCGGGAAGCTGGGATATAACTCCCAGGATCCTTAGTGCTTTTTCTTGCGGCATTGCCGGAATGCCACCGACTACTTGATTGGACTCAACACTCCGAATCACGCCGGCTTTGGCCGCGATCATAACTTGATCACCGATGGTGAGATGATCAGCAATCCCGGTCTGGCCACCAATCATCACATGATGACCGATGGTTGTGCTGCCGGCGATGCCAACCTGCGCAACGAGGATGCAGTGCTCTCCCACTGTGACATTGTGGGCAATCTGGACGAGATTGTCGACTTTAGTACCCCGCTTGACCAGCGTCCGGCCGAATGTCGCGCGGTCGACCGTCATATTGGCTCCCAGTTCCACGTCGTCCTCGATGATGACGCCGCCAAGTTGCGGGATCTTATGATGGCGTCCTTGATGCTGCACGTATCCGAACCCGTCGGCTCCGATCACGGATCCACTGTGCACGATCACTCGCGCGCCGAGTGAGCAGCCCTCGCGAACGACGACATTGGGATACAGAACGGAATCGTCCCCGATCGTTGAATCCGATCCTACAAAGACCCCAGGATAGAGCGTGACGCGATTGCCGATCGTCACGCGGTCGCCCAAGGTGACGAAAGGCCAGATGGAAGGATCGGCGCCGATCTGCACATCGGCACCCCGCATCACCTGTTCGGCAATGCCCCGAGGAGCCTGTTGCCGGACAAAAAAGGTTTGCGCGACGCGCGCGAAGGCCAACAGCGGATTGTCCACGACGATTTGCGGCACATCGAAATCAGGCATATGCCGATGGACCAGCAGCGCCGCGACGCGAAGAGTGGCCGCCGCCTTCGACATTTTGTCGTTAGCAACAAACGACAACGCGTGTGGATCGGCTTCGCCGAGGCTCGTTAAGCCGGAGATCGATGTCTGGTTGTCGCCGTGAATCGTCCCTCCAACAACCTCGTGGATTTGCGCCAATGTGATTGGAGAAGGCAGTTGGGGCTTGCTCATCGGGCCGCGACTTTCTTCTTCCCAGACGTCACGGCGGATGTCTTCTTCGGCTTTCCGGCGGAGGCGGGCTTTGCTGAAGCTGCCTTCTTGGTAGACAGGGACTTGGCTGAGGCCGTCTTGGTCGTGGTCGACTTGGCTGATTTCGATTTGCTTGTCGCGGTCATGGGTTTCGTCGACTCGGGCTTGGACTCAGTCGTAGGTTCCGCGAGCCGCCGCTGGACATAGGCAGCCACGGTCCCAACGGTGCTCAACCCCGGGAGGTCTTGATCCGGAATTTGAAGTTTGAATCGTTCCTCGATCTCGAAGAGCAGTTCAATGACAGCCACCGAATCGAGGCCGAGATCATCGCGGAGATGATGAGCCTCGGTAATCGACGCAGGGTCTCGCTTGAGATAACTGGCCAAGGCCTGAATGATTTTAGAGGTAATCGAGGGATCGATCGGTTCAGTCATGATGGGTACTCCTTCAAGTGGAATGAGGCGTTTCGCATGGGCATTCGGCGAGGGGGCCTCGATATCGTTCAATCGTTCTTACGCCACAAATTTTTTAAAGACGACCGTGGCATTGTTGCTGCCGAATCCGAATGCGTTCAAGAGGGCGTAACGAACCTTTCGTTCTTGGACGGCACGTTGGATTCCATCCAAACGGCAAGCTGGGTCCGGATCCTCGTAGTTCGCTGTGGGGTGGATGTGCCCGGTATGGATGGAGAGAGTCGTCGCCACTGCGCCGATCGCCCCAGCTGCCCCCAATGTATGGCCGATGAGTGACTTCGTGGCACTGACGGCGATTTTGTCCGCGCGATTCTTAAAAAGAATCCTGATCGCTTTGGTCTCGACGGCATCGCCGATCGTCGTGGAGGTCGCATGGGCGTTGATGTAGTCGACCTGATCCGGCCCGATGCCGGCAGAGTCGAGACCGATCCTCATGGTCGTGGAGATTTCCTGACCATCTTCCTGAGGAATGACCATGTGATAGGCTTCGCTGGTGGCGGCATATCCGGCAAGTTCAGCATAGACTCTCGCTTTCCGCTTCTTGGCATGCGCCCATGATTCCACGATCAACGCAGCGGCTCCCTCGCCCATGACAAATCCATCACGGCGTCGATCAAAGGGGCGTGAGGCTCGCTCCGGAGCATCGTTAAACTCGCTGGAGAGGGCACGCAAGGAACAGAACCCGGCAAAGACCAACGGAGTAATGCTCGCATCAGCTCCGACGACGATGATGACATCGGCCTGACCGCTGCGAATGCACTGAAGAGCTTGGCCAAGGGCATGGGCGCTGGAGGAGCAGGCCGTCGAGATCGTGAGGTTCGGTCCTTTGGCGCCGTGCGCCATCGCGACGATGCCCGAAGCGGAATTCAGCGTGATCGTGGGAATGAAATTGGGGTGCACGCGCTGCGGTCGCTGAGTTTTAAAGAGCTGTGTGATTTCACGCTCTCCCATCACCATCCCGCCCATGCCGGCCCCGACAATGACGCCGACGCGATGGGGAGCCTCCTTGGCCATACTCAGATCGGCATCGGTGAGCGCTTCTTTCGTGGAGACCAAGGCGAATTGCGCGTAACGATCCACGCGACTCGCCTGCGTCGCCGTCAAATACTGTTCCGGCGAGAAATTGTGGACCTGTCCGGCGACGCGCGAACGATACCCGGACATGGGAAACCATCCTAGGGAAGGGATCGCGCTGACACCCGAGCGACCGGCGAGGGCCGCTTTCCAGAATTCACTCACGCCGATTCCGATGGGAGATATCACCCCCAGACCCGTAATTACCACACGCGAGGCCATGTTTCTCCCTCCTTCTAGGCGCCCACGGCGCCTTTCTTACCGGAAGCCCGATGTACAGTCAACTAGGAAACCTCTCTTCAATGCCTCACTTTCAATAACAGATAGAGACCGAAGCTGAGAAACAGCGCATTGGCCATCCAACCGGCAAGCATAGGAGCCAATGCTCCCCCTCGTCCGAGTGCGATGGCGACGGAGTGTGTCGTCCAGTAGCAGAATCCGACGATGAACGCTTGTCCGATACCCATGGCCATGTTGCCACCGCGGACTCCGCTTCGCCGCAAACTCAATGCAATCCCGACGAGCGCCATCACGACCGTCACTAATGGGAAGGCAACACGGCCGTAGTAGTCCGTCAGCAGGCGGGCGAACGAGAACCCTTCGTGCCGAAAGCGCGCGAGGTAATGTCGGATTTCCCGAAACGTCATGGTTTCCGAGTTCCCCACAAGAGAGGAGGAGAAATCATCGGGAATCAACGGAATGCTGATCGCCTGTTCCGTGAACAGCGCCAGCTCGACGGTGTCGTCCGATTGGAACCGGCGATGATTCCCGTTCAGCAGAATCCAGCCTTGAGGAGTATAGCGGGCTTCAGCCGCTTCCGTAATTCGGTCGAGTGTAAACGGCGGGCGAAAATAAAAGATGCGTATGCCTCGAAGGGTGCTGCCTGCGACATCGATCTCATGGACTTCCATCAGGCCGTCAGCGCTGATACGGGCCCAGGGCTGGGCGGCTTTGACGGTGACAGGAGCCGGCCGTTGTTCGATCTGGACCACACGGATTTCTTCGGCTTTCTCCGAGGCGAGCGGAATGACGGTCGAGCTGAAGAAGAAGAGAACCACCGATACGCCGCCGCCAAAGAGGAGAAAGGGCGAGGTCATCCACAGCAAGCTGATCCCGCAGCTGCGCATGGCGGTGATTTCATTGCCGCGCGCGAACAAACCGAGCGTCAGCAAGGTCGCCACCAAGATCGCGAACGGAGCGACTTGGAACGAAATCGAGGGGATCTTCAACGCGAAGTATGTGAGGATCGGGAGGATTCCCGATTCGTAGCGCAAGAATCGGCGGACTTTCTCAAAAAAGTCGATCACGAGATAGATGGTCACCAAGCCGGAAAAGCACATGCCGAAAATTTTGGAGTATTCGCGAAGGATATACCGAAAGAGGATCGTCATACTGTTATTGCCTGCTCATCCGTAAAAAGAGAACGGCGGTGATGACGACGAACACGATGTTCGGCAGCCAGGCGCCCGCAAAGGGATGCAGGATCAAAGCCGTCACCAAAAAATCGCACCCGACATTCAGGATATAAAACGCGATGATGATCCCCACGCCGACGGCAAACCCACCGACCCGTCCGGAACGCTTCGAGACGATTCCGACCGGCACGCCGAGCAGACAGAATACGAGCGAAGCGGTCGGAAAGGCCAAGTCTTTATAGTATTCCATCAGACGACGAAGCGAGCCGGCATCCTTGCCGCCGGATTCGGCCAGCCTGGCCATGATCTGTTCATAGGACGGGCGCTCTTCGGCGGCCGAATAGCTGCTGAGGTTTAGATCGATCTTGAGATCGTAACTGGCAAACGCAATCTGCCGATACTCATCGACCTGACCAGGTCGGCTATGAATGACGCCATTCACCAGCTGGAGCGCGATCTGCGTATGGGCGGTATCCATAAAGACCTGATACTGCTCCGCCACGATGACGCGAGGTTCTTCGGGCAAACGTTCATCCGAGATGAAGATGCCCTCGGACGGACGGCCCGGTTCCCCTTCTGGAACGTAGATCATCATGCGTGGAATCGGCTCATTGAAGGTGCCCCGTTCCAAAGCCAGAACAAGCTGATCTTTGAGCAGATTGAGAGCCACCTTCTTAAGATTCAATGAACTCCATGGCTGCCCCCATTGGGACAATACCAAGGTCAATGTAAAGACACAGACCGAGAAGAGGAGGACCGGCTGCGAGAGGCGAAACAGGCTGAGCCCGGTTGCGCGCATCGCGACCAGTTCCTTATCAAAGGATAATCGGCCAAAGGCCGTCACCGACGCGATCAAGCCTGCGATCGGAAGCGTGAGCACGAGACCGGAGGGGAGAAGCATGGCAATGACTTTGAGGACTGCCAAGAAACCGACCCCTTTGGACACGAGCAGTTCGACAAGACGCAAGAGTTCTCTGGTCAACATGACAAAACAGAGCGCGCCGAGGCTGAGACCAAACGGAGCGAGCAGTTCCGTGAAAATGTAGCGATCGAGCAGCGTTCGTAAGATCACAGAGTGTCTGGGTCGGAGAAATGTTCAACACTATAGGGGAGTCCTTCTCACCTGTAAACACAGGAGAAAATCTTCTCCGTAAAGATTCGCTTGACAGAGCATGAAGCCTATGTTACATGCAGCGCGACTTTCCACTCACATGATGGGTTCCGTGAGCGATGCATCACTCCTTCAGGTGCCCGTCCCTTCTCCAAGCCGGATTCTTGTCCAATCTATTTTCATTTTGATGCGGGACGATTGAGTGTAGCGCTACGTAACCAGTCGTCGTTGTTGAAAAAAAGGAGGGTTTTTGTGAAGACAAAAGGAACGGTCAAGTGGTTCAACGATCGAAAAGGGTTTGGATTCATCCGGCTGGATAGCGGAGAAGATGTCTTCGTTCACTACTCCGCGCTACAAGGAGAAGGGTTCAAGACTTTCAAAGAGGGGGAAAACGTCGAGTTTGAGATCGTACAGGGAGCCAAGGGTCCTCAAGCGGCCAATGTGCTCAAGGCGGCGATCGCCGCGTCCTAAGTCGTCACATCTTCCGTTCGGCTCGGGAGAAGAGTCGATTCTCCGACAAGAGGTGTCGGCTCTTCTCCCCGAGTGTGTCACCGTCTGATTCCTCCATTTTCTAGACAAAAATAAGTGAGACTGTTAGCGTTTGGCTGTTCTGTTCGTGGAGGGATCGCTGTGCCCCCGGATCGAAGTCGAGTTCTTCAACAAGCTCAGCTCCTGGCTTCCCGCGGACTGTACGAAGCGGCCATAGCCGAATGGAAGAAGTTGGCCGCAGAAACCCCCGCCGACGGCACCATTCATAATACGATCGGCGATTTGCAATCGAAGCGAAACGCTCCTGGAGAAGCCGCCTCCGCTTTTTTGCAGGCGGCCTCGGCATTCCGAGCCGAAGGCGCCACCCTCAAGGCAATCGCCGCCTTTAAGAAAGCCCTGAAATGCGATCCCTCACGATACGAAGTCTATCGCCACCTTGGAGACCTGAACGTTGAACGCGGACTCATCAGCAGTGCGGTCCAGGATTACCTCACCCTAGGGAAGTACTACCTGAAAGAGCGTCGAGGGAAAGACGCGCTCGAAATCTACAAAAAGATCGTCGCCCACGATCCGTCGAACCTCAACGCGCAGCAACGCGTCGCCGAACTCTGTGTCCAGGAAAACCAGCAGGATGAAGCGACCACGGTGTATCTCCAGTTGGGCCGTGAGCGATCGGCGCAAGGGCGATACGATGAGGCGAAAGACGCGTATCTTGCCGTCCTGAGGATCAATCCAGAAAATAGCGAGGCGGCCCAATTCGTGGAGAGCATGAAGAAAGACGGAACCGGATCGATCAAAGCGGTCAAACCGGGATCCACCGCGCCGGCACAGAAACCGTCCGAACCGGTCGATCTGCTGGCTGAGGCCGTTCGCCGCATCGACGAAAAACAGTATGCCGGCGCAGAAGCGATCCTGAACCAAATGCTCACGCGGGAACCGGGGAATCCACAAGTCTGTCAGCTTCTGGCTCGGTTGCACTTGCAACGCGGGGATATACAAGTGGCGCTGGGGGAATATCGCTTCTTGGCTGGAGCTGCGTTGCGGGCGCATGACCTAGCGCTTGCCGAATCACTGATTCAGGAATTCTTGTCCGCTGACCCGAACTCCGTCCCTCTGTTGGAATTGAACGGAGAACTGTTCGAAGAACAAGGCGAGGGCAGGGGAGCCGCTCTCCAGTATGCGAAGGCCATTGAACTGTTGTTGGAGCACCCAGAGCCCGGCATGGAAAGTTTGCATGAGGAGCTCTTCGAAAAGGTGCGCTCGCTGTCCGGTGACGAAGCGTTCGTGAATCGGCTGGCGGCAAGGATGAAGGGAGGGGCTCCATCAGAACCGGACGAATCTGCTCAGAACGTATTTGATCCGGCGCCGATGAACCTCGCCGATTCTATACCAACCGGTGGTGAATCACTGGAAGCGGATTCGGACGGTGCTCAAGCAGTCCGTCTACAGGGTCGGCTGAAGGAGGACCAAGATTTTTCGGCGACTGTAGAACCCTCAGCGGCTTCCGAGATCGCGACCGCATCACCCGTTACCTCTCCAGCGGAGCACACTGCCGGCGAGACCTCAACTGGACCAGCGGTCTCCAGCAATCCCGCCTCTGCCCCGCCGGCGAGCATGAAGGAACCGGCTGCGCCGCCTGACTACGAAGCGCACTATGCGTTGGGCGTGGCGTACAAAAACATGGGATTGTACGAGGAAGCCAAGGAGGAATTTCACGTATCGATGAACAGCGACTCATACTATCTTGATTCGGCGCTGATGACCGCGGTCTGTCTCAAGGAAAACCGTCATCTCGCTCAGGCGATTCTGGGACTGGAAACGGTCTTGGCTGATCCTCGTTGCCAAGGGGCCAAGGGGCAAGCCATTTGCTATGAGTTGGGTTTACTCTATGAAGCGGAGGAACAGTGGGAGAAGGCCGCTCATGCATTTGAGTCTATTCCTTCATTCCATGATGTCCCGCAGCGACTGGCGGTCCTGAAGGGGAAGCAAGGGAGTGGACACGTCGGTTTTCGGTATGCATCATAAGGGCTCAGCCCCATTCCCCTATCCCACCTTTTAGATCACTCGATTCGGCGCCGGGTAGCCTCCCAACACAGCCACAATATTGTCGAGGCAGATGAGTCCCATACGCACGCGAGTCTCGAGTGTTGCCGATCCTAAGTGGGGAAGAAGGACCACATTCGGCAGGGCGATCAAACCGGCAGAGACCATCGGTTCTTGCTCGTAGACATCCAGCCCGGCGCCCGCGATGGTTCGTGCCTCAAGCGCCGACACCAGCGCTGCCTCATCGATGACCGGTCCGCGGGACGTATTGATCAGGTACGCGGTTGGTTTCATCAGGGCAAGCGTGCGTCGGTCTATGAGATGACGAGTGGCCTCGGTGAGGGGGACATGGAGCGAAAGAAAATCAGACTCCGCCAGTACTTCATCGAAGGGACGCTTGGTCCACGAGACACCGGACAGGCTGGAAACACTCTGACGGCCTGCATAGATCACCGACATCCGAAACCCGGACGCTTGTTGCGCGACGGCCTGACCGATTCGCCCCATGCCGACGATGCCCATCGTTTTCCCGGAAACATCGGCGCCTAACAGCTGGGTCGGTGTCCATCCAGGCCAGCTGCCGGTTCGGACCCAGGTGTCTCCCACGACGACACGCCTCGCCAGAGCAAGCAACAACGCCCACGTCAAATCGGCAGTGGCATCAGTCAGCACATTGGTGTATTGGTGATCATGATGCCCCGCTGGGTCGCGGCAGGCAGATCGATGTTGTTGTAGCCGACTGCGTAGTTGGCGATGATTTTCAGGTTCGTTGTGTGGGCGAGCAGCGAGGCGTCGATGCGATCAGTGAGCGTGCAGATGACTGCGTTGGCTTGGGCGAAACCGTGACGCAATTCCTCCGCCGTCGGTGGCTGATCTGTCGGTTCTGTGAGCATCCGGTAGTGGCGCGGGATCGCGTTCAGTACCGGTTGAGGCAGCAGGCGAGTGATGTATAAGGTCGGATGCTCCATCGTGAGGTCCATTGTAGGAGAAATCGAAGGC
>CAVQFZ010000025.1:0-47500 GCA_963711905.1 uncultured Nitrospiraceae bacterium | reverse complement strand
CATCCTGGGGCTGAAGCTGGTCCCAAGGGTTAGGCTGTTCGCCTATTAAAGCGGTACGAGAGTTGGGTTCAGAACGTCGTGAGACAGTTCGGTCCCTATCTGTTGTGGGCGGAGGAGAGTTGAGAGGGGCTTTCACTAGTACGAGAGGACTGTGAAGGACGGACCTCTAGTGTGCCGGTTGTCGCGCCAGCGGCAGTGCCGGGTAGCTATGTCCGGTGGCGATAATCGCTGAAAGCATCTAAGCGAGAAGCGTGCCTCAAGATAAGCTCTCCCGGGGCGTATGCCCCCTAAAGACCACTCGTAGACGACGAGTTTGATAGGCTGGGTGTGGAAGGCGTGTGAGCGCTGTAGCTAACCAGTACTAATCGGTCGTGCGGTTTAACATCCTTTGCTCCTGATAGACATGGTCTCAAATACCCGCGAGAGTCGCTGGACATGCGTGAAACGCGGGACGAGTCTCGCAAGTCGCGCCTGTCTCGCCAGACTCGCTGAAGAATGTTCCCGGTGGCCATACCGGAGGGGCCCCACCCGTTCCCATCCCGAACACGGAAGTTAAGCCCTCCAAGGCCGATGCTACTGCTGCCGCGAGGCAGTGGGAAAGTAGGACGCTGCCGGGTTACAAAAGAAGGCCGGCTGGTTGAAAGACCAGCAGGCTTTTTTACTTTTAACCCGTAGCAGCGTCCGGAAGAAAGTCGGTGGGGTTTATCCGGCGACATTGATCACGAAAGCGATGAAGAGTCGCCGGTACGAGCAAGCCTACGGGGAGAGAGCCTGTCTCGGCAAGCTTGGGGTTGGGTGGGTGAGACATTTGGACCTCTGCCGGGTTACAAAAGCTTGTTAGAGCCATGAGGATGGTGGAGGAACTCGGTCGTTCAAATTGCTTTGATGGGAGCACTGGCATAGAATCCAGCCAATGCCTACAATCAGCGCATTTTATGGGATTCTGATCAAAATGTTCTTCAATGATCATGTGCCACCGCATTTTCATGCAGAGTATGCCGAATTTAAAGCCACGATCGACATTCGGCAGTTGCGGGTCTTAGAAGGCGAGTTGCCTCGCCGGGCACTCAATCTTGTGTTGGATTGGGCCGAATTGCATCGCGAAGAACTGCTGACCGACTGGAACCTTTGCCGAGCAAAGGAAGCCCCGAAGCCAATCGCTCCGCTGCTGTAAGGAGGCTGCCGATGTATTGGGATGTTGTAGAAGTCAAACCATTGGAGAACTTGGGCCTGTTTGTGCGGTTTGCCGATGGGCTGGCAGGCGAAGTCCGTTTTACTCCAGAGAATCTCACCGGTGTCTTTATGCCGTTGAACGACCCAGCTTTCTTCAAGCAAGTGTATCTAGACCACGGTGCTGTTGCCTGGCCGGGCCAGATTGATCTAGCACCGGATGCGATGTACAAAGAGATCAAAGAAAAAGGTGTGGCAATGCTGGCTTAATGGGTATCGATGAAGGAGGAGACGTACGGTGTATCGCGTGATCGTGTACCAAAAAGCGGAAAGAGATGGATACCTGCTCGTGATCGATGAATCGGGTAACGATTATCTCTATCCCGCTTCCTATTTTGTTCAGTTGGAATTACCCCACGAGGCAGAACAGGCCATCGCCGCTGCCGGATAGCCTTGAGTATAGATGGGTCGCGCCTGCCCAGTTCATAACATCCCGCAGTTCGACTGCATCGATTGCAGCAAAGTCGCAACTATCCGCCAGGCCGCTGTCGATGGACGCATCGAGCTCGCGTCTTCGGTGTTGGTAGATACACTCGAGTCGTATCTTGAGCTGGTGCTGAACGCACTCAACCATCCAGAGGCCTTGGTCACCGACCTCAGAACGGTCGGCGACTTTGGCTTGGATGACGGCGAACGCTCCGCTGCAAGTACCACGTTAGGAGTGGTTTTATCGGATGCCGACTACATATATGAGGTCGCGCGACGCTTTCGTGATCAGGCTTAAGGGCAAGTGGGAATCGCTCAATGAGTGGCCCAAATCCTCAGTGGTCTAATAGCAATTCATTCGATCGAAGAGCACATGGCGACTCTACGGCCTACCGTGCGATCTGAAGTGGTAGGAGGACCGGGTTGTTCATCGAGCGATTGTCTCGACAGGCTAGCGCACGAACCGACGGAGATCCGATCGCTTGCTTTTTCCTATGAGGGCGGAGATGTATCAGTAAAGTATTCGGCCACAATGTGTCAGGACAAGACTTGATCCTTTTCTACATAGGAAATGCTCTACGATCTTTTCATATGCCATGCTTCTGAGGATAAGGCTGGATTTGTCCGTCCGTTGGCCGACGCACTCCGTGGACAGCATGTCGAAGTTTGGTACGACGAATTCTCCCTCAAATTGGGCGACAGTATTCGCCAATCCCTTGACAGAGGATTAAAACAATCACGTTTTGGCATTGTAGTTTTAAGCAAGGCTTTTTTCGACAAGCAATGGCCACAATATGAACTCGACGGTCTGGCTGAACGTGAGATGAAAGGAAGAGACACAGTTATTCTTCCAATTTGGCATGGTGTCTCTCACGATGATGTTATGAACTATTCCCCTTCATTAGCTGGGCGAAGAGCAGTCTCTTCGGCTCAAGGCATTGAGAAAGTGGCGAGCGAAATACTTGCAGTTATACACCCACAGGGTAGCCCGCTGATAATTGCGCGAGACATGCTGATTGAATGGGGGCTAACTCCTCCCGTTATTACGGATACGTATTGGCTCGATATAGTTGAAGCCTCTAACCGTGTGCCAGGATTCGGAGCTGTCATACCTGAAGAGTCAGGTTGGTCAAGATGGAGCTTCCCTTTGCCACTGAAGGAGGGTGGCGCTATGCGATGGGGAGAGCGCCTCGCGTGGACAGCGATGCAGATGAATTGGGTAAAAACGGCTGAAGAAGTCCCTATCACTGTCCTAAGTCCTCCTAGACAAGTGTTGAATTTCATTCATGCTCATCCGGGACTTTTTGAGACTTGCCTGGATTGCCCCGACCTGCTTGTCGAATACGCTCCACAGCTGAGCATTCCTGGTTTCGGCGGCGACTTAGAGCAGTCACTGGAAGAGGAGTACAAGAAATCCTGTGCCAAGCGTACTGATTCAGGTTCTGCGCTCACTACAACGGGCAGACCTCCGTTATGCGATGAAGAATGGGCATTGAGACATCTATCGTTTGGCGATTATGAGCCAGGTATGGTTGCCAACGCTTACTTTGCGGGTGGAATATTTGGTCCGACCGTATCTCCCTATGAACATGCCGATCATACGTTTTGGTTACTTTCTTCATCTAGTTCGTGGCTGCCTTCAAAGATACGTGAATATCTGTTGGAAGGCATGTTGAAGTGGGCTGTCTGGTCGTGGGGATATGGGGCAACAGATAAGGCTGGTGACTGGAAGAGTAATGGTGCATTAACCAAAGCATTGTACGAACTACAGCAAGGTAAACCCTTCGGGTGGACGAAGATTGTAATGGACGATTTCCTCCAAAGAGCGGGGATGTCCATTAAGATTCTGAAGCTTCCAGAATCACCCGAGCAAATATTCGCCAGCTTTGTAGAGCATGACTTTGTAGGTATGTGGTTTAAGGCTCAAAAGAAAAGAAGGATGACTCGTAAAAAGCTAAAAAGAAGGTCCTCCTCGGATTGAAAGCGAATACAGGGTTAGCAACTGATGATTAAGGTGTCAGGAGTCTAGAGAAAAGAGGACATGCTGATTTCTTACAGCCATCCGGCTCCTTGTGATGGCTTCCGCTAGTCCCACTGCCTGGCTACACTGAGGCCGTGGCAGGAGAAGAGAGCAGGCTCATCACTGCTTCGACTGGAATGCCCACCAAAGCAAAGGGGTCGGGAGTCTTTTTCAGGCGCGGTCACACTTAGGCGGTTCGATCGCCGCGCCTTCCAACTGCCCAAAGGATATTACTTCTCGTCTCGGATTGCTGCTTTTACTTTGGCCGTGAGCTCCGGAGTGACCTCCCGAATCCCGTGCTGTTTTGCGTGTTCCGCGGCATTCTTCAGCACTTCCTCTTCGGTGTTGCCCCGTACAACATGTTTGCATCCGGACGATGGATCAACCTTGGCGCACTCAACGATTTTCCCCATGGTAGCTCCTCCTTGTTGAGCCCTGTTATAGGACTTGAAGTCTTTAATGTGAAAAGGCCTGGTAATCACTATCAGTTCGGCAATTTACAGCCAATCTACCATCAGCAAAACTAGGGTGATCCCCAATCGTGACATACCCGACGGAAATAGCGCCAGAAAGGGGGGCGACTAGTTGATTGCAGGCTAGTTTCTTAGAGCGGCGGTCCCTGCGCACGATGGCGTTCCATCGGCTCCTTGTGCAAGAAGTGTTTTTAGAGTCATCCCATGCATGAGAGTCCAGCCCGACCCTGTGTCTCATCGCTACTTCCCCAGGCGTGACGCAATTCGCGAATCCGCCGAAGTCCAGCCGGTATCGAACGGATGGCCGGGGCTGTCGATGACCAAGCATGATTCTGCGCTGCGCACTGCACCTACAACTGATCGCCAAGCTCCCATCCGAGTGGTTCTAAGGGAAAAACGCGGGGGCTTGAGCCATTCGTTGGTGGGAGCTCAGAGCTGAAGTGAGGTCCGTCCTGTCTCTCACCGAAATGATTGGTTGAGATGCACGATTGCGATGGACAGCGCATGGTCGAGAGCGGCGCGCATCGCTGGTTGCAATTCGTAGTCGCTCGCGTAGTCGTCCCACTCGCCGGATTGGGGAACTGCCATGGCAGTGACGCTGTTGTGGTACAGTACTTCGCCGCTTGCTACTGAGACAATCTTACTCGATACCACGAACGGCGGCATCGTCCCGTAAAAGCGCGCGAGCATCCGCTCCCTCATGGTGGGTCCTTCGATCCGGAACAGGACCAGGCTATCCGCACCCAGCCCCTTGCCGATTCGGGCCACACTGTCATCTTCGACTCGTCCGGAGTGTTGCCATCGCAGTTCATCCGTCAATTGGCCCAGGTCGCGCCGTTCGACGATCTTGATCCACGGCCGCTGTTTTTTGAGCTGAAATGTTGCGTGCTCGAGCCTGTTGTACCCGTACGTCATGTCTTGCTCGAACGTGCGGGGATACCACACGGCTAGACGCCGGACATCCTGCGGGACCCGTTCGCTCATCATAGCTGTATCGATTGGAGCCTGATTGATCGCTACACGAGGCGTGGGACGACATCCGGTTTGTGACCACAAAATGATCACCGCGACAGTGGCAGCGAGGGATATCAACCGCTGTGTGCGAGGTTCGGCAGACATGGAATCAAAGTACGAGAGAAGAGGGAAAGCCGCTATCCCTACAAACAGGGGAAAATCGCTACTATGGGGTAAGAGAAAGGGCAGGGGCCTTCGGAAAGTCCCTTGAGGACTCGGTCAAAAACCGCAAATGGAGTCGGTACGACCTTAGCCCACATTATTCATGAGCACTTCTGCTGTAATTGTGAATTCGCCGCTGCGACAAGCCAACATGCGGCTTCGCGGCATGTTGGCGGGCGGACTCTCCGCTCGGTCGGTCGACAGACTGTTTCAAGTCTGCCTCCCTTCTCGCGGGTCCGTGCGTCCGTCTCGCTCGGCGACTCCACAATTTCGCGACGAACTGTCATGAATAATGTGGGCCAGACATAGTTTCATCGAGGCCGTCTGGCGGCCCGGCGCGCCAGGGGATAGAGCAGCAGCCGGAGAATCGGCCTCGTGTAGATCTTGGACCAAAAGGTTCTCTGATGACGTGCTCGACTGCTGAGGCGCACAAGGAGGTCATACCCTGGTTGCCCCATGAATTCATACCAGTAGCGATTGATCAGCGCGCGACAATATCCGTTTCTGCTTCCGTCAGACAACTGTCAAACCGAATGTCCACCCCGAGATCGAGCACCTGTCGCTTCAACGCACTGTCCAGAGAACCGGGCTTCGCGCCTCGTCGAATGAGGTAGGCATGGGGTTCGGCAAACGTCACGTGCGCGGCGCTTCGCGGGCCGTAGGACGACAAGCGGGTGATCGGTCGGCAGTAAAAGTCAGGCTGGATCCCAAGCCGGCGAATCGTGTCCAGCACATCTTCTTCCGAGGTCCAGTTCTCCAACGCCTGATAATCGTCACAGAATCGCAGGCCCACATCCGGCCGGCGCTCGTGCACGACGACCGGATGCCCTGCCTGGGCCAAGGTGATCGCAGCCGTTAAGCCGGCGGGACCGGCTCCTGCGATGCAGATGGGCTGAGACTTCCGGCCTATTTCTTCTTTCCCATCGTGTCTTGGAGGAGCGATTTCCATTCGTCCCGATTGACGGCCGGCATCGTCGTGATCTGGATGTGCCCCATCGAGGCATTCAACACGGCTGCTTTCATGGCCGTCTTGTTATCTGGAAAGTCCCAGATGGCGACGACATCGTATTCGCCCAGGCAATAGTAGGCCTGGACCAGCTTGCCGCCCAGCGCCTGGGAGTTCTTCTTGATCATCTCGGCGCGCTCGATCCCTTTCTCCTTCATGGTTTGAAGGCCATGTTGCGTGAACTTGATGAGGCTGACGTAGCTCGGCATGGTAAACCTCCTTAGTGGCGACGCACAGAGAGCGTCGGGTTACAGAATTTTAGGCGCTTTCGGTTGGTCAAAACAAGCGAGGAGTCAATCGGCGTGCCCTTGCTGAGGGATGAGGCGTCGGCGAGCGCGAAGCAGAGGAAGAATATCAGTGGAGAAGACAAACAGGGGGAGGTCTTGTGTTAATGCATGACCTGGTCGTTTTGCAAATAGATGTAGGCACCGGACTTCAGACCGAGCAAGGCGTACATATGTGGGTTATTTTTGTTTTAATGATGTCTTGGACAACCGCTTGATCGCGTCGTTGGCAAAGGTCCAATACTGTTCCTTCGGCTTGTACGCAGATTGGATGGCTCGATAGGTCTCAAGAGCTTTGTCGTTCAGACCCGCATGTTCTTGTAGCCTGGCGAGACAGGGCTGGACCCAATGGGCTTG
Source organism: uncultured Nitrospiraceae bacterium (assembly GCA_963711905.1). Classification (GTDB taxonomy): domain Bacteria; phylum Nitrospirota; class Nitrospiria; order Nitrospirales; family Nitrospiraceae; genus Nitrospira_D. The sequence goes on along the minus strand of CAVQFZ010000025.1, from coordinate 40,528 downwards.
CTCTCGATCTGAATCGAGTGGAAACAAGCTGCGCAACAATGCGATCAGGGCGCTCTCCGGAAGCACCTTGGCAAGTTTCGATGTGTCGTTTCGTGAAAGAACGCCGCAACTGGAAGTAAAGATCGAACGAATGCGCGATTTGGCAACATCTGGGATCCGTTCTTTCTGGACGAACATGTCGCTGACGATTCGGATGGTTTCCTCATCACCTTCGTCATTGTGGAGGTTGGCGAGCGCAGCGAGTTGGAGGTTTCGGACATAGGCTCGCTGTTGTCCGCTCGCAAGGGCCGATTCAAAGTGCTTCTTAGCCTCACCGAGATCCCCGCGAGTCCAGGTGATCCAATGGCCCCACATCGTATGGGCGTGGACGTTAGCGGGATCGATATCTAGGGCTTGCCGATAAAAGGTATCCGGCTCAAACCGTTGGCCGCTATCGCGCGAACGGAGAAAATCTGCCCAGCCTCGGTATGCGAGCACTGTTGCCTTCTGCGCGCCGGTTGAGGTTGTAATCGCCTCATCCAGCGTGGGCAAGAGTCTGCCGGCAAACTCAGAAAATCGCTCGCCGTCCTTCACATGCATATCATCGAGCCAGGTGGTTGCGAGGGTGAGCTGCTGACTCGTGATGTCTTGAGCTAATTGGGGTTGGAAGAGCCTGGTTATCGGACTCTGGGTGACATAAGTCCGCGCTGCGAGAATGTTTTCCAACGCCGAGGCGTATTCGCCCGCGTCTTGCAGAGACCGCGCATTCTGTAGAAGGGCAGATGCTTCTCGCACAGGGGTACTCATTCCCGAGGTTCCCCACAAGGCAACACTGAGTCCGACTCCAACAATTCCTCCGATAACCCATGGCAGCCATGTCGGCCGTGACGGTTTCATGCGGCGCACGTGATCCGCCACTTCGGATGGAATGTTCCCGGCTGGTTGCATGATCGTGACCGCCTTCAAGTAAGACGGAACGTGATCCATGGGAGTCGCGCGAACCAGAACCGGGAGCACGCGACCTGCCGGATGACTCCATTTGCGCTGGGCCATGCCGAGCTCGGTGAGGGTATATCGTCCATGGCTCACGGAATCGGGAGAAATCAGGAAAATAAAGAGGTGGGCTCGTTGGAGTTCTTGAGCGATGCGGTTGTCGTATTCTAAGCCGGGACTGAGATCTTCGCGGTCGAAGAACACATCATGTTGTTGGCCGACGAGCGAGAGATGAATGCGATGGGCCACATCACGGTCGTTTGAGCTGTAACTCAGAAAGATGCGCATGGCGTTGGACGAACGGGATGACGTTGGAGAGAAAGGCGTTAGGCGGAGTGGAGGCAGGGGGGATCTCAACCGGACCCTGCCTCTTTCTCTTTGCGTCTACCGCATTTCCCACTGATTGCCCATCAGACCCACCCGAACACGACGCCGGGTGGGATCGTCGTGTGGCTTGCCGTCGATACTCATCCGGATATCGGCATTGATGTTCCCCACCAGATAGTAGCTGTGCTCCACCAGACCTTTGACGATCGGGGTGCAATCGATCTGATGGACTTTGTTATGTATATGGGTCGGTCGCGCCGGTCCGTTGGAGCCAAGGCGATCGGGATTGCCTTTGGTGTAATCCGACACGGCCAAGGCGGCATCGCCGCGATTATGATAGACGCTGACACTTCTGGCCAATTCGTGCGCTCGCCACAAGGGTTGGCCCTCTTCCAATGCCGTGTCATCGACATCGGGCGCGCACAGAAAGATATGTTCGAACAGACGGGGCAAGGCGTTTCCCGGCGTAAACGCATCGCATCGCTCGAGTGCGTTTTGCAGCAGATAATTGCCCATGGAATGGCACAGCAGATGGAGGTCCTGCTTGCAGAGCTGCTCATCCGCGCGGCGCAGGCTTGCGAGAAAATCGCGTACTTTCAGAATGCCGCGGCCGACCGCGTTGCCTGACCCGGCCGCCTCCGATCGATCCGATTTATAGGAGACGAACGGCAATCCCAAGCCGTCCGACGGCCAGGTGAAGAGCACTACTTGCACATTTTGTTCGGCGTCTCTCCCGGGGCAGTGGTTCAGCATTTCTTGAAGCGAGAGGGCCGTGCCGACCGCCTCGGTCCAAGAGACATTGAATCCATGGATGAAAATCACGACATCCGTATTCTTGCGCATGATCGTTTGCAGATCTGAAAACGCCGCCTGCGAACCCAGCTTGATGTTGTCCTGTTGGTCCTCGGCGACCGAGGGCTTGATCTTTTCCCGATAGGCGACGATGTCGGCAGACTCGGCGCACCTGGACAGGTACTTGATCAGCCCCTCGCCGTCTCCTCGTCCCATGGGTTCGCAGTCCGTCTCAAGATGCTTGGTAAGTTTGGATTCATCGACCGTGACGGTCAGCCTGCCGAAGCGGAGATTCTCGACTCCGTCGTCGCTGAATTTCTTGCCGTAGCCATCCGGACGCCAGCGATCCTCGCCCAGGTAGTTGCGGTTGGTCGCATAAAAGAGTCGTAGCTCGGTCATCGTGGTGGCTCCTTTTCTGACAACGTGAGGTGCGATCGCCGCTGTCGGGCGGCGCCGGGCGTGATGTGCTTAGCGGCTTCGCTGGGGAAAGTCAAGAATGACCGTAGGTCTTATCGATGAGGATCGAAGGGGGAATTCATGTCGTTATCCTGGCGGGCGGATCTGACCGAGTTCCTTCAAGAGAAAAGCTCGAACTCTTTCGCGCACGTCTCGCGATGGCTGTCCGGCCTCGCCATGCGCTCTCCACGCTCCAATCAACATGCTGTGCGCCTTGACCGGCTTCCCATCCCTCTGGTATTCGCTCGCGGGTATTTCTTCCGAAATAAACCGATTGCCGAATTCCTTGCGCAATGTGTGTTGTTTTGCGGAACCCGAGATGCAGGTGCCCGGAGACAATCCAACCAGATCATGAAGTAAGAGCACCGGCGGCTTGCCGGTGCCGTCATGCAGGCAGAACACCGAGTGTGTGATGTCTGCGTGCGAGAAGGGTTGGTCGAAACACTCAGTCCAATTGCGCGTCCGGGCACCCTCTTCTTTCTGGTGCGCTGCGCACATCCCGAGCTACGCCGCTCCACAGCCCGCTTCCAATAGGAGCAACGGCGGCAAAGATGGACGTGAAGAGAGTGGCGCGATTCACCAGGATCTCATCAGGCGGGTTTGAATGGGTTCACTCTCTTGTGATGCCAAGTAACTGGGAAACCAAAGCCATAAATCCAACAACCGCCCCGATACCGATTATCCCATAGATCATCATCTTGATATGGTCCATATGCATCCTCCTTGTGAGGATCGCATCATGGCATAGGAGGCATCCCTCATTCAAGGCCTTGCGATTCAAAATTCCCCGAGAAACGTTTTCACACGAATGCTCATTCCTCCACAGGCATTGCAGTGCAGATAGACCTCCTTGGTTATCGCGCTGGTTCATCGCTGTATCCTTTTCGGTTCGTCCTGTATCGAAACAGGGCGATTATGTTGTACTTGACACTGATCCTCTGAGTCTGTCATACTAGCCTCATTGAACAGGAGGCCCCATGAAAAAGCTCACCACTCAACCCGCCGTTACTCTCTCTCAGTTGATGCAGACAATTCTCGACTGAAGAAGCGTGCAAACAATACTTGAAGAATCTCCGCTGGCCGAATGGCGTGCAATGCCCTCGCTGCAATAATGAGAAAGTCTATGAGCTGAAGAGCACGCCCGTTTCACTGGGTCTGCAAGGCGAAAGACTGCGGCGGACGGAATGGCTATCGGTTCTCGGTCATTACCAAGACGATCTTTGAGAATACGAACTATCCGCTCACGACCTGGTTTCAAGTCATTTACCTGATGCTGCAGAGCAAGAAGGGCATCAGCGCCTTGCAGATCCAGCGCCAGATCGGGAGCGGGGCCTATCGCACGGCCTGGTATATGTGCCATCGCATTCGAGCGGCGATGAAGGACGGCAGGCTTTGGGAAGCTCATGGGCGAAGTGGAAGTAGATGAAACCTACATCGGCGGCAAGGATAAGAACCGCCATCGGAGCAAGCGCAGCACGGTCTGGCCGGTAACGTCAGCGGCAAGATCGCGCGTCATTGGCGCGATTGCCCGAAAAGGAAACGTGGTCTGCCAGATCATTGAGAACGTGGATCGCCGAGACCCTGAGCAAGCTTTGTGCGGCAAACGGTGAGCGAAAAGGTGTCTCTGGTAGCCACGGATGAGCATAGCGGCTATGCGCAGACTGAAGCGGCCGAGTTTCCCCATCAAACCGTGCAATCATGCCAAAGGTGAATATGTGCGCGGCAACGTCCATACAGGCAACCTGGATAGCTTTTGGAGCTTGCTGAAGCGTGGCGTGATGGGCACGTTTCACAAGGTCAGCAAAGACTATTTGCCGCTGTACCTGGCGGAGTTTTCGTACCGGCACAATAACCGGGAGAATCCCGATATCTTTGACGATGTGATAGCAGAATGCTGAGCACGCCGCCGCTGAAGCGTGCTCAGATGAAGTATCAGGCGAAGAATGTACAACTCCGCTTGCCATTGGAGGTACTCATGCCGAAAGCGAAACCGGTTTCGCTATATCCGCTGAGCTTTTGATGAGGCTCTTGACCATGCTGCTCAAAGCATCTCCTCAATTCTGTAAAAGATACGTTCACAACCAAAGCCGAAGAAATTAAAACAATCAATTTCGACGCGCGACCAGTATCATGAATCGTGAAGAACGAAGGAAGCAAGAACGACAGCATGAAGCAGCCTCTCCTGGAGTGCCAATTCAGGAGATTTTAGTCCAAGACAACAAAAATGGTTCAGAGATCCAATTACCGCTCTCTACAGTAGTAATTGCTATAGCGACGGTTGTCAATCTTTTCAGTATCCTTTGGTCTTTGGCTATCCACTCGCGATTCTGTCGATGTCGCACGCCATGTTTTTGAAGCTGCCAACCGACCATACGTAGGGTTGTAGCAGCTCGCTCACACTTCAATGATCATGACAAGAAAACAGCTAGTATCACCGCAGCCATTAAGAACTTCGGTACGGCTCCTGCCGAAAAAACTGAAGTGAAATGCAAAATTCACTCAATACGGGACTGTGCAGGAGGGCGAGAGGCATTCGCCTGCTAACCCCGCCACGCTGATGCCGGGCGCAACCACATATCCTCACGGGACGTTTTGTGAACAGAATGTTTACGAAAAACAGTATATAGAGTGGTGAGATGCTGCTCACGGTGATCTTACACGCCTCATACAATGGCCCCAATAGCAAGACATACCGATATTGCAGCAAGTACCGATACCAGCCACCACCAATCAATGCGTTTCTCGACTTGGGCGAGCGCGATGAACAGAATCCAACTCACAAAGACTGAAGTAGCTAACCCGCCAAGTCCAAATAAAACTACGCCTGTCAAGTCCTTCCGCATGCCAGATAGCAAGTAAACGCGACGTACATGAACGGAACCGTAACTAAAAATAACTACCGGTAAATTCTAGTTCCCCAAGTCGAAATAGTTCAGACTACATAATCGCCGCCATTTGATCAGCAAGTCGGCCGCTACGTTCCGTTGGTACCTTCGATCCTAGGAAGACTGGCATCGTCGCAGTATACGGGGATCGTTCCTACTCCGACACTCTACAACTGCAAGCGTCTGTTTCGACCATGCAGGCCCATGCGTACCGCTACCTCCGCCCCTACTATGCCGACGAAGCGATACGCTACGATGAGCAGATACAAAATTGGTCGGAGAGTTGATCTATTGCTTCCAAACGCGTCGTCTGCCTGCGTCAAATTGGGCGCACCTCGCTCGCCAATCTCATCGCCAGATTTATGTACATGGAGTGCGCGCATCATGATCAGTTAGCACGCACTGTTGGAACTATCAGCTGTGGCTCACACACATCCGTGCGTCTATCGCGATAACCGCCAGCTCCAGGAAGACGTCTACCAACGATTGTCAATTCCAACTATGTTCTCAATATCGTGCGCACACCGCTGTTGAGCGATTTACAATCTGGCTCTAGAGACAGCGAGAAGAAGCAAGAATGTTGCATATTTACTCACAGACTCCTGCTTTGGAGCACGCGCTGGAGCAAACCCATGGCACCGTGGAAGTTGTACCTGCCCACCTTGAGTCAGCATTAATGCCTGATATATCCCAAGACCGTCAGCCGCGTGCTCTCTCGTCTCGGACGTGGAGAGCAGAAGGAGTCGTTCTGTCAGGAGCACACTATCCTCGAGCGTCCACTGATGAAGTTTCAGCCTTTCGAAAGGATGAGCAGGAGAAGAAGATTGCCGACGTGAGCAACCCTCATCGTTTCCGCGTACAACATCTCTAAAACTGTGTGTAAAAATCCGCAGCGCCCGTCTAGAGTATCGAACAGTTATGCCGGCTGCTCAATGGCCGTATGTCAGATCCTTTCTACATGTGATCTCCGCTTCGTTGCGATAAGAGTCAAACACAAGACATTCCTTGCATTCTTGAGCTATCTTCGGGAATTCTGTAAGCAGCTCTCGGGCGATCCACAGTTTCATTACAATACCGGCCTGACCACCGTCATTTCACCGGTCTTTCCTGTTCTGGGGCGTCCCTTTACGCTCGCGCAGTTTTCCAAGCTCGCCTTGTATTGGGCCCAACGCTATACGCAGGGACCGTCGAGTGCGATGTTGCCGAGGTCACGCATTGCTCGATGATCTATCGGTTCGATTTCCCAACCATACGCTACATTCGGTCCACATCTAGCCTGTCCCATCATGTCTTCCTCGACCAAGGGACGCATGGTGGCGGCTCCGCCGCTCATTCACGGCGGCCCACCCGCCAGAGTGACAGATCGACCTGTATCGCGAACGGCGATCCCTGGTGTGAATGCGAGGTCCGCTGGCAAACCGAACCGCGACAAACCTTTTGGTCTATATGGACGTTTGTGCCGGGAGTCGCGGCGTCGCTCTACCTTCATTATTACTATCCGATAGTGTCGGGTATCGAGGCCTTATTGTTAGCGCTCACTCCCACCGTGGTGGCGGGACTGCTGTCCGAATCTCGTCAACGGGCCGTCAATCGCAAGCGCGAATCATTGATTGACGAGCAAACGCAGTTTGTCGAAGACCGGTATGCAGATCTGAAAGAAGCCTATCTCGAGCAGGAACAAACCCGTGTCGAGCTGCGCCGCAAGGTGAGTCAACTCACCGCGCTCCACCGCGCAGGTCTCTCGTTCGGATCGACGCTCGACCGCGAAGCGCTGGTGCAGACCGTCCTTGAGGCGCTCATCCATGATCTCCACTACGATCGGGCGATGATCAGCTCTTACGACCCGGTGCGCCGGATGCTTCACAGCGGCAGGGTCGTAGGCGTCTCCGACGACATTGCAGAGTTCGTGCGTCGACGAGAGGTGCCGGTGTCAGACCCCAACGAATTTCCGACGTCGGCGTTGAGCGCCGGCAAGCCGGTGCTGATCCAAGATATCAAGACTGTCTGGGATCGGCTGCACCCGATCAATCAGCAGTTGGCGACATGGACGGGCGCCAGTTCGGTCATCTGGGTACCCTTGAAAGCGAAGGATCGTCTGCTTGGGACCCTCACGGTCGATCGCACCACACCGAACAGCTTGACGACCGATGACCTGGAATTGATGGAGACGGTCTCCAACCAAGTGGCGATCGCGCTGGACAATGCTTCGGCGTACGCACAGATCGAAGAACTGAATACCGGCTTGGAAGCCAAGGTCCGTGAACGGACGGCGGAGTTGGAGCGCGCCGACCAGATCAGATCGAGTTTCCTCTCGCACGTCTCCCATGAGTTGCGGACACCGCTGACGTCGGTGAAGGGATACGTGGAGAATTTGCTGGATGGACTGACGGGTCCGCTGAACAGCAAACAGCAACGCTACCTGGAGCGCATCTCCGAGAATCTCGCGCGCTTGATCCGGATGATCACCGACCTCCTTGACCGAACCCGCATTGAAACGGGTCAACTCGCCCTCTCTCCGGCGGAGGTGGATTTGGAACGTTGTGTGGCGGACATCATCGAACAGCTTCGACCGTTGGCGAGAGAAAAACAGCAGATCCTGACGAGTCACTATCCGCCTTCGACACTCATTGTCTGGGTCGACCGGGATCGGTTGATTCAAATCCTCACCAACTTGGTGCACAATGCCGTCAAATTCACGCCGGCAGAGGGACGTATTGAGGTGTCAGTGTCAGCGTTCGACAGAGCCTTCGCGACAATTTGTGTCCGCGATACAGGGCCGGGGATTCCTCGGGAGGCATTGGAAAAGATCTTCGATCCGTTCTACCGGACAGCACAAGGGCGACAGCAAGTGACCACAGGGCAAGGACTCGGTTTAGGCCTCTCCATCGTGAAGACGCTCGTCGAACTTCATAGCGGCCGAATCGATGTGCGCAGCGAACCGGGGCAGGGCTCAGAATTTTCCGTGACGCTCCCGCTCATCCCGGCCGCCCCTTTGGCGCCGGCGCAGGACACGCCGGCCTCGAAGCGGTTGCTGATCGTGGATGACGACCCGGACATCCGCCAACTCTTGGCTGATCGCTTGACCGCCGAAGGCTATGAAATAGAACTGGCGATCGACGGGATGCAGGCTCTCAAGGCCATGCAGGAAAGCCGGTTTGCCGGAGTCCTGTTGGATATCGGCCTTCCACAGTTGGATGGACTCGAGGTCCTCCGCCAAGTGCGACGGTGGAACCAACAGATTCCTATCGTCGTGGTAACGGCGGCGCAATCGAAGGACCTCGCGGTCCATGCCATTAGCTTGGGCGCTCAGGCCTATGTGCTGAAACCATTCGACTCATCGGAGCTCCATCACGCTGTCCAGAGTTGGTTCGCGAATCCTTCCTTGTAGAACTGTTCTTCGTTGCGCAGAAGCCAACATTGGATGCTCGGCCGAGAGCACAACCCGTTCGCGGACGGGACCTTCGACGCGGTCTTAACCCACACCTTCTGTATCATCTTGCCGAGCCGATGAAAGCCTTGCGGGAACTGTGACGTGTGCTCAAACCAAGAGGAGTGATTGGTCTGCGCGATGCCGATTTCGATGGTGATGTTTACTATCCGGACGATGAGGACGTCGATCGGTTCTGGAAGCTGACGCAGCGAGCGATTGAACACCACGGTGGCGATGCGCGGTTCGGCCGAAAGCAACGCCGCCTGTTGCGGGAGGCCGGATTTCGGAACATCGTCGCTACGGCGGGCGACCGAGTCGGAGCTCACCGCCATGCAGAACGCACTACTGGTGTGGGGTGGCGACCCCGATGTTTTCGATGCCTGGCGCCGCTGCGAAGCGGTGGGCTGGAAGTGAATCTGATTCTTGGTGCGGTTTCTTCCTGATCCTCAAACGGTGGTAGTTGTATCAAGAAAATACTCCCGACCCGTTTTATGTCTAGTTCAATTCGGCCAGCGCCTTGTTGATCTTGACCGAGGCGTGACGGTCTCGTGAACGATCACGTTGCTGGTGACGAGGAGCCGATCCGTGGATTGCAGGTAGTGGTGTGCATGAGAGTGCATCCGGTCCGTCTGATCGGCAAGAGCGAAAAAAGCAGAGGTATCAACGAAGACAGATGTTCGGAACGAAGGGGCGGACGATTTCAAGGTTTCTCGTGCAGGTAGGGGTCATGCTCGATACTGATGTCGGTGAAGCCGCTGGCTCCGATTCCAGCCAGTGAGAGCAGGGCCTTCTTCTGACGCGCAACCCGCATTTGCTGACCTCGCCGTTGGACACTCGAAGCGCGTTTGGCCCGAGGTTTTTGCGGTGTATTGCGGCGCCTCATGATTTTGCCCTCCAGGTGTCATGACCCAATCGTGGCTTCAATGTCACCGTGCCCGAGCTGGGGCCAGAATCGATTGGGCTGCTGCGATGCCGGAGAGCGCTGCGCCTTCCATGAACCCTTGCCATTCATAGAATGAGTTTGCATGCTCGCCGGCGAACAACAGATTGCCTGCCGGGATCCCTTCCAACCCGGCCATCGTCGTGAATTGGCCGGGACGGTAGCAGGTATAGCTGCCTTTCATGAATGGATTCGACGGCCAATGTTCAAGGTGCGCCAGATACTGTCCTTGGACCAGAGTGGCGGCTCCAAGTGTACCTGGAAAGACGTGGTTCAGATCGGTCAGGAACCGCTGGACTTCTGTCTGAACCGCATTGGGGGCTAAGCGGGCGCCTCGCCGTCCGCTCGAATAGTCGGTGAGAATTCCTCTCGTGTCTGAGCCCAAGGTCGGGTTCGTTTCCCATGTCGTTTGATGGTTCTGCAGATCGGAATAGGACGTTCCATTCCCTCCGAGCCTGTGCCAGGGACGACTTGAAAAACCGATCATCATCTTGGCGTTGGCGCCGTAGCCCAAGCCTTGAATCGTGGCACGTTGCGCGGAAGGGAGTCCGAGTCCGGCATCCAGATCCACTTGGCGGAGCGCGGTAAAGGGGATCGCCAGCACGGCGACATCGTGCGTGAAGGTCACAGTGCGGGATCCCTGCTGGAACGTCAACTCGATTCGTCCATCGCTGAGCTTGCGGACTCGCACAAGCCTGCTGTCATAAGTGACTTGCCCGGAGAGTTCGCGCGTCAGTCCTTCAGTGATGCGATCATTGCCGTCTACCAGATGGTACCGTTCGTCGCTGAAGATGCCGAAGGGGGTGAATTTCGAGCGGCGGTCGGCATGAATGAAGAGGAGGAACGCCAGACAACTTTGTTCCTCTGCCGCGAGTCCATACTCGGCCTCATAGGCGGCAATGATGACAGCCTTGGCGAGTGGCCCGGCCGGGACGCCGGCTCCGTTGTGCCCTTCCAGATACGCCGGCAGATTCGTATGGTCCAGAGTCACATCGTCCGCGGTGTGCGAGTCGGCTGTGACTTCTCGCGACAGCCGATTCAAGTCGGTCCGCATCACCGAGATGAAATCGCGAAACTCCGCCACGACGGCCGCTTCTGAATACCGTTGCCCAAAGAAGTGGTAGAAGACTTCTCCCTGCTCCTTGTTCACATCTTCGAGGCGAAGGCGGAACCGTTTGGCATACCCCAGCATTGTCTTATGGAGATTGTCGATGAACTCGCCGCCGCGTTCCGCCACCTGACCCGGGAAGAAACCTCGTAACGACCAGCAGCGGCCGCCCGTTCGAGCAGCAGCTTCGTAGACAGAGGCTCGGATGCCGCGGGTCTTGAGTGTATCGGCGCAAGCCAATCCGGCGAGGCCGGCGCCGACGATGCCGACTGAAAGTGAAGAGGGAAGTGGTTTGGCCTCGGCGATCCGGAGCGGAAAGCCTGTGATCTTCCCGCAGGCAAGGGTTGCACCGGCTGCTCCGGCACCGAGCAAAAACCGGCGACGGGAAATCGCGGCAGACGTTTGAACTGGAGTCAGCTCTTGGAGTGCTCCGAGGGCATCGGGAGCCGAACAGCATCGGCGCTCGGCCAGCAACGCGGCCGTCAACAAACGAACTAATGAACGGAATGAATCGGTTCGAGCCATCGGCAAGCCTCCCGGTTGGTGAACGGTCAGAGGCGGTATCTTACAGAAGGGTGAGACAAAGCGGAAAGAGGTTGGATAAAAGCAGCGGGCTCGTGCGTCCTTCCGTTATCCACATATGCGTCCTTAACACCACACCAATGCGCTATGCGGTGCCTTCAGGAGGCGTCTCGTTGGGGTGTGCTCATGAGAGCAAAGAAGAGAATCCATCTACTGTCCCAACAAGGTCAGCGGGTTACGGATATTTGTTCTCCCGGTCATCCTCCGGGACCTCTGGCGACTGGCCCAGCACGGCTCTTGCCTGTCTTGATGATTCCAGCAGATGTTTCTGAATGGGGTACCGGAGGACCGTTACGCATGAAGTCGATATACAACCTGTTTTCTAACTCAACTGTCGGCGCTACTTTCCATAAGGTCCGCCTTGTTCAGTGTCTTGTCGTGGGGCTCATGGTGCTGGCCATGAACGGGCCGACGTTGGCGCTGGTGGAGCGGTCGCCGATGGATCTCGTGAAGAGTACGATCACGGAGGTGTTTCGCATCCTGGATCAGGATGAGTTGAAACAACCGAGGCATGCCTCAGAACGGCGACAGCAAATCGAACAGGTGCTGCGGGACCGCGTCGGCTACGAAGAGATGGCAAAGCGGGCCTTGGGGGCGACGTGGAGTCAGCTGACCATCGCCGAACGGCGGGAATTCGTCGGCCTTTTTGTGCAGTTGTTGCGGGATCAGTTTGCGTGCAAGATCGACATCTATGCCGATGAGCAGGTGCAGTATCTCTCGGAGCAGCTGGAGGCGAACATGGCCGAGGTTCGCACGGTCGTCACCGGCGCAAAGACCGTGACGAGGCTGGACTTCCTGCTGGCCGACCGCACGGGCGAGTGGCTGGTCTACGACGTAGTGATCGACGGCGCAAGTATCGTCAGTAACTACCGCGCGCAGTTTGCGAGCATCATGCGCAACTCCTCCTACACCGAGCTGGTGGAACGTATGAAAGAAAAAACGCTGATCGTGAAAGCCTTCGAACAAAACACAAGACACGATGAATGACCTTGTCGCTCGTTTACCCACGTATTTCTACAAGTAACCAGCCGAGCCTAGTCTACTGATCCAGCACGACATGCCAACATGTTCTTTGTGAGGCCGGAAAGCCGGCGGTCAGATAGACATGCCCTTGAAGCGCGGTGGGCCTGCTTCGCCATCTGTGACGCTACAGTTTCAGATGAGGTGCTCATCGGGTGTGGAGGGGAGCGAGCGACAGAATCGAGGCATTCTGCCCAGGGTGCTTCATTGCGGGGAGCAAGCGGGATGGAGTGAAGGAACGTTTACAACATCGGCAATCAGGGGGGACCGGTCAGAAAACGATCGGCACGAGGGAGCGTCAGCTCCTTCGCTCACTTTCAATCAGAACTGGTCGCGATGGACTGATCCGCGGCGAAAAATCGGGAAGGACCATGGTCGATTGTTGGAGTTCATCGACGACCGGATGGGAACCCATATCGATCGAACCCTTAAAGAAGGCGCCCTCTTCCAGTGAAAACGAGGGAGAGGAAATATCGCCCAGCAGCACCGCCGGCTTGAGCAGCTGAATCTTGCCGCTGGCACTCACGTTTCCATGGATTTTCCCTCGGCTCACAATAGTCTCCGCGACAATCGTCCCTCGAATGACTGCATTTTCGCCGATCACCAACATTCCTTTGGCGTGAATTTCACCTTCAATGGAGCTGTCGAGCTGAACGGTACTGTGAAAGTGGACGATGCCTTTAAAGGTGACGTCCTTCCCTAAGACGGTAAAGTTTCCGTTCTCCGATTCCATCTCGCCTCGTTTTTTGTCCCACATAATGATCCTCTTTAGGTGTGGTGTCGAAAAAATAGAAATCCACCATACAGGAGTCGGAAAGAAGAATCAAAGGCTGATTTTTGGATGCGGCGGTTTCCCGAGCTCGCGCATGAGATGGAGTATTGAGTTGGGATCGCGTATGATCGTACGGTCTGCGACCGGGCAAGATCAGGAGAGCCGGATGTGATGGATGTCGATGCGTCATCTCGATGGTTGGTGCTGATCGGCTGTGTGAGCGCGGGAATCGGCGTGGCGGCCGGCGCATTCGGGGCCCATATGCTCAAAGGCATGTTGGATCAGCCGATGTTGGCTGTCTACGATACGGCGACCCGCTATCAGATGTACCATGCCATCGGCATGGTCCTGAGCGGCTTTGCCGTTCGCCTCGGTCGAGACGCCGGAGCGGCCAAAGCCGGGTGGATGTTTTTGGCGGGGACGCTCTTGTTCTCCGGTAGTCTCTATGGGGTGTCGTTGTTAGGAGTGCGTTGGCTCGGGGCTGTGACGCCGGTCGGAGGCGCGCTGTTCATCTTGGGGTGGGCGGTGCTGGGATGGCGCGCGTGGCGAAGCAGCATGTTGGGAAAAACTCAGTTGATCCGAATTGGCCATGGTCCGACGTGCGAACCCGTACCTTCGGATCTCAGCTCGCAGCGGCCGCGCGGGACGGCCGCTTCGGACAGCCTGCGTGCGAGACGCCGCTGGCTGACTTTTAGCATCCTGCTATGGCTTGCAGGGGGCCGTACGCTTCCCGCTGATTGATCCCCATCCACCTGTGCTGTTTACAAATGATCCTTCGATCTTCGTATTGTCCTTGATGAACAGCAGACTGTCTTCTTGGATGTGGCCGGTTTGCTCCCATCGCAGATAAATGCTGTCTCCAAGGATGATCATTTCCGACAGCGCAGGGATATTGGCCGGCGCCTGTCCAGCAGAAGGAAAGACCAGGGTGTGTTTCTGCTCGTCGTGGTGCTGGTGGTTATGAATGGTCCATTGCCAAGTCCCGCACAGTCGCGCCCGCCCTTTTGCCTGTCGGATGCGGTCCTTCCATCCATAGATGTCCCACCAAGCAGCGGTCGCCTTTTGACTGGCTTCAAATATCGTACGCTCGGTTGCCAATAGAAGTTCTGTGTTTTGTTGAGGCGTGTGAGAAGTCGGAAGGGTCTGATCCTCCTGGGCAAGGCGGAGCAAGTCTGAAAGCGATGCGCTTCGGTTGCGGCCTTGCAACCAATCTTGTCGTGCGGAAGGTGGACGCAGGGCAGAGGGTGGTTCTGCATCATGACGAATGGAATCGGCCAACTGCCAGGCGGTCAAGGCCGCCATCAACTCATAGACAGATTGGGATAATTCGGCCAACTCCAGATCCTTGACCATTTTACTTGGGAGTCGTTTGGCTCCCAATGTTCCCGCCGCATCTTTCAACCGAAGCGCTGGGCCGACGGTCGTGGTGAACAGGGTCATGGCTTTCTCATCCGAATCGACCGAAGCGAACTGGTCGGCACGTTGACCGATCACTTCGGCCAGAAGCGTCGGTGACGCTCGTTCCTCGGCGAGTGTGGGCGACAGCGTGAGTATCGAAAGTCCCACGATCAGGAAGAAACCGGCTAGGGTAGGACGATGACTGCAATCTCGTTTGCGGCCATGCGTTGTCGCACCAACGACTCCTATGCGAATATGATGGCGGAGTGGCGGTCTGCTTCGCGTCATGTTCCTTGGAAGCAAGACTTCAAGAAGTTCGCGGTTCGTTCCCAGGCGAGCGCCGAACTGTCGGGATCATAGGACCCCGGCTTCATCTCGTTACAAAAGGCGTGGGATGCTTCGGGGTAGAGATGAATCTCGACTCGCTTGGCATAGTCGGCTGAGGCGCTGCGCAATTGTTCGACGTCGTCCTGAGTGGCCCAGATGCCCTTTCCTGCCTGGTGATACAGCACCGGAGAAAAAAGGTCTTTGATCAGCTCTTTGGGAGTGACCGTCTTGCCGTAGTACGAGACGGCCGCGCGCAACCGTTTCCGATGGCAGGCGAAACGCAACGCATAGGACCCTCCCATTCCATAGCCCACGACTCCATGAATGTTTCTCTTCAGGAAGTGGCGTGTATTGAGATATTCACAGCAGGAATTGATATCCGTCATGAGATGCGCGTCGTTCTGACGTTCCAGCAGCGCGGCTGCCACGTCATCGCTGGCGGTCACCGTTCCTCCCAACCGCCCATAGAGATTGGGAATAATCACCGCATAGCCTTCACGGGCCAGGCGGGCGCCGAGATCTTTCATTTGCCCGGTCAGTCCCCACCAATCATGCAGCAGGATAATGCCCGGATACGTCCCCGGTTGTTGCGGCCAGAAGAGGAGACAATCGATTTGGTGCTCCTTCGGCATTTTGCTCTTGAAGTAGGGATCGACCATCTGGTCGGTGTGCGTGGGGATCGGCACACCGCTTGGGAAACGCGCGGTTCCTGTGCCGATCTGTTCTAATGTGAACGGTGTCGCGTGCGTTGTGGACATGGTCGGAATGCCTTATTGGAGCGGCTTTGTACTCAGCATGCCGTCACTATATGAAGCCCCTTCTAGGAATGTCAAATGAACGCCATTGACGGATGTGCGACGCCGTTTTACAGTGACTGCTTTGTGAGGTTGTGTGAACAACGATCGTATCGGTGTGGGATTGATCGGAGTGGGCCGGCATGGGATGCGCTATGCCCGGCACATTGTGCAGGATATCCCAACCGCGTCTCTCAAGGCTGTCTGCCGGCAACATCCAGAACAGGGCCTTGATCTTCCCGGAGCCTCCTCGGTCAAGGTGTACAAAGAGCCGCAGTCACTGATCGCCGATCCCATGGTCGACGTGGTCATTGTCGTCACTCCTCCTATCCTTTCCCTGGATATCTGTCGGGTAGCGGTCCAGGCCCGCAAACCTCTATTGATCGAAAAGCCGCTGGCGACCACCGCTGCCGATGCCCACGCGATGGTTGTCCTGGCCTGCGAGGCGGCGGTGCCGTTGATGACGGCGCAGACCCTCCGGTTCGACCATACGATCCAAGAGATGACGAGGCTCCAATCTCGCATTGGGCGGTCCGAGCGACTGGACTTGGTCAGCGAGATCGAAACGAAGCAGAGGGCTCCCGACCATGCCGACGGCTATGGCAAACGGGGAGCCGTGCTGGAAATCGGAGTTCATATGCTGGACCTGGTTCGATACTTAACCGGCGAAGAACCACAAGAGGTGCGTTGCACGATGGACGTCCTTCCTTCGGCTGCGCCGGAAACCTCGGCCTCTATGCACCTCACCACGACCGGGGGGACGATCTGCCGGATAGAAATCGCGCGAGTGGCTGCGGGACGTGTTGGGCGAGCGGTATGGATCGGTTCACAGGGGCGGGTGGAAGCCGATTGGGTGCATCGTCGAGTTCGGTGTGTGGATGAGGCTGGTGTTGAAACAATGAATGCCGATCCTCCTCCGTCCCAGACTGTCCTCCATACCCTCATGGCTTTTTTGCAGGCGGTGAAAAACAATTCCCCCATGCCCGTCACGGGGGAGGATGGGTGTCGTGCTGTGGAAATGGCCGAAGCCTGTTACCGTTCCGCTGAGGCCGGTGGTGTATTGATTGCGCTACCGCTTCAACCTCAACCTTAGGCTTCTCGGCAAGCGAGCCGGCAGGCTGTTCAAAAATGTTGTCCGATCTCACCCGCCCAACCCCGGCGCGCCGAGACGCGCCTCTCCACGGGCAAGGCCGCAGCAAGCGAAGAGGCGAGGAGGTACATACCAAGCTTCGCTTGACCCGCTCGCTTCAATCACATGCGAGCGGATAAGTACCTTGCCTAAGCCTGGCATACCATGAGCCTCTGAGCAATGCGAGAACGCCGCTGGAGATCTTTTTCAACAGCCTGTTACGATTCCGCCACGATGTGGGTATCCGTCTCTTCGACACCGTCGATCGCATGGATTTTCGTGATGACGACATCGGAAAGCGCCCGTTCATCCTGTACGCTGATGAAGACAAAAATATCGGGACGGCCGAAGCAGGAGTGAGCTTGTTCCACACCGGGTATGCGTTTCAGTGCGCCGACCACATCCTTGGTCTTTCCCGCTTTCACTTTGATGAGAATGTAGGCTCTCGTTGCCACGTGTCCCTCCTCTTGGCCTCAATGTGTAATGGTGAATGGTTAATGCAAAATGAACCGTGATTCCATCCTGCTATGGAACCGCTCCTCCTGGCATCGCGTGTCGATGGTGGGTATACGCCTCGTCAAAATGTTGCCCTCGCGCGGCGAGGGCCGACCGGCCGTCCCTCACGAGCTGCATGAGTCGCTTGAAATCATCGACAGATAGGTTGAATTGCCTGAAACCGGTTGCCAGACGCTCCAGCTCTTCGCCGGGTGCGCGCTGGTCCGCGTCCGCGAGCGCTTCCAATATTTCTGCGGTCCATCCGCTTGCGCGAAATCGTTCGAGAAGAGGTGTGGCCTCCTCGCCGTATTTGCCGGCAACGGCACGGCGCGAAAAATCCTGCACGGAGCGGTCCGTGCCCTTCGCGAAGGCCGATTGGAGCTGGATCACGGACTGAACGACGCGATCGGCTTCTGTGGTGCCCTCCGGCGGGAGCACGCCGGCTTGTTCAAGCGTGGCGAGGACGGCCATGGCCGACCCGACATATGGCGAGGCCTTCTTCGGTTGTTGCGTTGGAATCGCAAAGGCCGAGTTCGCGGTGAATAAGGGGAAACCGGTTGCCGGCAGTGAAAAGAGCAGCATAGACAGGCCGACGGCCAAGATCGGGCCACCTTGCCGATTGGATCGTGACCGATTCGAGGGGACCGTTCCCTCCGGGAGAGACCAGAGGCGCATGAGCGGATTATAGCGAGTTGGAAGAATGGGCGCTACTGAAGAAGGCTCAGCCGGTCGTTCTATTGAAACCCCGTAAAGACTTTCCTATAATGCCGCGTTTTGACTGACTGCGGTCCAGATAGAAAGGCAGTATTTTCATGCTTGCCAAGGTTACGAGCGCGGCACTCGTCGGGCTCGACGCCCATCTCGTGGATGTCGAGGTCGATATCTCCGGGGGGCTTCCGCAATTTTCGGTCGTTGGATTGCCCGACGCCACAGTCAAGGAAAGTCGCGACCGAGTGCGCTCGGCGCTGAAGAACACCGGATTCCACTTTCCCGCCAAACGAATCACCGTCAATCTTGCTCCCGCCGGAGTAAAAAAAGAGGGCTCAGGGCTCGATCTGGCGATCGCCGTTGGGATTCTCGTCGCCGAAGAAGTCATTCCACAGGCAATGCTGGAGAAGCGCGTGCTGGTCGGCGAATTGTCGTTGGACGGGCGTGTGAAGCCGATCACGGGAGCCCTATCGTTTGCGCTTGCTTGCCGAACTGGATACGACCTATTGCTCCCGGCGGACAATGGCGGTGAAGCCGCACTGGTGGATGGAGTGAATACCTATCCGCTCCATACCCTTCCGGAAGCCGTGGAGTTTCTGAAGGGGAGCCAAGCCATTGTACCGAGCTGCTCAAATCGTGACTTGCTGGAGTCCGCGAGGACGGCGGAGGACGAAGACTACACCGATGTCCGTGGGCAGGATCATGCGAAGCGCGCGCTCGAAGTGGCGGCGGCGGGAGGACACAATGTGTTGATGGTCGGTCCCCCGGGTTCCGGCAAGACGATGTTGGCCCGCCGACTGCCCTCGATTCTTCCACTGCTCGAATTGGAGGAGGCCATCGAAACCACCCGAGTGCACAGCGTGGCCGGACAACTCGCTCCGGAACGGCCGTTGCTCATGGTGCGACCATTTCGCGCTCCGCATCACAGCATCTCGGATGCCGGTCTTGTCGGAGGCGGCACCGTCCCGAAGCCAGGGGAAGTCTCCCTCGCGCATAACGGCGTGTTGTTTCTGGATGAGTCCCCTGAGTTCAAACGGGGCGTGCTCGAAGGATTGCGGCAACCCTTGGAAGACGGGCATGTCATTCTGACGCGGGCGAGCGGAACCCTGAAATATCCCGCCCGATTCATGTTGATTGCCGCGATGAACCCTTGTCCTTGCGGATATTATGGGGATCGAACCAGACCCTGTATTTGCACCGGCACTCAGATTCGTCGGTATCGCGCGAAACTCTCCGGGCCGTTGCTGGATCGGCTGGATATCCATCTGGATGTGCCCCCCGTTCCGGTTCGAGAGCTGCGCACCGAGCTTCCTTCTGCAGAATCATCTGTCGCGATCAGGTCGCGTGTCGTCGCGGCTCGTGACCGTCAACGCCGGAGGTTTCGAAGCGACGGTATCTATACGAATGCGCAGTTGAAGCCACGAATGGTAAAGCGGTATTGTGGGCTCGATCAGCCTGCTCAAGAGTTGCTCGAGCACGCGATGGCCAGACTTCGGCTGTCGGCGAGAGCGCACGGACGCATTCTGCGGGTCGCGCGCACTATCGCGGATTTGGCCGAGTCTGAGAGGATCGACACCGTGCACATCGCGGAGGCGATTCAATACCGCTCGTTTGACCGCAATCCAGACCTGTGAGGATACGGTGGGTTCGACGAAAGTATTTCTCTGGTGGTTTGTGATCGGAGCCACGATGGCGCTGGCCGTCATCATGGTGCAAGGCGGCCTCAGGGAAGTCATGCAGGCCCAAGGGTCGGGGTCGGTGTGGGAACTGAAACTCGCCGAGCTGTTGACCACCATCCTGGGCGGAGGGTTGCTGGGCGGCTGCATCGCGTTGATCCTCGATCGGATCAAAAAATCGTAAGGTACCTGCCCCTCCACTTCCGTACAGACATTCCGTCATCCATTTCCTGACCGCCGCTCGCAAATCGACAAATACCTTCATTCATATTGCCTGATTGGGATACGAAGGCGGGGGCTATCTCCTTCGAGTCACCCAGATTCTTCATGCAACAAGCCGGTAGAGAAATATCTGAAAGCGTTCTTGCTCACGCATGGATGGAAACTCAAAAAGGTGCACACGCTGCAAGGTTTGCTTGATGAAGCAGCGGCCTTCGCGCCGCAGGTGGACGCCTTGCTTCCGTTCTGCGAACGGGTGTCCGGATGTTACATCGGAGACCGCTATCCGAGCGTGGGAAGCCGAAGGGTTGCAGGTCGAGGACATTAGGCGAGAATTGCGGCACGCTGCATCGAACCGACCCGCACGGTCATGGCGCTCAAAAAATCTCCGGAGCTGACCTGCGAGTCGATAGTCTGATCTTACGGGAGCAAGTCCGCAACGGCTACGATGGATCCAGGAGAGGCAAGGGGCGCGATGCTGTCTGAAGGACTCAGTTTCTGCGAAGAACGGTACGTGCCGGCTTGGCCGGGAGCGGTCACCGGATCCCGGTACACTTCCAAACAACGCTCGGCGAGGTTGACGATCCAATATTCTCGGATGCCGGCGTGGGCGTAGATGGCGCGTTTGCGGTCTCGATCCAATGCAAGGGTGGTCTCGGATACTTCGACGACAAGCAAGGCAGACCGTGGATGTTCGTTGCGGTAGTCATCGGGTGTTCCTGGAACGACTACTAAGTCCGGTTCTGGTTCTGAATCAGGGTCGACGATGAGCGGCATTTGCACACGAACCCAGACACTCATCCCAAAGAGACGTTCGAGTGCCCGTTCTGTTTTTCCGATGGCGGACGCATGTGGACTGTTTTGGGGAGTCATTGTGATAATATCACCATCAATTAATTGGACGCGGTCGTCCTGACTGAAAATCCCCGCTTCAGCCATGCGGTCGTATTCCCGGCGGGTCCAGCGTTTTATGTGTGCGGCAGGGGCAGCCATATCGCCTCGCATTAGCTGATGCCGAGTCTAACAAGCCACCAGTCTGATCACAAGCGATGGACTCTATCTAGGTAAGGTAGCTGTGGGCTAGGATTGCAAATGGGCGCGCTTCAAGGATAAAAAGGACGGACTACACGATACTACATTGAGGCTCATGGAACATGGACATTGATATCGGCTCCAATCTTTACCGAAATTCCAACGGCACCATCGAAGTCGAGGGTGTCCCGCAAATCCACGTGGCCCGACATCCCTCGACCGGCGCGCTTCTGGTCAATTTTGCGCTGTTCGACTCGAATGGGCGAATGTTGGCCAAAGTGGTGGACAGTACCATGATGTTCAACGACCGGCGCGCTTATGAATTGACGACGACGAACAAGAGCGTGGCGATGAAGGAAGCCGAGTCCGGCAAAATTCTTCTCCAGTTCGAAGCGAAGGCCTCCGACCTGGTGTCTTTGTCGCGAGGAGAGTTTCACACGATGAAAGGCCACCTCTTTCAAGTATCGCCGACGGAGTGGAAGCTTGAGAAACAGCAGAAGAGCGGACTGACGCAAGATGCCACAGGGGGCGCCGTGTCTATCGGGTAGGCGTAGATGTCTGCTGCTCGGTTGTCGTCGGCACGAGGATCAGGCTTCCGTTCTTCAGATCAATCGACACCGTATCACCGTCCCGTAATTCTCCCTTGACCAACAACCTCGCGATCGGTGTTTCGAGCTCCTGCTGAATGAGGCGTTTGAGGGGTCGTGCTCCATAGACCGGATCGTACCCGCGTTCTCCCAGGTGCCTGAGCGAGGAAGGGCTGATGGCCAAGGTGATCCGCCGTTCGGCTAATCGATGGCGGAGACGTTCCAGCTGAATGTCCACGATCTTGATCAAGTGTTCGGCGCCGAGTGGATGGAAGACCACCAGTTCATCCACCCGGTTCAAGAACTCCGGGCGAAACTGTTGTCGCAGCTCGCCCATGACGACGGTCCGAACTTGTTCATAGGTCGCGCCGCGTTGTTGGGCTTCAAGGATCTGAGGACTGCCGATATTGGAGGTCATAATCAGCACGGTATTCTTAAAGTCCACGGTGCGGCCTTGTGAATCGGTCAGTCGCCCATCATCCAGCACTTGCAGCAAGACATTGAAGACATCGTGGTGCGCTTTCTCGATTTCATCGAACAGGATCACCGAGAATGGACGCCGTCGAACGGCTTCGGTGAGTTGACCTCCTTCTTCATAGCCGATGTAGCCTGGAGGCGCGCCGATCAGGCGGGCGACCGTGTGCTTTTCCATGTACTCAGACATGTCGATTCTGATCAAATTTCCCTCGTTATCAAAGAGAATCGCGGCCAGCGCCCGCGCCAGCTCGGTTTTGCCGACCCCGGTTGGGCCTAAGAATAAAAATGAACCGATCGGGCGATTGGGATCTTTGATGCCCGATCGCGCGCGAAGCACGGCGTCCGCGACGGCTCGGACTCCTTCCTCTTGTCCCACCACGCGCCGACGCAGGAGGTCATCGAGTTTCAACAGTTTGTCGCTTTCCCCTTCGAGCAAACGAGAGACCGGAATACCGGTCCAGCGGCTGACCACGGCGGCAATCTCGTCTTCATCGACCTCTTCCTTCAGCAGCTTGGTCTCATCCTGTTTCTTGCCCAGGTGCTGCTGCTCCAGCGTCAGCTCTCGCTCCAGCCGAGGCAGTTCTCCGTACCGAAGTTCAGCGACGCGGTTGAGATCATAGGCCCGCTCAGCCTGATCGATCTTCAGTTTGACGTCCTCGATGGCCTCGCGGGTCTTGCGGAGCCTGGCCACAGAGGTCTTTTCCGACTCCCATCTGGTTTTAAGGGCCTGCAAGTCGCGTTGCTTTTCGTTGAGCTCCGCTTCGAGAGCGGTCAGACGAGCGGCGCTCGCGGGGTCTTTTTCTTTTTTTAAAGCTTCCCGCTCAATTTCCAGCTGGAGCACCTTGCGGGAGACTTCATCCAGCTCGGCCGGCAGGCTTTCGATTTCGGTCCTGAGCCGCGCGGCGGCTTCGTCGACCAAGTCGATGGCTTTATCCGGAAGAAACCGATCCGAAATGTATCGATTCGACAATTTCGCCGCCGCGACCAGGGCGCTGTCCTTGATCCGCACGCCATGGTGGACTTCGTACCGCTCTTTGAGGCCGCGCAAAATAGACACGGTGTTCTCCACGGACGGCTGGTCGACGAGGACCGTCTGGAAGCGGCGTTCCAAGGCGGCGTCTTTTTCGATGTGTTTCCGGTATTCATCGAGTGTCGTGGCGCCGACGAGGTGCAATTCGCCCCGTGCCAGCATTGGCTTCAACAGATTGGCCGCGTCCATTGCTCCTTCGGCCGCTCCGGCGCCGACGACCGTGTGCAATTCGTCGATGAACAGGAGGATCTGGCCTTGAGACGATTGAATTTCTTTTAATACGGCCTTGAGCCGCTCTTCGAACTCGCCGCGAAACTTGGCGCCGGCGACGAGCGACCCCATGTCCAATGCGAAGAGCTTCTTGTGTTTGAGACTTTCGGGGACATCGCCTTTGACGATACGAATCGCCAGCCCTTCCACGATCGCGGTTTTGCCGACTCCCGGTTCGCCGATGAGCACCGGATTGTTCTTGGTTCGGCGGGACAGGATCTGAATCACACGCCTGATTTCGTCGTCGCGACCGATGACGGGGTCGAGCTTGCCTTGTCCGGCCAATTGGGTCAGATCACGCCCATATTTCACCAGCGACTGGTAGGTGCTTTCAGGGTCCTGACTGGTGACACGCTGATTGCCGCGAACCTGTTGCAGTGCAGATAAGAGGCGGTCCCTGGTGAGTCCCAGTTTCTTGAGCGGGCCTCCTTCTTGAACCATGGCCAACAGTACATGCTCAACGCTGAGAAAGTCGTCCTTCAGCGATTTCTGTTCGTCCTCCGCGCGATTGAGGACCTGGGTCAGGCGGGTGGCGATATGCATTTGACCGGGCGCGGCGCCGGAGCCTTGTACCTGGGGGAGCTTGGCCAAAGCTTGTTCAACCGCTTGCCGAACGGCGGGCATGGCAAGGCCGGCCCCTTCGAGCAGGGCCGGGGTCGTTCCGCCTTCCTGATCGAGCAGCGCCAACAGCACGTGCTCCACATCGATGCCCTGATGGCTTCGACGCTGCGCATGGGCAGAGGCGGACTGTAACGCGTCTTGCAACTTGATCGTCATTCGGTTCATGTCCATGGCGACTCACCCGTGAAAAGAAAAAGAATAGCGTTGATGAGTCAACTGATAATCATCCGTTCCTGGTAAGTCAACCAAGAATCCATTCTCTGTTGCCGACGCGACTAGTTCTTGACCTCTTGGGCGATCCCGATTAGGGTACGCACCGACATGGTCAACCTCGTGTCAGCCACCCTTCAGCTCTATCGACAAGTCTTATACTCGACGGGACGGTCACTCGCCCGAAGTTGGCTGACGATGGTCGCGCTTATTGTGTTCGCCGTGCTGTTTGTGGGTGCCTCGCGGATCGTCGGTCCGTTAGGGATCGCCGGCGGGTTCATGCTGGGCATCCTGAATGCCGTGTTGGTCGGCGCGACGCTCCGGCTGATCGAGCAGTCTCTCAGCGCAGCGAGGACCATTCAGTTCACGGATGTGACCGGAAGCTTTGGACATTACTTTTGGGATGTGATCGGCGTTGGGTTCGTGTTGTGGATTCCGACGATGCTGCTCGATATGGGCATGCAAGCAAACCCGTACGGTCAATTTCTTTCGTCCGCGTTTCTGCTTCTGGTGTTCATCCTTCTGAATCCGGCCCCGGAGGTCATCTATCAGGTCCGACACGATTCACCCCTCGAGGTCATCAAGACCTCCTATCACTTCATCGTGGAGCATTGGATCGAGTGGTTCCTCCCGTTCGCGATTCTCATCTTGCCGGTGGTGCTCTCTCCCAGCGGTCTGATGGAGTTTTTTTCGCTGTCCGGCCGTGTCGGTCGGGGAGCCGGTCTCGACTTCTTCCAGATTCTTCTGCTCCCGTTCACCGCGATCGGAGGGTGGTTGTCCTACGTCGGGTTCGATTCTGAAGGACAAGTGGTCGTGCTTCTACTCTTAACCCCCCCGACGGCCATGGCCATCTTGTTGTTCCGCGGCCACCTATTTGCCTCGCTCCATGGGTCCTCCAGGCGGCAACGCCAATTTTTTCACCAGTTCGGCGCCAGACAGTAGAGCTGAAGTCAGGATAGGCTGTCACCGAGACTCGTTTCATTCCATGTGCGCCTGTATCAACATGAGACACTTCTTAGGCCGGTGATGGTTCTTGGCTTGTGATCGAAACTGAAATAGTGTATGGGTTAGCCTACACTTGAGCTTGGCTCCTTCACGATGGGTGCGGAGAAGTACAGACTGATGCAACTTTCGATCTTCTGGCGGTTGGTAATGGCCTCCCTCGTCATTATTACAGTCATGGGAGGCGTCAATATTTATGCCCTCTTTCAGCTTCGGCAGTTGACCGCGATGAGTACCCAGATGGCGTCCTACCATTATCCGGCTGCGGAATCCGCGAAGAGGCTGTTGGGGTCGCTCTATACCCAGCTGAATAGCGAAAAGAAATATCTTGCAACCAGAGATCACACTTTTTTGACGCATCTCACAGAAGAAGTAGCTGAGTTTCAGCGCAGCCTGCAGCTGCTGCGGGGCCAGGAACGATTCCCCCAGGGGTTGACACTGCTCCACGAGACGGACGAATTGCTCAAGGAGCAGCTGAAGCTGTTTCAGGATGAATTCCAGACCGTGAAGGGGAAGATCCGTCAGGCTACTCCAGGGTATGACAACCGACGCGATGTCCTGATGGATCGGATGTCCTCCACGATTCAGGGTTATATCGATCTGCACGAGGCTCGAGTGAGTGTCGGAGTGACGGAATCTCGAGCCAGCGCGGCCCAAGCAGAGGCCGTCACGGAGCAACTGGTCCTGGTGGCGTTGGTGTTTGGGCTGGGGCTTGCCGGCATCGCCAGCTATACGATCTTGCGTCCGCTCCGGCAGCTGCAAGGGCATATCAAGCAGATCGGACAGGGGAATTTCGGAGCGTCGCTCAAGATCAGAGCTCCGGCCGAGTTGCGGGATCTGGTGGATACCGTGAATTGGATGGGCGGAAAGCTGCAGGACATAGACGATATGAAAACGGAGTTCTTGGCGCACGTGTCTCACGAATTGCGTACCCCGATGGCCTCGATTCAGGAAGGCACGCACCTCTTGCTTGATGAGATTCCAGGCCCGCTCCTGCCGGAGCAACGAACAACCCTTCGGATTATGGCCGACAGCAGCCGGCGACTGATCCATCTGATCTCCACGATTCTGGATCTCTCGAAAATGGAAGCCGGCATGATGGAGTACCGCATTGTCCCGGTGGATCTCCAACGAATCGGCGAAATCTCCATCAACAAGGTTCGTCTGTTGGCAGACTCCAAACATGTGCAGCTTGTGCTGGAACATATCGGGGAGCGGTCGTGGGTCAAGGCCGATGCATCTCGTCTAGAGCAGGTGCTCGACAATTTACTGTCGAACGCCTTGAAATTCAGCCCTGAGGGAGGGGTGGTGAAGGTTCAGATGAAACCCGATCCACAAGCCGGAGTCCTTGAGGTGACCGTTTCGGATACGGGACCTGGGATCGCTCCAGAGGATCTCCCCCATGTGTTCGAACGCTTTGTTCAAGGTCGCATGAAGGCGAAGCACACGGCGGGGAGCGGATTGGGCTTGGCACTGGTGAAGAAAGTCGTTGAGGCTCACGGCGGAAGAATTTGGATTGAAAGTGAGAAAGGCAAGGGGGCGACTGTACGGTTTATCCTACGGTTGGCAAAACCGGAAAAGGTAGGGCAAGCGTGACAAGAAGAGCACTATCTCTAAACCTCATCGTCATCAGTTCGATCCTATTGGCAGGATGTGCGGCTTGGACAACGCCACCACCAGATTCTCGTCCCTATTTTTCCGCAGAGCCTCAAGATGTCAAAATTTTTCAAAGTCTTGTAAGGCAGCAAGAAAGTTTAGCTTCAAATTGTGGAGAATCGAACTACTGTGATCGTGTGTACTTTACGCGGGCATTGTTCGGACTCTATGAAAGCCGCGAAGTGGCTGAAAAATATTTCAAAAAAGTGGTGGCTGTCGCTCCACAGAGCCAACTGGCGGAGTCGAGTAAGGCATGGATTCAGTTACTGCAACAACCTTCTGCTCCAGGACCTAAATCCTGGCCGGAGGCGGTGTTGACAGCACCTGCTCTAGCAAAGGCCAACTCATCCTCGGCGTTCGTTGCAGATCGTCTGGTCCGAGACTTGCTCAGTCAAGAGGCGACCATTCAACAAGTTCGTTCAACGAAGGAAGGAGATTCTCAGACTGTTGAGGCCTTGCAGCGCGAGCTGGCGGATCGAGATCGCAAGATTGAGGCGCTCTTGGCGAAGAAAGACTCGGCAAAGGCGTCAGCCGATCCAGTGTCGATGCAAAATACCCAAAAACAGCTTGCCGAGCGGGACAGAAAGATTGAGGAGCTTTCTACGCAGCTCGACGCATTGAAACGAATCGATCAGGAGATGCGGGAAAAGGTGCGCCCGATACGCCCACCATTGACCACGGTTCCGGTTCCCGGCCCCGAGACGACACCGTAACGAATATCAGAAGGGATTGTGATTATGGAGCAAGAAAATATTCTCGTAGTCGACGACGATGAAGGGTTACTGCATTTGTTGAAAATGCGGTTGTCCTCCATGGGGTTCTCGGTCACCTCTTGCACGACGGGGGTGGATGCGGTCGGAGCGGCGAAGAAAACCATGTTTCATTTGGCCATCACCGACCTGCGCCTTCGGGGGGAAGACGGGCTGGACGTGACGGAAGAACTTCTCAGAAGCCATCCGGGACTTCCGGTCATCATCCTGACGGCTCATGGGAGCATTCCCAATGCCGTGGAGGCCATGCAACGAGGGGCATTCGGGTACCTGACGAAGCCGTTCGATGATAAGGAGCTGAAAGCCACGATCGAGAAAGCGCTCGCGCAACAGCGGATGAGTCGAGAGATTCAGCGGCTCAAGTCGTTGGTCAAAGAACTGTATGGGCTGGATAATGTCGTGGCGCGCAGTCCGGCGATGCAACGGCTTTTCCAACAAATCGCGCAAGTGGCAGAATCGGATGCGACCATTTTGCTGTTTGGAGAAACGGGAACCGGCAAAGAGGTCATGGCTCGCGTCACCCATACGAACAGCCGGCGCGCGAAGGGTCCGTTCGTGGCGCTGAACTGCGCCGCCATACCGGAAACCCTGTTCGAAAGCGAGTTGTTCGGGCACGTGAAGGGCGCATTCACGAGCGCCCATGGCGCGAAGCGCGGATTGTTTCAAATGGCCAACGGCGGCACGCTGTTTCTCGACGAGATCGGCGACATGCCGCTGTCCATGCAAGTCAAACTCTTGCGCGCCGTACAGGAGCGGGAAGTTCGAGAGGTGGGGTCGGAAACCTCTGTCAAGGTGGACGTTCGCATCATCGCGGCGACCAATAAGGACCTCGGTGAGGCGGTGAAGAACGGGACGTTTCGCAACGATCTGTTCTATCGAATCTCAGTGGTGCCGCTGTTCATTCCACCGCTGCGGGATCGCCGGGACGATATCCCGCTGTTGGCCCAACACTTCCTCAAACTCAGCGTGAAACGGGCCAACAAGGAGGTGAAGGGATTCACGCCTGCCGCACTCCATCGGCTCATGGTCAATCCCTGGCCGGGTAATGTGCGTGAGCTGGAGAATGTGGTCGAGAAGGCCGTGGTGATGTCGCGGCAAGATATGCTCACGCCGGATTTGCTGCCGGCGGTCAGTGTCTCCGCCGAGTCTCCGCTCAAGCCGCTGACGGAAGCCAAAGAAGAATTCGAGCGGACCTATTTGAAGAATGTCCTGCAATTGACGGGCGGAAATATCTCGCGCGCCGCGCAGTTTGCCGGCCGGTATCGAGCCGATTTTTATAAGATGCTGAGGAAAGTACGGTCTTCATCCGTCGACCACGAAAGGAAAGCCGGATTCGGACATGGAAGAGTTCGAACACGAAGCGCATTTGACTGAGGCGGAGCGATAAATCCACAGCTGCCGCTCTCACATGATTCATCCGAGGATCGGCAAAGGCCGCATCACGTGATGCGGCCTTTGTGTTGGAAGGCCCCCCCTCTACTTGCCCGACAATCCCGGGACGACGGGCACGGATTCGATATGCATGAACGAACCCTGGATCAGCTTCATGGATGCGATGAAGAACAAGAAGGATCCTGTCATTGCCCAAGTCGGCATCGCCTATATGCTGCAAGGCAACAGGCCTGCGAGCAATACCGATCCTTATGCCACTCAGCCGAAGCCCGGAGATGATTGGGTGGAAGGACTCGGCGCGCATCTTATGATTCTCGTGCCCGACGCTCAGATGCTGAAGAGCGTGCCGACCGACTCAAAAAACGGCGGCCCCTGGGTCATGTGGGCTGGAACCCCCTATGCGCATTTAATGATTCCCATCGACAGCTATCCGTCACAGGAAGGAAGACGCTGAATTCCATGCCAGAATCGAGCTGTGGGACGATGCGTCTGTGAGTGCCGCAATGTATTCTGCATACGCAAGAGCCTGCCTAAGGTCTTAACTAGTCGGAAAAGGAATGGTTACACGATAGAATTGCACCATGCGCAAGGATTCGAGGAGTCATACTAACCCAGACTTACTGGAAACCTGCCGGCGGTTGGCTGAGACAGCAGAAACCTTTGCCAACCGGGCTCCTTGGCAAAAGCGAATCGAGGCGGAGCGCTCGGCGCTTTCCGCTGCCCTCTCCCATGCGCAACTCGTGCTGTCCGTGGCCCGCTTGCCGCAAGAGGCGGACAAGGGTTCATCGAAGCGTGAAAAGCAGCAACGGGACACCAGAGCGCTCGAAGACCAACTGAAGCAATCAACGGCTGGCTTGGTGAAATCTCAACAGGCGCTTGAGCAGCTGGATTGGCTCATCCAACCTGTGACAACCGCACTGGACGAACTTCTGGACAAGACCAAAAGAGCCCAGACGATCTTGAGGACGGCCTTGAAGTCTCCAGCCCCTGTGCTTCCCTTCAGGAATCGAGATAGAACTTCTGATGCGGGCGGCACGATCTCTCACGGGATACTTTGAAAAAAATAGGAGTGTGAGCATTCGCGAGCAAACCTCTCAAGATGGAAGGAGATGTAGAGCCACGAGTGTGACGAGTGTGGCTATAAAAAACAGTACATGGCCCCGCTCAGGGTCATATTGCTTGCAAAATTCATCGGCAAGTATAAATGCCCCCCAGAGAGCCAACCCTGCTGCAAAGGCGGCATCGACGAGCTTCCAGCTCAGCGACAAATTCTCAAGGCTTGAGACGGTGGCCCATCCAAATAGGAGCGCGGTGATGAGTTGCCAGAGCAGAATGCCTGAGAATAAGACCTTGGGTATCCATGACGGAGCATCGTACTCGGTGGTTGCAAGGACGACTGCCTGAAAATTGTGAGAGGCGAACTTCCATGTCCAGGGTATGAGGCGCAGCAGCTTCAAGCCCTCGCACAGATTTGTAGAAAACACTATAAGAAACCAGAGTCCCCAAAAGGATAGGAGGCCGAGTTTGATCAGAAGTAGATTCGAAGCCACGGACAGGTCCCATCACGTCAAGGAGATCAGACGCTGCCGATCACTGTCGGATTGCGTCGGCTCCACCATCCCATCATGAATATGGATGGTGGAGCATCTAGGAGAACCCCTGAAGAGACAGGCAGAGCGTGTCTCTAAGGAGGGTCTTCTCAGTTCATCGCAATCAACCGACCACTTAGCGCTCCTGTGTCGAGCAGGGGAAAAGGGTGGGATCCACTGGAGGTGTTTATCCGCAGACAGCAATTACGATACTACAATGATCAGTCGGCGGTACGGGCGGGACACTGAAGGTGTTTGTCTCCCGTCGCCAAGAATAATCACAAGGACTCCGGGTCGGGGGCAAGCAAGGTATGGAGCTGGCGAGAGGAATCGAACCTCCAACCTGCGGTTTACAAAGTGATGGAAACGATACCTAAGTACCTGTAAAGCCTTGACTGTGGCTGATTCATAGGGAAAGGAAGGGACAAGAGCAGGCCATCTAGATGCACTTCTGCACCCCAGGCGCACCCAGTTTTGAGTCGTACTGACATTGGTTCTAGGCCCCCCGGGGGCACCCTTGGGACATGGCCGGGGGCGGGCGGCTACGGTTACCATAGGACTCGCGTGTTACGGTCCAGTTATTTTAACTAGCACTAGTCAACTAGTCGGCCTGTTGGTCTCAACTAGCAGCCTCGACTAGCCGGGGGGGTACCCGTCTAGATCACTAGTCGCTAAGCTTCGTCCTAGATTTTTTCTAAAATCACAAAAAGGGCTTCGCCCGCCGTAAGCGACTTCGTCTAGGCCGACCCGCATGCCCGCTACCAATACAGCGTCTTAACAACATACTCCGCTGGGCTCCTCAACGGGCTTCTACGGTGAATCATCGACCGCGCGTAGGGTGGTGGCCATACCCCGATTTTGGACGCATTTCCCACGCTGTCTATGCGGGTTCTAGACGTGAGTTTTACCAGTCGCGGGTTGACTACGGAGGTAAATGTCCCCGCACTCGGCGATCTAGACCGCTATAACAAGACAACCTCCAAACAAAGGGAATAGAAACGATTGAGCTAAAACGTCTAGAAACTGGTGGAGCGGGTTGAGGTATACATTCCGATAGTTCGTCGTTAAACAACGCGCAGCCTTGTGAATATGGTGGAGTGAGGTGGGCTTTAGTCAAAATGAGCACACTAAAACCACCGCTTGACCAAATGTTCCGATGCGCCTAGCATCCGATCAGACGTTTCTGCCACCCTGACTGTGCCCCGCAATCCTCGCGCTGCGGCCATCCATGCGCGACTGATTCTCCAGTCTCCGCCGCTCGAACGCCTGCTTCAATCGTACCCGTGCAGTGCACCTAGGTGCATTTGACACGCGCAATAAACAATTCTCGATATTCAGAAGGGGGCACAAGGCTTGACCAAGGCGCTTGGCCGTCTTCCAAACCTCATGCGTAAACCTTGAGATCGAAGACAGCTTGTCTCAGCTGAACACGTGACATAAAGAACTGGTGCCAATTGGTCTGCAGCAGATGGCCGATCCATAACCTTAAACCGTATTATGGAGGTGCACTATGGCGACCGTAGCCAAAACCAATGCAACACAAGCAGGCAGTGGGCAGATATCCACTAAAGAGGCGATTCGCCCCTTTCAAGTGGATACTCCTGAAGCAGAACTGACCGAATTACGCCGACGCATCAACGAGACCCGTTGGCCTGAGCGCGAAACGGTCGGGGACCAGGCGCAGGGCGTACAGCTCGCGACGATGCTGAAACTCGCACGCTACTGGGCGACAGAATACGATTGGCGCAAAGTCGAGAGGAGGTTAAAGGCGCTGCCGCAATTCACCACCGAGATCGATGGACTCGACATATATTTCATGCACGTTCGTTCAAAGCATGACAATGCCCTGCCAAACATCGTCGCGCATGGTTGGCCCGGTTCGATGATCGGGCAACTGAAAATCATCGACCCACTCGTCAAGCCCACCTCGCATGGCGGCCAGGCATCCGACGCGTTCGATGTGGTGATTTCCCAATATGCCCGGCTACGGATTCTCAGGGAAGCCGACCACGATTGGCTGGGACTGCGTGCGCATCGCACGTGCCTGGATTGTGCTGATGAAACGCCTTGGATACACACGTTTTGTGGCGCAAGGGGGCGATTGGGGTGGGGTGGTTGTTGATTAGATGGCCGTGCAAGCTCCTCCGGAGTTGATGGGCATTCATACCAACTTTCCTCGCGTGGTTCCTCCCGATATCGACAAAGCTGCCCAATCCGGTTCTCCAGCGCCAACCAGCCTTTCCGACGAGGAAAAGCTTGCGTACGAGCGACTGAAAACTGTCTATGGAAAAGGTGTCGGCTACGCATATCAGCTGGGATTGCGTCCGCAGACGTTGTACGGAGTTGTGGATTCACCCATCGGCCTGGCAGCCTATCTGCTGGACCATGCTGCGCTTAGCTACGAACTGATCGCACGCGCGTTTGATGGACAGCGAGACGGCCTGACACGAGACGATGTCCTAGACAACATCACCCTCATCTGGCTCACGAACACGGGAATTTCTTCAGGTCGTCTCTATTGGGAAAATAAGTTGCCCAGAGGCAGTATGCATACAGCTACTGCCGCTGACATTTTCCCCAGATAAAAACAATGATGCCTAACAAGGCAAGAATTCCTCCACAAAGCGTCACGCCTTCCACTGCATTCATTGGTATGCCACCTTTTCCTGTTGATGGCAGCCTACCGCAGGTAGATAAAAAGCGAGTTAGAACGGCATGAAATTCTGCTCATAAAGTGGACTGCACGGAAGGCGTGAGCGGTTGGATAATGCGTGCTCTGTGCCCCTCCACAATGCTCGTATTTGCCAAACGTCGGGGCCTTGACTTTTGTCCCCCTTGATTTATCTCAGGCCCAGACAGTTGATACTGGCGTCTCAGGAGAGTTCACAAAAATCACATAGACAAAATGAAGGAGGCCTTATGGCGCTCGTACGATGGGATCCGTTTCGGGAGTTGGAAGATGTGTCCGATCGATTGAATCGCATGTTTGCCCGGCTGCAACGCATACGCCGAATGGCAAAGAAACGATGATCGTCGCGGATTGGACCCCATCGGTTGATATCAGTGAGACCGAAGGGGAGTATCAGATTAAGGCGGAGATCCCGGATGTGAAGAACGACGATGTGAAGATCACGCTGGAGGATGGGGTGCTCACGATTCAGGGGCAGCGCAAGCAGGAGAAGGAAGACAAAGGGACGAAGTATCACCGGATCGAACGGTCCTATGGCAGCTTTGCGCGGACCTTTTCCTTGCCCGACGTGATTGAAGTGGAGAAAGTGAAAGCTGAGTTCAAGGATGGAGTCTTGCATCTCCATCTGCCGAAGTCCGAGAAGGCCAAACCGAAAACCATTGAAGTGAAAGTGGCATAAACCCTTAGACAGGGTGCTGAAACGAAGGCCCGCCTTATAAGCGGGCCTTTTTTATGTGGAGGTTTTTCCTTCTTAGTTTGACAAGTCGTCAATAGGTGCTAGCCTTGTGAGATTCCTCGGCGGAAGGAAGTCGTCCATTTACTAAAACTCTTCACGATCCCATCGTTTGCGCTTCATCTTGAAGGCATAACTGGTAAGTGAACAAAACAAAGGGAGTGCTCGTATGCCTGTCCTTATCGAACTGTTCATCCTGGCCGCGATATGTGGAGTGCTGTATACCATGGTGCAACTCGCCAGGCAGTGACAAGCTTTACTCTCGTTACACTCCCCTAGCGCACTGGACAAAGCAGCCTTCTAAGCGGTTTCAGCGGGATTGCTCAAGTCATTGAAGACCTGGGCAGTCCCACCTGCCTTCAATCACAGAGCCCATTCCTTAACACCGTAATAACACCTCGCTACGTACATGACAGGCAGACCCTGCCGTGCCTTAGGCACGGGTCCCATATGGGGTTTGCACCACCAGAGCAAAAGGGGAAGGGCGTATCTAGCTGAAAAGAAGGTGATGCAAGGCTATCATTTTAAACATCAGAGCCTAATGATACGGTCACTTTCGTAATAGAAACGTCCGCAACCGCACTAGAGGAGTGGATGCGAGAACATGGCCCGTCCGCGATGCGCGAACAGTTGCATCTTGATCCTGACGCACCAGAGTGTATCTTTTGGCGGCACGGCTATATCAAGGCACTGCAAGACCTCGTATCCCTTATTACCGAGCGAGATCTCAAATTAAGCGGCTCGGGTACGAAATGGGCCGGTCCACTCTGTTTCACTTGGCTTAGCGCCACATTGTCTTTTCTGCATAAGGACAAAATGGCCGTGTTGTAATTAGCAGCCATCGAGCAGCAGATTCGGAAGGCCTAGGCGGGAGAGGTCCTTTGGCATTTCGATCAACTTAAGCCGCTTACCAACGATCGCGCTTTCCACCGGGACGGCCACCACCGCCACCGAATCCACCGCCGCCACCAGAACGCGGCTCCTGGGGTTTCGCTTCATTGACCGTTAACGTGCGGCCACCCATGTCCGTGCCATGAAGCGCCGTGATCGCGGCTTTCGCCTCAGCGTCCGAGGACATCTCCACGAAACCAAATCCACGCGACTGTCCCGTGAACTTGTCTGAGATGATCCTCACCGAGGCCACCGTGCCATGCGCTCCGAATGTTTCGTTTAACTGCTGCTCGGTCACCGAATACGGCAACCCACCGACGTAAAGCTTCGAACCCATGTGGAGTTCCTCCTTTAAAATAATGACATTGTCTTGAGCGCAAGGAACGGGGAAGGAGCGGGCCGAAGACGCGGGCGATACGGCGACTTAGGTCTGACTTCCGACTGATTCCCGGACAAGGCAACATCGATGTTGCGAGCCTACCTCAAACCAGCTTCGTCGCGAGGCTCGTACGACGAGAGAGCAACCGTAACACAGGGGTTGGTGGTTTAGCCATAACCATCCTGCTAGAACGCTATATTAGGCCATTACTGCTATGCCCTGATCGGTGCACCCCTACCCCGTCATTGGTTAAGGTTCCATATTGGGTTTGCACCACCATGAGAAGGGGGGGGGAGGGGGAAGGGTCACGTTGGAGGCGAACACCCGTTATGTAGAACCGGTTAACTACGATGGCAGCTTCAGTTCAGATGCTGCCCACCCAGAGTGAGTCCGCAGCAAAGCCCAAGGATGCGCGTTCATGATGTCGAACATGTCAGTCGCCGAAACGTGGGTCGAAGGATAGCAACATAATCCTATGCAGGGATGTTTTGCGATGACCGCAGTAGCGTCGTACTCAAACCGCATAAAGGCCTGACGGCTGCCCTCAGAGAGAAATTGGCCTGGACCGCCCGCCGCACGGACACTCGCATAGCCGAGCTGGTGACACGCGGCAGACCAAGAGGCCAGTCTCATTAAGGAACGCTCCTCATCAAATGGACTCGGGGAAAACCAACAGTCGTGTGCGGACAAGATTTGAAGCTGTTTCGTCGCTTGCAAATGCTGACCGTCTCGGCCATGACGAGACAGCTCATCTACGGCGAGCTGAATGGTTAAGGGAGCTGGAGGAGTCCAGACACACAGCTCATTGTCACTCAGGCCTGCATTCAGAAACGACGCAGTCACCCGCAGAAACTCTTTGTGACTCCGATAAAAGACACACAGATGGGACCCCAAGGGAATCGCATGAATACCAGGCACACCACTGGCAGGCATAGGGACACCTATACATCTTGGCTGACGTACTGAATTCCGAGTTATGTCACCATGGTGAGCTACAAGTGTAGTAAATCGTCGGAAGACATCCCACTAGGGAGATACATAGAGGCGTAGTGGCTATTCTTCCGAGGTCTCGAATCCAGAAGTTTCTCCTTACCATGAACGGCTACTCCGTCGATCTTCATAATTGTATCCCCCGGCCAGTACATCATTTCGGAATGCGGGTGTGTCCTTCACGACCAATTCGATATAGACACCACTATTGGATCCAAGTGCAGAGCGTTCTTCGTTTGGTAGATTGCGCCAGATTGCTCCTAGGATAGAGCGCCACTTCACAAAATAGGCCTCCCCATAGTCATAACGATTAACGTCCAGAGCTCCGCCCTCGACATCGGCGGAAGCCGGAGAAAGGCGGGATGCTAGATGGGCTTGCGGGTGTACGGGAAGCCGGGATCCTGCATCATCACCAACTGCACACGGCACCCGGACGCCCCATCACCACGGAGCTCGCCCAATGCGCGGAACAGGTGCTCAAGCGCCGTGGCCTGCGGACTCTTGCCTACAAACCACTCTGCGCGGCAGTGAAAGCAGCGCTCCGGCGGATCGCCTTGGAGCCGCGCCACAGGAAATTCCGCCGACGCACGGCACTGCGCACAGGTAATCTTGATCGCTGTGAGATCGGTCAGATTGATACTCAACACCGTATAACTCATTCCAGATCCTTTTATTGCACCGCTATGAGAAAGGCCAACAGGGGTGGGAGACAGAGTTCAGTTTGCCGGAGTACTTGTCCGTCCCAGTCCGGAAATAGATAGTCTCGCTGTTTGAATGCGGGGTATATAGCACTGCCCGCCATCTTGCGCAATCACCAAAGTGACGAATAACGCCATCCGACCCGTCCGAGAATAATGTTCGGTCGGTCAGTGTTGATCCGTCGCGTCGCTTCAAGCACGGGTCTGTACTTTATCCTCAATCTCCTAAATTTCTTGGTACAACTCATCTACCGCAGCTTCCTTCAAAGGGTTTGGACTGCTTCACCCACCCTTTGACAAATCTAACGGGAATCGGCGCATATTTATTGGCCGCCTATATGGGCTCTCCAGGAAGGTTGGTACAAGACTTGAGTGGGTAAGATTGAGAGATACCTAAGCCGCTTTCGGGTTATCAGCCAGAGCGAAGAGCTTATCCGTTGTTTCTATATTCTCTTTGGCCTTCTGGGCGAGAGCGGTGCCTTTTGCAGTGAGCTGTAGCTTCACCATCTTCCTCTTCGCATTGCCCCTCGGCTTGCGTATCCATCCATTTCTCTGAATATGTTGCAGGGCCCCGACCGCTGAGAGGTTCGGAATACAGAGCGCCGAAGCAATCTCAAATACGTCACAGTCAGGATGCCGGTCAAGATAGAGCAACATGCTGGCTTGGAGAGGAGAGAGCCCAAGCGGTTACAAGCGATGACGGAAGAGACCTTGAAGACGGAGCACGGTTTCTAGTGTGGTACGCTTCCCGTTGTACTTGAGCGATTTCACAGGATAAGTATAGTCGAAGATTGTAGAACCGGACAGGAATAGCACCAACTCCGTATGTTCTTATCATCATCCGTTGATCTGTGTCTCGCCATAATCCAGCAGCTCCAAGTGCATCGTTACTTTGCCCCATCTCAATGATGCTCCCCAAGCGTTCGAGTAGGTTAGCGACTGGTGCGAGGTCACCCCGTTCTTGTTCCGCACGGCAAGGTCTCGTCAATGATTCTGTTCAGTTTCGGTCAGCTTGCGAATTGCACTCACAATGTATTGAGCATATGGCGGAGGGGCGAGATTTGAATCCGCCGCAGACCCCGCAACTATAGTCCCCGATATTCTCCCATCGTTTCAATCTCAATCACTTACAGAGGATCAAGAGGCAGGGGAAGAACCGATGAAACCACATCGGACACGATAGTTCTGCCACAGTTTAGCCACAATGTTCCTCTGCATTCGCAGAAGGACGAGAGAGCAACCGTTAGACCAAGATACTAAATTAGAAAGATACACTAATCTCATTACTCGTCCGGACCAAGGCCAGGACCGTGGCCTTCCCTTTCGTCACCTCGCTTGATGCAGCACAGCTTGGTGATAAGGTTACCTGGATAGTTTTTTTCCATGCAGTTTTGTTCTGAAAATGTTTTCGAAGCTCCCTGGCTCTTTAGGTTAAGAGCTCCCCAATTTATGGATAACGCCCCAGTAAGCTGGCAGAACTAGTATCCTCCAATGCTTTTTGAAGGCATTTCCAAATATCGTGTTTTGTATCAACGCCCCTTGAGCAGATCGTGGTATGCCCTAATTAGGTCTTCCGCCCGTTTCTTGGAAACTTTGCTTCGAAGTCGAGGCAATAGCCTAGTCCAGTACTTCTTTCTGTAACAGAGGCTCTTCGAGTGGGTACGAGGGTAGGGGGGGCGCCTTTGACGTTAAGCAATACACCTGTATCTGCTGCCGAAGCGCCTAATATCTCTAATCACAGAGGGGAGAACGTTGTGCTTCTGATGAAGGGGAAGGAGAACAAGCAACGATTTGAAGGACCTCAAGACGACCGAGAATGTGGCGCAGAGGGAGTGTTGTTCTGATCTTCTTCCACTCCCTCCTTCTGCTCATTTTCCTGTTGGAGAAAAGAACGCTTGAACTTTTAGGAGATGGGGAGTCAATACGCGTCCTTTTTCACGACAAAACAACCCAAACGACTCTAGCGGACAACCGATTCCAGGAAATGGTCTCGGTGCCGAGATCCGGCTTTCGTTTGTGCTCGAAGAGGCTCGAAAGACGAGAACTCAACAAGGAAAAAAACTTTGTCCAGTCCCCCTTCTCACAAGAGACGAACGTTAGGTAATCGCAAGACCACGGTACATGGGTCTCCCCAGCGTTCAGGTCTGCCGCTAGGGGCACGGTAATTAGGACATAGTAGCATTCTCCAAGATGAGATTAGGCGGAGAAGGTACAGGACGCATGCCAGGATAGAAGGCAAAGAGTGAGACGGAGAATTGCAGATTCGCAAGCTCTCTCTAAGAGGATGTAAGGCTTACGATAATTTCATAGTATGGGGCTGAAGTGTCACTAAGAAGATAAGCGGGGAGTGTATATTCTGAACTAGTCCCGGGCGTGGGTAAACAGGTATCACCCTGACAAGTAAAGGGGAGGCGCAGCCAGCGTCGATCACCTCGGTATTAGTGTGCTCTCAGCCTCCCCTTCACCCGCCCCACTCCGGCATGCTAAAAGGGATCATGGGACATCTGCCTTTCTCACAGGGTGTGGAGCGGAGAGCTCTCCAGACCGTCGGCAAGATGTGGGTTAGGGGGTAGAGTGGAGAAGCTACGCTCGGCTAATTAGTTTGGCAACGAAGAATTTCAGTACCCAAAACTACTGATGTTTCGTCAGTCACCCCTGACCCTGCTTGACCGATTGCCCCGTCATAGTCGGTTCACTCTGCCACGGCATTGGTTCCAGTTCCCGTATTGATTTACCGCGCCAGAAGAAAAGCTGGATGAGGACCATTGAGGGGCCGAAAACGTGCCTGCGAGTATTTGATCAACGAAGGTTCATGTAACATTCGAGTCAGAGGATCAGTGCGTCAATTCATAACGGACCGCGCACAGCAGTTCCTCAATTCCAAACGGTTTGCGTAGCGACTGGCGTGCGCCCAACAGCCTGGCCGTCCTTTGGAGCGACTGATCACCGTTAGCCATGCCGGGAATGGCCACGACCTTGACATTCAAAAATTCGCGGGTGAACTCCAAAATGGTATCGAGCCCACTGAACTCCGGCATCAGAAGATCCAACAATCTCCAGTTCTCCCCCGTCGATCTCTGACGGTACACCCATAGCCCTTCACGCCCACTTGATGCCTCCACTACCTCATGTCCTGCGGAGTGCAGAATCGTCGCTAACAAGCTGCGAATGGGGGCTTCATCATCGATGACTAATATCCTAGCCATAGACTCCCTGCAATGTAGATGTGTCCTTCACAACATGCCTCAGGTCGTCTGGAGTTGAACGGCTGGAGTGGGAACGAAGTAAATGCGAGTTAGGTTCACATGCCAGTCACATTCGATCAAGAAAGTTCTGACAATTGTTGCTGTACAGCCTGGAGCAATTCTAGTGGCGAAAAGGGTTTTGCTATGATCCGTTGGGCACCCAGGTACTTGGCGACGTTCAGATATAGATGCCCCTCTGAATCACCAGTGACGGCGATGATCGGGATGGTGGGTGCT
>CAVQFZ010000024.1:0-729070 GCA_963711905.1 uncultured Nitrospiraceae bacterium | reverse complement strand
CCTGACATGCCGCCAAGACCACTTCTGCAGCTCGTGGACGCGCCTGGTTCACCCAGAGCGGCTCGCACCTCTGCCAACTCTGCTTCATCTCATCATATGCCGATCGATTGTCCAAGATCCGAACCGCCTCTTCATACAATCGCTGCCCCGTCGCAGCAGATTGGATCAACTCCGGCACGACCGTCCGACCGGCCACCAGATTGACAAGCCCGATCCATTTGACTCGAATCACGACGTGATACACAAAACTCGCAATCCAAAATGTCAGCGGCGTCGTTCGGTAAAACAACACCATGGGAGTTTCCACCACCGCTGCTTGGAGTGTTGCCGTGCCCGAGGCCACCAGCACAAGATCCGACAACGCCATCACTTCGGTGGCCTGCTCCTTCACCACGGCGATAGGCACGGCGCTCTGCGCCAAGAGAGGCTGCAACAGATTATCGTGTATGGTGGAGGCTTGCGCCAGGATAAACCTCGTTTTAGGTTCCCGGCGCGCCAATTTTTCGACAGCCTCGATGAGGATCGGCAGCAGAACCTGTACCTCATGCGCCCGGCTCCCCGGCAACAAGGCGATCACACGCTCATCAGGAGAAAAGCCGAACTTGGTACGAAGCGCCGTCCGATCGTAGGATCCTTCGACCGCATCCAGTATGGGATGACCGACAAACGTGCACCGGACACCCGCTTCGTCATAGAGGGCTTTTTCAAAGGGCAGAATGACCATGACATGATCCACTCGCTTCTTGATCCAGTACATCCGCCAAGGCCCCCAGGCCCAGATCTGTGGCGCAATATAGTAGAAGACGCGAAGCCCGGCTGCCTTGGCAAAGTATGCATAGCGAAGGTTTAATCCAGGATGGTCGATGAACACGACCGCATCCCACTGTTCGGATCGGAATAATCGCCGCATGGTGAAAAACCGTCGAATGATGGGCACCAAGGCTAAAGGACCCACCATCCCAATAATGTCAAATTTTCCCATTTCATGGACTAATTGCACACCGGCCGCCGCCATCGCGCGACCGCCGATTCCTGCCAATGAGACCTGTGGATCGCGGGCTTTCAGCGCCTTGGCAAGATTGGCTCCGTGAAGGTCGCCGGAGGCTTCGCCGGTAATGATCAGGATACGGGTCATGATGATTTATCGAATTACAGGCAGTGATGACGATCCGATACGTATGGCGAAGGAAACAAGACCGTCAATCCACAAACGGTGTTCTCATGTCGTACGCTGCCCGAACGCCTTGATGGCGGACAGCACACGATGCGCCAACTCCAGGGCCGCCGTCCCATCTTCGCCCGACACGACCGGGCACGATTGCGCGCGAATGGCCTGCAGAAACGACTCCAACTGTAATCTCAAAGGCTCATCATCGCCGGCCTGAAACTCTTCAACCGCCGCCATCGGTGTCCCGCCTGGCTCAACCGATCGGCGTCCGATCACTCCCTGGCGAGATTGGAAATCTATTGAGACATACCCATCCGGTTGGAATAGACACATCTGCCGCATCGCCTTCAACGCG
Source organism: uncultured Nitrospiraceae bacterium (assembly GCA_963711905.1). Taxonomy (GTDB): domain Bacteria; phylum Nitrospirota; class Nitrospiria; order Nitrospirales; family Nitrospiraceae; genus Nitrospira_D. Next base: position 727,547 of record CAVQFZ010000024.1, on the reverse strand, counting down.
ACTCGGCTTGCGGTCAAGCCGGCGACACATCCGCTCTCGAATTGGATGTATGCATTGGCGACATCGCTCGTCGAAGAACGCACCGACAGGCCGGCGGCCCGTACGTCTTCCACCGGGCCTGGATTGCAGGACAACACCAAATCCAGGTCGTGAATCATCAAATCCAGAACGACATCGACGTCTGTGCCACGCTCGCCGTAGACGCCCATTCGTCGGCCCTCGAACAACACCGGCCGTCGAATGTGCGGCCGCATCATCTGCATGATGGGGTTGAACCGCTCGCTATGCCCGACTTGCAGCGTACATCCATTTACCTTGGCTAATTCCACCAGCTCCTGTGCCTCGATCGGCAGCACGGCGATCGGCTTCTCCACCAGAACATGTTTCCCGGCTTGGAGACAGGCTTTGGCAATGGAATAATGTGCGGAAGTGGGAGCGGCAACGCTGACGACATCGACCTGTTTCAAAAGGTCCGACAGGTCGTCGAACGCCCGCGCGCCGAATTGACGGCCGATGAGAGACGCTCGTCCATGGTCGTGATCGACGACACCGACCAACGTCGAGTCCTGCAACGACGCATACAGTCGCGCATGGTGTCGCCCGAGATGTCCGACCCCAATTACACCGGCACGAAGCTTGGCCATACCGCTCTCGGACTGAATTTGGGGAATCTGTTGATCTGTCGATTTGTCGAATTGTTGATTGCTGAATTCCGGAAATCAATAGATCAACAGATCTTCAGACCCCGAACCTTCTTCGTTGACTCAGGTCTCCGCGCTCGGTTCCTCTTCGCGAACGAGGCCAACGACGGAAATTCCGGCTTCTTCCGCTTTGCTGATCAGCAGTTCTCGATCCAGCATCACGGACCGACCGGCCTCGACGGCAAGCACCGAGGCCTTGACGGAACGCATGACTTCAATCGTCCTGGGACCGACGGCCGGCAGGTCGAACCGGAGATCCTGTTGCGGCTTGCTCCGCTTCACCACCACCGCCCTATCCTTGGCCAGTTCGCCTCCCCGCTTGATCGCTTCATCGGTTCCTTCGACCGCTTCGACCGCCACGACGACTCGGTCTTTGATCACGACACATTGGCCGATGTCGAGGCGCCCCGTCTCTTTGGCCACGTCCCAGCCATAGCGGATATCAACCCACTCTTTCTTGGTCGGTTGGCGGGAAGTGAGGGTCCCTTCCTCAACCAAGATTCCTTCCAGGCCGAACGTGGACTCACAGATGGTGATTCCATCCTTTTCGAGTTCAGTAGCGAGTGCGCGTAGGATATCATCATCCTTCCAAAGGACCAATCTCGTGACCAGACCCAGCGCGCGAAAATCAGGACGCGCATGGCTATAGACGTGCGTTTTCTTGATGCCTCCCAACATGACCACGTTCCGGACGCCGTCCGCTTTGAACGCGTTGATCAGTTTATTGAGTTGGCCGATCTTGACCCAATGGATACGATCGACATGCTGTTCGAGCTCCGGTTCGGTTTCGCCCTCGTGAGCCACCGCGAATACTTGGAGCCCCATCTTGTGGGCGTTATCCGCAAAGATGATCGGAAATCGCCCATTCCCGGCAATCACCCCGATTCGACCGTCAGGTATAGGCATGGCCAGGGTCATAGCGGCTGATCTCACACCTGTTGATCGAACTCGCGCTCCAAGTCGAGGCTGACGGCCCGCGAAATTCCACGTTTGGTGCCCTCCATAAACGCGAGAATCTTGGCCACATCGGCCTGTCCCTTGAACTCCTTTTTGGCCAATCGAATCGCCTCGGCTGTCCGATGACCCGATCGGAAAAGCAAATCAAACGCCTTCTTCAGTAAGGCGATCCGGTCCACCGAGAAGCCGTGCCGTTGCAAACCGACTGAATTGAGCCCGTACAGATGGGCGCGATACCCGCCGGCTGCGAATGTAAACGGAGGAATATCCTGACCGATGGCGCAACAACCGCCGACCATCACGTAGTCTCCGACGCGCACAAACTGATGAATACCGGTCAATCCTCCGATGACGGAATGATCACCGATGGTGATGTGTCCAGCAAGGCTTGCCGCATTGGCCATAATAATGTGGTTGCCGAGCCGGCTATCGTGTGCCACATGCACATAGGCCATCAGAACGCCTTTCGACCCGAGAGAAGTCACTCCCCCACCTTGGACGGTTCCCCGGTTGATCGTGACATACTCGCGGATGATATTGTCATGGCCGATAATGACCTTGGTCGGTTCCCCCTTGTACCCCAGGTGTTGAGGAGGACCTCCGATCGAGGCAAACGGGTGCACTTCGTTCCGCTCCCCGATCTCCGTCCATCCATCGATCGTCACATGGGAAAGCAATCGGCTCTCCTTCCCGATCGCGACATGCTCCCCGATGACACAGAACGGCCCGATCTCAACGTCACCATCGAGACTCGCCTTGGGATGAACGATCGCTGTAGGATGTATCTTCACGCATGCCCCCTTGAAAAAACGTCAATCGTCAATGGCCATGGCAACGATCAATGACTGTTGACTCATGACTATTGATCGCCCTTCTCGTCCATCACCATCGCCGTCACCACGGCTTCACAGACCAACTCATTGTCGACGTATGCCTTCCCTTGCATTTTCCAGAGCGGTGGACGCTTCTTGAGCACTTCGATCTCTAAACGGAGCTGATCGCCCGGCACCACCGGTCGCCGAAATTTTGCCTCGTCGATACCGGTCAAATACATGACGGTTTTTCCGACCGTCCCTCCCGACTTGAAGACCAGCACGCCACCCACCTGCGCCATGGCCTCGATGATCAGGACCCCCGGCATGACAGGGCGTCCAGGGAAATGTCCTTGAAAGAACGGTTCATTCACCGTCACGTTTTTGAATCCAACAATCCTCTGATGCGGTTCAAACTCCTTGATTCGATCCACCAGCAAGAAGGGATACCGGTGGGGAAGTAAAGACTGAATCTCAACCGACTCGACCGATGCCATGGGCTCTGTCTCCTTTGCGTCCTAGAAAGTTCTAAAAAGTTTAAGGATTCTGCCGATCGAATTCCTTGATGACCGAGTCCGTCACGTCCAGGGCCGGCTGATGATAGAGGACGATGCGGATGAGCGTCACATTGCCTTTGTCGAGGATGGCCGTGTATCCCTCTTTCTGAGCCACAACCTGCGCTGCGGCGGCGATCTTTTGGCCATAGTCCGCGACCATCTCGCGCTGTTTTTGCTGCACTTCGCGATTGAACTCTTGAAGCCGGCGCTGATACGCTTCCATCTTACTCCGCAACTGCTCCTCTTTCTCTTGCCTCGCCGGATCAGCGAGCTTGGCGTTCGGATCTTGTAAGGACTGATCCAAATCTTTGAGTTCTTGCTCATCGGCATGAATGATCTTCTGTCTGGTCATGGAATATCCCTTCACCTCTTCCAAGGCCAGCTTCCCGGCCTTCGATCGTTCCATCACCATCTGTTGATCCATCACCACGACCCGGACCGTCTCCACGGCATAGAGCGGCTCAATCCACTGCCCCAGTGACAACGCGACGGCGACCACGATCCCTCTCGCTATACTCGTCATGACCTACCTCCCTCAGCGACTAGGGATAGTCGCGGTTGAACTCCTCGATGACCGGGCCTGAAATATCCAGGCCATCTTCATGATAGATGGTCGAACCACCCTTACTCTTGTCGACGACAACCTGCAACCCGAGACGCTTGGCGACCTTCGCGACGATCATTTCGATCTTGTCGCGAAACCCTTCCAGAACATCTTTTTGTTTATCTTGGACTTCTCGATTCAATTCCGTGGCCTTTTGCTGGTACTCTTGCATGCGTCGGCGAAACTGCTCTTCCCGATCACGTTTCGCGGCGGGGCTCAGGACAGAGGACTGCTTGACAAAGTCCTCTTCCATCCGCCGCAACTCCTTTTCCTCCAATTCCATCAACGCCTGTCGATTCTTCGAAAAGGCGGTCAGATTCTCTTTGGCCCTCTTGCCCGCACTCGTCTCGTTGAGCAAGCGCTGTGAATTGATCACGCCGATCTTCCCGTCGACTTTGCCCCCGCCTCCGGCACATCCACTGAGCCCCAGCATGACGGTGATCGCAACCGACATCACCGCCCATTCGATCCGTCTCGCCAATTTCTTCCACCGATTTCTATTCCAACGTACCACGCCAAGGCTCCGACTAAAACAAAGTCCCGATCGTAAACTCGAACACGCCGAATCGCTCACCTTCGCGCGGATCAAGATTAATCCCGTAGGCGACACGTAAAGGCCCGAACGGCGAGATCCACCGCCCTTCCAAACCCACCGCAGGCCTTAGATTGATCGATAAGGGTTCATTATCGTCAAATCCTTTTCCATAGTCGAAAAAGAGAACACCATTCAATTTCGCCTCGGAAGAGACCGTAAAGATCAGTTCGGCGTTGAAGATCAACTGCTTGGCAGCGCCGTATGGTGCCTTGGTCGTGGGTACGACGGGGCCGGCTCGGCCGAAGGCGAACCCACGCATGGTGTTGATACCGCCGACAAAAAATCGTTCGTTCAGAGGAATCTCTGTGCCGTTGCGTGCTATGACTTCTCCATAGCGAGCCCGTAGCGAAACCCTCATGTCCAGCGGAAGGGGAGTGACTTTGATCACGTCCATATAGTATTTGATGAAATCGTTGCTCCCCCCCATATACGGGGTTCCGATATCGAACCCACCGCCGATCCGCCAGCCTGAACGAGGATCGAGATAGTAGTCCCGGGTGTCTCGGAACAGGGCCGTACGAAACCCTGTCGACGACTGTGTTCCCAACTGTCGACACACGATTGGAACAAGCTCACTCCCCGGAATGCAAATACCTTCTTGAGGATCCTTGAACGTGAGTTGCTCTGCAAACATACTGATGCTCCCCGTCACGTACTCCGATAACCAACGGCCCAGCGTGATATTCCCGCCGGTCCGTTCTTCGAAATAGGAAAGGTAATTCGTGATACTGCGGTAGCCGTCTACCTGCAGCGACGTCAATGAGTCATACAAATAGGGATTGCGGAAGGTGATGGACCCAAGGCTTCTTCGCTGGCCGAGCTGGCCTCGGATGCGCGCCATATAGCCGTACCCGCCCAGGTTGCCTTGGGTGATATCTGCGATCGCCACCAGTCGATCCAGGGTGCTGAACCCACCGCCGAGGCTGAACATCCCCGTCGGTTTTTCTTTCACCCGCACATTCAAATCGACCTTGTCGGGCGCGACTTGCGCGGGCAGGATTTCGACCGTTTCGAAGAAATTCAAGTTGTTCAATCGTTGAAAACTGCGCTTCAGCGAGGCGGTGTCGATCACATCCTGTTCGTCCACTCGTATTTCCCGCCGGATGACGTTGTCTCGTGTCTTGTCATTCCCGTAGATGTTGATCTGTCGGATCCGCATCATCTCCCCTTCTTTGATGTTGAAGACGAGGCCGATCGTCCGTTCCTCATTGTTCGGAATCACGTTGGGCATGACTTCGGCAAATGAATACCCCTTGCTTCCGTACAGATCCGTGATTCGGGAGACCTCATCCCGGATCTTGGCGCGTTGAAAGATCTCTCCCTCTTTGAGCTTCAATCCTTCTCGAAGCTCGGGCTCCTCATACACCGTGTGCCCTCGAAATCCTATGTCCCCTATCGTGAACGGCTCTCCCTCGGTGATGTGATAGGTGACGGTGAACCATTTTTTATCTTCGGTGAGCTCCACCGACGGTTGGCCGACCCGAACATTGAAGTAGCCTTTGTTCAGCAGCACTTCCTTGATCCGCTCCACATCATTGGTCAGCTCTTCACGCTTCAAGACGCCCGCGTCGGACACGACCGAAGGCAACTTGAGCCTCGTCACGAGGCCGTACCAAGGAATCCATTCCCGAGTCGACATGACATTGAGCATCTCGGTCTTCGTTGCCGCCCGCAGTCCTTCGAATATCACCGTCTTGACCTTGGCCTTCTCTCCCTCCGTAATATGAAAGGTCAGGCGCTTCCGTTCCTCATCCAACGCCTCGATCACGGGAACCACCTGCGCATTGTAATATCCGTCATGCTGGTAGGCCAGGCGAATGGTCTCGGCGCTTTCCTTCGCCTGTTGTTGATCGAGAAATGTCTGGCTCTTGATCGTCGTTTTCTCCTTCAGTTTCTCGTCGGTCAGTTGTTCGTTCCCGTCGAAGACGATCTCGGTGATGAACGGCTTCTCCCGCACGACGAAGGTCATCGCCATCCCCTCGGCGATCGATTCGGTTTCAACTTGCACATCCTCGAAAAACCCCGTGTCGTATAAAATCTTCACTTGTCCACGCACATTGTCCGGGGTATAGCGATCGCCGACTTTCAGCGTGAGCCGACCGGCAATCGCCGGCACTTCGATTCGTTTGGCGCCCCGAATTTCAATCGAAGCGACCTTGAGGTCGGACGTCTGAGCAAGTGCTTCGAGCACACTCCACAACACGGAGACAACCATGACGGCGACCACGAACGATCGAAGCCTGTAGACCGCATGCTCGGTCACCGATAAGGATTCCTGTGGCGAAGTATGGAGATGATGGAAGCGGTTGGAACCATCACACAGGCCCTCTCCAGTTATCGACCGTACGCCGCTCCTTACGAGTCAGTCCGTTCCGCCGTGAGAATACCCTGGACCGCGAGATTCCCCTCATCGGGAAATCCGCAACCAGGCGGCTCTACCACGCAACCGTCCTCGCACCGTCCGCCCGCGCAAAACTTCGGAATTATATTGGGGTCATCCATCATTGTAAAGGAGTTCCCACTCTCTGATTCGAGATGTTCTTGCGTCGATCGTGATCGTCACTTCCCCCTGGAGAAATTGCGCAGCAGTTGTCCGGTTCATGAGACCGTTCCTTTTTTTCATTTCACGAAAACGACAACGTCGTCTCCGATGCGATGAGTTCGTCCGTTTCTTGACTTCACACACCCCATCACATAGTATCCTTCCATGTCACGCCTGACGGTCAGAAAAGCGGTCATTCCCGCCGCCGGTCTTGGAACACGATTCCTTCCCGCCACCAAGGCATCTCCCAAAGAAATGTTGCCGTTGGTCGACAAGCCGCTCATTCAATATACGGTCGAAGAAGCGGTGGCCTCGGGCATCGAAGACATTATCGTGATTACCGGCCGCGGCAAACGCGCCATCGAAGATCACTTTGATCGTTCCGTCGAGTTGGAAGAAAATTTAAAAGGCACCGGCAAGAGTCAGGTGCTCCATCAAATCCGACAGATCTCGAACCTCGCGAACTTCTGTTACGTGCGGCAATCCGAAGCCCTCGGCTTGGGGCATGCCGTGTTGTGCGCGCAACACCTGATCGGCGATGAACCCTTCGCCGTCATTCTCGGAGATGAGATTATCGACGCCGATGTCCCAGGGCTCGCGCAATTGATCCACATCTATAAGAAACGCCATGGGGCGGTGCTCGGGGTGCAGGAGGTTCCCAAGGCAGACGTTCAGCCGGTACGGAATTGTGACCCCAAAGCGCCTGGCTCACGGTCTCCATCGGGTCGAAGATTTAGTTGAGAAACCGTCCCCGACCGATGCTCCATCCACGCTTGCCGTGATCGGCCGGTATGTCCTTCCTCCGGAAATCTTTCCGATCCTGAGAAAAACCGCCCCTGGAAAGAACGGGGAAATTCAGTTGACCGATGCGCTCAAGACACTGGCAAAAAAATCTCCGATGTATGCGCTTGAGGTCGAGGGACAGCGCCATGATGCCGGAGATAAACTGGGCTTTTTGATCGCCACCGTTGAGTTTGCGTTGAAGAACCCGGCATTGGGAGCAGAATTCCGCGACTACCTTTCGAGTAGAATGCACACCGTATCGAACAATCGTCGAGGATGATTCCATCGGTTGTGAGTTGCAGCACCTGGTTCGTCGAACCCGCCACCTCTTAATCAATAATGAACAGGCAGGCCCATGACCGACCCAAACGAACAAGACATTCAGCCTCCCCAAAACATTGAGGTTCCCGGTCAGCTTCCGCTGTTGCCGGTCCGGGATATCGTCGTGTTTCCGTATATGGTCCTTCCCCTTTTTGTCGGACGCGACATGTCCATCAAGGCCATCGAAGCGGCCCTTGCCGGCAATCGGATGATCTTCCTCGCGACTCAAAAAGCGCTCGATGTCGAGAATCCCGCTCCAAAAGACATCCACACGATCGGCACCGTCGGCATCATCATGCGGATGCTGAAGCTGCCGGATGAACGCATCAAAATCCTGGTGCAGGGCATCGCCAAAGCGAAGATCACCAAATACATTCAGACCGACCCTTACTACTCTGTTCGAATCGACAAGCTGAATGATACGAAACCTACAGCGACTGCCCTTGAAGCGGAAGCCGTCATGCGGACCGTGAAAGAGCAGATCGAACGGATCGTGAGCTTGGGGAAAATCTTGATCCCCGATGTCATGGTCGTCATCGAAAACCTCGAAGAGCCGGGCCGATTGGCCGACATGGTGGCCTCTAATCTCGGCCTCAAGGTCGACGCAACCCAGGCCGTCTTGGAAGTCTCCGATCCGATCCAACGCCTTCGCCAAGTGAGCGGCATCCTCGGGAAGGAAATCGAAGTCCTCTCCATGCAGCAAAAGATCCAGGCGCAAGCCAAAGGCGAGATGGACAAAACCCAGCGGGAGTATTTTCTGCGAGAACAACTGAAGGCCATTCAAAAGGAGTTGGGAGAACTCGATGAACGGGTGGAAGAAATCACGGAGTTCCGCAAGCGGATCAAAGATGCGAAGATGCCCGACAAGGTCTTGAAGGAGACCGAAAAGCAGCTCAAGCGTCTCGAAAAAATGCACCCAGATACCGCTGAATCCGCGACGGTGCGAACCTATCTGGAATGGATGGTCGAATTGCCATGGTCCAAGCGCTCGAAGGATACCCTCGAGCTGAAAGCCGCCGCCAAAGTCTTGAACGACGACCACTACGACCTTGAAAAGGTCAAGGAGCGAATTCTTGAATATTTGGCCGTCCGAAAGCTGAAAGAGAAGATGAAGGGGCCGATCCTCTGCTTCGTCGGCCCACCGGGAGTCGGAAAAACATCGCTGGGGAAGTCGATCGCCCGCGCATTGGGACGTGAGTTTGTCCGTATCAGCTTGGGCGGTGTGCGGGATGAAGCGGAAATCCGCGGCCACCGCCGCACGTATGTCGGCGCATTACCGGGACGCATCATCCAGGGCATGAAGCAAGCGGGAACGAGTAATCCGGTGTTCATGCTCGACGAGGTGGACAAGGTCGGGATGGATTTTCGAGGCGACCCCTCGGCAGCCTTGCTGGAGGTCCTCGACCCGGAACAAAACAACGCCTTCACCGACCACTATCTCGGAGTTCCATTCGATCTGGCCGAAGTCATGTTCATCACCACGGCGAATTTGATCGATCCGATCCTTCCCGCGCTGCGCGATCGCATGGAGATCATCGAGATCCCGGGATACACTGAAGAAGAGAAACTCGGCATCGCCCAGAAATACCTGATTCCTCGTCAACTCGAAGAGCACGGGATTACGACCAAACATGTGCGCCTGACGGAGCCGGCAATCCGTCAGATTATCTCGCATTACACTCGAGAAGCCGGCGTGCGAAACCTTGAGCGCGAGATCGCCAATGTGATGCGCAAGGTGGCGAAGAGAGTCGCCGAAGGCAAAGGCCAGGGGTTTCCTATCGATCCATCCAATCTCCATAAATATCTGGGTGTATCGAAATATGTGCCGGAAGCGGAACTCGATAAAGACGAAGTCGGTGTGGCGACCGGCCTGGCCTGGACCGAAGCCGGCGGCGATGTGCTCTATATCGAAGCGACGGTGATGAAGGGGAAAGGCCAATTGACCCTGACCGGCCATCTGGGCGATGTGATGAAAGAATCTGCTCAGGCCGCGCTCAGTTACGTCCGTTCAAGAGAAAAAACCCTTCATCTCAACCCCGCTATGTTCAGCAAACAAGACCTGCACATTCATGTGCCGGCCGGGGCCATTCCCAAAGACGGCCCTTCAGCCGGCATCACGATGGCCACCGCCATTGCCTCTGCCTTTTCCGGCACGCCGGCGAGGCGAGATCTAGCCATGACCGGAGAAATCACCTTGCGTGGTCGCGTCCTTCCAATCGGAGGACTGAAGGAAAAGATTTTGGCGGCAAAACGGGCGAAGCTGACCACGGTGATCCTCCCACGTCGGAATAAAAAGGACCTGGAGGAAATTCCCAAACATCTCCTCAAGGGCATACAATTAGCGTTCGTCGAGACCATGGACGACGTCATGAAGATCGCTCTCCGCCGAAGAGCCGCGACTTCGCCGACCTCTAGAAAACCATCGGCGCCTCCGGCACCGACGCGTATCCGCCCACTGCGATCCGGCAGAGGTCGGCGATCGCACGAACTTCCCGCCACAGTGATGGCAAACCGAGTGCCGACCTCTGCCGGATCGCAGTGGGCGGATACGCGTCGGCGCCGGAGGCGCCGATGGTTTTCTAGAGGTCGGCGAAGCCGCGGCTCTTCGGCGGAGAGCGATCTTCAGACGTCGTCCATGGTCTCGACGAACGTTAATTAATGCCCTTGAGGAGATGTTTGGGAATTTCCTCCAGGTCCTTTTTATTCCGACGCGGGAGGATCACCGTGGTCAGCTTCGCCCGTTTTGCCGCCAAAATCTTTTCCTTCAGTCCTCCGATTGGAAGGACGCGACCACGCAAGGTGATTTCTCCGGTCATCGCCCATCTCGCCTTGCCGGCGTGCCGGAAAAGGCAGAGGCGATGGCGGTGGCCATCGTGATGCCGGCTGAAGGACCGTCTTTGGGGATGGCCCCGGCCGGCACATGAATGTGCAGGTCTTGTTTGCTGAACATGGCGGGGTTGAGATTAAGGGTTTTTTCTCTTGAACGGGTAACTGAGCGCGGCCTGAGCCGGATTCTTTCATCACATCGCCCAGATGGCCGGTCAGGGTCAATTGGCCTTTCCCTTTCATCACCGTCGCTTCGATATAGAGCACATCGCCGCCGGCTTCCGTCCAGGCCAGGCCGGTCGCCACACCGACTTCGTCTTTATCGAGTTCCGCTTCCGGCACTTATTTTTCGACACACCCAGATATTTATGGAGATTGGATGGATCGATAGGAAACCCCTGGCCTTTGCCTTCGGCGACTTTCTTCGCCACTTTGCGCATGACATTGGCGATCTCGCGCTCAAGTTTCCGCACCCCGGCCTCCCGAGTGTAATGCGAGATAATTTGCCGGATTATGGGTTCCGTCAGGCGGACATGTTTGGTCGTGATGCCATGCTCTTCGAGTTGACGAGGAATCAGATATTTCTGGGCGATGCCGAGTTTCTCTTCTTCGGTGTATCCCGGGATCTCGATGATCTCCATGCGATCGCGCAGCGCGGGAAGGATCGGATCGATCAAATTCGCCGTGGTGATGAACATGACTTCGGCCAGATCGAATGGGACCCCGAGATAGTGGTCGGTGAAGGCGTTGTTTTGTTCCGGGTCGAGGACCTCCAGCAAGGCTGCCGAAGGGTCGCCTCGAAAATCCATCCCGACCTTGTCCACCTCGTCGAGCATGAACACCGGATTGGCGGTGCCCGCTTGCTTCATGCCCTGGATGATGCGTCCCGGTAATGCGCCGACATACGTGCGGCGGTGGCCGCGGATTTCCGCTTCATCCCGCACACCGCCCAAGCTGATACGCACAAACTCACGTCCCAATGCGCGGGCGATCGACTTCCCCAGCGATGTTTTTCCGACTCCCGGTGGGCCGACGAAGCAGAGGATCGGCCCCTTCATCTTCTCTTTCAGCTTTCGGACGGCCAAGTATTCAAGAATTCGCTCCTTGACCTTTTCGAGGTCGTAGTGGTCGTCGTTCAAGACTTTGGCGGCGGCTTTCAGCTCGAGGGTATCCTTCGAGCGCTTGGACCATGGCAATTCGACCATCCATTCCAGATAGGTGCGCACCGTCGCGGATTCGGCGGTATCCGGGTGCATTTTTTCGAGACGCTTGAGCTGCTTTTCGGTCTCCTTCAAGACCTTGTCGGGCATCTTCGCATCTTTGATCCGCTTGCGGAATTCCGTGATTTCTTCCGCCCGTTCATCGAGTTCGCCCAACTCCTTTTGAATGGCCTTCAGTTGTTCCCGCAGAAAATACTCCCGCTGGGTTTTGTCCATCTCGCCTTTGGCTTGCGCCTGGATCTTTTGCTGCATGGAGAGGACTTCGATTTCCTTCCCGAGGATGCCGCTCACTTGGCGAAGGCGTTGGATCGGATCGGAGACTTCCAAGACGGCCTGGGTGGCGTCGACCTTGAGGCCGAGATTAGAGGCCACCATGTCGGCCAATCGGCCCGGCTCTTCGAGGTTTTCGATGACGACCATGACATCGGGGATCAAGATTTTCCCCAAGCTCACGATCCGTTCGATCTGCTCTTTCACGGTCCGCATGACGGCTTCCGCCTCAAGGGCAGTCGCCGCAGGTTTCGTATCGTTCAGCTTGTCGATTCGAACAGAGTAGTAAGGGTCGGTCTGAATGTATTTGGTGATCTTCGCTTTGGCGATGCCCTGCACCAGGATTTTGATGCGTTCATCCGGCAGCTTCAGCATCCGCATGATGATGCCGACGGTGCCGATCGTGTGGATGTCTTTTGGAGCGGGATTCTCGACGTCCAGCGCTTTTTGAGTCGCGAGGAAGATCATCCGATTGCCGGCAAGGGCCGCTTCGATGGCCTTGATGGACATGTCGCGTCCGACAAAAGGGGAAGGACCATATACGGAAACACGACGATATCCCGGACCGGCAACAGCGGAAGCTGACCGGGAACCTCAATGTTTTGGGGAGGCTGAATCTCTTGTTCGTTTGGGTCGGTCATGGGCCTGCCTGTTCATTATTGATTAAGAGGTGGCGGGTTCGACGAACCAGGTGCTGCAACTCACAACCGATGGAATCATCCTCGACGATTGTTCGATACGGTGTGCATTCTACTCGAAAGGTATTCGCGGAATTCTGCTCCCAATGCCGGGTTCTTCAACGCAAATTCAACGGTGGCGATCAAAAAGCCCAGTTTGTCTCCGGCATCATGGCGCTGTCCCTCTACCTCAAGCGCATACATCGGAGATTTTTTTGCCAGTGTCTTGAGCGCATCGGTCAACTGAATTTCCCCGTTCTTTCCAGGGGCGGTTTTTCTCAGGATCGGAAAGATTTCCGGAGGAAGGACATACCGGCCGATCACGGCAAGCGTGGATGGGGCATCGGTCGGCGATGGTTTTTCAACTAAATCTTCGACCCGATGGAGACCGTGAGCCAGGCGCTTGGGGGTCACAATTCCGTACCGGCTGACATCTGCCTTGGGAACCTCCTGCACCCCGAGAACCGCCCCATGGCGTTTTTTATAGATATGGATCAATTGCGCGAGCGCTGGGACATCGGCATCGATGATCTCATCTCCGAGAATGACGGCGAAGGGTTCATCGCCGATCAGGTGTTGCGCGCATAACACGGCATGTCCCAAGCCGAGGGCTTCGGATTGCCGCACATAACAGAAATTTGCGAGGTTCGAGATCTGTCGGATTTGATGGAGCACCTGGCTCTTGCCGGTGCCTTTTAAATTTTCTTCCAACTCGACGGAACGATCAAAGTGATCTTCGATGGCGCGTTTGCCGCGGCCGGTGATTACGATAATGTCTTCGATGCCCGAGGCCACCGCTTCTTCGACCGTATATTGAATCAGCGGCTTGTCGACCAACGGCAACATTTCTTTGGGAGAGGCTTTGGTGGCAGGAAGGAACCGTGTCCCAAGACCGGCGGCGGGAATGACCGCTTTTCTGACAGTCAGCCGTGACATGGAAGGATACTATGTGATGGGGCGGTGAAGTCAAGAAACGGACGAACTCATCGCATCGGAGACGACGTTGTCGTCTCCGCGAAATGAAAGACGAGGAACGCTCTCATGAACCGAATATCTGCTACGAATTTATCTCCAGGTGGAATGACGATCACGTCGACGCAGTTCGCATCAGAGGGTGGGAACTCCTTTACAATGCAGGGTGACCTCAATATAATCCGGAAGTTTTGCGCGGACGGATGGTGCGAGGACGTTTGCGTGGTCGAGCAGCCTGGTTGCGAATTTCCGACGAGGGGAATCTCGCGATTCAGCGCGTTGCTCCCGGCGGGACGGACAGACTCGTAGGAGCGGCGTACGGTCGATAACCGGAGAGGACCTGTGTGATGGTTCCACCGCTCATCATCTCCATACTTCGCCACAGGAATCCTTATCGGTGACCGAGCATGCCGTCTACAGGCTTCGATCGTTCGTGGTCGCGGTCATGGTTGTCTCTGTGTTGTGGAGTGTGCTCGAAGCACTTGCTCAGACGCCCGATCTTAAGGTCGCTTCGATTGATATTCGGGGCGCCAAACGAATCGAAGTGCCGGCGATTGCCGGTCGGCTCACGCTGAAAGCCGGCGATCGCTATACGCCGGACAATGTGCGTGGGCAAGTAAAGATTTTATACGACACGGGATTTTTCGAGGATGTGCAGGTTGAAACCGAATCGATCGCCGAGGGGATGGCGGTGACCTTCATCGTGCGGGAGAAGCCGTTTATCACCGAGATCGTCTTCGACGGCAACGAACAACTGACCGACGAGAAGCTGAAGGAAAAAACGACCATCAAGAGCCAGACATTTCTCGATCAACAACAGGCGAAGGAAAGCGCCGAGACCATCCGCCTGGCCTATCAGCATGACGGCTATTACAATGCGCAGGTTGTTCCTGTGATCGAGGCGTTGGATGAGGATCGGAAGCGGCTGACCTTTCATATTACGGAGGGGGAGAAGGCCAAGGTCAAGACGGTGATATTCGAAGGGCTGCGGGCGGCAACGAAGACCGAGATGCTCAATGTGATGTCGACTCGGGAATGGGTTCCTTGGTACGGCCTCGTGACGAGGCTCAAGTTGCCGTCAGTCGTGTCCGACGCGGGCGTCTTGAAGCGTGAGGAGCTGACCAATGATGTGGAGCGGATCAAGGAAGTGCTGCTGAACAGAGGCTACTTCAATGTTCGGGTCGGTCAACCGTCGGTGGAGCTCACCGAAGATAAAAAATGGTTCACCGTCAGCTATCACATCACCGAGGGAGAGCCGTTCACGATTTCCGACATAGGGTTTCGAGGGCACACGGTGTTTGAAGATCCCGAGCTTCGAGAAGGATTGAGGATCAAGGAGGGGGAGATCTTTCAGCGCGCCAAAATCAGAGATGAGATCTCCCGAATCACGGATCTGTACGGAAGCAAGGGCTATTCATTTGCCGAAGTCATGCCCAATGTGAATCCGAACAATGAGGAACGGACAGTCGGCATCACCTTCAACATCAAAGAAGGGGAGATGATGCGGATCCGACAGATCAATATCTATGGGAATGACAAGACACGAGACAACGTCATCCGACGAGAAATACGAGTCGACGAACAGGATGTGATCGACACCGCCTCGCTGAAGCGAAGTTTTCAACGATTGAACAACTTGAATTTCTTCGAGACGGTCGAAATCCTGCCCGCGCAAGTCGCGCCCGACAAGGTCGATTTGAATGTGCGGGTGAAAGAAAAACCGACGGGGATGTTCAGCCTCGGCGGCGGGTTCAGCACTCTGGATCGACTGGTGGCGATCGCCGATATCACCCAAGGCAACTTGGGAGGGTACGGCTATATGGCGCGCATCCGAGGCCAGCTCGGCCAGCGAAGAAGTCTTGGGTCCATCACCTTCCGCAATCCCTATTTGTACGACTCATTGACGTCATTGCAAATAGACGGCTACCGCAGCATGACGAATTACCTTTCCTATTTTGAGGAACGGACCGGCGGGAACATCACGCTGGGCCGTTGGTTATCGGAATATGTGACGGGGAGTATCAGTATGTTTGCAGAGCAACTCACTTTCAGGGATCCTCAAGAAGGTATTTGCATTCCGGGGAGTGAGCTTGTTCCAATCGTGTGTCGACAGTTCGGAACACAGTCGTCGACAGGGTTTCGTACGGCCCTGTTCCGAGATACCCGGGACTACTATCTCGATCCTCGAACAGGCTGGCGAATCGGCGGTGGGTTCGATATCGGAACCCCGTATATGGGGGGGAGCAATGACTTCATCAAGTACTATATGGATGTGATCAAAGTCACTCCCCTTCCGCTGGACATGAGGGTTTCGCTACGGGCTCGCTATGGAGAAGTCATAGCACGCAACGGCACAGAGATTCCTCTGAACGAACGATTTTTTGTCGGCGGCATCAACACCATGCGAGGCTTTGCCTTCGGCCGAGCCGGCCCCGTCGTACCCACGACCAAGGCACCATACGGCGCCGCCAAGCAATTGATCTTCAATGCCGAACTGATCTTTACGATCTCTTCCGAGGCGAAGTTGAATGGTGTTCTCTTTTTCGACTATGGAAAAGGATTTGACGATAATGAACCCTTATCGATCAATCTAAGGCCTGCGGTGGGTTTGGAAGGTCGGTGGATCTCGCCGTTCGGGCCTTTACGTGTCGCCTACGGGATTAATCTTGATCCGCGCGAAGGTGAGCGATTCGGCGTGTTCGAGTTTACGATCGGGACTTTGTTTTAGTCGGAGCCTTGGCGTGGTACGTTGGAATAGAAATCGGTGGAAGAAATTGGCGACACGGATCGAATGGGCGGTGATGTCGTTTGCGATCACCGTCATGCTGGGGTCAGTGGACGTGCCGGAGGCGGGGGCAAAGTCGACGGGAAGATCGGCGTGATCAATTCACAGCGCTTGCTCAACGAGACGAATGCGGGGAAGAGGGCCAAAGAGAATCTGACCGCCTTTTCGAAGAATCGACAGGCTTTGATGGAATTGGAGGAAAAGGAGTTGCGGCGGATGGAAGAGGACTTTGTCAAGCAGTCCTCGTCCTAGCCCCGCGGCGAAACGTGATCGGGAAGAGCAGTTTCGCCGACGCATGCAAGAGTACCAGCAAAAGGCCACGGAATTGAATCGAGAAGTCCAAGATAAACAAAAAGATGTTCTGGAAGGGTTTCGCGACAAGATCGAAATGATCGTCGCGAAGGTCGCCAAGCGTCTCGGGTTGCAGGTTGTCGTCGACAAGAGTAAGGGTGGTTCGACCATCTATCATGAAGATGGCCTGGATATTTCAGGCCCGGTCATCGAGGAATTCAACCGCGACTATCCCTAGTCGCTGAGGGAGGTAGGTCATGACGAGTATAGCGAGAGGGATCGTGGTCGCCGTCGCGTTGTCACTGGGGCAGTGGATTGAGCCGCTCTATGCCGTGGAGACGGTCCGGGTCGTGGTGATGGATCAACAGATGGTGATGGAACGATCGAAGGCCGGGAAGCTGGCCTTGGAAGAGGTGAAGGGATATTCCATGACCAGACAGAAGATCATTCATGCCGATGAGCAAGAACTCAAAGATTTGGATCAGTCCTTACAAGATCCGAACGCCAAGCTCGCTGATCCGGCGAGGCAAGAGAAAGAGGAGCAGTTGCGGAGTAAGATGGAAGCGTATCAGCGCCGGCTTCAAGAGTTCAATCGCGAAGTGCAGCAAAAACAGCGCGAGATGGTCGCGGACTATGGCCAAAAGATCGCCGCCGCAGCGCAGGTTGTGGCTCAGAAAGAGGGATACACGGCCATCCTCGACAAAGGCAATGTGACGCTCATCCGCATCGTCCTCTATCATCAGCCGGCCCTGGACGTGACGGACTCGGTCATCAAGGAATTCGATCGGCAGAATCCTTAAACTTTTTAGAACTTTCTAGGACGCAAAGGAGACAGAGCCCATGGCATCGGTCGAGTCGGTTGAGATTCAGTCTTTACTTCCCCACCGGTATCCCTTCTTGCTGGTGGATCGAATCAAGGAGTTTGAACCGCATCAGAGGATTGTTGGATTCAAAAACGTGACGGTGAATGAACCGTTCTTTCAAGGACATTTCCCTGGACGCCCTGTCATGCCGGGGGTCCTGATCATCGAGGCCATGGCGCAGGTGGGTGGCGTGCTGGTCTTCAAGTCGGGAGGGACGGTCGGAAAAACCGTCATGTATTTGACCGGTATCGACGAGGCAAAATTTCGACGACCGGTGGTGCCGGGCGATCAGCTCCGTTTAGAGATCGAAGTGCTCAAGAAGCGTCCACCGCTCTGGAAAATGCAAGGGAAGGCATACGTCGACAATGAGTTGGTCTGTGAAGCCGTGGTGACGGCGATGGTGATGGACGAGAAGGGCGATCAATAGTCATGAGTCAACAGTCATTGATCGTTGCCATGGCCATTGACGATTGACGTTTTTTCAAGGGGGCATGCGTGAAGATACATCCTACAGCGATCGTTCATCCCAAGGCGAGTCTCGATGGTGACGTTGAGATCGGGCCGTTCTGTGTCATCGGGGAGCATGTCGCGATCGGGAAGGAGAGCCGATTGCTTTCCCATGTGACGATCGATGGATGGACGGAGATCGGGGAGCGGAACGAAGTGCACCCGTTTGCCTCGATCGGAGGTCCTCCTCAACACCTGGGGTACAAGGGGGAACCGACCAAGGTCACTATCGGCCATGACAATATCATCCGCGAGTATGTCACGATCAACCGGGGAACCGTCCAAGGTGGGGGAGTGACTTCTCTCGGGTCGAAAGGCGTTCTGATGGCCTATGTGCATGTGGCACACGATAGCCGGCTCGGCAACCACATTATTATGGCCAATGCGGCAAGCCTTGCTGGACACATCACCATCGGTGATCATTCCGTCATCGGAGGATTGACCGGTATTCATCAGTTTGTGCGCGTCGGAGACTACGTGATGGTCGGCGGTTGTTGTGCCATCGGTCAGGATATTCCTCCGTTTACATTCGCAGCCGGCGGGTATCGCGCCCATCTGTATGGGCTCAATTCAGTCGGTTTGCAACGGCACGGCTTCTCGGTGGACCGGATCGCCTTACTGAAGAAGGCGTTTGATTTGCTTTTCCGATCGGGTCATCGGACAGCCGAGGCGATTCGATTGGCCAAAAAGGAGTTCAAGGGACAGGCCGATGTGGCCAAGATTCTCGCGTTTATGGAGGGCACCAAACGTGGAATTTCGCGGGCCGTCAGCCTCGACTTGGAGCGCGAGTTCGATCAACAGGTGTGAGATCAGCCGCTATGACCCTGGCCATGCCTATACCTGACGGTCGAATCGGGGTGATTGCCGGGAATGGGCGATTTCCGATCATCTTTGCGGATAACGCCCACAAGATGGGGCTCCAAGTATTCGCGGTGGCTCACGAGGGCGAAACCGAACCGGAGCTCGAACAGCATGTCGATCGTATCCATTGGGTCAAGATCGGCCAACTCAATAAACTGATCAACGCGTTCAAAGCGGACGGCGTCCGGAACGTGGTCATGTTGGGAGGCATCAAGAAAACGCACGTCTATAGCCATGCGCGTCCTGATTTTCGCGCGCTGGGTCTGGTCACGAGATTGGTCCTTTGGAAGGATGATGATATCCTACGCGCACTCGCTACTGAACTCGAAAAGGATGGAATCACCATCTGTGAGTCCACGTTCGGCCTGGAAGGAATCTTGGTTGAGGAAGGGACCCTCACTTCCCGCCAACCGACCAAGAAAGAGTGGGTTGATATCCGCTATGGCTGGGACGTGGCCAAAGAGACGGGGCGCCTCGACATCGGCCAATGTGTCGTGATCAAAGACCGAGTCGTCGTGGCGGTCGAAGCGGTCGAAGGAACCGATGAAGCGATCAAGCGGGGAGGCGAACTGGCCAAGGATAGGGCGGTGGTGGTGAAGCGGAGCAAGCCGCAACAGGATCTCCGGTTCGACCTGCCGGCCGTCGGTCCCAGGACGATTGAAGTCATGCGTTCCGTCAAGGCCTCGGTGCTTGCCGTCGAGGCCGGTCGGTCCGTGATGCTGGATCGAGAACTGCTGATCAGCAAAGCGGAAGAAGCCGGAATTTCCGTCGTTGGCCTCGTTCGCGAAGAGGAACCGAGCGCGGAGACCTGAGTCAACGAAGAAGGTTCGGGGTCTGAAGATCTGTTGATCTATTGATTTCCGGAATTCAGCAATCAACAATTCGACAAATCGACAGATCAACAGATTCCCCAAATTCAGTCCGAGAGCGGTATGGCCAAGCTTCGTGCCGGTGTAATTGGGGTCGGACATCTCGGGCGACACCATGCGCGACTGTATGCGTCGTTGCAGGACTCGACGTTGGTCGGTGTCGTCGATCACGACCATGGACGAGCGTCTCTCATCGGCCGTCAATTCGGCGCGCGGGCGTTCGACGACCTGTCGGACCTTTTGAAACAGGTCGATGTCGTCAGCGTTGCCGCTCCCACTTCCGCACATTATTCCATTGCCAAAGCCTGTCTCCAAGCCGGGAAACATGTTCTGGTGGAGAAGCCGATCGCCGTGCTGCCGATCGAGGCACAGGAGCTGGTGGAATTAGCCAAGGTAAATGGATGTACGCTGCAAGTCGGGCATAGCGAGCGGTTCAACCCCATCATGCAGATGATGCGGCCGCACATTCGACGGCCGGTGTTGTTCGAGGGCCGACGAATGGGCGTCTACGGCGAGCGTGGCACAGACGTTGATGTCGTTCTGGATTTGATGATTCACGACCTGGATTTGGTGTTGTCCTGCAATCCAGGCCCGGTGGAAGACGTACGGGCCGCCGGCCTGTCGGTGCGTTCTTCGACGAGCGATGTCGCCAATGCATACATCCAATTCGAGAGCGGATGTGTCGCCGGCTTGACCGCAAGCCGAGTCGCGTTGAAGGCGATGCGGCAGATGTGTCTATTCCAACCGGATGGGTATGTCTCAATAGATTTCCAATCTCGCCAGGGAGTGATCGGACGCCGATCGGTTGAGCCAGGCGGGACACCGATGGCGGCGGTTGAAGAGTTTCAGGCCGGCGATGATGAGCCTTTGAGATTACAGTTGGAGTCGTTTCTGCAGGCCATTCGCGCGCAATCGTGCCCGGTCGTGTCGGGCGAAGATGGGGCGGCGGCCCTGGAGTTGGCGCATCGTGTGCTGTCCGCCATCAAGGCGTTCGGGCAGCGTACGACATGAGAACACCGTTTGTGGATTGACGGTCTTGTTTCCTTCGCCATACGTATCGGATCGTCATCACTGCCTGTAATTCGATAAATCATCATGACCCGTATCCTGATCATTACCGGCGAAGCCTCCGGCGACCTTCACGGAGCCAATCTTGCCAAAGCGCTGAAAGCGCGCGATCCACAGGTCTCATTGGCAGGAATCGGTGGTCGCGCGATGGCGGCGGCCGGTGTGCAATTAGTCCATGAAATGGGGAAATTTGACGTCATTGGGATGGTGGGTCCTTTAGCCTTGGTGCCCATCATTCGACGATTTTACACCATGCGGCGATTATTCAGATCCGAACAGTGGGATGCCGTCGTGTTCATCGACCATCCTGGATTAAACCTTCGCTATGCATACTTTGCCAAGGCAGCCGGGCTTCGCGTCTTGTACTATATTGCGCCACAGATCTGGGCCTGGGGGCCTTGGCGCATGTACTGGATCAAGAAGCGAGTGGATCATGTCATGGTCATTCTGCCCTTTGAAAAAGCCCTTTATGACGAAGCGGGTGTCCGGTGCACGTTTGTCGGTCATCCCATACTGGATGCAGTCGAAGGGTCCTACGATCGGACGGCGCTTCGTACCAAGTTCGGCTTTTCTCCTGATGAACGTGTGATCGCCTTGTTGCCGGGGAGCCGGGCGCATGAGGTACAGGTTCTGCTGCCGATCCTCATCGAGGCTGTCGAAAAATTGGCGCGCCGGGAACCTAAAACGAGGTTTATCCTGGCGCAAGCCTCCACCATACACGATAATCTGTTGCAGCCTCTCTTGGCGCAGAGCGCCGTGCCTATCGCCGTGGTGAAGGAGCAGACCGCCGAAGTGATGGCGTTGTCGGATCTTGTGCTGGTGGCCTCGGGCACGGCAACACTCCAAGCAGCTGTGGTGGAAACTCCCATGGTGTTGTTTTACAGAACGACGCCGCTGACTTTTTGGATTGCGAGTTTTGTGTATCACGTCGTGATTCGAGTCAAATGGATCGGGCTTGTCAATCTGGTGGCCGGTCGGACGGTCGTGCCGGAGTTGATCCAATCCGCTGCGACGGGGCAGCGATTGTATGAGGAGGCGCTTCGGATCTTGGACGATCGACCGGCATATGATGAGATGAAACGAGAGTTGGCAAAGGTGCGGGCCGCCTTGGGTGAACCGGGCGCGTCGGCCCGAGCTGCAGAGGTGGTGTTGGCGGCATGTCAGGGCTAGAACGATTTAAGCGGCTCATGCGCTATGTGAAACCGTATCGAGTACGGTTTTTCGCTGCCTTTGTTTGCTCAGGTCTGGTCGCACTGCTCAGTGGGGCCTATGCCTGGCTTGCCAAGCCGGTGTTGGACGATATCTTCATCCAGAAAAACGAACAGATGTTGTTGGTGCTGCCGCTGGCGCTCTTCGGGGTTGCGACCCTGAAGGCGGTGTTCAGTTACGGTGTGGGATATTTGATGGCCTATGTCGGCAATGGGGTTGTGGCGGACATTCGGCAGCAGTTATTTCAACAACTCATGCGGCTGTCTGTCGGATTTCATGACACCAATACATCGGGACGCCTGGTCTCGCGGGTCGTGAACGATGTGGGGATGATGGCCAACGCCGCATCGAGCGTCGTCAAAGACATTTTCCAGAACGGGCTTACCTTTCTGGCGATGGTCGGCGTCATCCTCTATCAGAATTGGAGGTTGGCGGGTCTGTCTCTGATTGTGATCCCGCTCTCGGCGCTGACGATGGTGCGGGTGGGAAAACGATTGAAGCGATTGGCGACCAGCGGACAGGAGCAAATGGGGGACATGGCCTCAACGCTCCAAGAAACGTTCACGGGCATCCGGGTCGTGAAAGCGTTCGGACGGGAGGAGGCGGAAGCCGAACGATTTAAGGAGCGAAACCAGGCCTTTCTCTCGACCACGTTGAAGTCCAATCAAGTCTGGGCGCTCGGCCACTCGCACATGGAAATCATCGGAGTGATCGGTGTTGCGACCATTATCTGGTATGGAGGCTATCTGGTCATTCATGAGGCGATGACTCCCGGCGCCTTTTTCTCGTTCTTGGCGGCGATGTTTATGGCCTATACTCCGATCAAGAAACTATCGGGCGCCAACAATTTGATTCAACAGGCGCTGGCGGCGGCCGAGCGGGTCTTCGACGTGTTGGACTTGGAAACCGAGCAGTCTCAGAATCGCGGCACGGTTCCGTTGGTGGGAATCAATCGGGCGATTGAATTCCAGCGCGTCTCCCTGCGATATGAGAATCAGACGGTCCCGGCTCTGACCGACGTGGACCTCACGATTAATCCCGGCGAAGTGGTGGCGCTCGTCGGGAGCAGCGGAAGCGGAAAGACCACCTTGGTCAGTTTGCTGCCGCGTTTCTATGAACCGACGGCAGGCGGCATTTTCTTAGACGGCATCCCGTTGACTTCGTACGAGTTGAAATCGCTGCGGGCCCATATCGGAATCGTCTCGCAAGAAATCGTCTTGTTCGATGACACCATCCGAAGCAACATCGCGTTCGGAAGGACCAGCGCCGGCCAGGCCGACATCGAGCAGGCTGCGAAATCGGCCTATGCCCATGACTTTATTCTTCGCATGCCGGAAGGGTACGATACGATCATCGGAGAACGCGGCCTCAAACTATCGGGCGGCGAACGGCAACGATTGGCGATCGCCCGAGCCATTCTTCGCGACCCGCCGCTTCTGATTCTCGACGAGGCGACATCGGCGCTCGACACGGAGTCTGAACGGATCGTGCAGTTGGCTTTAGCCAATTTGATGAAGAATCGAACGACCCTGGTGATCGCGCATCGGCTCTCGACCATTCAAAACGCGGATCGAATCATCGTCTTGGATCGAGGGGCTCTTGTCGAAATGGGTTCTCATGACGAGCTCCTTCGGCAGGGAGGCGCCTATCGCCGCCTGCACGCCATGCAATTTCAGGATGTGAGTAGTGTGTGAGGAAGTGAGGGGTGGACAGTGGTGAGTGGGGAGTGGAGGAAGAATCTGAAGAAGCGGGCAGAACAGTGGGTGAAATTCTCGCTGCTGCCGCCGATTGCAGCCACTGCCATTCGCGGCGTCGCCCGCTCTATGTACTGTGAAACTCGCGGTCACGAAGCGGTCGATGCATTGTATCGGGAGGGGGGCCACGCCATTCTGGCTTTCTGGCATGCCCAGCAGTTGATGATCCTAATCGGCTATCGAGGAACCGGCGCCCATGTCTTAATCAGCCGGCATAGCGATGGAGAGATTATTGCGCGGATCATTGCCCGTTTCGGGCATGAGGCGGTGCGGGGGTCAAGTACGCGCGGAGGGGCCGGCGCGCTTCGAGCCCTGATCAAGCTTGGACGATCAGGTCGGGATATGGGCGTGACGCCGGACGGTCCGAAAGGGCCGCGTCATGTCGCAAAGCTTGGAGTCATTCATCTGGCCAAGGCGACAGGCCTTCCCATCGTGCCCTTGGCCTTTGCCTGTTCAAAAAAAAACTCTTTGCGAGCTGGGATCGCTACATGGTCCCCTATCCGTTTTCCAGAGGCCTCTTTCTTTATGGACATCCGCTCTGGGTCTCGCGCGACGCCGATGAAGCCTCGCTCGAGGCGACTCGCCTGGAGCTTGAGACGGTCCTCAATCGACTGACGGATCAGGCGGAAGCATTCGTGAAGCGTGAAATGTGAGACGTGAAACGTAGGAGGTTCAGAAATTTTGCGGGACGTTTCACCTTTTACTTCTTACGTCTAACTTCGTGATCATGTGGCGCTTCCTCTATAACATCGGCCTTCTTCTGGCTGCCCCGGTGATCGTGGGCATCCTCCTAGCCAAGCCTCGTTGCAGGCCGGGGCTGGCGCAAAGGCTCGGATTGGAAGAACGTCTATCTGGTCTGTCCGATCGACGAGATAGACGAGACAGACCAAATAGACCAGATAGACCAGATAAACCAGTCATCTGGATTCACGCCGTGTCGCTCGGTGAAGTGGTGGCGGCAGCGCCATTCGTGAAAGCTTTGCACGAGCGGCATCCGGAGTGTCGCTACATCGTGACGACGGTGACAGAGACTGGACGTGAAGCAGTCGAGCAACGGTTAGGGGGTATCGCCGAACATCGGTACGCTCCGCTCGATTTTTCCTGGGCGGTGGCCGGTATGGTGCGGCGGTTGCGTCCATTGCTCTATGTATTCGTCGAGACCGAAATATGGCCGAATTTGCTGTGGACGTTAGGAGACCAGCATGTGCCATCCGTGTTGGTGAACGGGCGATTGTCTTCCCGGTCGTTTCGCCGACAGGATGTGCCCGTGATTCGCTCCTTCTATCGCTCTGTGCTTCAGACCCTGACGCTCTGTTTGATGCAATCTGATCGGGATGCTGACCGTATTGTTGCATTGGGAGCCGAGCCGTCGCGTGTTCACGTGACCGGCAATATCAAGTTCGATCAACCGCTGCCGGACGTTCGATCGGATGGGTCGCTCCGCAGAAGCTTCGGGATCGATGAGCACGAACAATTGATTCTCGCCGGCAGTACGCATCCCGGAGAAGAGGAAGTGCTGGTCTCGGCCTACCGACACATCGTCAAGACTTATCCCTCGACGGTGTTGATGTTGGCGCCGCGCCATATCGAGCGGGCGGAACGAGTCGAAGCGATGCTTCGAGAAGCCGGATTGGTCGTCCAGCGAAAAAGTCGGATTGGCGAGAAGCAATCCGGCCCGCGCGTGATCATTTTGGATACGAGAGGAGAGTTGTCTCGCGCGTATCGAGAAGCGGTCGTGGCGTTCGTCGGGGGAACTCTGGTTCCCGTGGGTGGACACAATTTGTTGGAACCGGCAGTGTGGGGCACACCTGTCATGTTCGGACCACATACAGACCATTGCGCAGAGGTCGCGACGCTTTTATCCGAGGCCGGAGGAGGCTGCCGCGTGACGGAAGAGGAGGATCTGGTTGCCTCCCTTGACGAGTGGTTGGGGCGGCCTGAAATCCGATCCCGGGTGGGACAGGCTGCAAGACAGGCGGTGTTGGACAATCAAGGCGCGCTCACACGGAGTCTGGAGCTCATTGAAACCTGTCTCCGTGCGGTTCCTTCGTATTCCAATTCACGCGTGGCGACGGGGCCGGGACCTCTGATAGCTAAACACTAACATGCCATTCTTGCATCCTGGACAACCGGTCCGTAAAGGGCTTTCCTGGGTTGCTGGGTTGTACGGCCTCATCATCCGATTCCGGCTGTGGTGCTATCGGAAAGGTTGGCTGACGACGACACGGCTGCCCTGCCGTGTGGTGAGCGTGGGCAATCTTACGGTCGGGGGGACGGGAAAGACTCCTATCGTCATACTATTGACAGAATGGCTGTTGGCCAAAGGGCAAAGAGTGGCGATCTTGAGCCGTGGGTACAAACGCACGAGTACGGTGCCACATCTACTGGTGTCCGACGGATCGCGAATGTTGGCTGGCCCATCGGAGGCCGGGGACGAGCCGTTTCTCATGGCGCAGCGTTGCCCACGCGCCATTGTCGCGGTGGGAGCTGATCGAGTTGCGCTAGGGCAGTGGGTGTTGGAACAGCATCCGGTGGACTGCATCGTTTTGGATGATGGCTTTCAGCATCGATCGCTTCATCGTGATGTCGATCTTGTACTGCTGGATGCCACCGATGCCGCAGGACTTGATGCACTGCTTCCATCGGGAAGACTGCGGGAACCCCTACGGGAGCTGGACCGAGCGAGCGCGGTGTTGATTACCCGAGCTGATTCGCGTCAGGATGTGGAAGCGATCCAGAACCGATTGCGAGCGGTCGCCTACCCATACGAAGATGCCATTGAAGTGGTGTTTCGACCGGAGTTCTTCATGACGATCGTGTCAAGGGAGCAGCAACCGGTAGGATGGGGCCGGAAGAAAAAGGCTTGGTTGGTCAGCGGGATCGGGAATAGCGGATCATTCCGTCGATCAGCCGAATCTATTGGAATTGAGATCCTTGGTGAGACCGTCTTTGAAGATCATCATCGCTACCGTGACGATGAGATCAGACAGATCCGTGCCGATGCGCAAGCCAATGGAAGCGAGATTGTTCTGACGACTGAGAAGGATGGCGGAAAACTGTCCCCCTTCCTCCTGCCCAACGACCCCTGGTGGATGCTTTGCCTTGGGACTGACGTTGCACGCGGAAAAGACCGGCTGCTCCGGTTGATCGATGGACCGTTATCAGACGAGAGACAACGGGTGGAAGCTCGTGCGTAAGGACCTGCCTCGGAATATCTTGATGCGGGCGCCGAATTGGATCGGCGATGCCGTCATGTGCGAGCCGGCCGTCCGAGGGCTGCGGTCACTGTTCCCCGAGGCAGAGTTGACGATGCTCGCCAGACCTGCCGTCGCGGAACTATTCGAGGCCTATCCAGGGCTCAATCGAGTGCTTGTGTACGACGACAAGAACGCACATGCGGGAATTTCAGGAAAGTGGTCGCTTGCCGGTACGTTGCGGCGGCACCGCTTCGATTTGGCGGTACTGTTTCAGAACGCGTTCGAGGCTGCATTCATCGCGTGGCTTGCCGGCATCCCACGGCGATATGGCTATGCAACAGACGGAAGGGTCTTCTTTCTGACTGAACCGGTCGCGGTTCCCGATCGTCGCGTGCCGGCGCATCAAGTCGAGTATTATTGGAACTTATTGAAGCCTTTGGGAATATCCGGCGAAGTTTCAGCGCCGGTGCTACACGTTTCAGTGGATGAAGACCGGACGGCGGCCAGGAGACTCGTTTCAGCTGGTATCAACCCGTCGGATCTCATCATTGGGATCAATCCAGGCTCGACCTATGGCAGCGCGAAACGGTGGTTGCTTGAACGATTTGCCGAGGTTGCCCGACGACTTGCAGGACGATTGCAAGAGGCCGAGGGTGCGCAGATCGCAATCGTCATTCTCGGGGCTAAAGGAGAGGAATCGTTGGGAAAGGACATCGCGGGGAAGATCGACGGGCGAACAGTGGTTTTGTCCGGCGCCACGACCATTCGTGAGCTCATGGCGGTGGTGAAGCGTTGTCGCCTGCTGATCACGAACGATACAGGGCCGATGCATATTGCGGCGGCTTTTGATGTGCCGGTCGTGGCGGTGTTCGGTCCCACGGATTGGCGCACCACCTTTCCCTTTGGGCAGGAACGATCGGTCGTCCGAGAAGCTGTAGACTGTGCGCCCTGTCTCCTCAGAGAATGCCCGATCGATCATCGTTGCATGACTCGCATTCCCGTTGAGCGGGTGTGTGATGCTGCGATCCAAGTCGTGAAAGTTGAAAAGTTGGAAAGTGAGAAGCCTGAACGAGGATGCGCCTCAACTTTTGAACATTCCAACGTTCCCACTCCATTGGCAGGGTACACCATCTTTCTCGATCGAGACGGAACGCTGAATCCCGATCCCGGCTATATCAAGTCTCCCGATCAGTTTGACTTGTTTCCCGGGGCGTCCGAGGCGCTCGCGAGTCTGAAGCGGGCCGGTGCTCGATTGATCGTCGTCACCAATCAATCGGGAATCGCGCGAGGATTATTGTCGCGCGAGGATCTCAATGCCGTGCACAGGAAACTTACGTGTCTCCTCGCCGGCGCGGGCGTGGCACTCGACGCGATCTATGTCTGTCCTCACCATCCTGACGACGGTTGCGAGTGCCGAAAGCCGAACCGCGGGATGATCGACCAAGCGGTGCGAGAATGGGGGGTGAATCTTGATCGATCCTATGTGATCGGCGATCATCTCCGCGATATCGAGTTGGCGAAGCGGATCGGGGCGCGAAGTGTCTTGGTGACGACGGGAGTCGTTCCCCCGCGGGAGGCAGAAAGTTTGAAAGCTTCAGGGGCGGCTCCAGATTGGATCGTATCCTCGCTAGCTGAGGCTGCGGACCGGCTGTTGTCCGATGCGGGCAGGTTGTCCGGACAAATCCGCGAGCGTCAGATCGCGCATCCGTGAGTGCGTGATGGAGATGGAGAGGCTGTCGACCCGTCTTGTGTTGGCTGGAGAGCCGGCGTAAGTTGTGTAGGTAGAATACGACGCGCAAAGGGCGGGGCTGTGTCGCTCGGGGAAAGAAGACGATGGTAGCGAGCCGACATGTAAACATTTGTTCCATCCCTTGTAACCTCTGTGGTGGGACCGAGGTGTCGACTCTTTCGAACAGGAGTCGAAGCGGGAAGTCTTTGCGGACCGTCATTTGTCAATCCTGCGGGCTCGTGTGGTCGGACCCACGCCCTCATGACGCCAGGCAGTTTTACGAGGAGGAGTATCGCCTCTCCTATAAACAGACCTACAGCCCGAAGCCCAAGCACGTCTTGCGCGCGGGCCATGTGGCCTTATCGCGATTCGCAAAGATCGAGCGGTTGCTGTCGAGTCGGAAAGCCGTTCTGGATGTGGGCACCGGCGGAGGGGAGTTTGCCTATCTGCTTCAATCGTTGGGGCACGGCGCGAGTGGGATTGAACCGAATAGAGGGTATGCCGACTATTCCATACGCGAATATGGGCTCACGGTTCAGGTCGGGTTCGTGCAAGACGCGGGGTTTCCACCCGAATCGTTTGATGTGGTCACGATCTGGCATGTACTCGAACATACGGAAGATCCGGGTTTCATTTTAGCGCTGCTCCGATCCTGGCTGAAACCAGACGGCACGCTTGTGGTGGAAGTTCCGAATGTGGAGGCAACCTGTCAGGCTCCCGGCAGTACATTCCATGAAGCCCATTTCTATAACTTCAATGTGGTGTCCTTGCGCAGATTGGCCAAGAAACATGGGTTGTACGAGG
The DNA here is from genome assembly GCA_963711905.1 of uncultured Nitrospiraceae bacterium. Lineage (GTDB taxonomy): Bacteria > Nitrospirota > Nitrospiria > Nitrospirales > Nitrospiraceae > Nitrospira_D. Next base: position 697,773 of record CAVQFZ010000024.1, on the reverse strand, counting down.
TCAAGCATCTGATCTCTCGCGACGGTGGGAACATCACGATGTTCCTTTCTCGCATGGAGCCGCTGGTCCAAGATCGTTACGACGCCTCGATTCCAGGCAATTGCGAATGGATCTCGAGGATCGTGCGCCGGCACAGCAACGTGCGACGCCACTTGACGCCGCTGCCGTACCTCCGGGCTTGGCATCGCCTCTGCCGCTCACTCCAAGAGAGGCGTGAAACGGCGTCTGCAACAACCGGCAAGGCACTGCTCGACAAGCTGTATTCTCCTCGGTGTCACTTGCATGCTATGGGACGTGGATGAACGGATTCGGACGGTGCAAGAATCATCGGCTTTGAAGAGCGCCCGGATCCTTTTGATCAAACCCAGTTCTCTTGGGGATATCGTTCACGCGTTTCCAGTCGTGTCTGCGATCAAAACGCAATGGCCGGGATCGCACATGACGTGGGTGGTGAAGCGCCAGTGGGCGGATCTTGTCGAACGGGCGGAAGGGATCGACCGGGTTTGGCCGGTGGATATGACGGTGAGGAGTTGGATCAGGGAAGGCCAGGCGCTGCGAGCCGAGCGGTTTGATCTCGCCATAGATTTGCAAGGCCTGTTTCGCAGCGGCCTCTTGGCATGGCTCAGCGGTGCGCCAATGCGTGTTGGATTCGCGAATGGACGGGAAGGAAGCCCGTGGTTCTATACTCAGCTTGTACCGGTTCTCAATCTGGATATCCATGCCGTCGGTCGATATCTTTCGGTTGCCGCGGCGTTGGGAGCGTCTTTGCCGGACAAGCCGCGATTTGAGTTCAGGTTGCTGGAGGAGGACATGGCGACCGTTCGAGAGCTCTGCCGACGCAGAGGCTTCTCGGTGGACAGGCCATGGGTCGCCATGAACATTGGGGCGCGATGGCCGACAAAGCGCTGGCCGCTGACGTCTTTCGCTGCCGTTGTGGATCAGTTGCACAAGGCGCATCTTGATCCGGTCGTGATGATAGGAGGCTCGGAAGAGCGCGCAGACACGAAGAGGTTAAGAGTCTTGACGAAGTCTCCGTTCATCGATCTGAGCGGCGAGATCCCATTGGGGTGTTTGCCGGCGCTGCTCTCGAAAGCGACCGCCATGGTCACCAACGATTCCGGACCGATGCATATCGCTGCGGGTCTTGGGGTTCCGGTGGTCGCGATGTTCGGACCCACGAGCGCGACTCGGACCGGGCCGTATGGAGACGGGCACCATGTACTGACCAGTCGGATCCCCTGCAGCCCTTGTTTCAGTCGTGTCTGCCGACACGATCCAGAATTGGAATGCCTTCATCTGATTACGCCGACCCAAGTGGTCGATGTGATACGGACGCTGTTGGCGGCTCACGCACCATGTCGATGAATGTCCTGATCGTTCGCCCGGACGGCATCGGTGACGTCCTGCTCTCTCTTCCCGTGGCGACCCAACTCAAGCGGCTTGTGCCCGGGGTCACCGTCGGGTTTCTTACCAGTCCTACCGTCGCGCCTCTTCTCGATCGCCATCCCGACGTGGATTATGTGCGGACGATTCGCTTCACAGACTCATTGAAGGAACTCCGTCTCGCCTTTTCGCAGGGAGTTGAGGCGGCGATTTTTCTGAAGCCGTTTCGTCGTCTGATGTGGGCCGCATGGATGGCCGGTGTCCCGATTCGAGTAGCCACCGGCTACCGGTGGTATAGCCTGTTGGCCAATCGCCTCATCTATGAACATCGCAGCGAGTTTTCGAAACATGAATCAGAGTACAACGTCGATATGTTGGAGGGGTTGGGGCTGCGTCCTCAGCCTGTGAGCCCGCCGGTGCTCACCCTGGCCGAGACCGAACGGGCCGCCGGGGCCTCACGTTGGTCAGGATTGCCGAGTCCTCGCGTCGTGGTCCACCCAGGAGGAATTTCTGCGCGCCGCTGGCGGCTGGAGCAGTACCGTGACCTGGTCGTGACATTGACGGACAGAGGGTATGGTGTCGTGCTGACAGGCAGCGATCAGGAACGAACGGAGTTCGGAAAAGGTCTGCGTACGGCGCTTCCCTCAGGGGTCGCGGATCTTATGGGTAAGCTGTCGCTGCGAGAGCTGATGTCGGTGATCGCCAATGCTCATGTCGTGGTCTCAGGAGCGACAGGACCGGCTCATCTGGCGGCAGCCCTGAGTATTCCAACGGTCACCTTGTTTGATCCTCGACGAAACAATTTGCCGGTGAGGTGGAAACCGCTTGGGACAGGAGTCTTGCTGCGACCAGATGTTCCCACTTGCGAAAAATGTATCGGGGAAGTCTGCCCCTATTGGGATTGTCTTGATCGATTCACTGTTGCCAAGGTTACGTCCGCTATCGCCAGGGTTGCAGAGACCCCCTCAGCGCTCACCGTGGTCCATATGTAAGACGGCTCCTCATCGCGGAGAGCTGTTTTCTTGGTTCTGCTCTTGACTCCAACAGGCTTCTGCGTTCATATTCTGAACGTCGAGCATGGCACTCTAACTCTATGAATCTCCAAGGGCAACGAGAGCTCATCTTATTAACCGAGGTTGAGCGAGACGGCGCGGTCACACAGCGCTCTCTTGCGACGAAGCTAGGGGTCGCCCTAGGGCTGACCAATCTCTATCTCAAACGATTGGCACGAAAGGGATACATCAAGATCACCACGATTCCCTCACACCGGGTTCGGTATTTACTGACTCCGCAAGGGTTTGCCGAGAAATCCAGGCTGACCTACCTCTATATGGAGTATTCCTTATCGCATTACCGCGATATGCGTGGGCGGCTAAGAGACGCGCTCTTACTCGCTGCTCAGCACGGCGCAAAACGAGTCGTCATCTATGGAACCGGTGAACTAGCGGAGATGGCCTATCTGTCGCTCCGCGAAATGCACATGACCTTGGTTGGCTTTGTAGATGATGGCCGGCGGGAGTCGTTCTTATCCTATCCAGTCTGGCCGCCGGAAGTATTGAAGGAGTGGGAATTCGATGCGGTGTTGCTGGCAGATCTTGAGCAGGTAGCGGGCCATCGTGTCAGGCTGGAACATCAGCAGGTTCCTGATAGCCAGATCATAGCGCTCACTCCGTCGGTGTAAGCGCCGTTAGGCACCCGTTTTTCTATTCACTGTAAGTGAGAGGGCGAAGCTGTGTGCGCAGGGTGCGCGACAAGCGGGACTAGCAGGGTTCGCGAGAAAGGCGTGACTCGCGGGACTTGCCGAAAGGGCGAATGGCCATAATCCGGTTTGAGGATCTTGAGGTAGCGCGAGGTGAGGTATGAACGAGTTCATGCCCACACCTCGTTGGTATGCGCTCCGCACCAAATCTCGCCATGAAAAACTGGTGCGAGATCAGTTGGACAAGCAAGGAATTGAGCCGTTGCTTCCGACGGTCAAACGGCTGAGCCAATGGAAGGACAGGAAGAAGGAAATCGAGGTCCCGCTGTTCTCGGGGTATTGTTTCGTGCGATTCGCTCAGCTCGAAAAAACGCCGGTGCAAAAGATTGTGGGCGTCGTGGAAATCGTCGGCAGCGGAAGTCGACCCGAACCGATTCCTGAGGAAGAAATCAACGGGTTACGCCGCCTCATGACCAGCGTTCTTCCGTATGATCCTCATCCCTATCTTCATGAAGGAATGAAGGTGGAGGTTGTTCGTGGGCCGCTGCAGGGTACGTACGGCATCCTCTTGCGAAAAGAGAAACGGCATCGCTTAGTAATCGGAGTGCGAGTGATCCAGCAGGCAGCAGTAGTGGAAATTGATGTGAATGATGTGGTGGCGGTGTGAAGAGTTGTCGATGAACCGGGGAAGAGTCGACGATTGAGAAGTGTTTCGGATCATCCGTGAAGGCATCCAAGATTTTGACTCCTGTTCTTCATGTCTTCATGCAGTCGGTGAGTATCTCACGATGGAATTGTGATGATGTCGAGGATCATGCCCCGTTCCTTGCAGTGGCCCGAGCTCTCTGCGGCGCATCAGTCGAGGCGTAGAGTACTGACTCTGGGCGCTACCATGTTGCTATTCGTCAATCATTGATCGCATGCCTGTAACCATTCGAAACCTTGTCGAACGAATGAGTGGCCATCAAGGGTTTCGGCGCTATCTTTTCAATACTTCATGGATGTTCGGCGAGCAAGCCTTACGGATCCTCGCGGGGCTGTTCGTCGGCATTTACGTCGCACGGTATTTGGGGCCTGAGCAGTTCGGCGTGTACAGCTATTCGTTGGCCTTCGTGGCCTTGTTTTCTGCCGTGGGTCGGTTGGGTCTGGACGGCATCCTCGTGCGTGACTTGGTAAACCATCCAGACCGGCGAGATGTTTATCTGGGAACTGCCTTTTGGCTGAAAGTGATAGGGGCAATATTCGCGCTCCTGATGGTGACTGTCATGTTGCAAGTCGCCGCCAATGACGCAACCACGAATCTCTATATTTTTATCATTGCGTGCGGCATGATTTTCCAAAGTTGCGACGTCGTGGATTCTTACTTCCAATCGAAGGTGCTTTCCAAGTACGTATCCATCGCTAAAGTGGTGCAACTCGTCTTATCCTCTCTGCTGAAATTGTATTTTGTCTCTATTCATGCGGATCTCTTCTGGTTCGTGCTGGTGAGCTTGGTGGACCAAATATCCTTGGCGCTCTGTCTTCTAGTGGCCTTCAACCGGCAAAGGCTTGGAAGCTTTTGGGGGAAATTTGATCCAGACATTGCGAGAGTCATGCTCAAAAACTGCTGGCCGCTCGTCCTTTCGCATATTTCGGTAGCCGTTTACATGAGAATGGATCAAATCCTGATTAAGGAGCTGTTGGGGGAACGTGAGGTAGGGATCTATGCCGCTGCCACTAAGATTTCGGAGGTCTGGAGCTTTATACCGGTCATCGTGACCAATTCGTTATTCCCCGCCATTCTGAACGCAAAGAAAGTAGATCACATGCTCTACAGTGCGCGATTACAGCGACTTTATAGCGTCATGGTTTTGTTAGCATTTGTGGTCGCGCTGCCCGTAGCATTGTTTAGCGATTGGATTGTACTAATCTTGTACGGAACGGCATACCGTGACGCCGGGCCTGTCCTCATGATCCATGTTTGGACCGGCGTGTTTGTGGCTTTGGGAACGGCGAGCAGCACTTGGTTGCTGAGCGAAAGCCTCCAACGCTTTGCCTTGTTTCGGACCCTGTCCGGCGCGATGGCTAGCTTGGTCCTCAATGTGGCGTTGATTCCACATTACGGTACTATGGGCGCAGCCGCTGCGGCGGTTATCGGCTATATGATCGCCGGTTTCATATTCGACTTGTTCAACAACGAAACAAGACGGATGTTTTTTATGAAGGTGGATGCCTTTTTCTTGAAAGGAATAAGAGTTGGGAATTGACGGTATGTGGACAACGAGCATATTTTTTACCCGCGCTGCCCGATTGCGATCGCTCAACTATTCACAGCCGCACTATTCTATCGCAGCCATAAAGAAGGATGATGTTGAAGAGCTTCATTAAGAAGTTTGTGCCGGAACAATTCCTTGACTCGATGAGAGTGATGGGCGCTTTTGACCGGTATGGTACCAAGTCTTATTCCCAAGAAGGGGAAGATATGATACTCCGCCGGATTTTCGAAGGAAAAGCCCGCGGGTTTTATGTAGATGTCGGAGCGCACCATCCGACACGGTTTTCAAATACATATTTTTTTTACAAGCGTGGATGGAGCGGAATAAACATCGAACCGAATCCCGGTGTGAGTGACTTCTTTAGGTCGGTACGAAAAAGGGATATCCATATTGAACTCGGGGTTTCTGATTCCGCAGGGGAAATCACATATTATCAATTTAATGAGCCGGCGCTGAACACATTCGATGGCGAATCGGTCAAATCGAGCTTGTCGCGTCAGCAGTACCATTTGAAATCGACCTGCCGAGTGACGGTAGAACGATTGGACCAGATATTAGACTCGTACTTGCCACTTGGGACTTCGATAGATTTTTTGTCCATTGATGTCGAGGGGCTCGATTTCGCCGTATTGAGGTCAAATAATTGGCGGCGGTATAGACCGAAATGCGTTTTGGTGGAAGTCTTAAAAAGTTCATTGGAAGATGTCATGAACAATCCAGTTTATGACTTCATGAAACAACAGCAGTATATGCTGCATGCCAAAACGCACAATACGGTGTTCTTTTTAGATTGCTCTAGTGACGGCGACGATCTAGCGGTGAACCCCATCAGGCCGATGCCGGCCCTTTAGCGAGCAAGGTCACCGATAACAAGGCTCATCATTCTGTCAGACTCGACTTGTGGCAACTTTTCGAAAGTACACAATCCGGAGGCACCAATGAAGATCATCGTATTCGGTGGCGACGGCTTTTGTGGATGGCCCACCGCACTTCATCTATCAAAGCTGGGGCATGATATTGTCATCGTTGATAATCTTTCTCGACGTAACATCGACAATGAACTTGAAACGAACTCCCTGACTCCCATTGCGACAATGTCTGTGCGGATTAAAGCCTGGAAGGAATTAACCGGCAAAACGATTGAATTTGTAAACTTCAATATAGCCAAGGAATACGATCGGCTGTTGCACACATTTTATCATTACAAGCCTGACGCCATCGTGCATTTTGCCGAGCAGCGAGCCGCTCCCTATTCAATGAAGTCGGAGCGCCAGAAGCGGTACACGGTCGATAACAATTTGAATGCCACGCACAACCTACTGTGTGCAATCGTCGATGCCAAACAAGATGTGCACGTCGTTCATCTTGGGACGATGGGGGTCTACGGGTATGGAACGGCAGGAATGAAAATTCCTGAAGGGTATCTCAAGGTACAGGTGGTCAACGACGCAGGAGAGGTGTCCGAGCGAGAGATCCTGCATCCGATGAATCCAGGCAGCATTTACCATCTGACCAAGACGCAAGATCAGCTGTTTTTCGCCTATTACAATAAAAATGATGGTATTCGAGTTACGGATTTGCATCAAGGGATCGTGTGGGGGACGAACACCAAGGAAACTCGCATGGACGAGCGGTTGATCAACCGTTTTGATTATGACGGCGATTATGGAACCGTGCTCAATCGCTTCCTGATGCAAGCAGCCGTTGGTCATCCATTGACGGTGCATGGAACGGGGGGCCAAACACGGGCATTTATACATATTCAAGATACCGTAAAATGTATTGAGCTCGCCTTGACAAATCCTCCGGAACAGGGCAGTAGAGTCAAAATCTTGAATCAGATGACGGAAACGCATCGTGTTCGGGATTTAGCAAAAATGGTTTCGGAGATGATCGGCGTGCCGATCGAGTTTGTGAAAAATCCGAGATTCGAAGCGGATGAGAATGAATTACATGTCGACAATCGGTCATTCCTCCAGATGGGCCTCGATCCAATCACGTTGGACAAGGGGTTGATGATGGAGGTGCACGAAGTCGCGGCCAAATACAGGGATCGATGCGACAAGGACAAGATTCCTGCCAAGTCGTTGTGGCGCAAATAGACGGCAAATCAATACGGGATGGGTTCCGCACGCCGATCGCCATTCTGACCTTCAATCGCCCTCAGTTAACAGAACGGTTGCTTGGCATACTGGCTCAAGTCAGGCCGCACAAGCTGCTGGTCGTGTCTGATGGCCCACGCCCACACGTTGCCAGCGATGCCGGGCGGTGTGCCGCTGTGCGTGGCCTTTTTGAGAAGGTCGATTGGGAGTGTGAAATTGAACGTAATTTTGCGGAACACAATATGGGTAGTTTTCCTAGAAATTCATCCGGCTTGAATTGGGTATTTGATCAGGTCGAGGAAGTAATTATTCTTGAAGATGACTGCCTGCCGGACCTGAGTTTCTTCCCGTATTGCCAGGAATTGCTGGAAAAGTATCGTGAAGATCCCAGGGTAGGAGTGATTTCTGGTAATAACTTTTTGAAACCCAGAGTGGGTGGACAAGCCTCGAGCTACTTCTTCTCTCGATATGCCACCACGTGGGGTTGGGCAAGCTGGAAGCGAGCCTGGCAACAGGTTGATCTCAACATGACCTACTGGCCAGAGCTGAGGGATGGCGGGAAGCTGCGCACATCCCTATTTTCATCCTCCGAAGAAAAGTATTGGCGAGGAGTGTATGACGGGATTTACGAACAGAAGAGGAAGAATGCATGGGACTATCAGTTGATGTTGGCCTGCAGACAATTCGATCTGTTGACAATCGTTCCATCGGTTAATCTTGTCTCCAATATAGGTTATGGCTCGGATGCGACGCATTGCATCAACCCCAATAATTTGGCATTCGACGTCATGGCTCATGAATTGAAGTTTCCACTCGTTCACCCGGAAACGGTGGAGGCGTCTTCTCATCTCGACTATAGAATTTTTCGGCAGCGATTCCATGAGTATTGGTGGTTTAGAAAGACGAAAAGAGTGCCAGGATTGTTTCAGTTACTGAAGACTTTGTTCGCCTAACGCAGGCTTCATGCGCGTAGGGAGGGCATCGGAGCTGCGGAACAAGGTCTTTTATAGAGCGGATAGAGTCGTGGAAAGCTGATGTCGCCGATGAGTGATGGGAAAGAGTGAAACAGATTGGGACTGGTTATGCGAGCCATCAAGCAGATGTTGAAGGTTGCGGGCATCGAAGCTCGTCGGTTTCACCCCGGTAGCTCACCGCTGGCCCGTCAGATGACTGCATTCCACCACTTTAATATTGATGTTGTTTTCGATATCGGAGCGAACGAGGGACAGTTTGCGAGAGAATTGCGTGCAGGCGGCTATTCGGGAACGATCGTCTCCTTTGAGCCGTTATCGTCGGCGCATGCTCGGCTGTTACAGGCCAGTGCAACTGATAAGGCCTGGCACGTGCAACCACGGTGTGCGGTGGGAGATCGCGTTGGTGAAATCGAGCTGAATATTTCTGGTAACTCAGTCAGTAGCTCGGTCCTTCCGATGCTTTCGGCGCATCGCGATGCCGCACCTCAGTCCTCTTATCAGGGGAGAGAGTCTACTCCGCTCGTCACGATGGACTCGGTCGCGTCGCCCTATCTCCATGGCGCTCAGGCACCGTTTCTCAAGATCGATACTCAGGGCTATGAGTGGCAGGTTCTGGATGGTGCGCGTGATATTTTGCCGAGGGTGAGCGGAATTCAAATAGAACTATCTCTGGTTCCGCTGTACGATGGTCAACGACTCTGGCGGGACTGCATCGAACGTCTGGAAGCAGATGGGTTTCAGTTGTGGTCACTCTCTCCTGAGTTTGTTGACCCGGCCACAGGACGGACGCTTCAATGGGACGGACTGTTCTTCAGGCCACGAAGCTACACGTGATCTGGATCCCCCCACACAGAATAAGCTGATCGTGCGGCATCGTGACTGAGCCAGCCTATCCTTGTTGACGAGATGAACGACGGGGTTCACCCCTTGTTTGTGGGCAGCACGATAGACTCGTTCAAGTCTTCACCAAATGATGATAAAGCATCCAGCCGATGACGTCATCGCAGAGCCGCTCATTTCCGTGGTCGTTGCAGTGTTTAATGGCGTTGAAACCCTTGGTCGCTGTATCGGCAGTGTGACGAGGCAGACCTATCGTCATAAAGAGCTGATTATCATCGATGGCGGCTCGGTGGATGGCACAAAAGACGTGATCGAAGCGCACGCGCTCTGCATTGCGCACTGGGAGTCGGAACTTGATCGAGGTATCTATCATGCCTGGAACAAGGCGCTGAAAGTTGTACAGGGAGACTGGGTCTATTTTCTCGGGGCCGATGACTACTTCGTCGATGAACATGTCCTCGCTCGTGTCGCTCCGTATCTACAAGATGGTGGGACGGATGCACGGGTGGTATACGGGCGTGTCCATCTTGTTAAAGCGGATGGTTCGATCATAGGGACGTTCGGAGAAGCGTGGAATCGGAAGAGTTTTTTTCAACTCATGACATTGCCTCACCAAGGGGTCTTTCACCACCGGTCGTTGTTTTCGACCCATGGCGATTTCAACGAAGAGTTTCGTATTGCCGGGGATTACGAGCTGTTGCTTCGAGAGCTGAAGTCTCACGATCCGGTATTTATCCCCGACGGCACGATCGCGGCGATGCAATTCGGTGGAATGAGCAGCGACGGGCGGTTGGGGCTCGACACGCTTCGGGAGATCAAGCGCGCGCGGGATTTCAACGGAGTCACGATGGTCGCGCCCCTCTGGCGCTGGGCCCTTGTCAAAGCCCATGTGCGTCGATTTTTGTCCCGATTGTTGGGTGATGAGTGGGGGAGGGTTGTGGTCAATAGTTATCGACGTCTGACGTTGCGGTCTCCGGTTTAGTGATGAGTGTACTGTGTGCAGGTAATTCACGAAGACGCGGCTCTCTATTCACTCTGACGGCGCCGGCACTTATTCGAGAGCTAAGGTGAGACTGATTATCCACGCCCCAAACGTGCATCAGGGAGGTGGAAGAGCACTATTGCTGTCGGTGCTGGATGCGGCAAGGAAACGGCCTTCGAGTATGGCATTTCTCGATCAACGGTTGGAGATCACAGCGGAGTTGAATCGAGAGCTTTTAATCACACGCGTTGTGCCGACGATAATGGGGCGACTTGCAGGAGAATGGGCTTTGCGGCGTGTGGCGCAGGATACGGATTGGATCCTCTGTTTTGGGAATCTACCGCCATTGTTCAGCGTGAGCGGACGAGTGTTCGTGTTCCTGCAGAATCGCTATCTCGTAGACCGATGCCCATTGGACGGATTTCCATCGCGTGTGAAGTGGCGTTTGATGATCGAGCGCCTGTGGTTGCGCCACTGCCGTGCCCATGCCAACACATTTATTGTTCAGACTCAGTCGATGCAGCAGTTGGTTGTCTCTGCTCTGGGCCGAGCTGTTGAGGTGATGGCAATATTTCCGGAGCTCTCTGGCTACCAGAGACGAAGACCTCAAAAAGAGGCTGATCGAACGACAATGTACGATTTCCTCTACGTGGCCACGGGTGAGCCTCACAAGAATCATTCGAATCTTATCGAAGCATGGAAAATTCTTGCAGCGGACAGTCTCTATCCGTCTCTCTGTCTGACGATTGCAGAGTCGGATAGCCCTGAGCTTTTTCAGTTGATTGAAAAGGTCAAGCGCGACTACAAGCTGAACCTCTTCAACGTGACGGCGGTCTTACCGACTGAGGTGCGACATCTCTATAGCCAAGCGCGGGCCATGATCTATCCGTCGTTCATGGAATCCTTCGGCATTCCACTGGTCGAAGCAAGGCAGGCTGGGTTACCGATCCTTGCCTCTGAACTGGACTATGTGCGCGACATTGTGGATCCCGAAGAATCCTTCGATCCCCGATCGCCGCAGTCGATTGCCCGCGCCGTGAAGCGGTTTCTCCAGGTGCCGGAGCTGCCGTTTCCCATCCTGTCGTGCGACGCGTTCGTGGACCGTCTGGTCGCGGTGCAATGAATCCATGCATGTGCTCATCGTCACCCAATACTTTTGGCCGGAGAATTTCAGAATCAATGATATGGCTCTTGGCTTGAAGGAAAAAGGGCATGTGGTGACGGTTCTGACGGGCCAACCGAATTATCCTGAGGGACGGTTCTTTCCCGGCTATGGATTTGCAACAAAGACAGAAGACCAGTACGAGGGAATCCGGATTGTGCGTGTGCCCCTGGTTCCTCGTGGAAATGGTGGATCTCTCCGACTCATCGCGAATTTCTGCTCGTTTGCCCTCTCCGCCTGTCTGTTTGGGCCGTGGCGATGCAGAGGCTCCTATGATGTGATACTAGTCTTCGAGCCTTCCCCCGTCACGGTGGGGATTCCTGCGATCGTGCTGAAGAAACTCAGGAGGACGCCGATCCTGTTTTGGGTCCAGGATCTCTGGCCGGAAAGTCTTTCAGCCACCGGAGTGACGGAATCCAAATGGATCTTACATCGCGTGGAATCGCTGGTTCGACGGATCTACCGTCACTGCGATAAAATCCTCGTCCAATCCGAGGCATTCAGGAGCCCTATCGAGCGGCTGGGCGTAAAACGCGAGGATATTGTCTATCTCCCCAACAGTGCGGAAGCATTTTATCGCCCGGTCACTCTGGAAGGGGACGCTTCCGAGCATGCCAAGCTGCCGAAGGGGTTTCGGGTCATGTTCGGCGGGAACATTGGTAAGGCGCAAGGCTTCGAAACGATTGTGGATGCAGCCGAGCTGCTTAAGGAGCAGACGGATATTCATTGGATCATCGTGGGCGACGGCAGAATGTTCGCTTGGGTGCGTCAGGAGGTGCAGAAGCGGCGGCTGGGCCGGACCGTTCATCTGCTTGGACGATTTCCTGCCGAAGAGATGCCACGTTATTTTGCTCTGGCCGATGCCCTGCTGGTGACGCTTCGGAATCAACCGATCTTTTCATTGACCATCCCGGCAAAAGTGCAATCCTACCTCGCGTGCGGGAAGCCGATCATTGCAGCTCTGGATGGGGAAGGAGCGCGGGTCGTGCTAGAAGCGGGAGCCGGCCTGACGGCCAGGCCGGAAGATGCTCGGGCGTTGGCTGATGCGGTTCTGGCGATGTATCGGACACCTGCAGAAGCGAGGATGATGATGGGTCGCAACGGGCGGATGTATTTTGAAACTCATTTCGAGCGAGGGCTCTTGCTGGACCGTCTTGATCGGTGGATGACGGATGTGAAGGGGGCTTCTGCAGCATGCGTATCCTGATTCTCGGCGGAGACGGGATGTTGGGGCATCAACTCTTGCGCCATTTCATGGGGAGGCATGACGTCCGTGTCACGCTCAGGCTCGGCAGCGAAGCGTATGGAGCGCACCGACTGTTCGAGCCAGGCACAGCCTTTTATGGAGTCGACGCGAAACAGACGGATGCGTTGTTACCAGTTATGGCGGAATTCAGACCGGAGGCGATACTGAATGCCGTCGGTGTGATCAAGCAAAGGTCCGAGTCCAAAGCGATTATTTCAAGTCTGGAAATCAATTCGCTCCTGCCCCATCGGTTGGCACTTCTTTGTGGGACGATCGGAGCGAGACTCATTCATTTCAGTACGGACTGCGTGTTTTCTGGACAGAAGGGCAATTATCGGGAGACCGATCAGCCGGATGCAGAGGATATCTACGGTCGGACCAAGTTGTTGGGTGAAGTATCAGCGCCACATTGTCTGACGCTCCGCACTTCCATGATCGGTCCTGAGCTTTCACGGAAGACCGGGCTGCTGGAGTGGTTCCTAGCGCAGCGGGGGCAGACGGTGAAAGGGTTCACCAAGGCCATCTTCTCAGGATTTTCTACCTCCGAACTTGCGCGCATCGTGGAACTGGTTCTGACAGACGTTCCGACGATTCACGGCTTGTACCACGTCGCGGCACAGCCGATCAGCAAGTATGACCTCCTGACCCTCGTCCGAGACCGGCTTCGCGTCCCTGTCACGATCGAACGCGATGTGACATTTGAATGTGACCGCAGCCTCGATGCATCCCGCTTTCATCCAGGATACCGGGTACTCGCCTCCGGCGTGGGAAGCCATGATCGATGACATGGTCCATCAAATGACGGAAAGGGTCTCATGATTCTGAAGGACAAGACCATTCTGGTGACCGGCGGCACTGGTTCTATGGGCAAGAAACTGGTGCATCGGTTGCTCACCGGTGAGTTGGGAACCCCCAAGAAGGTGATCGTCTTGTCTCGGGATGAAGCCAAGCAGCATGAGATGAGGATGTCCTATCTCCACAGGCGGGTGACGACGGACGAGGTGATTTTCAACAATTTTATGAACGTGCTGGAGTTCAGGATCGGCGATGTGCGACGGTACGAGGATGTCTGTTCTGCCGTCAAGCAGACCGACGTCGTAATCAATGCCGCGGCGCTCAAGCAAGTTCCGACATGCGAATACTTTCCGCTGCAAGCCGTTCTGACCAACTGCCTGGGAGCGTCCAACATCGTTCGAGCGATCGAGGAGCAGGGATACCCCGTAGGCACTGTCATCGGGATCAGCACCGATAAAGCATGCAAGCCGGTGAATGTGATGGGCATGACCAAAGCCGTGCAGGAGCGCGTGTTTGTGGCAGCCAATATCTTGAACCCTCACACCCGCTTTGTCTGCGTCCGATACGGCAATGTCCTTGCGTCCAGAGGATCGGTCATCCCTCTCTTTCACGATCAGATCAAGAACAGAGGGCCGGTCACGATTACGTCACCGGAGATGACCAGGTTTCTGCTCAGCCTGGACGATGCCGTGGATACCGTCTTCGCCACCTTACGGGAAGCAAGACGAGGGGAGACCTATATCCCTCGCGCTCCGTCGGCGACGGTCATGCATATCGCGCGCGCATTGATCGGGCAGCGTGACCTCTCCATCAAAACAATCGGAGTCCGTCCTGGTGAGAAGCTTCATGAGATCTTGATCTCCGAGGAGGAATTCCATCACTGCGTCCAGCGGGGAGCCTATTATGCTATTCAACCCATGCTTCCCGAGCTGAGGGAGGATTCGGTATCCGAGCCCAATGCGTTGGTCAAAGAATACAGTTCCGGGGACGATGTGCTCGATCTTGCCGGCACGACCGCTTTGCTCAAGAAGCACCGGCTCATGGTTGAAGATGGTGATCCAGGAGGCGGCGTCGAGCTTCTGCGTTAGCCGCGCCGGTCGCGTCATACTCGAACCTATCCATTTATGACGTCGATGAAGGTCATGACGATCGTTGGGACTCGTCCCGAGGTCATCAAGTTATGCCGAGTCATCGCAACGCTCGATACGGCATGCCCGCCATGTCCTCGTGCATACCGGACAGAATCACGACTACGAATTGAACCAGATTTTTTTCGATCAGCTCGAGATCAGAAAGCCCGACCATTTTCTCAACGTCGTGGGCGCGGCATTAGGAGAGACGTTGGGGAACATATTGGCGCGGTCCTACGAAGTGATAGTGATGGAACGACCGGATGCGCTGCTCCTTTTGGGGGATACGAATAGTTGCTTGGCCGCGATTGTCGCCAAGCGTTTGAAGATTCCAATCTTCCATATGGAAGCGGGCAACCGATGTTTTGACCAGCGAGTTCCCGAAGAATTGAATCGGAAGATCGTTGATCATATCAGCGACATCAACCTCACATACAGCGACCATGCCCGGGAGTATCTACTACGCGAAGGACTGCCGCCGGATCGCGTGATCAAGACCGGCAGTCCGATGTACGAAGTGCTTTCCCATTATCGATCCCACATCGATCAGTCGGATGTGCTGACGAGGCTGCGATTAATGCCCTTGGAGTACTTCGTGGTCAGCGCCCATCGAGAGGAAAATGTAGATTCCGGCCGGCATGTGCATCAACTGGTTGATCTGCTTCATGGGATTGCCGAGACGTACGGCAAGCGAATTGTGTTCTCCGTTCATCCGCGCACGAAATCGCGGATCGATTCTACTGACATCAGCCTCCCTGCATTGGTTGAACTCCATAAGCCGTTCGGGTTCTTCGACTACGTAAGTTTGCAGCGTCAGGCTCATGCCGTGCTCTCGGATAGCGGCACCATCACGGAAGAGTCGTCCATCCTCAATTTCCCTGCAGTGAATATCCGTGAAGCGCACGAGCGTCCGGAAGGCATGGAGGAAGGGGCTGTGATGATGACGGGGCTTGATCGCACACGGGTCCTGCAGGCGTTGTCGATCTTAGAGACGCAGCCGCGTGGAGCACAGCGCCTATTACGAATGGTGAGGGATTACGATGTCCCCGACGTATCCGAGAAAGTCGTTCGCATTATTCTCAGCTATACCGATTACGTGAATCGACTTGTGTGGTTCAAATGATCGAGTGTCCGGGTGTCTGATAGATCGTGGCCGGCCGAATTCTGGTGACAGGGGCTAACGGGTTTGTGGGCTCGGCGCTCTGCCGTCTCCTCAAGGATTCAGGATGTCTGGTCAGAGGGGCAGTACGAGAGACCGCGAAGTGCTCCTCTCGTGACCGTGCAAAGCACGACGGCATTGAGTGGGTGATCCTGCACGATCAATCTGGCGAGGAGGAGACAAAGCAGGTGCTAAGGGGGGTGGATGTGATCGTTCACCTGGCTGCGCGGGTCCATGCCATGGCCGACTCTGTTGTCGATCCCCTTCACGAATTTCGGAAGGTCAACGTGGTCTGGACCGAACGGGTGGCGCGGACGGCTGCCTCGGAGAATGTGCGTCGCTTCGTGTATGTGAGCTCGATCAAAGTGAACGGCGAACAGAGCATGATGCCGTTTACAGAACAGGACTCTCCGAATCCGCAGGATTCGTATGGCCTCTCTAAGTGGGAAGCCGAACGGGCTCTGGCAACGGTCTCGTCCCAGACGGGCCTGGAAACGGTCGTGGTTCGGTCACCGCTTGTCTATGGCCCGGGTGTCGGCGGGAATTTTTTGCAACTCTTGAACCTCCTCCACAAAGGTATTCCGTTGCCGCTTTCCAGGGTCGAGAATCGACGCAGCCTGATCTATCGAAAAAACTTGGTCGATGCCCTCTCTCGCTGTGTTCACGACAGATCGGCCGCAGGTCGGACCTATCTCATCAGCGACGGCGAGGACCTCTCTACCCCCGATTTGATTCAACGGCTTGGAAAGGCTCTGGAAAGAAGAGTATGTCTGTGGCCGCTGCCGCTCCCGATGCTCCGAAGTTTGGGAAAAGTTGTTGGAAAGCAGGGGGTGATCGATCGTTTGCTGGGCTCACTCCAAGTCAACCCATCGCGAATCAAGCAGGAGCTGGACTGGCATCCCGTGGTGTCGGTCGATCAAGGCCTTCTTGAAACGGCTGCCTGGTTTCGTAGTGGAGCTGCTCGTCATGCGATGGGTTCATGAGGTAACATGCTGTTCAATCGAAGTGTAGCCACTGTTAAAGCGGAGCGGAATACGTGTCGATCATGATGATCGTCTTTCCAGGAATCTTTGCCTTTGTGTTGGCCTGGTGGCTCACAGATCGTTTATGTTCCCCGAATTCGTTTCTCTCCATACTCGCTCATCCCAATGACCGAACATTGCATTCCATGCCGACTCCGCAGACAGGAGGGTTGGCCATCATTGCAAGTGTGGTCATCAGTCTTGCCGCCGCCGCGAGTGTTTTTGCCATCACGCAGCCTTCGAAAGTTCTGTTGCCGAAAGGAGTGGCCTCAGGGAGCCTCTGGATTGTGGTGTCCATGCTCCTCGTCTTCGCGGTGTCCTTCATCGACGATTGTATCGGGCTTCGTGCCAGTCTCCGCTTCGGCGTGCAAGCAGCCTCCGCTTTCATCATTGTGGGGGGAGTCGGACTGACATTGTCGTCCATTCCAATCCCTGGAGGACTGAGGGTCCAGCTCGGATTAGCGGCAGTTCCAGTGAGCGCCCTGTTCTTGATCTGGATGGCGAACCTCTACAACTTCATGGATGGCATGGACGGCTTTTCGGGGGGGATGACGGCCATTGGTTTTGGATTTCTGGCTTATTTCGGATGGGCGGCCGGGTCTCCGGTCATGCTCATGATCGCCACATTTGTCGCAATGAGTGCACTAGGGTTTCTTGTCCATAATTTCCCGCCGGCTCGTATCTTCATGGGCGATGCCGGGAGTATCACGCTTGGTTTCTTGGGAGGAACGTTGATGCTCCTTGGAGTTCGCGACAGAATCTTCAGTTTGTGGGTTCCAATCATTGTCTTCTCACCGTTCATTGTTGATGCATCTGTGACCTTAATGAAACGAGCGCTTCGTCTGGAGAAAATCTGGATGGCGCACCGTGAGCACTATTACCAGCGAGTGGTTCTCAGTGGATGGAGCCATCGTCGGACGGTGCTTACTCAGTATGGAATCATGATCGGTTGCGGAGGACTGGCGGTCCTCTATCATCATTCGAGCGGAAACTGGCGGCTTCTCATCCTTGGGATATGGCTGGTCATGTTTCTTGTATTGGGGAGCCTCGTGAAGAAGCTGGAACAACAACAAACAGTTTCTCATCCCGTTCGAAGTCCAAAGGCGGCAAGCGATGCACATAAGGCACAGGCGGTTCCAACCCAAGAATCCCAGAGAGAGACCGTCAAAACATAGCGCGATCTTGCCTGAATTTTCGTAGTCGCAATAGAGAAGCATTCTGATGTCCTACGGGTTCTGCGGCGAAATTCTGGTGGTGAGGCCAGTGGCGGCCTTGTTGAAAGGCGTGAGCCCTTCCTGTGGGAAATTCCTGGGTGCGTCGGCATGCAAGTGATGGGTTGGGGGCTTGACCGTCTGCAGTCGCACGCGAGACGAGCTGCAGGTTGGACGACGACTGCGCTCGGATTCACCATCCCGATGTGGGTGGTGGCGGACGGTGTTCTTGTCGTGCTGCTTGTTGTGTGTTGGCTTGCCGGTGGGGAGTGGCGAGAACGAATTCGTCGAATCACGGCGAATCCCGTGGCGATAAGCGCCTCGTTGTTGTTTGGCTGGTTGCTGCTGGGAACGCTGTGGAGCATGGGTTCTCCGGAAGAACGACTCCTCGCGGTGAAGAAGTCTGCCGATCTCTTACTCATCCCTCTGTTGATTTCTCTGGCGATCGATGTCCAAGAGCGGAATCGCGCGATCCTGGTCTTGGGGACCTCGTTAGTCGTGACCTTGGCGTTGTCGCTCGTGTTGGGATCGGGAGTGCTTCCGACTGGGTGGGTGAGCGGTTGCGATCCCTCCAACCCATGCGTATTCAAGAGACACATCACGCATAACGTCCTGATGGCATTCGGCGCGTTACTCTTTGCCGTGTTGGCCTGGAAGTCGCGAGGCAGCTGGGTAGGATGGGGATGGGGGCTTGCCTCAGGCTTGGCCGTAGGGAATGTGTTATTGATGGTCCAAGGCCGAACCGGATATGTGGTGCTGGCTGGACTTGCCGTCCTGGCTTTTTACATGTGCGCCGGATGGCGAGGGATCCTCGCATCCATTGCGGCACTCTGCGTAACATTTTCAGCAGCCTACCAGGTATCGCCTTCATTCCATGAACGGATGACTCTTATTGTCTCCGGCGCCACGCAGTGGAATCCCAAGGTGGCTGTCGTGGATGATCCGATAGGCTGGCGATTGGAGTATTTCTATCACACAGCCGAAATCATTCAGGATCACCCTCTGATGGGTGTCGGTACGGGAGGGTTTGTGCAAGCGTATCGAGCGCGTACGGCACAAGCCGGTCTCGATGTTCCTCCTCATCCCCACAATCAATACCTCTTCATCATGGTGCAAGTCGGAATAGTCGGACTCGGGTTGCTGCTCTGGTTGTTTGCGCAACAGTGGCGATCAGCATCTCTCGCCGGTGAGATCACGTATGGGTTGCTTGCCAAAGGGCTGGTGGTCACCATCGCGCTCGGATCTTTCTTTAACCCCTTTCTCCTCGACCATACGGAGAAGCTGTTTTACTGTTGGTTCTCCGGCCTGATGTTTTCTGGGATTGACTCGCAACCCGGGACGAGGACATGAGCCTTTCGGTTTATATCATCGCCTACAATGAGGCTAAGAAAATTGCCGACACCATTAACAGTGTGTTATGGGCGGATGAAATTATCGTGGCTGATTCCGACAGTACCGACGGCACGGCTGGGATTGCCCAGGACTTGGGAGCTCGCATTGTCCAGATTCCATTTCAGGGATTCGGCCATCTCCGAAATCAAGCCGTCAAAGCCTGTACACATGAATGGATTTTCAGTCTTGACACAGACGAACAGTGCACGCCGGAGGTCCGTGATGAAATCCTCACGATCCTTTCCGGAACCCCCGCACACGACGCGTATCTTGTGCCAAGGCGGAATTACTTCATGGGACGCTGGATCAAACATTCCGGCTGGTATCCGAATTTCCGTCAACCGCAGCTCTTCCGAAAAGGCGCCATGAAATATATGGAGTTGCCTGTCCACGAAGGATA
This sequence comes from uncultured Nitrospiraceae bacterium, assembly GCA_963711905.1. GTDB lineage: Bacteria > Nitrospirota > Nitrospiria > Nitrospirales > Nitrospiraceae > Nitrospira_D. The sequence continues at coordinate 678,021 of CAVQFZ010000024.1, read as the reverse complement.
CCAATTGTTGACGCAGAAGCCGGTCGGTCGACTGGAGCATGCGATTTGGCAGATCCCGTTCAGGGACTTTGAAGAGGTCGTCAAGAAGGCCAACCGCTATTCGTCGCTCGGGGCACTCAAGCTCGCCGATCAACGGGTGTCGATGGGCAGCGCCTTCTGTCGTGGCCTCTGGTCGTTTCTCAAGCATTATGTCGCCAAGAGAGGATTCCTCGACGGATGGGCCGGCTTTGTGATTGCCTTGGGGAACTTCGAAGGAACGTTTTATCGGTATGCCAAGCGGTTCGAACAGCAGGAAATGTGGTCGCTCCCCAAGCAGACCCCGCTCCGACGTCACGGCGGCTTGCCTTCGGAATGAACACAGCAGTGATCGTCACGACCTACAATCGCCCTGATGCGCTGGCGGTTGTCCTGAAAGGCTATTGTGGCCAAAGCGATGTCGGGTTTGATCTCGTGGTTGCCGATGACGGTTCGAAAGAAGAGACCGCGAAGGTGGTGCGGGAATTTACACGACAGGCGCCGTTCTCGCTGACGCACATCTGGCAAGAGGATCGGGGCTTTCGCGCGGCAGCCATCCGCAATCGCGCCGTTGCGTCGACGAGCGCTGACTACGTGATCTTCACGGACGGTGATTGCGTTCCCTCCCGACATTTCGTGCGCGTCCATAAGCAGCTGGCCGAGCCTGGGAACTTCCTCGGATCGAATCGCGTGTTGCTGTCACCCGAGTTGACGAACCGTGTCGTGCAGGAGCGGATTCCGGTTCATCGATGGAACGGTGTCGATTGGGCGCTGTCTAGGTCACGGCGCGAAGTCAATCGGTTGCTTCCGCTGATCACACTGCCCGATGGTCCGTTTCGAAAATGGACGCCGGATCGTTGGGAAGGCATTAAAACGTGTAATTTCTCCGCATGGCGGAAAGACTTGATTCACGTGAATGGACTCGACGAATCCTACGAAGGATGGGGGCTGGAAGACTCCGACTTGGTTATTCGGCTTCTCCATGCCGGCGTGAAGCATAAGAATGCGCGCTTCGCTGCGACGGTGTTCCATTTATGGCATCAGGAACAGGATCGCCAACATCTCCATAAAAATCAGAAACGACTGAACGATTTGTTGCAATCGACTAGGGTCAGGGCCGCTGTCGGACTTGATCGATATGGCTTTTCATGACTCTCTCGGGGTGCAAACGCAATACCGGCGGATCGTTTGATCACCGATTGCCCGGTTAGGACATCAGAATAGGAACGTTCTCATTATGTATGCAGACAAGAAGGATGACCTAGGTCCCGTGTCAGCAACAATCTCACGGGATCGCTTGTTTCACCAGTGTCCTCTCGGCTGTAGCAACGATTTGCAGATGAGCACGATTACCTTAACCGAAGGACCGCTGCTTCGATGTGCAATGTGCAGTCAACTCCTCAGCAGTTGCACCCGTGGGCAATATGAGCTGGCGCTGAAGAAGTGGGACACCTCGAATGGTACGACACCGGCGGCTCAATCTGTTGCTCGCTTTCAGCAGGTGAGTGAGCGACGGTTGCGTTACGCGCTCCGTCTGCGAGGACGGTTGTCGCCTCCACCGCTCCGTTTGCTCGATGTGGGCTGCTCTAGCGGAGCGTTGCTTGCCGTTGCGGCAAAGTTGGGATTCTCCCCAAGCGGCGTGGAAATAGCGAGCAAAGCCGTTGAGACGGCTCAGCGCGCAGGCTTTGAGGTATTTTGTGGCCTGCTTCATGAAGCCCGCTTTGCTGATGAGTCGTTTGATGTCGTCACAGCGTTCGAGCTCATCGAACACCTGAACGCCCCGCGTCTCTTGCTGAGCGAATGCCATCGAATCTTGAAACCGGAAGGTGTCCTCATTATCAATACTCCGAATGCCGCAAGTTGGACGGCCGGTGTTATGAGGGAATGCTGGGATGGTTTTAATCTTTCTTCAATGGGCGGTCACGTGAGTTTCTTTTCCCCGCGGTCGCTCGCAAATCTGGCTGGGCAATGTGGATTCCGAGTGGAACGTCTTGAGACCAGGCGTGTCAGGTTTGCGGAGTCTCATCAAGTGTCGCCCATTGTGCACCGCGCACTGAAAGTGATGGGAGAAGTGTTGAGCATTCCAGCAAGTCTCCTGAACAAGGGTCACGACATGCTCGCGTTTTTGAGAAAGATGTAACCTGAGCAAGGTTATTGAAGGCTGGGATTGAGGCTCAGATGAAGATGGCGACAGAGTGAGAGGCCGGATGAAGCGGGATGTTCACAGCGCTCTGGTTGTTTGCACTCGTCGAATCGGGGATGTCTTGTTGGCGACACCGGTTGTACGGTCGCTTAAAGTCGCGCACCCCGGAGCTGCGATCGACATGCTGGTGTTCGAAGGGACTCAGGATATCGTATCGGCCAATGCAGATATCCGGCGAATCTGGACGATCGCCGAACGTCCGGCAATTGGCCCTCATCTGACGTTGCTTCGTTCCATCCGGCGCCGATACGACCTCGCCTTGTCGATCTTGGCGGGTGACCGTCCGACGTTTCATGCCTGGGCCGCGGGACGATATCGGGTGGGCACGCTATTGAACGATAGGAAATCATGGTGGAAACGGAGGCTGCTCCATGAATGGGTTCCGTTTGACAACCTCCATACCCATACCGTCGCCATGAATCTCCGGTTACTTGCGCCGTTGCAGATCGAACCGCTCGGGACCCCTGTTGTCAGTTGGACGCATGAAGATGAAGATTCCGTTTCTCGCGCATTTCCTGGAATACAGAGTTCTCGGCCATATGTCGTGCTGCATGTCTCTCCCAAGTTTGCCTATAAGACATGGACAGTGGCCGGCTGGGTGGCGCTTGGGCGGTGGTTGATGGATCGTGGAATGACGGTTGTTGTGACAGGGGTGGAAACAGCCGAGCAGAGGTATTGTGAACACGTCATCCTCGGGCTGCCGGAAGCGGTGAATCTTGTCGGTCTTGTGACGTTACCGGCCCTCGGCTATCTTCTCAGCCATGCAGCGCTCTATATCGGAACGGATACGGCCGTGAGTCATATGGCGGCGGCCGTCGGTGTGCCGACCGTCGTGTTGTTCGGGCCGTCGAATCCGGTGAAGTGGGGGCCTTGGCCGAAGGACTTTCCTCCAACGACACAAAGTCCATGGCTCAGGCAGGGGTCGCAGCGACAGGGAAATGTGTTTCTCCTCCAGGGCGAGGGAGACTGTGTGCCGTGCCTTGGCGAAGGCTGTGACCGTCACGTCAACAGTTTAAGTGATTGCCTCCAACGGTTATCCGTGCATCGCGTGATCCAGGCCGTCGAAACCATGCTCGGAGAGCGTGAGCTGAGCCACTCGGCGCAAGGTCGCGTATGAGACAGCGGGCCGCCAAGCTTTTTCACTCCCTGGCCGCCCGATACGGCAGCCTCGTGCTCCACCACCGGTCGTCGCTCGTCTTTGCCATCCAGTTGGTCTTGATCCTTGCGGCGAACCTGACCGCGTTCGTACTGCGATTCGATGCGGATATTCCTTCCGAGTATCAACACATCATGTGGGACCATCTTCCCACCGTGTTGCTGATCTTCGGCTCAGTTCTATGGGTATTTGGGGTTCAACGCGGGCTCTGGAGATATGTCGGTCTGTATGATTTGGGCAAGATCCTTTCGGCGTCTATGACCGGCGCGGGGGTTTTTTATGGAGTCATCCATCTTGGCGGCGGCATTACGCAGTATCCTCGATCGGTGATCGTTCTGACCGGTCTGTTGACCGGACTGTATTCGGCGGGTATTCGATTGGCCGTGCGGGGATTCCGGGAACGGCTCCAAGTCATCGATCCGAGCGCACGTCGTGTGTTGATCGTCGGCGCGGGACATGCGGGCGAGCTGCTGGTGAGGGACATCCTGTCCGATGCGAACTATAACAGCCGTCCGGTAGGATTCGTGGACGATGATCCGGTCAAGCGCAGGATGAAGATACATGGAATCCCGGTCGTAGGAACGATCGCCGATATCAAGAAGGCGGCGGAAGCGCTGGAGGCTCATGAGATCATCGTGGCCATTCCTTCGGCCTCTACTACGGTGAAGCAAAACATTCTGGCGGCTTCAGAAGGGTGCACGGTTCCGATTAAGACCCTCCCCAATGTCAAACAACTCTTAGGTGATCCCGTCTCTCTGCAGCACGTGCGGCCCATGAGTGTGGACGATTTGCTGCAGCGTGAGCCGATCCAGACGGATCGCCAGGAACTCCACCCTCTCTTCGCTGGAAAGAAGTTGCTCGTGACTGGGGCCGGAGGTTCGATCGGATCGGAATTATGCCGGCAGATCGCGCAGTACAGCCCCCAGTCTCTCGTCTTGTTCGAGCGGTACGAAAATACCCTTCATGCGCTCATGCTGGAGTTGCAGGCGGCTTTCCCAGCCGTGAAGATCTTCCCTGTCATTGGGGATGTCACAGTTCTCGACCGCGTGACAGAGGTGTTCCAACAGACCGGTCCCGACATCGTGTTTCATGCCGCGGCACACAAGCATGTTCCGCTGATGGAACTGAATCCGAAGGAGGCGATTCGCAACAATGTTCAAGGGACTCGTGTGGTCGCTGAAGCCGCTTTGAAAGCAGGCGTGGATCGATTCGTCTTGATTTCCACGGATAAGGCTGTGAATCCATCGAGCATTATGGGGGCGACCAAGCGGATTGCAGAGCATGTGGTGCAGGAGTTCAATCGAACAGGCCTGACTAAGTTTACGGCCGTGCGGTTCGGCAATGTGTTAGGGAGCAACGGGAGTGTGGTGCCCCTGTTCTACGACCAGATCCGCAAAGGCGGTCCGGTGACCGTGACCCATCCGGAGATCAAGCGATTTTTTATGACCATTCCGGAGGCGGTGCAGCTGGTACTGCAGGCGAGTGTGATGGGGCAGGGCGGAGAAGTGTTCGTGCTCGATATGGGGGAACAAATCAAAGTCGTCGATCTGGCAAGAAATATGATCGTGCTGGCGGGCCTGGTTCCGGACAAGGATATTCAGATCGTGTTTACCGGTCTGCGGCCAGGAGAGAAGTTGTACGAAGAACTGTTTGAGGAGCGCGAGCGAGTCGAGCCGACGACCCACCCGAAAATTCATCGAGCTGGAGGCGCTCCTTTCTCGACGGGCGAACTGGATGAATGGGTCGAGTCGTTGCAGGCCAATCTTCCGAAATGTGACGAAGCAACGCTGCTTCATGATCTCAAACGGCTTGTGCCGAGCTTTGAATCGTCTTCACTCAACGGGGTGTCCCGATAGGCGCTGGTGCAATCCGTCAACATCGTTTGCGCATCATCCGATTACAGCGCATAAGGCTCACAAGAGGAAGATGAGTATTCTGGTCACCGGCGGAGCCGGGTTCATCGGCGCCAACTTCGTTCTCGATTGGCTGGCGCGACACGATGAACCCGTCATCAATCTCGACAAGCTCACCTATGCGGGCAATCTGGAGAATCTTGCCGGTGTGCAAGGCGATGCGCGGCATATCTTCGCGCGAGGCGATATCGGTGACACGGTACTTGTCGACCGACTGTTGACCGAGTATCGCCCTCGCGCCGTCATCAACTTTGCTGCTGAAAGCCATGTCGATCGCTCCATTCACGGCCCAGGCGAATTCATCCAGACCAACATCGTCGGCATCTTTCACTTGCTTGAATCGGTGCGGGCCTATTGGGACGCGCTTAACGGCGAGGCCAAGGAGCGTTTCCGTTTTCTACACGTGTCTACTGATGAAGTGTACGGCTCATTGACGAAAGATGCTCCGGCCTTCAGCGAAACGAGTAGTTACGAGCCCAACAGCCCCTATTCAGCCAGTAAGGCGGCCGGCGATCATTTAGTGAGAGCCTATCACCAGACCTATGGCCTGCCGGTCCTCACAACCAACTGTTCGAATAATTATGGCCCATACCACTTTCCTGAAAAACTCATTCCGCTATGCATCCTGAATGCCTTGGCATGCCAACCACTCCCTCTCTACGGAGACGGCCGGCAAATACGAGACTGGCTTTACGTCAAAGACCACTGCAGCGCCATCCGTCGGGTGCTCGAAGGGGGGTGTGTGGGTGAAACCTATAACGTCGGTGGCTGGAACGAAAAAACCAATCTCGACGTTGTGCAGACTCTTTGCGATATCCTAGACGAACTGGCTCTGCCAGCCACTCGCAACTTGCCACTTACCACTTACCGTTCCCTGATCACCTTCGTCAAAGATCGTCCCGGTCACGACCGCCGTTATGCCATCGACGCGAGCAAACTCGAACGGGAACTGGGTTGGAAGCCGCAAGAGACCTTTGAAACAGGTCTTCGCAAGACGGTTGCCTGGTATCTCGAGAACCAGAGTTGGGTAGCCAACGTCACCAGCGGCGCCTATCGCAACTGGGTTAGTCGGCAATACGGCATCTGAATGCGATGAGAATATTATTGACCGGCAAGCAGGGTCAGGTCGGTTTTGAGCTACAACGTGCACTGGTGCCCTTGGGGGAAGTTCGTGCCGTGGGCTACGCTGAGTGTGATTTGGCCGATGCCCCTGCTATCCGTGCTCTCGTGCGGTCATTCAACCCCAACGTGATCGTCAATGCCGCAGCCTATACCGCGGTGGACAAGGCAGAATCAGAGCCCGAGCCGGCGCATGCTATCAATGCCGTTGCCCCCGGAATCCTCGGAGAAGAAGCAGCGAAACTGGGCGCATGGGTGGTGCATTACTCGACCGATTATGTGTTCGATGGTAGCAAGGCAGGTGTCTATGTGGAAGATGACCTCACGAATCCACAAAGTGTCTATGGGCAAACCAAGAGAGATGGCGAGATCGCGCTACAAGCAAGCGGGGCGCGGCACGTGATCTTTCGAACGAGCTGGGTGATCGGAGCGCACGGCAGCAATTTTGCCAAGACCATTCTGCGATTGGGTGTTGAACGAGAAAATTTGAATGTTGTGGCGGATCAATATGGGGCGCCGACATCCGCTGCCTTGCTGGCGGATGTGACGGCTCAGTTGGTTCGGCAAAGACAGCGTGAGGGCGACGACACCTTTCCCTTTGGGTTGTACCATTTGGTAGCAGGCGGTGAGACCACTTGGTGTGACTATGCGCGGTTTGTCGTGTCGGAAGCCCTTGCTGCAGGCAGATCGATCAAGCTTTCGTCGGATGCAATTCGCGCGATTTCCTCGTCAGAATATCCCACCGCCGCCAAGCGCCCAGCTAATTCACGGCTGGATACCAGCAAGCTGCGCAGTCGATTTGACCTGAAATTGCCTGATTGGCAAAGCGGCGTCCGGCACATTCTTCAGCAGATTCTGGATGATGGTAAGTTGGGAGTAGTTAGTGAGTACAAGTGGAAGTAGAAAGTGGGAAGTAGCAAGTGGGAAGTAGAAAGTGGGAAATGGGAAATGAAGAGGGGTAAGCCACACGAGCGGCTCGATGCTTGGAAGTTCTCGATGGAGTTGGCTAGAGCCGTGTATCAGATGACTGCTAACTTCCCGGAAGAGGAGCGCTATGGACTGGTGCAGCAAATGAGACGAGCAGCGGTCTCTATTCCAAGTAATCTCGCCGAGGGTGCGGGGCGGAATGGGACAAAGGAATACTTTCATTTCATCGGTATGTCACGCGGCTCACTCGCGGAACTAGAAACTCAGATGCAACTTGCAGTCATGCTCGGTCTTGCAACTGCCGATCATGCCGCATTCGATCTTGCTGATCACGCAGGGAAACTGTTGACCGGTCTGCACAAAAAATGGAGCTCAGCATGACCCCACTCCCCACTCCCCACTCTCCACTCCCCAGAAAAGGCACCATCCTCGCCGGCGGCGCAGGTAGCCGATTGCATCCGGCCACATTAGCGATCAGCAAGCAGCTGCTACCGGTGTTCGACAAGCCGATGATCTACTATCCGCTCAGCACACTGATGCTGGCCGGCATTCGAGATATTCTCATCATCTCTACACCTCAGGACACCCCGCGCTTCGAGCAACTGCTGGGGAGCGGCAACCAATGGGGGCTGAATATCCAGTATGCCGTGCAACCCTCGCCGGATGGTCTGGCGCAAGCGTTTATCATCGGCGAATCCTTCATCGGAAATGATCTTTCCGCCCTGGTATTGGGCGATAACATCTTTTACGGGCATGACTTTCACCGCTTACTGGACAATGCCATGGCTCGCACGGAAGGCGCCACTGTGTTCGCCTACCATGTCCAGAACCCCGAGCGCTATGGTGTCGTCGATTTCGACTCGGACAGCAAAGCGCGATCGTTGGAGGAGAAACCCAAACAACCGAAATCCAATTATGCAGTAACCGGCTTGTATTTCTACGATCAACAGGTGGTTGATCTAGCTAAAAGCCTCATACCCTCGCCGCGCGGTGAGCTGGAGATTACGGACTTGAACAGCATCTACCTGGAACAGGGCCAACTGAATGTCGAGATCATGGGGCGAGGCTACGCCTGGCTGGATACCGGTACCCATGAATCGCTGCTCGATGCCAGCCAGTTCATCGCCACCCTAGAAAACAGGCAAGGTTTGAAGGTGGCCTGTCCGGAAGAAATCGCCTATAGACAACAGTGGATCGATGCTGCACAACTTGAAAAGCTCGCGCAGCCCTTGACGAAAAACGGGTACGGGCAATACCTGCTGAGACTCCTCAAGGAAAAGATCCTTTGATGAATGCAAAGCCATTTTCCTGATGCAACACTTTCGCACGAGCCTGCGTGAAACGGCAGGTAGTCTCTGGCGCAACCGCGACCTGATTATGACCTTGACCAAACGCGAAGTGGTGGGCCGTTACGTTATAGGGGTTCGCTGATGGAGATGCCCCGGTCGTTTTTTAACCCCATCCTGATGCTGCTTGTCTACACCTTCGTGTTTTCCGTAGCGCAACTGATGCTGAACCAGCCACTCACGTGGACTGTGCTGGTATTCCCTCGTGTGCTCTTGCCGCTTGCGCCCGCGACCCTGGGCTTCGCGTGGTTCTTAGCTGGACTCGGGGTATATGTGCGTGACATCGGGCAAATCACCGGCATGATCACCACCGTCTTGTTGTTTCTGTCGCCAGTGTTTTATCCGCTCAGTGCCTTGCCGGAGCAATATCAAACGTGGCTACATCTGAATCCACTGACGTTCATTATTGAAGAAGGCCGCAATACGTTGATCTTTGGAAGAGTGCCCGACATCGGGGAATGGGGAATGATGTTAGCAGTCGGTGTGCTGATCTCGTGGGCCGGATTTGCATGGTTCCAGAAAATACGAAAGGGTTTTGCCGATGTCCTCTGACGATATCAAGCCGGTCGCAGTCGTGTGGCATAACGGGCATGTTCAACCTGAAGATCGGAGTCACCTGCTTGAGCAACGACCTATAACCGTATGGCTGACCGGTTTGAGCGCATCAGGGAAATCCACCTTGGCATTTGCGTTAGAGCGTCGGTTGGTCGATATCGGCCATGCTTGCTATGTGTTGGATGGTGACAATATCCGGCATGGGTTGAACAGGGATTTGGGGTTCTCACATCAGGACCGAACTGAAAATATCAGACGTATTGCAGAAGTGGCGCGCTTGATGAACGACGCAGGGGTGATTGTCATCACGGCATTTATCTCGCCGTACCGTGATGACCGCCAATTAGCGCGAGAGATTGTTGGCGCAGAGAATTTTGTAGAAATCTATGTCAGCACGCCCATTGAAACATGTGAAGTGCGGGATCCAAAGGGCATGTATAAACTGGCGCGGGCTGGGCAGATATCAGGATTTACGGGTGTGAATGATCCATATGAATCTCCAGGAACGCCTGATCTGACAATTGACACGTCGATCGCCTCGCCCTCTGAGTGTGCGGGGAAGGTGCTTGCCGAAGTACTGGCTCGCATTGTGGTATCTGAAGGCAAGAAACAACACACGCTCAAAGACTCCGAATGAGCCGCGACGATATTGCCGTCAAAGTCAGCGGCCTGTCCAAGTGCTATCAAATCTACGACAAGCCTCACGATCGATTGGCACAAGGGATGCGCGGCTTGCGCAGACTCCGACCAAAAAGGGCTATGGACAATACCTGCTGCGCGTGCTCAAAGAAAAACTGTGATGGAAGCAATCCGCTAATGCAGCGCTTCTCGATGTCACCGCAAGCCATGGGAGCGAGCCTCCGGCGAAATCGTCGGGTCATCTTGCATCTCGAGGAAGACGACATCGTTCGCTTCGAAGATCGGTACGGGTCCGCCTGATGGGTGTCGTTCTCAGGTCCCTGTGGGCCTACCGCGGCTTCATTCTCGGGAGCGTCAAGCGGGAATTCCAATCGAAGTATCGCAACTCGCTGCTGGGCGCCGCCTGGACGGTGATCCAGCCGCTGGCGATGATCGTCGTGTATACGCTCATTTTTACCCAAGTGATGAAAGCCCGCCTGCCGGGGAGCGAATCGGCCTTCGGTTATAGCATCTACCTCTGCGCCGGCATCCTCACCTGGGGGCTGTTCGCGGAGATCACGGGCCGCGCGCAGAACATTTTTCTCGAAAACGCCAACTTGCTCAAGAAACTGAGCTTCCCGCGCTTGTGTCTGCCGGCTGTGGTCGTACTCAGTGCTTGCCTCAATTTCGCCATCATCTTCGGCCTGTTTACAGTCTTCCTTCTACTCACCGGCAGCTTTCCCGGCTGGGTCTATCTGGCCATCGTGCCGCTGCTGCTCGTCCAGATTGCCTTTTCCATCGGCCTGGGAATCAGCTTGGGCGTGCTCAATGTCTTCTTCCGCGATGTCGGCCAGCTTTTCAACGTCATCCTGCAGTTCTGGTTTTGGCTGACTCCTATCGTGTATCCCCTCACGATCCTGCCCGAATCCCTTCGTCCCTGGATGGAACTCAACCCCATAGCTCCTCTCATGGCCGCTTACCAGGGGATGCTGATTGCCGGCCAATGGCCTCAATGGCAAAGCCTTTGGTTGATCGTCTTCCTTGCAGCTTTATTCTGCATCCTTGGCTACCGTCTGTTCCGCAACCGCGCCGGCGAAATGGTGGATGAACTCTAATGGGCGCCATTACCGTCACCCAACTCGGCAAGGCCTACAAGCAATATCCGACGCGCTGGGCGCGGCTGGCAGAATGGCTCGATCCGCGCAAGCAGCCCCGCCATCACCTGCACTGGGTGCTGCAGGACATCAACTTTATCGTCAATCCCGGCGAGGCGGTCGGCATCATCGGCATCAACGGCGCCGGCAAGAGCACGTTGCTCAAGATGATCACCGGCACCACTCAACCCACTACCGGCAGCGTGCATATCAGCGGTCGTGTAGCTGCATTGTTGGAACTGGGAATGGGCTTCCACCCGGACTTCACCGGCCGCCAGAACACTTACATGGCCGGCCAGCTGCTCGGCTACAGCGTCGAAGAAATCGCCTCGCTCACGCCCGAGATCGAGGCCTTCGCTGAGATCGGCGACTATATCGATCAGCCGGTGCGGGTGTATTCGAGCGGGATGCAGATGCGCCTGGCATTCAGCGTGGCCACCGCCCGCCGCTCTGACGTACTCATCGTTGACGAAGCGCTTTCAGTAGGCGATGCCTACTTCCAACACAAGAGCTTCAAACGTATTCGTGACTTTCGCGAGGTGGGCACCACATTGTTGATGGTTTCACACGACCGGCAGGTCATCCAGACCATATGTGACAAGGCAATTTTACTGAACGGCGGGCGGTTAGTGATGATCGATGTTCCAGATGTGGTTATGGATTGCTATTCGGCGCTACTTGCCGATCGTCAAAAAGGCCATCGTGTTATTCAGAAAACTGATGATCAATTAGGAAAGATAGCAACCATTTCAGGCACTGGCGAGGCGCGTGTCACCGAAATTCGTATTCTTGATCAAGCAGGTAGGCCAAGCGAGTGCTTTGAGGTTGGCGAAACGGTTACTCTAGAAGTACTGGTCTTTGTCTGCTCGCCGATCCCAAGACTGGTTATTGGTTTCATGATTCGTGATCGACTAGGCAACCCTGTTTATGGAACAAATACCTATCATACAAAAGGAATAATACAAGATGCCAAAGAGGGTGACCGCTACATGTGCCGATTCAAGTTCCCTATGAACATTGGCGTGGGGACGTTTTCGATCTCAACGGCACTGGTAAGCTCTGATACGCGCTATAGCAACAACTATGAGAGCAACGAACTCGCCCTCATCTTCAAGACACTGAACTCACGCCACAGTCACTTCGTTGGCAACAGCTGGTTGAACGCGGACGTAACCATAGGCAGCCCATGATTCACACCGTCAGTTCTAATTTTGACTGCGACAATACGACAGCTAGATATTACTTCTTTCACATACCCAAGACGGCGGGAACTAGCCTCAATCGGATTCTTGAGAGCGCATTTTCTCCTGACGCAATCTGTCCGCCCCACTTATGGCATGACCTTATTTCGTATGACAAAAATAGGCTTTCCAGCTTCCGACTTTTTAGAGGGCATTTCTATGCGAGCCTTGATCGTGTTGTGGATGGACCCTTGAGGATTTTTGTATTTATTCGTAACCCTATTGAGAGGGCATTATCTCACTATGGTCATGCTGTAAGAGATCCGGCTCACTACTTGCATCGCCGGGCAATCGAGTTGGGTACGTTCGGCAAGTACCTATGCGATCCTGTAGCTCGGGAAACGGTCCGCAATTTCCAAGCTAAGTCTCTGGTCTGCCACTTCGACCCTGTCGAAATGGCTGCCGGGCTATCCGATACACAGTTGGCTGAATTCGAGCTGGAAAAACTTATCGAGACGACCCCCATTGATCTTTCTGACGCTGAATTACTAGAACGAGCCAAGAGGGCGCTCGATAAATTCTGTTGTGTAGGCATCACTGAGCGCTTTGAGGATTCTATCCAGGTGCTAAGCAGCACCTTTGGATGGAATCTTAAGAAGCCGATAGAAGTGCTGAACACAAATACGGAGCGTCCAAGAGTCTCAAAAGTTGCCAAGGAAGAATTGATTTTGCTGGAAGAACTCAATGCCGTTGATATTCAGCTATACGAGTATGCCGTCTCTCTCTTTGATCTGCAATTCCAAAAGACCCAAGACTCCATCAGTAATACGTCCCGTACATTTGTGAGCCACGCCCAAAACTTAGAGGACGTCATGCTTTGGCGCGTCCTCAAGCATGTTGAGCAGGGTTTTTACATTGATGTCGGCGCCTGGTCGCCCGACCTGGATACGGTGACAAAAGCTTTTTATGAGCGTGGCTGGCATGGCCTCAACATCGAACCGAATCCTGAATTCAACCGGCAACTGCAAAACGGCCGCCCCCGTGATGTCAATCTGCAGGTTGCCATAAGCGATCACGAGGGAGTGCTGATGATGAACTTCCTCGGTAACCCTGGCTTATCGACGCTGGACGATGCAATTGCGGCGCAGCACCAGCAGGCGGGCTGGGAAGTTGAACGCCAGGAAGTGACCGTCTCAACGCTTTCTTCAATCTGGCAACTGCATGTGCCTGTTGGCCAGGAAGTGCATTTCCTCAAAGTGGATGTAGAAGGCTTCGAAGCCGCGGTTCTAAAGGGGAATCACTGGGCCAAGAACCGCCCCTGGGTCGTTGTCGTCGAGGCAACGTTGCCGATGACTCAAGTGGAAAGCCATGAGACGTGGGAGCCTATCCTTATTGCCGCCGACTATCATTTTTCCTATGCAGATGGACTGAATCGTTTCTATATTGCGGATGAGCACCTCGAACTCCTTCCGGCGTTCAAGTATCCGCCAAATGTATTTGACAAATTCTCGCTGAGCCGGCAACTGGAAGTCGAAGCCCGTGCCATCCAGGCCGAAGCTCGTGCCACTCAGGCCGAGGCTCATGCCACCCAGGCCGAAGCCCGCGCGACCCAGGCCGAAGCCCGCGCCACTCAGACCGAAGCCCACGCGACTCAGACCGAAGCCCACGCGACTCAGGTCGAAGCTCATGCCACGCAGGCCGAAGCCCGCGCCACCCGGGCCGAAGCTCGTGCCACCCAGGCCGAGATCCATATCGCGGAATTGCTGAACAGCACATCCTGGCGCATGACCGCTCCGCTGCGTTGGGTCGCTTCTGCCATTCGCCGCGTAACGCCGAGCGCCTTGAAGCCCATAGTGAGAATCCTGCTCCAACATGCGGCCCTTTACGTCGGTAGGCGTCCGCGGCTCAAATGGCTCGTTCTGGCCATTCTGACTCCCTTTCCAGGCCTGAAGTCGCGCCTAACGCAAGTTGTGTCGGCAACAACAGCCACCCTATCGAATCAACGACAGACCGTACCGACCGACATTGCGCACCTCACCCCCCACGCCCGTCAGATCTATGCCAATCTCAAAGCCGCCATGGAGTGCTGTCACAAAAAAGAGGGCTGATGCGCATCGTCATTGACATGCAGGGCACCCAAACCGAAAGCCGCTTCCGCGGCATCGGCCGCTATACGACTTCCTTCGGCAAGGCGGTGGTCCGTAATCGGGACGAGCACGAAATCATCCTCGCTTTGAGCGGGTTACTCCCTGACACCATCGAACCTATCCGCGCCGCCTTCGACGGCCTGCTGCCGCAGGATAACATCCGAGTCTGGCACGCACCTGGACCGGTGAAGGACATACATCCCGCCAACGAATCGCGCCGCGAGGTTGCCGAACTCATCCGCGAAGCCTTTCTCGCCAGTCTTCAGCCGGATGTGATTCATATCAGCAGCCTGTTCGAGGGGTATCTTGATGACGCAGTAACCAGCATCGGCTGTTTCGACAAGCAGACGCCGGTGAGTGTTTCTCTGTATGACCTTATCCCGCTGTTAAACCCGAATCATTATCTCAAAAGTCCACCCTACGCTAAGCATTACCAGCGCAAGGTCGGGTACCTCAAGCGGGCGACCAGATGCCTCGCAATCTCGGATTTTAGTCGGCAGGAAGGGGTGGAGCACCTGGATGTGCCCGTCAATCGCATGGTCAATGTTTCGATAGCTGTCGAGCCCGGCTTTCAGCCTCTCCCCATCGACACAGACATCGCCGCGCAACTCCGCCGGAAATTCGGTCTTACTCGTACGTTCATCCTCTACACCGGCGGTGCCGACGACCGCAAGAACCTGCCGCGTTTAATCCAGGCCTATGCGTTCTTACCTACCACGATACGCGAAGATCATCAGCTGCTATTCGCCGGAAAGATGCTGGAAGGTGATATCGCCCGTCTTAGGCGACAGGCGAAAGGCTTAGGCCTCAAAAATGACGAGCTTTGCTTTACGGGTTATGTGAGTGACGAAGAACTCATCCAGCTCTACAACCTCTGCTATCTCTTTGTCTTCCCCTCCTGGCACGAGGGCTTCGGCCTGCCGGCGCTCGAAGCCATGGCCTGCGGCGCGCCGGTCATTGGTGCCAACACCAGCAGCCTGCCGGAGGTCATCGGGCTGTATGAAGCCCTGTTCGATCCGTTCGATGTCAAAGCAATTGCCGCGAAGATGACGCAGGCACTGCAAGATGGGGGGCTGCGGACTCAAATGCGGAGCCACGGTTTGCAACAGGCGAAGAGGTTTTCCTGGGACGAAACGGCGCAGCGGGCGATTGCGGTGTGGCTGGAGCTACTGAAAGTACAAGCACCGCAGACTTCGACTAAACCACAGGCCGGCCACAAACCGAGACTGGCCTTTGTTTCGCCCCTGCCTCCTGAACGCTCTGGAATCGCCGATTACAGCATAGCGGTCCTACCGGCCTTATCAGCGCACTACGACATCGAACTGATCGTTGCGCAGAAAAAAGTCGATGATCCGTGGGTCACTTTGCACGGTAAGGTGCGCGATGTGGCATGGCTGCGCGCCCATGCCGGCGAGATTGATCGTGTCGTCTACCAGTTCGGCAACTCCTCTTTTCACCAGCACATGCTCCTCCTGTTGGAAGGGATCCCAGGGACAGTCGTGCTGCACGATTTTTATACGAGCGGTCTGATGGCCTGGCTGGAGCTTCATGGTGATATGGCGAACGCCTGGACCGGCGCGCTTTACGAGAGCCACGGCTATGGCGCAGTGCGTGACCGTTATCGCGATGCGGAGGCGGCCAAATACCGCTACCCGGCGAACGGCCGTATCCTGCGGCACGCTCAGGGGGTAATCGTCCATTCCGAATACTCGCGCAACCTGGCGCGGCAATGGTATGGCAACGAGGCTGCAGCCGGGTGGGAAGTGATCCCACTCGTCCGTACGCCGGTAGAGGAAATCGACAGGCGGGCGGCAAGAGAACAACTCGACATCGACGCGGCTGATTTTGTCGTTTGCAGTTTTGGTATTCTGGATGCCACGAAGCTGAATCACCGTCTGCTCCAGGCTTGGCTGGAAAGTGCGCTGGCGGGTGACAGGCGTTGCCGTTTGATTTTTGTCGGTGACGCCTGTAATGGCGACTACGGCGCCAGCCTGCTCAAGACGATGCGCGAAAGCGGTCTGGGCGATCGGGTTTGCATGACCGGCTTCGTTGCGCCAGAAGTGTATCGGCAATATCTAGCCATCGCCGATTTCGCCGTGCAGTTACGCACGAACTCAAGGGGAGAAACTTCAGCTGCAATTATGGATTGCATGAACCATGCGTTGCCGGTTATCGCCAATGCCCATGGTTCCATAGTGGAGTTGGATCGTGAAGCCCTTTGGATGCTACCGGACCAATTCACGGAAGCCGAACTAATCGGTGCACTAGAGCGCCTGCGGCACTCGCCAGAATTGCGCGCACGCTTAGGACAAAGAGGGCGAATGGTCATTGAAGAGCGTCACTCTCCGGCACAGTGCTCCCGGCTTTATGCCGAAGCCATCGAATCCTTCTATGCCCGGCCGGAAAACTGCGTGCGTACATTGGTCAATACCTTAGCCAGTCGGGCGCAGTTCAAACCATTGGATACAGAACTTGTCGCGTTAGCGGCTGCTATTGCACGCAATCATTCTCTGCCGAGATTGACCAAGCGAATATATCTAGACATCACCGGCACCTGCTGCAACGATCTCAGGACGGGTATTGAGCGGGTTGCCCGTGCATTGACTCTCGCGCTGCTGGAAGCGCCGCCGGAAGGCTACCGCATCGAACCGGTATATCTCAGTCACGAGAATGAGACATGGTGTTACCGCCATGCACGGCGATACACCCTTGGTTTGATGGGATGTGTAACTGATGGGCTGGAAGATGAGATCGTCGACCCAGAGGTTGGGGATGTGCTGCTCGGCCTGGATCTATCCGGCGACATGCTGGTCCAGGCGGAACAGTCGGGGTTGTTTCAAGACTATCGCAATAGCGGAGTGTCGGTATATGCGACCGTGTTTGACTTGCTGCCTCTGCGCTTGCCCGCAGTCTTTCCGCCAGGCGCCGACCGGATACACCAGAAATGGCTTGAAGCAATTTCAAAGTTTGATGGAGCGGTTTGCATTTCGAAAGCCGTCGCGGATGATCTGCGTGCTTGGCAAGACGGCGAGAGGCTCGCATGGGAAAACCGTCGCCCCTATTCCATTGGATGGTTTTACTTGGGTGCGGATGTCGCCAGTTCAGCGCCCACCCGAGGATTGCCGCCCAACGCGGGAGAGACGCTGGGAAAGCTCAAAACCAAACCGAGTTTCCTGATGGTGGGCACCATCGAACCGCGCAAAGGCTATATGGAAGCCCTGGATGCCTTCGAGCACCTCTGGCGAAAGGGCGTAGACGTCAACTTGATCATCGTCGGCCACGAGGGCTGGAAAGACTTGCCTGATGACATGCGCCGCGATATTCCCCAAACCATAGAGCGGTTCCGGAACCATCCTGAACTGAATAAGCGCCTGTTTTGGCTGGACGGCATCAGTGATGAATATTTGGAAAAGGTGTATGCCGCCAGTGAATGCCTGATTGCTGCTTCCTACGGCGAAGGTTTTGGCCTGCCGCTCATTGAGGCCGCGCAGCATAAGCTGTCCATCATCGCGCGGGATATTCCGGTGTTTCGAGAGGTGGCGGGGGAACATGCGTACTATTTCGATGCGTCCGATCGAGATGGCCTGAGCAATGCCGTGAAGGAATGGACGGCTAGAAGGGCAGGCGGTGACAGGCCTCAACCGCAATGGATACTGGAAATCATGAGCTGGAAGACGAGTGCCAAGAGATTGATGGATCTGGCAATACATGGCCGATGGCCATATCGCCAAGTCTCTAGGCAAATCAGGAAGAAAGCGATGGATGAGCATCTTTCTCTCATCCATGAGGGTCGTGTTCGGATGGTGAGCATCCTGCTACCGCAAGGCGATGTCATCTTGGATTTGGGGGGGGCGAATTGTCCGCTCTACAAGATGGGCTATCCACACAAGTTTAAGAAGCTTTACCTCATCGATCTGCCTCCTGAAGCCCGTTGCGAAATGTACAAGGAAATTGTCATTGACCGTAATTGTGATTGCGGCGAAGTCGCCATCAGGTATGGCGACATGACGGAGCTCCATGAGTTCGCCGACTCTAGTGTGGATTTTGTCTGGTCCGGGCAGAGCATCGAGCATGTCCCGCTCGATGCAGGGAGGAGAATGTGTCAGGCTGCATACCGCGTGTTGAAGCCGGGCGGTGCGTTTTGCCTGGATACTCCCAACCGACTTATCACCAGGATCCATACTCGAGATGCTGGGAGCGGGTTCATCCACCCGGAGCACTGCATCGAGTATGAGCCTGCCCAATTGCGTGGGCTCCTTGAAGAAGCCGGCTTTCTTGTTCAGGCTCTATTGGGTATCTGTGAAATGCCATCCACGGCTTGGGGCGGTGCCTTCGACTATACGGATTTTCTGTACGGGCAGCAGATTACCGAAAAGGTCGAGCAGAGCTATATCCAATATTTTCACTGCCTTAAGATATGAGACTATGGAAGGAAGCTTAGCATGAGTATGCGACGTGCCTTGATCTGCGGTATCGCTGGGCAGGACGGTTCCTACCTCGCCAACTTTCTTCTCGAAAAGGGATATGAAGTCTGGGGCACTTCACGTGACGCACAGGCTTCGACGTTCCAAAATCTATCACGCTTGGGCATCTTGCATCGGGTTAAGACAATTTCCATGGCCACCAATGATTTCAGAAGTGTCCTGCAGGCGCTCAGCCAGAGCGAGCCACAGGAAATTTATAACTTGTCCGGCCAAACTTCGGTCGGACTTTCATTCGGACAGCCGGTTGAAACGCTGGAAAGTATTGCGATCAGCACACTCAATTTTCTTGAGGCGATCCGCTTTTTGAAGAAGTCGTTTCGTTTCTATAGCGCCGGTTCCAGCGAATGTTTTGGTGATATCCGGGGCGCTGCGGATGAAGCAACGCCCTTCCAACCGCGAAGTCCGTATGCAGTGGCAAAGGTCACGGCGCACAATTTGGTGGCGAACTATCGTGAGGCATACGGTCTTTTCGCATGCACAGGCATATTGTTTAACCATGAGTCGCCGTTACGCCCGCCGCGGTTCGTCACCAGGAAAATAATTCAAGCGTCAGTAAGAATTGCAGGGGGAAGTAAAGAGAAACTGACATTGGGCGATATAAGTATTCAACGCGATTGGGGATGGAGCCTGGAGTATGTCGATGCGATGTGGAGAATGCTTCAAGGCGATGGTCCGGAGGATTTTGTTATCGCCACCGGGGAATCGAACTCACTTGAGGAATTTGTCGCAGCAGCATTCTCGGAAGTTGGTTTGGATTGGCGACAGCATGTTATGCAGGACCAGTCGCTATTTCGTCCGACGGAGATTCGTTACAGTTGTGGGCAGGCGGAGAAAGCTAAACTGAAGCTGAACTGGGAGGCTCGTATGCGGATGCGAGACGTCGTGCGAGAGATGATCCGCAACGAACGCCGGTCGTGAAAGAGTCGCTCTGATGCAGCGACTCCTTCGTCGGCTGCCCCGGCCGTTACGCCGCTGGCTCAGGTTCTGGCCGGCGTTGATCGCTGCGCGATTGCTGCTTTTAGGGCGCAGGCCACGACCTGGTCCTCCCGCGATCGCGGGGCTACTGACCTCGTCGGTGGGCCTGGGACAGGGCGCCCGTCTTTCTCTGCAGGCTGCGCAGGACGCGGGCATTGAGGTTCGCGGCCTAGATCTTTGTGACTACTTCACCAGCCACCGCAAACTCGCGGCTCATCCAATGGTCCCCATGCGCGCGGATGAAGGCGGGACGCTCATACTTCACATAAACCCACCAGAGTTGCCCGTTGCCATTTTGGCCATTGGCCGTGCGATCATCAAGTCAAAGCGAATCGTGGGGTACTGGCACTGGGAGCTCGCGCAGATACCGTTATTTTGGCGATTTGCCTGTAGCTTGGTGGATGAGGTGTTGGTTCCATCGCGATTTGTCGCAGACGCGTTTGGCCCTATGCCGCCGTGTCCTGTCCGCGTTGTCACGCATCCTGTCCGACCACCCGTTCCGGCGCTGATCAATCGCGGATATATCGCGATCTCGGAGAATGACTTCGTCTGTCTCACCTTGTTCGACTTGCGGTCCTCGATGGCGCGGAAGAACCCGTTGGGCGCCCTAAAGGCTTTTAAAACGGCATTTGGTGACGACCCGACTGCAATGCTGGTGGTGAAGGTATCAGGAATGGAGACCGCTCCTCAGCAGATGGAAGAGCTGGTCGCTGCGCTGGCTCCGCACAAGAATGTGATGTTACTAAAGGAAACCTATGCGGCCGATGTTGTCGCCGCCTTGATCCAAATGAGCGACGTGGTGATCTCTTTGCACCGGAGCGAGGGCCTCGGTCTTGTGCCTGCCGAAGCCATGTATCTTCGCGTGCCGGTAGTGGCAACCGCCTATTCCGGCAATGTGGACTTTATGAATGCCCAGAACTCCGCGCAAGTGGGTTATACCTTGGTACCTGTCTGTGACCCGCAAGGGATCTATGGTGGAGTCGGGCAGGTTTGGGCGGATCCTGACATTGCCCAGGCTGCGGACTGGTTGAGGCGTCTGCGTTCCGATGCTTCGTTGCGATCTGCTATCACCGATCAAGCCTACGCTGATGTCACCGAATATTTCTCTCCCACACATCATGTCCAATTTTTAAAGGAAGGTCGCCTCAGGTAGGGAGGTGAGGAGGGACAAAGTGACTGTCGTCATCGTCAACTGGAATGGCGAGCGATTTCTTGATCGTTGCCTATCGGCATTGCTGGCCCAGTCGGTCATGCCGCACGAGATCATTCTAGTTGATAATGCGAGTTCCGATGCGTCGATCGAGATTGTTCGGCGCTATCCATCCGTGCGCGTACTGGAGCTGAACGAGAATCTTGGTTTCGCACAAGGCAATAATGTGGCAATTGAAGCTGCCGCTGATGAGTCGGAGTGGATCGCCTTGCTCAATCCGGATGCATTTCCCGACCCGCGTTGGCTCGAGGCGTTGCTGTCGGCGGCACGCGACTATCCGGCCTTCGCCGCATTCGGCAGCAAGCTGGTGAAAGCAGCTGATCCGGCTGTATTGGATGGAGTGGGTGATTCATATCATATGAGCGGGCGGGTTTGGCGCTTGGGACATGGCGAACCGGTAGCTTCTTTTTCGGAGCAGATACGCGAGGTATTCTCGCCCTGTGCGGCGGCGGCGCTCTACCGGCGCAGTGCTTTGCGTGAGGTTGGCAGTTTCGATGAAGATTTCTTTTGCTATGTGGAAGACGTGGACCTCGGTTTTCGCTTAAGGCTGGCTGGGCATCGTTGTCTCCATGTGCCCGCATCCATGGCCTATCATGTTGGCTCTGGTACGACAGGGGGACAGCATAGCGAGTTTGCTGTGTACCACGGGCATCGCAATCTGGTGTGGACCTATGTCAAAGACATGCCGGGGGTGCTATTTTATTTATTTCTGCCGCTGCACATAGCGATGAATCTGGGTTCGCTGGTGGTGCTCACCTTGCGTGGCCAGGGTAGGGTGATATTGCGTGCTAAGTGGGATGCGATCAAAGGCTTGCCGAAGATGTGGCGCAAGCGGCAGACGATCCAATCGGCCCGCATCGCAACAGTGCGTGAGATTTGGCGGTTGCTGGACAAGCAAGTCATTCCAGCGAGATAAGCCATCCCACATTAGAATCTATCTCAAAATTGTGTTTTAGAAAGACTAGGGTTTCTCCTAGTGCCCTGTCTCCGATAACTTATGCGGTAATCTCGTAGTTGACTTGCGCGGTAGACCTGGCCTAACTTTAGAAAACTGGCCAAAGCATAGTGAAAGTTTGCTAAGGAATAAGAATGATCAGCACGACGAGCTCCGGACAACAAGTCGCCTCATTGCCACGTTACTCGGGCAATCTTGCGATACGTTCGACCTCCGATACCGTATCGCTGATCATCGTGAATTATAATGCGAGCGAATGCATTGTCGGCTGTGTCTTGTCCGCCTTGAACCAGGTGGACGAAGTGATTGTGGTCGATAATGCCTCGAGCGACGACAGTTTGGCGAAGCTTGAACGCGCGTTTCCACGTGATCGGAGGCTCAAGATTGTTCGTAATCGAGAGAATCTTGGGTTTGCCGCAGCCTGCAATATCGGAGCTCAAGCCTCCGTCGGCAGTCATCTATTTTTTCTTAACCCCGACTGTGTCCTGACGGCGGATTCCGTGAAGCGCCTGTTGCGGGCGCTTCACGATGATCCGGATGTGGGAATGGTGGGTGGTTTCCTCGTCAACCCCGATGGCACCGAACAAGCGGGTGGGCGGCGGGCCGTGCCAACACCATGGCGGTCTTTCGTTCGTGCATCTGGCTTGTCGCGTTTTGCAGACCGTTGGCCACGTCTGTTTTTTGATTTTCA
Source organism: uncultured Nitrospiraceae bacterium (assembly GCA_963711905.1). Classification (GTDB taxonomy): domain Bacteria; phylum Nitrospirota; class Nitrospiria; order Nitrospirales; family Nitrospiraceae; genus Nitrospira_D. The sequence goes on along the minus strand of CAVQFZ010000024.1, from coordinate 655,372 downwards.
CTTACACAAGCAGCCGCTGCCGTCTCACCCCATCGAGGTCGAGGCGATTTCCGGCGCCTGCGTATTGGTTCGCCGTGCTGCGATGCAAGACGTCGGGCATTGGGATGAGGGCTATTTTTTGCATTGTGAGGACCTGGACATTTCCATGACCTTGCGAGGCAAGGGCTGGAAAATCATGTTTGTGCCTGATGCCAGAATCGTTCATGACAAAGGGGCCTGCAGCCGCGCTCGTCCGATATTTGTCGAATGGCATAAGCACCGCGGAATGATGCGGTTTTACCGCAAGTTTTTCCGGCATCAGTATCCAGGCCCGTTGATGTGGCTGGTGGCACTGGGTATTTGGCTGCGATTTGGAATGGTCGCGTCATACCACTCGGCATTGCTTACCCTGCGGCATCTCGGGATTCAGCGTGGATGAATGCGCGAAGACCGGCTTGCTGGGGGCAAACAGTCTGGTCGGCGAATGCGTGATCTCGCGACTGAGTAAAGATGGCCGTCACACCGTTGCGTTTTCCAGGCACCCACCAGCCGGCATCACTAAGCCGGGAGTGAGGTGGCTGCAGCTCCTTGCTTCTTTGCCGACCCACCCCGAAGTTCCTCTCATCAAGAATTGGTTGTGTGTGGCTCCTATCTGGGTGTTGCCTCAGTATTTTTCGATGATCGAGGCCTGCGGCGCCCGCCGAGTGGTGGCGCTGTCCTCAACCAGCCTTTTCGTCAAGAAGGATTCGTCCGATCGCGGTGAGCAGCATATTGCGCGCCGCCTGGCCAAGGGCGAGCATGCGCTACGTGTCTGGGCAGAGGCGCGCGGTATTGAGTGGGTGATTCTACGTCCCACGTTGATCTATGGACGTGGGCGAGATAAGAATCTGACGGAGCTTATCCGCTTTGTACGTCGATGGGCCTTCTTTCCTCTGTTGGGGCAGGCCGGTGGCTTGCGTCAGCCTGTGCATGCTGAGGATGTCGCAGCGGCATCTGTGTCGGCTCTGACTGTGCCCGCTGCCGCCAACCAAACGTACAACCTCTCAGGGGGAGAAACGCTGCCGTACCGGGAGATGGTGTGCCGCGTCTTTGCCTCGGTCGGTAAATTGCCGCACCTGGTAACAATCCCGCGGTGGTTGTTCCGACTAGGAGTGTCAGTATTGCGTCTGCTGCCGCGGTACCAGCATTGGACAGTGGAGATGGCAGAGCGCATGAACCGCGACCTGGTATTTGACCATGCCGATGCAGCACGAGACCTCGGATTTTCACCACGGCTCTTTGCGCTGTCGCCTGAAGATCTGCCCGTATAAACGACAAGATTCTCCTTTTGGCCTGTCTCCTTTTTAAGGCAGCGGCATACAGGTCAAGAGGCTGTGGTTTATTTTGATTTGCAAAAATTCACCTGCCAGGTATGATGGCACTTGCCCAATTGTTCTGAGCTAATTTCTCCTTGTGACAACGCGCCAAACCGCCAAACGATCCCCGGGGCATCCCTCTCACGAGATGCTTCGGCAGATCCGCCTGTTTGCTACCGATGTGGACGGAGTCCTCACCGATGCCGGCATGTATTATTCCGAGTCGGGGGATGAGTGGAAGAAGTTCAACACCCGAGACGGAATGGGGATCAAATTGCTGCAGAAGGCCGGCCTCATCACGGCCATTGTGACGCAGGAACGAACCAGGTTGGTTGCCCGCCGCGCGGAAAAGCTTGCCATCCCGGAACTTCATCAGGGAGTAATGGACAAGCTATCGGTGATCCGAGACATGGCGGCACGACATGGTCTCTCACTCAGGCAAGTCGCGTACATCGGTGATGATGTGAATGACATCGAGGCCTTGCAGGGAGTGGGACTGTCAGCAGCCCCGGCGGATGCTCTTCCGCAAGTGTTGAAAATCGTCGACTATGTGTGCCGACTGAAGGGCGGAGAGGGGGCGGTGAGAGAACTTGCGGAAATGATCCTGCTCTCGCGCAATGAGGCGAAAACAGCGAAGCAGAGAAGCTGAGGGGAAGACATGGCGCACACGCATCCACTGTATCCAGTGATCATGGCGGGAGGGAGCGGGACGAGATTTTGGCCGTTGAGTCGCCATCTGTTCCCGAAGCAGCTTTTGCGGATCGGCGGGGAGCATACGTTGATTCAGCAGACCATGCGACGTGTCATAGGCTGTGCCCCAGCCGCCAACGTGCTGGTCTCGACCAATGCGGCGCAAGCCGACCTCATCCGTGTGCAACTCGCCGACTGGAAAGATGAACTGACGAACGGATTTCTTCTTGAACCGGAAGGACGAAACACAGCGCCCGCCATCGCAGTAGCCGCCAGAGAAGTGCTGGCTCGCGATCCGGAAGGTCTCATGTTGGTGGTTCCCGCCGACCACGTGGTGACAGGGCAGCGCGACTTTGATCTCGCGGTTCAACTGGCTTGCCGACTGGCGATGGATGGCTACTTGGTGACGTTTGGGATCAAGCCGATCCGACCGGAAACGGGGTACGGCTATATCAAACCGAACGGCAACGCTCTGCTGGGTAAACAGGGCAAGTTGCGCGGGTATCGCGTCCATAAATTCGTGGAGAAGCCCAATGCCGTGAAGGCCGACCAGTACCTCAAGGCGGGTCACTATTTTTGGAACAGCGGCATGTTTGTCTGGCGCGCCGCGACGATCTTAGAGGAGATCGGCCGTCATCAGCCGGCGATCGCCGCCGCGATGGACCGGATCAGGACACTCAAGATGGACGGTGCCCCAAAGCAGTCGATCGACGATGTGTATCGCCGAATCGTGTCAGTCTCTATCGATACCGGCGTGATGGAGCGGTCGTCGAAGGCAGCCGTGGTACCGGTGACGTTTAAATGGTCAGATGTCGGGAGTTGGGGCAGCTTAGACGAAGTGGCGGAGAAGGACAGGGCCGGCAATGTGGTGACCGGACGAGTGATCGACATTGAAAGCACTCAATCGATCGTCTATGCGGATCGGCGTGTCGTCGCGACGATCGGCCTGCAAGACATGGTGGTGGTCGATACTCCTGACGCGACGTTGGTCTGTCCGAAATCGCGGGCACAGGACGTGAAAAAGATCGTCGACATTCTCAAGAAGCAGCAGGCGCCTGAACATTTGGAACACCTGACGGTCCAACGGCCATGGGGGTCGTATACCGTGTTGGAGGAGGGGCCGGGATTCAAAGTGAAACGCGTCACGGTGAATCCCGGCGGGCGGCTCTCTCTTCAAATGCACCATCAACGTAGCGAACATTGGGTGGTGATCGCCGGCATTGCGCGCGTGACAAGGGATCAGGAGGTTTTCGATTTGAAGGTCGGACAGAGCACGGCCATCCCGGTGAAGACCAAACATCGCCTGGAAAATCCCGGGCAGGAGACGGTCCATATCATCGAGGTGCAGAACGGACCCTATCTCGGCGAGGATGATATCGTTCGCTTCAAGGATGATTATGGACGCGGCGTCGAGGCGCAGGGAAGTTCAAAAAGTGTAAAAGTTTGAAAGTTCAAATGCGCGCTGTCAACTTTACGACTTTCCCACTTTCTAATTTTCTAACTTTTTAACTTTCTAACGAGGCCCATGGCACTATTCCGCGAATATGATCTCCGAGGAATCGTCGGTAGCGAATTGACCGAGGATTTGGCCGAACGAGTGGGCCGAGCCTATTCCACGTATGTGAGTGCGCGTAGCATCAAGACCATCAGCCTGGGGCGTGACGGTCGATTGAGCTCTCCGGCTCTGCACAAGGCTCTACTCAAGGGGTTGCTGGCCGGTGGGCTGGATGTCATCGACATCGGAATCTGTACCTCTCCGCTGGTGTATTTTTCATTGTTTACCCTGCCGGTCGGCGGCGGCATCATGATTACCGGGAGTCACAACGCGGCTGAGTATAATGGGTTCAAGATATGTGTCGGTAACACGACCATTCATGGCGATGAAATTCAGGAACTTCGAAGAGTGATGGAGGCAGGCGCGTTCGTATCGGGGAATGGGCATCTCTCCGAGCATCCGATTATTCCTGACTATCTCGCCTATATCGAGAAGAGCTTCTCCCACGTCAAGGCTCATCGATTACACGTCGTGATTGATTGTGGCAACGGTGCGGCATCGATCGTCGCCAAGCAAGCCCTTGAGTTATTGGGGTGTAAGGTGACGGCGTTGTATTCCGATCTCGATGGGCGCTTTCCGAACCATCATCCGGACCCCACGGTACTTGAGAATCTCTTCGACTTGATGCAAGCGGTCAAAACTCACCGGGCCGATGTGGGAATCGGGTATGACGGGGATGCGGACCGAATCGGGGCGGTGGATGAGCAGGGCCAGGTGCTGTGGGGGGACCGCCTGTTGGTCCTCTACTCGCGTGACATCCTGGCGGTGAAACCCGGCGCCACCATCATCTCGGAAGTGAAGGCGTCGCAGAGTCTCTACGATGACATCGCCAAGCGCGGCGGGCGCGCCGTCATGTGGAAGACCGGTCATTCGCTGATTAAGGCGAAAATGAAAGAAGAGGGGGCGGTCTTGGCCGGGGAAATGTCCGGGCACATGTTTTTTGCGGATCGGTATTTCGGGTACGACGATGCAGTCTATGCGTCGTGCCGGCTTGTTGAGATCCTCGCGAATGCCCAACAGCCGTTGTCGGCTTTAGTATCCGATCTGCCTCGGTCGGTCGTCACCCCCGAGATACGAGTGGACCTTCCTGATACCGTCAAGTTCGATGTCGTTGAACGGATTCGCCATAAATTCACGGAGTACTTGAAGACCAAGCAGGGCCTCGGGCCGAGGAAACTGGCGCTCCATAATCTGATCACGATCGACGGCATCCGCGCGATATTCGATGACGGCTGGGGGCTGATCAGGGCTTCCAACACCCAACCGGCCTTAGTCTTGAGATTTGAAGCGACATCCTCCGCACAACTCAATGACATTCGAGCGGTTATCGAGGATGAACTCGCCGAGGCAAAACGAGCCCTCGAGTGCTAGCCGTATCCATGCCCGGTCTGCTTGGGGCATGGTCACCGATATCTGCCACCGTAATAGCGACTGTTTTGGTTCTGGGACTTTCTGCCGACTCCATTGAAGCTGAACCTCTAGGCGAAGCGAAGCGTCCGTTCCAGGTTGGAGAGCGGCTGACGTACGAGGTCTCTTGGCTCAACCTGACAGCGGCGATCGCGGTGATGGAGGTGGCCCGAATGGAGAATCCAAAAGATAGAGCCGCCGCCAAGCTGGTGGGGACCGCACAATCAACGCCGATCATCACCAAGTTTTTCCCGGTCGACAATCGCGTGGAATCTGAACTGGCCTTGGATACATTGGCTCCGGACCATATGACGTTCCGTCGGCGCGAAGGCAAAAAGAAAGAAGACATCGAGTATGTCTTCCATCAAAAAGAGGGCATGGTCACGGCCGTCCGGGGAGGCACGACGGAGTCGCTCCCCATCCCAGCCGGGACACAGGATATCATGTCATGCTTGTACTATACGCGTACGGTCTTGCCGCCGAATCCTGGCGCCTCGTTGAAAATGAACGTGTATCATGACAAGAAAAATCGTCCCGTCGAGGTGCGTGTCGAGGCGATCGAGACCATTGAAGGAGCATGGGGGAAGGCGGAGACTGTCCGGGTGCTCGTGATCATGCCGTTTCATGGCCTCTTCATGAATCAGGGGAACATCCGTGTGTGGGTCACCACGGATGAGCGGAGGACTCCGCTCCGAATGAAGGCGAAGGTCGTGCTTGGATCGATCGTCGCCGATCTGGTCCACGGCTTGGAGGGAATGGGCTCGGCCGAGCAAAAACATTGAACATCGATTATTGTTCGCACGGGCCAAACCCGTTATACTGAGCGCCAGTATGCGAGAATTTCCCCTTACGTTAAGCCGCTTTATCGTTCAGAATCAGGCCTCGCATCAAGATGCGACGGAGGAATTCTCCAGTTTGTTGACCCAGATTGGCCTGGTCGGCAAGCTCATTTCGCAGGATCTTAGGCGCGCTGGACTGATCAACATTCTTGGAACGACCGGCGACACGAATGTGCAAGGAGAAGCGGTCAAGAAGCTGGACGCCATCGCGAACGATGACTTCGTCAAAGTCTTTCAACACAGCGGGTATGTCTGCGCCCTGGCCTCGGAAGAAATGGAAAAGCCGATCTCGATGCCCGGCAATTGGCCGCACGGCACATACATGTTACTGTTCGATCCGCTCGATGGCTCCTCCAATACGGACAACAATATGCCGCTCGGGGCCATTTTTTCCGTGCTCAAGTATGACCGGGCCGATCGTTTGCCCAGCGAAGAGGAATTGGTGCGCCGAGGGACCGAACAAGTCGCGGCCGGGTATCTCCTGTACGGATCGAGCACCATGCTGGTGTACACCGTCGGACAAGGCGTGTATGGATTTACGCTCGAACCCGATATCGGAGAATATCTCCTGTCGCACGAGAGGATCAGGATTCCGGAAAAGGGCAAAGTCTACGCGGTCAACGAAGGGAACTACCACAAGTGGTCGGAGGGAACGAAGAAGTATTTGGATTCACTCAAAGTCAGCGACAAGACGACAGGCCGTCCGTACAGCAGCCGGTATTCGGGTTGTCTCGTGGCCGACGTGCATCGCCTGTTGCTCGGGGGCGGGATCTATCTTTATCCTGGTGAAGTCGATAAACCGGACGGGAAACTGCGACTGCTCTACGAGGCGAATCCGCTGGCCTTTGTCGTCGAGCAGGCCGGCGGGAAAGCCTCGACGGGGACATCGAGAATTCTGGAAGTGGAGCCCAAGAAATTACACCAGCGCGTGCCGTTGATCATCGGAAGCCGACGAGATGTCGAGCAAGCCGAAGCCTATATTCAGGGGAACGCCTAGCTGCCCGTTTATGTGGTACTGTGATGTCGTGAGGAGGGAATTATGGGAGACCGGGTTCAAGAAATTCTGAGTTGGTACGGCAGCGACAATGCCGGGACGAAGACCAATATCGCCCGCTTGCTGCGATCCGGCAAATTGGCCGGGACCGGGAAGTTGGTCATCTTGCCGGTGGATCAAGGATTCGAGCATGGTCCGGCGAGGAGTTTTGCGCCGAACCCAAGTGGGTACAATCCTCACTACCACTTCCAGCTCGCCATTGAGGCGGGATGTAACGCCTATGCCGCGCCGTTGGGGTTTCTTGAGGCCGGGGCGAGCCATTTTGCCGGACAGATTCCTCTTATTCTCAAGCTCAACAATCACGACGTGTTGCATGACGAGAAGGATCCGCTGCCGTCGGTGACCGGTAGTGTGAAGGATGCCCTTCGGTTGGGTTGTTCCGCCGTGGGGTTCACGATCTACCCTGGTTCCTCTCACTGCAACCCCATGTATGAGCAGCTCCGAGCGATTGCTGAAGAAGCGAAGGAGCATGGCCTCGCGGTCGTGGTCTGGTCTTATCCTCGTGGATCGGTCTTGAGCAAAGAAGGTGAGACCGCGATAGATGTGGTCGCGTACGCGGCTCAGATCGCGGCTCAACTCGGCGCCCATGTGATCAAGGTCAAACTCCCAAGCGCGCATCTCGAACAATCGGCGGCCAAAAAGGTCTATGAAGCCGAGCAGATTCCCATGAAGACCTTGGCGGAACGGGTCAAGCATGTGGTGCAGAGTTCGTTCGATGGTCGCCGGATCGTCATCTTTTCCGGCGGCGCCAAGAGCGAGGATAAGAACGTCTTCGAAGAAGCTCAAGCCATTCGGAACGGCGGTGGTTTCGGCTCGATCATCGGACGGAACTCGTTCCAGCGTCCGAAAGCGGAGGCCATCAAGTTTCTCCACACCATTATGGGAATTTATGCCGGCGAGGTTCAGTAGGCGCCGGCTCAGCTTACAGAAGAGCGAATCGCGACTATGAATCAGGTCGATTTTGAAAAGAAACCGAGTCAGGGAACCAGACGTTGGCTCGTCGCCGCCACCTTGTTGACGGCCGGGATCATCATTGGGTTTGTGGTGGCTTCGGACCTGGGCTGGTTGCCTACGGGGCATGCGGTCCCCGATTCCTCTTCTGTTGCTCCGTCGCCTCCCATCGCCAGACCTGTCTCGACCGCCCCTCAGCCCGCGCTGAGCGGAAGCAATCAGACATTCGTGGACATTGCAAAGTCTGTGAAACCGACAGTGGTGAATATCTACGCGACCAAGAGCGGACGTTCTGAAGGCTCCGGCACCGCGCCGTTTGATGATCCATTGTTTAGAAAGTTTTTCGGCGACGAGTTTTTCAGGAAGTTCGAGCACCCGAAAGAGCGAAAAGAGCGAGGGCTTGGGTCCGGCGTGATCGTCGAATCACACGGACTCATCATCACCAACAATCATGTGGTCGGCAAGGCGGATGAAATTCGCGTCACCCTGTCGGACAAGCGAGAATTTAAGGCGAAGCTGATCGGCACCGATCCGAAGACCGATGTGGCCGTCGTGAAGATCGAGGCAACAGGGCTTCCGAGCATAGCCTGGGCCGATTCAGACAAGCTGGAAGTCGGAGAGTTCGTCATGGCCGTCGGGAATCCGTTCGGACTGACACAGACCGTCACCTTGGGGATCGTCAGCGCCCTTGGGCGAGCCGCGGGTATTGCCGAGTACGAAGATTTCATCCAGACGGATGCGGCCATCAACCCAGGCAATTCCGGGGGAGCCTTGGTCAATGTGCGGGGCGAGTTGGTCGGGATCAATACAGCCATCTTCAGTCAGAGCGGCGGCAACATGGGGATCGGCTTTGCCGTGCCGAGCAATATGGCGCAGTCCATCATGGGCCAGCTCGTACAAACCGGAAAAGTCGTCCGTGGCTGGCTCGGGGTCTCTATTCAGGAGTTGACGCCGGAATTGGCATCCCAGTTTGGTATCACGGAGACAAAGGGTGTGCTTGTCAGTGATGTCATGGACGACAGTCCGGCGAAAAAATCTGGATTCGAACGAGCTGATGTGATCGTTGAGTATGACGGCAAGTCGATGGATTCACCGACGCATCTGCGCAATGCTGTTGCCCAGACGCCGGTCGGCAAGAAAGTCACCATCAAGTTTATTCGTGACAAGAAGGCGAAAACAGTCGACCTCACCATCGTTGAACAGCCCAAGTCGATGTCGCAAAACGGCGAAGACGATGGAGGGGAATCGGCCACGCCGACCGGTGTGCTCTCCAGCCTCGATGTCCGAGACTTGACCGAAGAGTTGGCGAGCCGGTTTGGGTTGAAGTCGAATGAGCGAGGCGTGGTGATCGTTCGGGTCAGGCCCGGGAGTGCGGCGGAAGAATTGGGCGTCCGGGAGGGCGATATAGTCCTCGAAGTGAATCGTCAAGCTGTGACATCCGTGAAGGTCTTTGAGCGGATCGCCGGCAAGCTGCCGAAGGATCAAGCGGTCTTGCTCTTGCTGAAACGGCAGGGGCGGACGATCTACCTCACTCTTCGGCCATGAGCGTTTCTGGGACCGTGTGAAGGTTAGAAAGTTGGAAAGCAGGAAAGGTAGAAAGTAGCAAAGCTCCCTTCTGAACTTTCCAACTCCCAGCTCGTCACTTTCAAACTTTCCAACTTTTGAACTTTCTAACAGGCAATAATGAGAACGATCACCTGAGCTTGCTTTTGTGATTACTCGCACTGTCGCTCTCGTCCCTGCCGCTGGACGGGGCCTTCGCATGGGCGGCTCGGTGCCCAAGCAATTTCTCGCCCTCGGCGGTCAACCCCTCATCCTCTATTCGCTCCGTGCGCTTCAAGCCTCTTCCATCATCGATGAAATCATTCTGGCGGTTCCCCAGAACGAGATGGACTATTGCCTCAAAGAAATCGTGGCGAAGCATCACTTTACCAAGGTGACGAAAGTGGTGCCCGGAGGACGCGAGCGACAAGACTCCGTCAGGCATGCGCTTGAAGCAGTCCATGACGATGTCGATGTGGTGTTGATCCATGATGCAGTCCGTCCGTTTCTCACGGAACGGATGGTGGAGGAGGTCGTACAGTCAGCGCGGGAGAAGGGCGCAGCGATTATCGCTCTTCCGATGAAGGATACCGTCAAGCAAGTGGGAGCCGACCACGTCATTGAGCGCACAGTCGATCGGCAGTCCTTGTGGCTGGCGCAGACCCCGCAAGCCTTCCGCCGAGACTGGCTGCTGGCCGCCCATCGGAAGGCCCATGCGGAAGGGGTTCGCGCAACCGATGATGCCTATCTCATCGAGTGGGCTGGACATCCTGTATCCGTCGTCGAGGGAAGCGGCGAAAACATCAAGGTGACGAGGCCGGAAGATATGGTGATCGGGGAAGCCATTTTGGCGGCGAGGAAAGCAAGTCAAAACGTGTAAAAGTTGAAAGGTTGCAAAGTTAGAAAGTATAAAGTCGAGGAGTTTTCAGAGAACATCTTTATGGAGTTCAACTTTAAAACTTGTCACTTTCGAACTTTCTGACTTCAAATTCGTCACTTTCGAACTTTCAAACTTTTTAACTCTTGGTATAAGGAATAAGTGATGCGAATTGGCTATGGCTACGATGTCCATCCGCTTGGACCGGACCGAAAATTGATCTTGGGCGGAATTGAGATCCCGCACACAAAAGGATTGCTCGGCCATTCTGATTCCGACGTCCTTGTTCACGCGGTGTGCGATGCCTTATTGGGGGCGATGGGGGAAGGGGATCTCGGCCGGCACTATCCAAGTTCCGACCCCAAGTATAAGGGAATCTCAAGCTTGAAGCTGTTGGAAGATGTCATGGCGAAGTTGACCGCGAAGGGGTATCGGGTGGGCAACATCGACACCGTGATTGTGGCCCAGGCTCCTCGGCTTGGCTCGTATCTGCCGGCGATGCAGAAGCAAATTGCGGAGACTGCCGGCATCGATCCGGATCTGGTCAATGTCAAAGTCAAAAGCGGGGAAGGCTTGGACGCGGTCGGACACGAAGAGGGGATGATCGCGCACGCGGTGTGTTTAATTGAATCAGACTGAAGTTCAAAAGTGAGAAGGTTGGAAAGTGTGATGGCTGGGAAGAACAAGATTGGGCAAGATTGAACGGTTCGAAGACATTAAAGCGTGGAGGATGGCCAAGGATCTGGTTGTGACGGTCTACCAGATCACCGGAAAAGGGAAGTTCGTTCACGACTTCGGACTGCGGGATCAGATTCGACGGGCGGCGATTTCGGCCATGTCGAACATCGCCGAAGGATTTGAAAGAGGGTCCAAGGCTGAATTTTGCAGGTTTCTGAGAATTGCCAAAGGATCGTGTGGTGAAGTTAGAAGTCAATTGTATGTCGCGCAGGAGTTGGAATATGTTGATCGGCAGGAATTCATATCGTCAAAGACCCAAGCAGAAGAGTTGTCGAGGGCACTGTCGGGTTTCATCAGTTATTTAGTAAGAGCAAATCCAAAGTGAGAAAGTCTGAAAGTTCGAAAGTTCCAAGTGGCGAAGTTGATATTCTGACTTTCCAACATTCACACTTTTCAACCTTCCAACTTATTAACCGACATGTTTGACATCGTCAAACAGGATTTAAGAGCCGTGTTTGATCGGGATCCAGCGGCCACGAGCAAGCCGGAGGTGATCCTTACGTACGCCGGTTTCCATGCGCTGTTGGCGTATCGTATCTCACACTGGTTGAAGGTCCATGATGTCCCGATTCTGCCACGTATGATTTCACAGCTGGCCCGCTGGGTGACCGGCGTGGAGATCCATCCCTCCGCCGAAATAGGGACGGGGTTTTTTATCGACCATGGCATGGGAGTCGTCATCGGCGAGACAGCTGAGATCGGCGACTACGTGACTCTTTTTCAAGGCGTGACCTTGGGTGGGACCGGCAAGGAGCGGGGCAAACGGCATCCGACGTTGGGTAATCACGTGGTGGTCGGTGCCGGGGCCAAGATTCTCGGGGGGATTACGATCGGCGACAACGTGAAAATCGGGGCCAATTCCGTTGTGCTGAAGAATGTCGCAGCCAATTCGACTGTGATCGGAGTTCCCGCCCGCGTCATCAAGTCTCAGGGCACACGTCTGCCGGATGCGACTATGGATCAGGTCGATCTGCCTGACCCGATCAGTGACCGGCTGATCGCTCTTGAACAGGAATTGATCGAACTCCGCAAAAAACTCGAAAATCTCGATGAGCAATCCCATCCGTAACAAGTCATCGATACTGGGAGGCTTGCGGACGAAATCATTCCGGCGCGGCATGACGCCGCGCCGGAATGATCCGGACTAGGCAGAGAGACAATCGCTCATGAATTTCTTCCACTCGTCACCCTTCAGCTTCTTGTCGCCCGCCTCTTTATTGCAGGTCTTCATCTTGTTCTGCTGATTCCCTTTTCCAGCTTCGCTTTTCTCCGGCTTGGCGGAGAGACATTCCTTCATAAACGCCTTCCGCTCCTCGCCTTTCCCCTCGCCAAACCCCTTCGCAGTCGCCTGGTCGTTGCAGGTCATCATCTTATTGTGCTGGCCAGGTGCGGCCATGGCGAACGGAGCCACTCCAAGACCGAGTACAAACAACCCAAGTGTGAGAACTCACAAGGATGTCAACATGCCGGATCTCCTTTAAGGTGAGGGGTGAGATGCAAGTCTGGGCGGCAGCATAGCAAAACGATACGTAATTGTCAGTAATATGAATGTGACGCCGGTCAATCGTAGTCGACCCGCACCAAGAAGAGTCCCTGTGGGGGAGCGGTTTTGCCGGCAGCCGAGCGATCACGCGCCTTGAGGATGGTCTTGAGACTCTCCGGCGCGCGTTTGTTCATGCCGACCTCCACGAGCGTCCCGACGATCGAGCGTATCATTTGCTTCAAGAATCGATCGGCATAGGCGTCGATCCGCAACCGGTCCCCTTCCCTGAAGACTGTGAATCGTTGCAGGCGGCATATCGGATCATCGTTGTCGGTGGGTTGGGTCTGGAAGGAAGAAAAATCGCGCGAGCCGATCAGGGCAAGCCCTGCGTGATTCATCGCGGCGTCGTCGAGAGGCCGATGGATATGCCAGCAATAATCACGTTCAACCGCTGGACGCTCCGGGCGATTCAGAATACGGTATTCATACAGTTTGCCTTTGGCCGAATGCCTCGCGTGGAATGTATCCGGCATGAGCGCGGCTGATCGCACCACGATGCTTTTCGGGAGATGGGCGTTCAACGCCCTGGTCCATTCACGGGGCGTCATGTCACGGTCGATACGGAAGCTCGCGACCTGCCCCAGCGCGTGAACACCCGCATCAGTGCGTCCGGCGCCGATGACCGGTAGCGTGCATTTGAGTGACGCCAACGATGGCCGCCTCGACGGCTTCTTGAATCGTCGGCTGATCGGCCTGACGCTGCCAGCCGGCATAGGCTGTGCCGTCATATTCGAGAATCAGTTTGACGATGGGCATGAAACACGTGGCCGGCGATAGGCGAAGCGATTATCGGATATCCGCTCGATTATCGGCAAGGAACGAAACAATGCCATAGTAGAGGGATTGAGCGACATCCCGGACAAACGCCGGTCTCCTGAGGAGGTCTTCTTCGTCGGAATTGGAAATATAGGCGATCTCGGCCAGGATACTGGGCATACTCGTAAACCTCAAGACATAAAACGGCGCCGTCTTGACGCCATGGTCGGTGACCACGTATTGCCCGTTCATCCGGGAGACCATGGCTTCCTTTGCGTTCCACGCGAGATCGAGGGACTCTTCGAACTTCTTCGTCGCTAAGAGATCTGCCACGAGGTATTCCCATCCGATCCCGGTGTTGCTGATCGGGGTGCCGTTCTCCCGTGCTGCGACCTCGAGTGCCCGCTGATCCTTGGCCTCTCCGAAGTGATAGATCTCAATCCCTTTGACCGCGCGGGACGGATGAGAGTTGACATGAATGGAGACAAAGAGATCGGCTTCGTTGCGGTTTGCAAACCTGGCCCGATCTTCCAGCTCAATGAACACATCACGGTCCCGGGTCATCAACACGCGCACGCCGGGCTGCTTGCTCAGGAGCTCACGAAGCTGGAGCCCCACCTTGAGGGTAATATCCTTCTCCTCGGTCTTTCGAATTCCCCGCGCGCCCGGATCTTTGCCGCCATGACCGGGATCGATCACAATGGTCGTGTATCCCTTGGCGCGCGGTGTGAGGGGTTGCGAAGCGGGAGCGGTCGACCGCTGCGGAACTCCGAGCGGATCAAGTCGGTAGGCAGGGACTTGCGCGATGGGCGGAGTCACGTCAATGACCAAGCGAGGCGGATGGGAAAGCGTGAAGTGCCTATAGGTTCTGAACGAAGTGGTCGGAAGTGACACCGCGACAGCGTGGGGGGGCAGTTGAGTGACTCTGAAGGGTGAGGGAATGGTCCCATCCGTGGCCTTGGTTTGCGCTGGTCTGCCGAGCCATGCGTTGGGAAGGGCGATCACCACTCGACTTGGATTAGCCGCTTGCTGTTCGATGACAGTGGTGTGACGATCGAGGTCCAACACCAGTCTGGTTCTCTCTGGGCTCGTCATTATGCGGAAATTGCGAATGGTCACGGGAGCAAGGGAAGCGGTCGTTCCTTTGACGCTGCTGTGTTTCGACGACTTCACCGTCAGAGGACGGTGATCATCGGAGGACCAAGCCCAGGCCGCTTGGATCAGGGTTCCGTACGCGGACAGGCAGAAGACAGCACCGGACAGGAAAAGCGTGAGGGGCTTGACGGAACGCAGCCGTGGATCTCGTAGTTGCATGGACCCTTCTTGGAAGAAGCTACTGTGAAACTATTCTCAGATGTCCACCGCCTTGTCAAGAATTACGCCGGTTGGTAAGCCCGCATTATTCATGAACGCTTCTGCTGCAATCGCGGATTCGCGGCTACGACGAGCCTTCGGCGGGCAGGCTCGCCCCCTCGCAACCTCGACATACTGTTCAAGTATGCCTTGGCTTCTCGGGGCTCCGCGTGCCCGTCTCGCCACGCGACTGCGCGATTTCGCCACGAACCGTCATGAATAAGGCGGGCTATGCGGAATTCGGATTGACTGTCTGCTCATGGCCACGATAGCGTGAGGGATGCCGACGCATCTGATCGTCGACGGGTATAACTTGCTGGCTGGCGCCGGAAGCCTTTCCGGAGACCTTGAATCGGCCCGCGAAACATTGGTGCGTGATCTCGCAGCCTATCGGCATCGAAAGAATCACCTCATCACCGTCGTGTTCGACGGCTGGCAGCAGGGCCGGTCATCGGAACAGCGTGAGCATCGTGCCGGAGTGCAGGTGATCTATTCAAAACGGGGTGAGCGGGCGGATCAGGTCATCCAACGGTTGGCACGGGAGTATGGGGCGGACTGTGCCGTGGTCAGTTCCGATCATGAAATCGTCAATGCAGTCCGCGCTCATGGCGCCTTTGTCATGGGATCTCGCGAGTTTGCGGAGAAGCTTCGTGTATCATCGGGCGCAGCCGGCGCCATGCCATATAAAGAACTAGATTCGGGGGACGACGATCGCACAAGGCGCGGATCGGAGAAGAAGGGGAATCCTCGTAAGCTTCCAAAGTCTCAAAGACAGCGTGACCGCCGGCTTAAACGATTTTGAACAGCCTCCTTGCGCTTTCACTGGTCCGCTCGGCGATTTCATCTATAGACCGATCGTAAAGGGAGGCCAACTGTTTCGCGACCTGCGACACATAGGCTGGTTCATTGCGCTTCCCGCGGTAGGGAACCGGAGTGAGATAGGGGCAATCGGTTTCGACCAAGATGCGATCCAACGGCGTATTCTTGGCGATCTCCCTCAAGGGCGCCGCATTCTGAAACGTCACGATTCCCGAAAACGACAAGTAGAACCCGAGATCCAGCGCTTCTTTCGCCAGCCAAGCATCCCCTGAAAAGCAGTGAAAGACTCCGCCGACTTCTGACGCCTTCTCTTCCTTTAAAATCGCAATCGTATCCTCCTGAGCTTCCCTCGTGTGAATAATCACGGGCAGCCTGAGTTCGTGCGCGAGCTGGATCTGTTCACGGAAGCGGTCACGCTGTTCCTTCGGTGAAGAATGGTTGTAGTGGTAGTCGAGGCCGATCTCGCCATAGGCCACGATGTTCTCGCTCTTTGCCAGACGGCGGAACTCATCGTACCAGTCGCTTTGGATGTGCTTGACCTCGTGTGGATGGACCCCGACGGACGCGTACACGAAGGGATATCGATCGGCGAGCGCGACGGCTGCTTGGCTGGTCGTCAGATCGCAGCCGATGGTGACGAACGCCTCAACTCCGGCTTCCCGTGCGCGGGTAATGACTGTCTCTCTGTCTTCGTTGTAGCGGGCATCATCCAAGTGGGTATGAGTGTCGATCAACATCGGCGTATCGTAGCATGAGCGATGAATCAAGAGGAAGTTCGATCAGGCAAAGACGATAACGCCGGACCAAAATCAACGGCGCGTCGGATTTTCTCCAGGCCTCTGCAAAAGACCATGTGGAATCAGTTTTCGAAGGAGGAGTTTTCTGGATGATCTGGAGGGGGATTGACAAGACACAATGCCGTAGACTATTGATACTAGTTATCAGAATCGCATCCGAGGCAAGAATGATCTAGACTTCGGTCAGAGGCCAGAGGACTTTACGTCCAGAGCCCAAGACTGCCAGACGGCGGCTTGGGCTTTTCTATTTTCTGATGGATGAAGGTGAAATAGAAGAATCATCGACGTGAAGCGTGAAGATTGTGCAATTTCACGGTGAGGGTTTTGTGCGCTCAATCGTCCTCTATTTGAGGTGGTGTCATCGGGAGACTGCGCGTCGAACGAGAAAGAAGGAATCGCAACATGGACCAGCTTAAAGATTTGGTGGATTACGGAATCATTGGACTGCTCGTGGCGCTCAGCCTGTGGGCCTTGGCCGTAGCGGTGGAACGGTGGCTCTATTATCGACGTGTGGCGATGAATCAATTCGACAATATTCAACTTATGGAAATAGCCCTGACGAAACGATTGGTCGTGATCGGGACGGTGGCTGCCAATGCGCCCTACATCGGGCTGTTGGGAACTGTGTTGGGCATCATGTTGACGTTCCATACGATGGGCACCTCGGGAACGATGGCGGTCAGCGCGATCATGGTCGGATTGAGTCTGGCGCTCAAGGCGACGGCTGTTGGGCTGCTGGTGGCGATTCCGTGCGTCGTGCTGAACAACATCCTCCGACGGCGTGTCTCCGAATTGCTCACGCTGTACCAGGTGCAGCATGGAGCGTGAGCTCAATCAGATCAATGTCATTCCTCTCGTGGATGTGATGCTGGTCCTCTTGGTCATTGTCTTGACCACGGCGACCTTCATTTCGACAGGGCAAGTGCCGGTCGAGCTCGCGAAAGCGAAAGAAGTCAGCGATCACCAAGACGTGCCGTTGATGATTACGTTGACATCCGATGGCCGGCTATTTGTGAACGACCAACCGGTCCCGGAGCATGGACTGACGACTGTCTTGAACGGACATCCACGCGAGTCGGCGGTCGTGTTGCGGGCTGATCGAGTCACGGTCTTGGAGCGGTTCGTGGGAGTGGTCGATGAAGTGAGAGGACTTGGATTCCGGCACGTGAGCCTTGAGGTCCTGCGATCATGACGACCATCGAATTCGATCGATTGACCGCCGGCGCCTCTACCGAGCAGGCCCATGGGTGGACGGCATCCGTGCTCCTTCATGCCGTGGCCGTGGCGAGCGCTTTTTTGTTCATGGCGGAGAGTGACCAGCCGATTCCGCGAGACCTCTTTCAGTGGGACGTCTCGATGGTGGAAGCGACGGCCCCAGCGGAACCGACACAACCAGAATTGCCGCCGGTGGAAAAGATCGTTCAGCCGCCGCCTACGCCGGTCAAGCCGAACCCGCCTATTCGAAAGACAACTCAGCCGATCGTCCATCAAACCCCGCAACCGACGCCGGTTGCCGCTGAGCCGACGGAGGTCGTCAGGGACCTTGCCGTGAACGCGGAGCCTCTGGTGGAGTCGGCGGAAAGCCGAACGGTCATGTCTCAAGTCGTGATGGCGGAGCCGATACAAACCACGGAGTCGGCAATCGAACAAGCCGCGGCTGTTGAAGCGACAGGCCCTGCGGTCGAGCACCGAACGGTTGAATATCGGCAGGTTGAGTATCGCCGAACCCAAGCGGATTACGGCTGGCTCCGCGACATGCTGTGGAAGCGGATCGAAGAGTTGAAGCGCTATCCGACGCTGGCGAGAACCAACCACTGGGAGGGGAAGGTCGTCGTGCAGGCAGTCATCAAAGCGGACGGCACGGTGGGAGATCTCAGGGTCGCTGAAAGTTCAGGACACGCGCTGCTGGATCAAGAGGCGCTGGTGGTCATGAGGAAAGCCTCGCCCTTGACGCTGAAATATCAGTTGGAGAAAGCCTCTATCACCATTCTGGTTCCGATCAGTTATCACTTGGAAGGGTAACCAGCGGAGCAGGAAACTCTCGTCGAGTGGAACACGCACAAAGGAGAATCATAATGAATCGCCGGACGATCATCCGCTCACTCATTCGCTCCGCGTCATTCCTATCTGTCATTGGAACGCTGAGTCTGTTCGGCATTCCAGCTTTGGCTCAAGGCAAGAGCGACAAAGCCTTCCACGCCGCGGCGGTCGATGCCAAGAGCGTGGAAACAGACCTCAAGAACGTCATCTTCTATTACGAAGAAAAGATCAGCGAAACGGCGTTCGTCCCGCACGAGATGCGCGAATTGCCCGTGAAACGCGGCACTTCCACGGTCAAAATCAAGTTTGACGGTATCAAACATATTGATCTTAAGCCGTCCGGTAATGGCACAGCGCCGAACGTGACCATTACGCTCAACGACGGCAAGACGGGGGAGTTTATCTTGGCCGTCGCAGGCAGCTTCAAAGGACAATCCGAATTCGGAGAGGTCGAATTGCCGGCTGCAGAGCTGAAAAAACTGACATTCAAGTAGACATTCCCATGCCTTACTGTCTTGAGTGCTCGGTGAGGCTTCATCCATGAGCGACTCCTAATAGTCGGCATGCTGAGAACGCAGGATGTTTCGTCCAACGTCTTTGGAGATACGCAAGGTAGGCTCGTGAATGAATCGTATGCGTCGGCGGCATCGGGCGTGGATGTTCGTTGCCACTGTGGGAAGCTGATGGCGCGCTGGCAAGGCGAGAGTCTGGTTATCAAGTGTGCACGCTGCAGGCGATTCGTCCGAATTCATGCGTCGGCCATCGGCGGCAAGCCGCCTGAACGATCTGGTTTACATCGATAGCCTCCCGCTGTAGTAGGTCCCTCTCTAGGCTGATTCCATGAAGTCAGCACGGCTTTACTGTCGGAAGAGATGGCGAGGGCGGCTCTGCGAAGCCGTACCTCTGAGGTCTGAGGAGCAGAGCCAGGTGAGCTTTCTGCGCGTTTCACCGGCTTAAGTGGATGGGTGGGTCTGTTCACACGCAGACCAGCTCCTCGCTACATCCACTGAACCACCGTCATGATTACCGAGCGACTGACAACCGCCCTAACGCAGCCGGGCTTGACCGACCCGCCTGCTCCCACTGAAACCCGCTCTCCGCCGGCGTTGGGGCAGCATCACTTCAAGTTGCGAACATTCTGGCTCAAGCTTCATTTATACCTCGGGCTGTTCGGCGGCGGGCTATTTGTGTTGATGAGTCTCACCGGCAGCTTCTTGGTCTTCTATAAGGCCATCGACGAATGGTTTAATCCGGCATTGGTGACGACGAGCGGCGCGGGTCCATACCGGCCGCTGAATGACATTGTCGCTGCAGCCCAGGCCGCCGGCCCTTCACAAGGATGGTTGGACAGCATTGAATTTCCCACGGATGAGCGCGATGTTTTTCTTGCCTGGCACAAGATGTCGACCGATAAAGTCGATGATCCCCGCTGGTTGCAAGTGGCGGTCGATCCTTACACAGGGGCAGTGCTGAGCCGAGGCCGCGAATGGGGCGGGTATCTGGTCTCGTTTATCTACAATCTGCATGCATCGCTCCTGATGGACGATGTCGGCGCGACGATCTTAGGGTTTGTCGCCATCTTCCTGCTCATCTCGATCATCACCGGCCTATACCTCTGGTGGCCGCGCCCGGGTCGGCTCCGCCGGGCACTGACGTTCACATCGGGCGGGAGCGTCATCCGCCGGCACTATGAATGGCACAAACTCAGCGGGTTCTATAGCGCGATTATCCTGGGAATGCTGGCCTTCACCGGCGTCTATCTGGAATTTGCCGACTATGTGGTCCCGATTGTTCGTGTCTTTTCAGCGGTTCAGGAATTTCCCGAGGAAGAAACGATGCGCTCTCTTCCCATTGCCGGGGCACAGCCACTGTCCGTTGAGCAGGCCGTCGCGCTCGGACGTCAAATTTTCCCGAAAGGGGAGTTGCGGTCCGTCAGCATGCCCCACGAGGACACCGGCGTCTATCACCTCGCCCTGCGCCAGCCGGGCGAGGTACGGGCATCGGGCGGCGAAAGCCAGGTGTGGCTGGATCAATACAGCGGCAAGATCCTTCGAGTCCACGATTGGCGGCAGTTTACCGGCGGCGAGACCTTCTTGGCCTGGCTCTTTCCCCTGCACAACGGCGAAGCGTTCGGCCTCACCGGCCGATGGATGGTTTTCTTCACCGGGTTTGTCCCTCTCGCGCTCTACGTCACTGCGCTTCGCATGTGGTGGCTGAAGCGGCAGGCTCATCGGAAACGCTTATTCCAATCAGTGCCTTCAAAAGAGCTTGCTGTATCTAACCGACAGTTCCGGTAGAACCATCTTACCCAATAGCTAATAGCACTTCGCTCTGCTTTATTTGATCGGTTTAGGTGCAGTAGCTGGACTTATTCCGGTGTACCGTTGAATCGCCGTGGCGTTGCTCTTGGGAAAATGTTGCCGCGATCCTGGGAAAGCGGACTGATCGGGGTCGCCACCGGTGTGGTGCTTTGCCCGTGTAAGCGGGATGTGAATCTTTCTCCGGAATAACTGGTTGACAAAATTATCTTCGTTATGATATTGAGAATTCATATCAAATAAGTGTGTATGCAGCAGCGAACCTCCCGCAACTCACTAGCAGTCGCGGGAACGAGGCCAGAGGTCGTATCGACCGGAGCCCAAGGTGTCGAAGGATGCCTTGGGCTTTTTATTGGGTATCAAAGTCAGGAGGACTAAGGAGCAGGAGTCATGACACCAAACTGTAAAAGATGCGGAGGCCTCGTTATCGGTGAGCAATCGCTCGATTATTACCAAACGCATTGTTGGAGATGCGTCAACTGCGGATGGCATCGCAGGGAGACTCAAGTGTATTTAGGTCGGCCCATCACAGTGGTGAATCGTAGCGTCTACAAATAAGGCGGTCATTGATCCACGAAAGGGGAAGATACTATGAAGAATACATTACAAATCGATGGGGCGATGAAGCTGGTCCTGTGCGACTGCGGCAAGCTGCACGTGACGGTCGGTTCTGTTACGCTTCACTTCACACGCGACGAGTTTCAGGTCTTTGCCGAATCGATACGGCGTCTTGCGGCGATCGTGGCGCAGCCCTCTGGGAATCAGGCACCGATAGCTGCGCAGTTGACCTCCACCCAAGTGTGTCACTAAGGGACGCGGTAGTGTTTGATCCGAGCGAGCTATGGAGACGAGACGCTCGATGGCGAGGGGCGCGTGCAAGATTACGCTTGCGGCGAACATGGACGTCGTCTTCGTGGAGGACAGTCGAAGGATTCTCTGTGAAGGGATATCGCCTCCGATCTCGTGATGATCTTGCCGTATTCATCAGTTTGGCCGCGGCGTTTGCCATCCTGATTTCGGCTGTCGCCGGGATGTGGGTGTGGTCATTTGTCTCTGAGATTCCGGTCACGATTACCGTCGAAAAGAGCCCGGATATGCCGTAGAAGAATCATGAATGATGAATCGACACGAGGAATCTAAAGGAACTACATGATGCAGACACGAAGTCCAAGTCACGACGGAACACAGCTCGCAGCATCGCACAACGTCTATAGCACTGCGGGCGCTCCAAAGCCACTCACGTATGAGCAGATTGCTGACTTGTTTCATCAATACCGTGAGGAACTTACACGTAGACTAATCGGCATGGTGAAGTCGCGCGAGACGGCTGCCGACCTTGTGCAAGATGCCTATGTACGGCTGCTTCGGGTGGGAGATCGGCAGGCCGTCGAGCAGCCACGCGCCTTGCTCCACCGGATTGCCGCGAATTTGGCGATCGATCATTTACGAAAAGAAAAGAACGGTGTCCAAGCGATCGATAGCTTGGATGCCGCATTGGCGGTGCCCTGTCAGACCCCCTCTCCGGAACGTGAGTTACTCGGCAAACAGCGGTTTCGAATCGTCCTTCAAGCGATTGAACGTTTGCCATCCCGAACCCGCGAAGCCTTTCTGCTCTGTCGAGTGTATGGGTACTCCTATCAAGAGATCGCGACGCGCATGAACATTTCGGAAAGCGCTGTGGAGAAGTTGCTGATGCGCGCGCTGGATCGGAGCTGCGAAGCACTCGAAGCATTGAACAAAGTCGAGTGAGGAAGTTGCCCAGCCGATTCGTCACACTGTACACTACGTACGGTCTCGTCCGGCACATGCCGGCGAAGCCGATTCATGCAGCGCACAGACGATTCAGGCGGCATGCTTCCATCTGCAGAAGAAGTCAGGCTCCGGAAAGAAGCCGTGTCATGGGTCATCCGGTTGCGGAATGATGCCCTCTCGCCGGAGGACCGGCGAGCATTCGATGCCTGGCACGCGCAGAGTCCTGCGCATGCGCTGATGTTTCAGAAGGTCTTCAGCGTATGGGACGATCTAGAACTGCGTGAGGCGGCGGTCGCCGCGGCGGAAGCCGAGTTCTGTGCCTTCAAGGTGAACACCGTTTCTCGTCGATGGTGGTCGATCCTGACCTCTACCTGTGCGATCCTCATTGCGATTCTCGCGATATCGTTCGATCTAGCGACGCGGTGGCAGGCCGACTATCGGACCGGCGTGGGCGAGCGCCGCGCTGTCGAATTGCCGGACCGATCGATCGCGACCCTCAACACTCAGTCAGCGATCGCTCTTTCGTTTGACGGAACGGTTCGACGAGTCCGCCTGCTCAAAGGCGAAGCCTTCTTCAACGTCCGGCACGACTCGGATCGCCCGTTCATCGTGGAAAGCGCCGACACCGCCACGCGAGCGACTGGAACGGCGTTTGTCGTGCGAACGGAGCCGGGCGGAGATCAGGTGACCGTGATCGAAGGCGCAGTCGTAGTCGATGCGACCGGTGCTGGACACGAGGCTATTCCCCCGGCCACCGTGACTTCCGGATCGAGTATCCGCATGGAGCAAGGCCGCCTCGGGCACCCGTACGCCGTCGATGTCTCAGCGGCCTCAGCCTGGATGCGTGGGCGACTCGTGGTCAATGGTGTCCCGTTCGCGCAGGTGATCGATGAATTACGCCGATATTACCCGGGTACAATCGTCCTGTGGAACCACGCCATCGGCGAAATGCTAGTGACCGGCACCTATGATCTTGCAGATCCTGCGAAAGCCCTGTCTCTTCTGACCCAGACCCTTCCGGTTCAAAAGGTCGGCCTGACCGATCGTGTCGTGATTCTCTTCTAAATTTCTTCTCCAACTGTTTTCAGCTTCAGCGCAGGTGAGGGAAATCGCGTCGCCTTCCGTCTATAGAGGGATGGACAAGAACGGGAGGCGCTGATCTGAATGGAGAAAGAAGGACGAAAAGGGAATAGAGGTCTTGCGCGATACGACGATCGCAACGGTCGATGGTCTCGTGCCTGGCTGCAAACTGTATGCTGGGGCGTACTGCCTCTTGTGCTCATCATGACGGTTGCCGACGACCTGTTCGCGCAACAAGGCGTTCCATCGGGAACGCCAAGCGCCCCGGTTGAGTTCAACATTTCTGTGCAACCGCTCGGGTCTGCGCTGAATGCCTTTGCCGAGGTCACCGGCTGGCAGGTCAGTGTGCCGACTGAATCTGTTGTCGGGCGTACCTCTTCAGGTATCAGCGGAAGTCACACACCCGAAGAGGCGCTGCAAACGCTGTTGGCCGGAACAGGACTGACGTATCGCCTGACCGAGCCCAACGCCGTCACGCTCTTGCCGGGCGTCGCGATGCTGGGCGCGGTCTCGCCGTTGATCGGGGAAAGCCAGAGTACGCAGTCCGAGCCGGCGGCTGGGTCGATCGACACCACAATGGAGAAGCCGATAAAAATATCCGAAATTGTGGTGAAAGAAAGACGTGAGCGGAGAGAGCCCTATACCGTTGACGAGGTCTCGAGCGCGACCAGAATTCCTGTGCCGGTTCACGACACGCCTCGATCCGTCGAGGTCGTCACCAGGCAAGTGATGGAAGATCAAAAAGTTATCCGTTTCGACGAGGCTCTGCGAAATGTAAGCGGTGTGTCTCAATCCAGCACGCAGGGCGGCGGAGGTGGCAGTTTCATGATTCGCGGCTTTGTGTCTGATCTGAATGTCTTTAAGAACGGGTTCCGTGACGATAGCACATATAGCTCTCGAGCTCAGCGCGATGTCATAAATATAGAGAGCATCGAGGTAATTAAGGGCCCACCGTCCTATCTATTTGGTCGATCTGATCCGGGCGGCGTCATCAATCAAATTACGAAAGCGCCGTTGAGGAATCCGTACTACTCGGCCGAAATGATTCTCGGCAATTACGATCTCTATCGCCCCACTATCGACATCGGCGGACCACTGAACGAAAGCAAAACCCTCACCTATCGATTCAACGGTCTGTACGAAAACGCCGGTAGCTATCGGGAAGGCGTGCGTTCACAACGGATCTTTCTCGCCCCTACCTTTGGTTGGGAAGCGGGACCGCGGACGACATTTCGGTTCGAAGGCGAATATCTTTATGATAATAGGCCGATCGACCGTGGTCTCGTGGCGATCGGCGGCGGAGTGGCGCCGATTCCCATCGGGCGTTTCTTGGGCGATCCGACAAGAAAACAGGAGACCAATCATGGAAAGGCCACGTTGACCCTTCTGCACGACTTCAACAACATGTTTAGGTGGCGTACCGCGTTCAGAACAGCTGTGACGGGCAACCAATACTTCAGTCGGGAATCCAATTTTCTGGTCGGAGATGAAAACGATGGCATTCTCAATCTGGCACAGTATCATATTCCGACGACAGTCCAGAGCCATTATCTGCAAAACGAATTGCATGGGCAATTCTCTACCGGTTCGATCAAGCACAAGACGATTGTCGGTGTTGAACTAGGGCGCGAAGTCTCTTCCGCCTCGGCGTCCGGCGATTTCGGCGGGGATACCTCTGCCCCAGGTGTCATCCCTTTCAGCTATATCAATATCTTCAACCCTGCTGACCGTTCATTCTTAAACACACCTTTGACGAAGTTCAGTAATACCAAAAACGTCAACGACATTCTGGGATTTTATTTTGGAGATCATGTGAGCCTCCTCGAAAATCTTCACCTGCATGGAGGTGGCCGTTTTGATTACTTTAAGCAAACGCTCGTCAATCGTCCTCACGACTTGGATCCGAATCAGACTGAGGACAGCCAAACCAATCTGGCGTTCAGTCCATCAATTGGGTTGACCTATCAGCCATGGAAGCCGATCGCGCTGTTTGCTAACTATACAGAATCCTTCGCCCCAACGACAGACGTACCCAGAAGCATCAGCGGGACCCTGTTTAATCCCGAAAGGGGAAAAGCCTATGAAGGTGGTGTCAAATTCCAGCTTCTCGAGAACCGGTTGCGCGCGAAAGTGGCTGGATTTCACATCAAGAAGAAAAATGTCTTGACGGGAGATCCTCTGAACGGATTCTTATTTTCCGTGGCGACTGGTGAACAGCGCAGCCAGGGGATTGAGCTCGACGTAGCGGGAAGAATTTTGCCAGGATGGGACATTATCGCCAATTATGCCTACATCGACGCGCGAGTCACGCAGGATTTGCTGTTCCTCGAAGGCAGCCGAGTGCCCAACTCTGCCCTACACCAAGGCAGCCTCTGGACGACCTATTTCCTGCAGGATGGTCCATTGAAAGGTCTTGGCGGTGGACTTGGGATGTATGCGCAAGGCAAGCGAAACGGGGTGTTCCAATGTACGGATCCGGCCAATTGCCAGGCGCCGTTCGAACTCCCCGGGTATGTCCGCATGGATGCCGCAGTGTACTACCGAAAGCCGGAATTCTTTACCAGAACCAACTTGATTGCCGCCCTGAACTTCACCAACGTGCTGGACCAGCGGTACTTTACCGGCACTCAGAATTTCCGGGAGATCGTCTATACCGGTGCGCCGTTCACTGTGATCGGCTCCGTGAAGCTGGAGTTCAACTAATGGAGAGTCGTTTAGCAGGCTGCGGTGTGCTTCGACAGGCTCAGCACGAACGGAGGGTTTTCTCTTGGCCTGCGAGAACCATTATGAAGGCTCCTCAGAAAACTGGACAAAAACTGAAATCCTGCCGGACTCTTGGAGGTCAACTACGGTGCATCTCTAACTGCCGTAGTTGGTACCTCATTAAAGTATCACCCTCACTATCTTCTCCATAACAAGCAGTCAGTTTGCACTCTCTCAGACGCGATGCGCAATGAGCGCGTCGTGCGAGGCTTATCCGACTCGTAGCGATCTAGAGAACTGTTCTCCCGAAAAAAAAGGTGCGCAGATGAGTGAGGAAACAACTTCGTTTTCCGTCTAAGTAATTAAAGAGCGCTTCAGTCATCAGAGAAGGGACTGCGATCTTGCCGCTCCCTTCGATGCAGATGGCCTTCGAGCTCACCGGCTGAAGCAAAGAGGGAAACCCTACAGAGGTTCACTGCGGTTCGGGATGGAAGGGCAACCGGCATCCCACGATTCTGGTGTGTCTTTAACGCCTGAGGGAGGCTGCATTGGCATCCGAAGAGCGCAAAGGCATAACGACGCTCGTCGATCTCGCTCATCAAAGAGGGGACCGTTTCACGAATCGATCCGCCTATGTCTTTTTGACTGATGGAGATTCGGAAGCTTCGGAAATCACGTACGGCGAATTGGATCGCCAAGCGCGAGCCATCGCGGCGTGGCTCCAATCGCTCGGAGCGCAGGGCGAACGGGCGATTCTTCTCTATCCGCCGGGTCTGGACTATATCGCGGCATTCTTCGGGTGTTTGTACGCAGAAGTCGTCGCGGTACCGGCCTATCCTCCACAACGGAAGCGAACACTGGGAAGATTACAAGCGGTCCTTGCGGATTCGGGAGCTATCTTTGCCCTGACGACGGCGAAAGTCCGCGCCAGCATCGATCGACTGTGCCGCCAAGATCCCAGAATGGACGAATTCGGGAAGGTGCAGTGGATCGAGACCGATGCTCTACCCCCAGACATTGAGAACAGTTGGAAGCCGCCTGCATTGACGGCGCGGACGCTTGCCTTTCTCCAATACACCTCGGGTTCGACCGGATCTCCGAAAGGAGTCATGGTCAGTCATGAGAATCTGTTGCACAACCAACGCATGATTCAGCAGGCGTTCGGCCACACCGAAGAGACGACGGTCCTTGGATGGCTTCCGCTCTACCACGATATGGGGCTGATCGGGAACGTTCTTCAGCCGCTCTATCTCGGCAGACCTTGTGTGCTGATGTCACCGATTCATTTCATGCAGAAGCCGTTTCGTTGGTTGTCCGCCATTTCGCGGTATCGCGCGACAACCAGCGGCGCGCCGAATTTCGCCTATGACCTCTGCGTGCGCCAGATCTCAGCGGAAGAGCGAGATTCGCTGGATCTGAGCTCATGGTCGGTGGCTTTCAACGGGGCTGAGCCGATTCACGCCGGGACGCTGGAGCGATTCTCGGAAACGTTCGCTCCTTGTGGTTTCAGGCGGGAGGCATTTTATCCCTGTTACGGGCTGGCCGAAGCGACCTTGTTTGTGGCCGGAGGTGATCGGGGCGCATCGCCTGTTCTCAGAGCCATCGAGAAGGCTGCGATGGAGCGAGGGCAGATGATCGAGTCATCGCCAGATAGCAATACGCAGCGGTTGGTCGGATGCGGCCGAAGCGCTTTCGATCAGGAGGTGGTCATCGTCGATCCAGAGACTCTATCGCGTTGCCCTCATGGTCAGGTCGGTGAAATCTGGATCAAAGGCGCGAGCGTGGCGAAAGGCTATTGGAACCGCCCCGAAACCACAGCGTTCACATTCATGGCCACGACGGCTGATACGGCAGAAGGTCCATTTCTTCGGACCGGCGATCTGGGAGTGATCCAGGACGATGAACTGTTCGTGGTCGGTAGATTGAAAGATCTGATCATTATCCGCGGGAGAAACCATTATCCGCACGACATCGAGGCAACGGCGCAGGAAAGCCATCCATCTCTCAAACCAGGCTGTGGCGCAACCTTTTCCATCCCCGTCAACGATGAGGAACAGTTGGTTGTGGTGCAGGAAGTCGTCAGTGGCCCCACCGTCGATCTTGACCATGTCGCGGCGGGAATTAATCGGGCCGTCGCGGAGCATCATGAAATCCAAGTACATGCCGTGGCTCTGATCAAGCCCGGGACTCTCCCCAAGACTTCAAGCGGCAAGGTTCAGCGACACCTGTGTCGGACAAAATTTCTTGCGCAAGAGCTGAAATCCATTCGAACCACATTTCAGGAGAAGGGGAAAGAAGAATGGATCGGTCCTGCCGACGATGATGGCGGCGATGGCGTGATCGAAACGGTGGCCGAAATCTGGGCTCACATGCTTGACCGCTCTCACATTCAACCTCACGACAATTTCTTCGACCTGGGAGGAGATTCGCTGCGCGGCGCGCAAGTTCTCGCCAGGTTGAAAGATATCTATGGGATCGATCTTCCTCTCGAATCTCTATTCGATGCTCCCACGGTCGCGGGTTTAGCAGCCCAAATCAAACCGGAGTATCGATCCACCCCTTCCGAATTGCGAAGAGTGCAGAGCCCCGCGAGCAGGCAGAACGCCGCTCCGTTGTCGTTTTCGCAGGAACGATTCTGGTTTCTCGATCAACTTGCACCGGGTAGCTCGTTCAACAATATTCCTGTCGCCTTGAGGATCACAGGCGCACCCGACTTTGAGCTGCTTCATCGTGCCCTCGCTGAAATTGTACGGCGCCACGAGATCCTTCGCGCAAGATTCACCATCCTTCACGGCCGACCGACACAGCGCATCGCTCCGCATCTGGATCTTTCGCTGCCGGTCGAGGATCTCACAGGCATGTCCGGGCCGATTCAGGAAGAACAGCTCCGGCTGTTGATGTCGAAGGAATCGCGTCAGCCGTTTGATCTGGCGCTGGGTCCTTTGATGCGTGTGCGGCTTATCCGGCTGGGCCCGACAGAGCATGTCCTGTCGCTCACGGTTCATCACATCGTTGCCGACGGCTGGTCCATGCGCATTCTTGGCCGGGAATTGGGGCGGTTGTATCGAGCATTCAAGAGCGGGCTTGATTCCCCGTTGCCCGCGTTACCGATACAGTACCTGGATACGGTTCTCCATCAACGTGAATGCGTGGACAGCCCAGAGTGGAAACGGCAAGAGGCTTATTGGCGTCGACAGCTGGAATCCGTACCGCACGTGCTCGCGCTGCCGTTTGATTTCCCGCGTCCCGCCGTCCAAGGGCAGAAGGGCGAGCGATATGCGTGGACGATAGACGCGGAGGTGGGACGGCGGCTCCATGCGATCGGCCGCAAGCAGCAGGCGACGCTGTTCATGACCGTTCTGGCTGCGTTCAACGTGCTCTTGGCCCGCCATAGCGGACAGTCCGACTTTTGTGTCGGTACGCCCGTGGCCAACCGATCACAGCCTGGATGCGAATCGATCATCGGTTGCTTCGTCAACACCGTGGCATTGCGTGTCGATCTGTCGGGTAACCCTTCCTTTCTTGATTTGCTGACGCAAGTCCGGAAGACCGTGCTCGGAGCGCAGGCCAACCAAGACTTTCCGTTCGAGCGGTTGGTCGAGGCGCTGCACGTGCCGCGCAGCCTCGGCCATACCCCGCTGTATCAGGTCATGCTGATCTTGGAAGAGGATCAGCCCGATCTTTGCCGGCTGGATGGTCTGGATGTCCGTCGGATCGAGGCAAGCACACAAACATCCATCTTCGACCTCACTCTTGAGCTGATTGCGATGGGGGATGGGACGTTAAACGCGGTGTTTGAGTACAGCACGGACCTGTTTGCCGGTGAAACCATTGCGCGCATGGCCGGGCATTTTCAAGAATTGCTGAGGCAGATTACGCGGACTCCTGAAGCCCGCGTGAGCGAACTCGGCATGGTGAGTCAGGATGAGAGAAGACACGTACTTGAGGAGTGCAATAATACGGCCGCGGTTTATCCACACGACTCCTGCCTCCATCACCTGTTCGAGGAACAAGCACGACTCACGCCGGATGCCGTCGCGATGGTGTGGAACGGCGCGTCGTACAGCTACCGGTTCCTCAATGAACGAGCCAACCAACTTGCCCGTTATCTGAGATCGCAGGGCATCGAGAGGGAAAGCCGCGTGGCGCTGTGCATGGAACGCTCGCTGGAGATGGTAGCCGGGCTGCTGGGAATTCTCAAAGCCGGAGCAGCCTATGTGCCGATGGATCCGCTGTATCCCCGCGAACGACTCGGGTTCATGATCGAAGACAGCGGAGCGCAATTGGTGCTCACTCAACAGAAATTCGTCGACAATTTTCAGAACCAGACGGTTCCGATCATCGCATTGGACGAGACGTGGCCGGACGTCGCTCGCTTTGCCCGACCTCGATTGAGACTTGGCGCACCGACCCCCGAGAACCTGGCCTATATTCTGTACACCTCCGGGACGACCGGTGAACCGAAGGGCATCGAAATCTCCCACCGCGCGTTGGTCAACCACAGTACGGCCATGGCGAGGCATTACGGTCTGCAGCCGACCGATCGTGTGCTGCAATTCGCTTCGATCAGTTTCGATGTGGCGGCTGAGGAGTGCTTTCCGACCTGGGCGGCCGGTGCAGCGGTGGTCTTACGGCCCAATGAGCCGGTGCCGGCGTTTTCGGATTTCGAGCAGTTCATCGAGGACCACGGTCTCACCGTGTTGAACTTGCCGACACCATACTGGGCCGAATGGAGTGAAGCGATTGAACAGACCGGAACAGCGCTTCCGCATCCGCTCCGTTTGGTAATCGTGGGGAGTGAGAAAGCCCTGCCGGATAGTCTGGTTCGGTGGCAACGACTTGCCGGTGACCGCATCGCCTGGTGCAACTCGTATGGACCGACTGAAACCACAATCACGGCGAGCTACTTCGTGCCGGAGCGACAGCAGGAGTGGATGTCGGCATCTACCGTGCCGATCGGCCGACCGATTGCGAACGTGCAATTGTATGTCCTCACTCCTGCCTTGCAGCCGGTTCCGATCGGAGTGGCGGGAGAGCTCTACATCGGCGGGGTCGGCTTAGCCCGAGGGTACCATCGTCAGCCGGCCAGGACTGCCGAAACGTTTCTCCCGGACTGTTTCAGCCGTGCACCGGGCCGGCGACTGTATCGGACCGGCGACAAGGTCCGGCGACTCGCGGACGGGAACGTGGAATTTCTGGGTCGATACGACGACCAGATCAAGATTCGCGGATTCCGGGTGGAACCGGCCGAGATCGAGTGTCGGGTGAAGCAACATCCGGCCGTGAAAGATGCGCGGGTGTTGTGGGAATCGCGTGATCAGCCGGACTGGCCCGCGCTCATGGATGCGCTGACGCTCGAAGAGCAGAACAGGGTCTTGAAAGAAGTCGAGTCATTGACGGCGGTCGAGGCTCAATGGGTGTACGACCTGGAGACGGATACTGAAGCGCGGAGGAAGACTGTGATTCAAAGAAGATCAGAGTTCGAGTGCTATCTCAAAATCAACAAGGAGGAGTTCCTGAATCCTCCCCGGAAGAATCAGCGCAATTGGCTTTTGCGCCGCGCGCTCGATGAATTCTCGGATGATCTGGTCCAACTCGACGACATTGCCAAGCGCTTCGTGTCCGGCTCGGATCGAGTCGATATTGAACGAACCTGGTCGGAGAGCCAGGCGGAATATACACCGACGGAGTTGATCATCGAGGGACAACAGGTCATGCAGGACTGGGAAACGCCCTTGATGAAGGCGATGGCCGACATCGCGACGGAGTCGGGCGGGGACGTGCTTGAAGTCGGATTCGGAATGGGGATCTCAGCGTCTTTCATTCAGGAAAGGCGCCCCAAGTCGCATACGATCATCGAGTTCAACCAGGAAGTCATGGCTGTCTTCGAACAATGGCGGAGTCGGCATGCCGATCGCGACATTCGATTGGTACGGGGGCGCTGGCAGGACGTTGCAGAAGCGCTTCCGGAATTCGACAGCGTCTTTTTTGATGCATATCCCGCCAGTGAAGCGGAATTCGAGGAGTCGGTCGTCAACAGCATCACGTTCGCCGAGTCATTCATTCCCGCGGCGGCAAAGCTTCTTCGCCCAGGCGGCGTCTTCACGTATTACACGAATGAGATCGATTCCTTCAGCCGGCGGCACCAGCGATTCCTTTTCAAGCATTTTCGTTCGTTCGCGCTCAGTGTCGTGCGATCACTGCGACCGCCTGAGGATTGCCACTACTGGTGGGCGGATTCGATGGCCGTCGTGAAAGCGGTGAAATGAAGTGGCGGAGTGTATGCAACGAATCCATCAACTGACCGACTCACAGCGGCGTCTCCTTCTCCACCGCCTGAGGAAGACGGCAGGCGCGCGATTTGGGGAGCCACGGTTGGTAGGCTGTGTCGTTCCTCGAATCGACAGCGCGGCGACCGCGCAGGAGCTGCGGAGTTTTCTGGCCGAACGTCTGCCCGGGTACATGATTCCCACCGCATGGGTGTTCCTGGATGCCTTTCCGCTCACGTCGCGTGGAAAGGTGGATCGTCAGGCGCTGATTGGTCTTATCGGGCGGATCGAGAAAACGGAGTCGTCGTCTGTGCCGCTCGAGACCGATACCGAGCGGGCCATTGCGGAAATTTGGAAAGAAGTTCTGGGTCTCCAGTCAGTCGGCCGGCATGACAATTTTTTCGATCTCGGAGGGCATTCTCTTCTCCTGGGCAAGGTAGTGACCCAAATTCGCTCACTGAGCAGTCGGCCATTGATGATGGTGGATTTGTTTCAATATCCCACCGTGCAAACCCTTGCCGCGTATCTCGCCGGTGAAGGGCCTCTCATGGGAAATCGTGGATCGGGTACTCAAGCCGAACAGACACAACAGGCGAAGGAACGGCACGTAGCGGGCGCACAAAGGTTGAAGCGGCAGAGAGAACAACGACGGACGACGACACGTGGAATCTAAAATGGATCGACACGACGGCGATCAGTGCAGCGAACACGACGGATTGGACATTGCTGTCATCGGGTTGGCCTGTCGCTTCCCCGGCAGCCACGACAGCACGGCATTCTGGACCAATCTGCGCGACGGAGTGGAATCCATTACCGCTCTCAGCGAGGAGGATCTGCGATTGGCCGGCGTTCAAGAACGGCTGCGTCAGGATCCGAGCTATGTCCGTATGCGAGGCATCATCGACGGGATCGATCTCTTCGATGCAGATTTCTTCGGCGTGACTCCAAAAGAAGCCGAGCTGATGGATCCGCAGCACCGGCTGTTTCTCGAATGCGCGTGGGAGACATTCGAACATGCGGGCTATGACCCAGAACGGTTCCACGGATCGATCGGTGTCTACGCTGGCTCAAGCACCAGCGGCTACCTGTTCAATCTTTTCCCTCAGGGCGTGCTGTTGCAGTCGGCTGCCGATATGGCGGGACTGCTTGGCGTGGAGAAGGATTCGCTGCCCACCCGCGTGTCCTACAAATTGAACCTGGAAGGGCCAAGCATCGCGGTCCAGACCGCCTGTTCCACATCCCTGGTTGCCGTTCACTTGGCGTGTCAGGGGCTGCTCGCAGGTGAATGCGACATGGCGCTGGCGGGGGGGATCTCCATCAACGTGCCGCAAAAGGTCGGGTATCTCTATCAGAAGAGCGGGATTGCCTCTCCCGATGGGCACTGTCGGGCCTTCGACGCGGATGCGCGAGGAACGGTCGGAGGAAGCGGAGTGGGAATCGTGCTGTTGAAGCGATTGGACGAGGCGCGAGTCGACGGCGATCATATCTTGGCGCTCATCAAAGGCACGGCGATCAATAACGATGGAGCGCATAAGGTCGGGTACACCGCGCCGCGCGTCGAAGGGCAGGCCAAGGTGATTCGGGCGGCGCATGTGGCGGCCAGGGTCGAGCCGGAATCGATAGGATATGTCGAAGCGCACGGCACCGGGACGCCCATGGGCGACCCGATAGAAGTGACGGCCCTCGCCCAGGCCTTTCGTGCCGGCACCGACAGAAAAGGTTTCTGTGCCATCGGATCGGTCAAGACCAACATCGGACACCTCGATGCAGCGGCAGGGATCGCAGGGCTGATCAAGACAGCCCTCGCCCTGTCGCACAAACAGATTCCTCCCAGCCTGCATTTTTCTTCCCCGAACCCGGAAATTGATTTTTCCGAGACGCCTTTTTACGTCAATACGAAACTGGCCGACTGGAAATCACGCGGCAACCCACGGCGTGCGGGTGTCAGCTCATTCGGTCTCGGCGGCACCAATGCGCATGTGGTCATGGAGGAAGCACCGCCGGGAGACCGAGAGCCTCACCCGTGTCGATAGACGTCCGTCGGCTTATCACACTGTCCGCCAAGTCCGAAACGGCGCTGAATGAGATGGCGGCCCGACTTGCCGCCTATCTTCAGCAACACCCCATGGCTGAACCGGCGGATGTCGCCTATACGCTGCAGACCGGTCGAAGAGCATTTTCCTATCGCCGGTGGGCGGTGGCCGACAACGTCGAGGCGGCAGTGCGCGCGTTGAGTCGGCCCCATTCCGTAAAAACGAGCGGCCAGGACGGAAAGCCGAGACCGGTGGTGTTTCTGTTCTCAGGGCAGGGTTCCCAGTATCGCACGATGGGCCGCGGCCTCTATGCCCATGAACCGATATTCCGTGAGCAGGTGGACCGATGCGCAACCCTGCTCGCTCCTCACATCGGCATGGACATCAAGTCGGTTCTGTTTGAGGAGTCCGCGACGGATCCGGAGAGACTCAACCGCACTGCTTTTACGCAACCTGCCTTATTCGTACTGGAGTATGCGCTTGCCAAACTCTGGATGAGCCTTGATGTGCATCCTCAAGGCATGATCGGACACAGTATCGGAGAATATGTCGCCGCCTGTCTCGCAGGTGTTTTTTCGCTCGATGATGCGCTGCGGCTGGTCGCGCTTCGCGGACGACTCATGCAAAGCATGCCGCCTGGTTCAATGCTGGCGGTGTCGATGTCGGAAGCTGATGCAACCTCCCTCCTGCACGAAGGCTTGGACTTGGCGGCGGTCAACGCGCCGAATCAGTGCGTCCTGTCCGGGTCTGAACACAGTATCAAGAGTCTGCAAGAAACATTGATGAGAAAGGGAGTACAGAGCATACGGCTCCAAACCTCCCATGCGTTCCATTCGCGCATGATGGATCCCATCTTGGAATCGTTCAAAGCGCAGGTCGCCGAGCGTCGGTGCGTCATGCGCCGACTATTCCTTGGGTTTCCAACGTGACCGGCGACTGGATTGAGCGCGCTCAGGCCATGGATCCATCGTATTGGACGAATCATTTACGGCGGACCGTCCGCTTTGCCGACGGGATCGAAACATTGTGCCGGAAGCCGGAACGGATTCTGCTTGAAGTGGGACCGGGACGAACCCTATGCACATTGGCACAGCGACAGATCGATGGACGGCCGGTGATGGCTCTGGCCTCTCTGAGCAAACCACGAGACGGTTCTTCTGCCGTATCCGAACCATCGAGTTTTCTCGAAGCGGTCGGGCATCTCTGGGCAACCGGCGTACCGATCGATTGGACGAGGTTGTATCAAGACGGACGCCCACGGCGGCTTCCCCTCCCGACCTATCCCTTTGAACGACGACGGTTCTGGGTCGAACCGATCAAGCCATCCTCTGCGACAAACCAGGATGTAGTGCCCTCCAAGAAACCGAATATCAGTGACTGGTTCTATGAACCGTCTTGGAAGCGATCGAGAGCCGTTCCACCGGCTCGACCCATTCGGGACGGCTCATGGCTGGTATTCGTCGGCGAGCGGGGGGAAGGAGCTGGAATCGTCGAGCAATTGGAATCGGATGGACGACCGGTCGTGACGGTAACGGCAGGGGAGCGCTATGAACGACATACAAAGGAAAGATATTCAATACGACCCGGAGCTCGTGAAGATTATCACAGGTTGATCGAGGATTTGCGGCAACAAGAGCTATGGCCGGATCGATTGGCGCATTGTTGGAATGTGCGCCCGCGAGACGGTTCGTTATCCGTCGAGACTTTCCGCCGTGCCCAAGATAAAGGTTTGTATAGTCTCCTATTCCTCTCCCAGGCGTTGGGAAGCAGGACATCAGCGAACCCGACATTCATGTGCATCCTGACGGCCGGGTTGCATGATGTCACTGGTGAAGAAACGTTGCGCCCGGAACTGGCTCCGATCGTGGGAGCCTGTCGGGTCATTCCGCAGGAATACGTCAATCTCACCTGTCGGGTTGTCGATCTCCAAGTATCGACTCCTACAGAGGAAGCTCTGACGCGTTCGGTGATCGCGCGACTCCTTGCCGAATACTCTGTTCGACAGGATGAACCGATCGTTGCGTACCGGGGAGCGCACCGGTGGGTCCCGACATTCCAGCCGGTGAAGCTGGACCACTCGGACGAACAGCCGGTCTTGCTGCGGGCACAAGGTGTCTATCTCATCACCGGGGGGCTTGGAGGAGTCGGTCTTCAACTTGCCGACTATCTCGTCCGGACCGTCAAGGCGCGCCTTGTCCTCATAGGTCGCTCAGAGCCGACGACGGAACAGATGCAGCGATTGAAGACTTTCGAACAGGGGGGCGGCGCAGTTCTCACCATCCAGGCTGATGTGGCGAATCCGCAGCAGATGCGTGCGGCATTGGTGCGGGCTATTGATCGGTTCGGTGCAGTGCACGGAGTCATCCACGCCGCCGGTGTGCCAGGTGGAGGGTTGATCGATCTCAAAACCGAGCAGGCCGTTGAGGCAGAGTTTAGTCCCAAGATTGCCGGCGCGCTCGTTCTCGATCATGTGTTGCGTGACAGACCTCTGGATTTTATTTGCTTCTGTTCCTCCTTGAATGCGCTGACGGGTGGAGTGGGACAAGTCGGCTATTGTGCCGCTAATTCAACCCTGGATGCGATGGCGCACGCATTCTCAAAGCGCGGGTCGCGTGTCGTCTCCGTGAATTTTGATCGCTGGAATCAGGTGGGAATGGCCGTAAAGGCCGAAGCCCGGCTGAAGACGTTGCAGATCGAGGCTTCGGAATTCGACGGCATGGCGGCGTCGGAAGCACAGGATGTGTTCGGGCGGATATTGCACGGATGGGTCTCTCCGCAAGTTATCGTGTCCGTTCGTGACTGTTCTTCGTTAGTGACGCGGAGCGCCGCAACCGCGCTGTCGCAGGTCGTTGGCTTCACCGCCAAGAGAGGAGACGCGAGCCGGGAATTGCCCCGTGGCAAGGCGAACCAGGCTGTCGGCGCAACGGTCGAGGAAACAGTGATGCTGGTCTGGCAAGAGATCCTCGGGGTCGATCAGGTCGGTCTGCGTGACGACTTTTTCACGTTGGGCGGCGAATCACTGGCCGCTCTGCAGATCTTGAACCGCGTGCAGGACATGTTCGGCATGGAGGTTTCTCTCAAAAAGTTCTTTGAGTCTCCGACGGTCGCCGGACTCTCCGAACAAATCCGGCGTGAACAAGAGGGCAACACCACGACGGTACCGGACATTGTTCCGCTTCCTCGCAAAGCCCGACCTCCCCGGATGAGTTCCGCACATTCAGGCGCCCAAGGCCGACCGAAATCATGAGGAACGCACGACGATGAGTTTGATCCGCTTCTTGTACCGGAATTCATGGCGACTGGTCATGCTCTCCATGGTCGCCGGACTGATCAGCGGCCTGGCGAGCGCGGGGATTATTGCCTTCATCAATTCTGCGTTGGAAGAGAGCCAGCGTACGGTAGCCCTCGGTGTGAGTTTTCTTGGCGGTATCGTGCTTGTGGTGGTCACGAAGGCCTTTTCGGAAGTGGTGCTGACACGATTGGGCCAAGACATCATCGCGCAGTTGCGACTGCACCTCAGTGAGCAAATCCTTCGTGCGCCTCTTCGACATGTGCAGGAACTTGGTCGCCATCGATTGCTGGCCGCGCTCAATGAAGATACGGATGTCATTGCTCAGGCCTATGTCCAAATCCCGCTGATTTGTGTGAACGGCGCGACGGTTGTCGGATGTCTGGCGTATCTCGGGTGGCTTTCTTGGCCGGTGCTGGCCATCGTCCTGGGCTTCATGATTTTCGGCGCGCTATCGTTCCAAGTGCAGGAACAGCAAGCCCTCCACTCGTTCAAACGGGCTCGAGAAACGAACGACACCCTGTTTCGCCATTTCCAATCGATCCTCGAGGGCATTAAGGAGCTCAAACTGCATCGCGAACGGCGCCAGGCATTTCTAGCCACCGCTCTCCGTCCAACAGTGACGGCGTACAAGCAGGACTTCGTCAAAGGCATGACGGTGTATGCCATCGCCACTAACTGGGGGATGTTCTTGTTCTACGTGGTGATCGGACTTGGGCTCTTTATTCTCCCTGAGTGGCTGGCGCTGACGCCTCAGGCGATTGCGGGATCGACCCTCGTGCTCCTGTACATGATGGGGCCATTTTCGCAGATTGTCGAAACCCTTCCCGCGGTCGGCCGCGCCGATGTCGCGTTGGAGAAGGTCGAGGCATTGGGATTGTCGCTGGAAACGTCCTCCGCTCAGGATCAGATCGAGAAACGTGAAAAGATCAGGCCCAATGACGTGGGCGGTCCTATCCTCAACATCTCGTGGAAGCGGATCGAGATGGTCGGTGTGACGCATCGCTACTATCGAGAGGAGGAAGAGGGCAGTTTTCATCTCGGTCCGATCGAACTCAGCTTCACCCCTGGTGAGCTGGTGTTTCTTATCGGCGGTAACGGCAGCGGAAAGACGACGCTTGCTCTGCTCCTGTTGGGTCTCTATGCACCGGAGTCGGGTGCGATTCGTCTCGACGGGGTTCCGATCGACGAAATCAATCGCGAAAATTATCGTCAGCTTTTCTCCGCCGTTTTCTCCGATTACCACCTCTTTGACACGTTGTTCGGATTGAACAGAACAGGCCTTGATGTACAAGCGGGCGAATACCTGGACCGTCTGCAGCTTCGCGGGAAGGTGCAGGTCAGAGACGGAGAATTTTCCACACAGTCGCTTTCACAGGGGCAACGCAAGCGCCTAGCCTTGTTGACCGCCTATCTTGAGGATCGTCCGTTCTATGTGTTCGATGAGTGGGCGGCCGATCAGGATCCGGTGTTTCGCAGGGTGTTCTACGAAGAGCTGTTGCCGGACTTGAAGGCTCGCGGCAAAACGGCACTGGTCATTACCCATGATGATCAATACTTTTCGGTCGCCGATCGATGTCTTCGGATGGATTTGGGGAAGATCGCAACGGTGACGGAAGGGGTGGGCGCATTTCGATAAAGGTATCGCTGTCGGCACGCGACAATCGGCTCGATAGCCGTAAGCTTGCCGCATTTGTGAAGGAAGGAGCGCGTCATGACCGTTCATGTAGATGAGCTGAAAAAAATGTTCTCGACGAAGCCGCACTCTGGGGTGGAGGAACGAAAACGCAATCCATACCTGAAACGACAGGCGGGGCGGGAGTCGAACGCTCGCAGTTACCCCAGACGATTGCCGCTGGCGCTCAGCAAAGCCAAGGGAATCTATGTGCAGGATACCGACGACCGCACATACATCGATTGTCTCGCCGGTGCCGGAGCGCTGACGCTGGGACACAACCATCCCGTCGTGTTGGACGCCATCCAGCAATTGTTGCAGGACGGGGTCCCCTTTCAGACGCTGGATCTGACGACGCCGGTGAAAGACCGCTTTGTCGACGCGCTCTTCGGCGCGCTGCCGAAAGAGTTCGCGGAAGACGCGCGCATCCAGTTTTGCGGACCCTCAGGGGCCGACGCCGTGGAGGCCGCCGTCAAATTGGTGAAGACGGCGACCGGCCGGCGAACGATCCTATCGTTCCACGGGGCCTATCATGGGATGACACACGGTGGTTTGGCGCTCACCGGCCATCTGGGACCGAAAGAGGCCATCAGTGGTCTGATGCCGGATGTCCAGTTCCTTCCGTATCCCTATGATTATCGTTGTCCATTCGGCGTCGGCGGTGAGGAGGGACATCGGCTATCCAGCACCTATATCGAGCGGTTACTCGACGACCCGAATAGCGGTGTCGTATCACCGGCGGGAATGATCCTGGAAGTGGTTCAGGGCGAGGGAGGTGTGATTCCTTCGCCTGATGCCTGGCTCCGGGACATTCGCCGGATTACCAAAGATCGCAACATTCCACTGATCGTCGATGAAATTCAGACGGGTTTGGGACGGACCGGCTCGTTGTTCGCGTTCGAGCGTGCCGGGATCATTCCCGATGCGGTGGTGTTGTCCAAGGCGATCGGAGGCGGTCTGCCGTTGAGCGTCGTGGTGTATCGAGCCGAACTGGATCAGTGGCAGCCGGGAGCGCATGCCGGGACTTTCCGTGGAAACCAGATGGCCATGGCCGCGGGAGCGGCAACCATCGAATTTGTCCGCACCCATCGTCTCGATCAGCACGCGCAGATCATGGGAGAGCGCCTCCTATCGCATCTGCGTCATGCCCAGGCGTCGTTGCGCAGTTTCGGCGACGTGCGCGGGCGTGGTTTGATGATCGGTGTCGAAATCGTCGATACCGACGGGCGTCCCGACGCCCGCGGCTCCTATCCCGCGGCTCCGGAACTTGCGCGAAAGATTCAGTCTCAGGCCCTCAATCGCGGACTGATCCTCGAATTGGGCGGACGCAACGGCAGCGTGGTGCGATTTTTGTCACCACTCATCGTCACAGCCGAGGAAGTGGACACGATTGCGTCGATCTTCTGTGAGGCGGCTCGGGCAGCGGAGCAAGAGTCGCGCGTATGAAGCGGATCATTCTTCCATTGACCGTCCTCTTCCTTGTTTTGGCTGCAGGTGTGGGCTATGCCGTGATGACGATTCGCGCCTCGTTACCGATGTTGGACGGCGAAGTGAGCGTGAACGGTCTGCACGAACCGGTCACGCTCACCTCGGATGCCTATGGCATTCCGACGATTACGGCCGGTTCGCGAGCAGACGCGATGCGTGCGCTCGGGTATATCACCGCGCGCGACCGGCTTTTCCAAATGGATCTCCTGCGCCGTTCCGGTGCAGGACGGCTGGCCGAGGTTCTCGGTGAGACGATGCGCAAAACCGATCTCAGGCAGCGCACGTTTGGATTCAGCGGCACAGCCGGAGCCATTGCAACGCGGTTACCGCAAGATCAGCGGGATGTCCTCGAGGCCTACACGGATGGAGTGAACGACTACCTGACTCAGATGAAGACTCCGCCATTCGAATTTGTGCTGCTCGGTTATAAGCCAGATCGCTGGAAGGTCGAGGACAGTCTTTTAATCTTGCTGGGAATTTTCGATATGCTGAGTGGGACCGACGAGGAAGAGCGGATGCGGACGGTGATGGAGCAGACATTGCCTCCTGAAGTCGTCACGTTTCTTGTTCCGGAGACCGATCCCTATACGGATTCCTTGCTCGGCAGGAAATCTCTCCCTTCCGCCGACTCGACGATCCCGGTGCGGGCACTGGCGTCCCTACGGCGGCCTGTCGATCAAATTCAAGCCCGCAAGACGAGTATGGTTCGATTCGGCAGGACCGGATTGGGTTCGAACGGGTGGGCCGTTCATGGCGCCAAGACGGTGGACGGTCGATCCATTCTCGCAAACGATATGCATTTGGATATGGCCATTCCCAACATCTGGTACCGTGTCCAGCTTCGATACGAGCAGATCGAGATCATGGGTGTCGCGGTTCCCGGCATTCCGGTCATTGCCGCGGGTACCAACGGTTTCGTGGCTTGGGGCGTAACGAATGTGGAGGGAGATTTTCTGGACCTCGTACGACTGGAGGTCAACCCTGCCGATTCGACCGAGTACCGGACTCCGGGAGGTTGGAAGCGGTTCACGAGTCGGCGAGAACTTATCAAGGTGAAGGATGCTCCTGATTCCGAGGTGGAGATCAAAGATACCATCTGGGGGCCGGTTCTACAGACTCCATTGCTGGAGACTCCTGTGGCGGTTCGTTGGACCGCACTCGATCCGGAAGCCGTTGATCTCGGACAGCTCAACATGGATCGGGTCCGGTCGGTGGGCGAGGCTATCGCGGTGATGAATCATGCCGGCAGTCCTGCAAATAATGTCATTCTTGCCGACCGCGGCGGCCACATTGCCTGGACCTACACAGGTAAAATTCCCGTGCGACGGGGATTTGATGGGTCGGTCAGTGTTTCTTGGGCAGACGATCGCTCTGGTTGGACGGGGTATGTGTCGCCGGAGGCACTTCCAAACATTTCAGACCCTCCATCGGGGTTTGTCGTCAGCGCCAATCAACGCATGCTGGATACCTCCTCTCCTTACGTGGTCGGCCATTCTTTTGCCAATGGGTATCGTGCGTTCAGAATCTCGCAACAACTGAAGGCCATGCCAACAATCACGGAACGGCAGCTGTTTGACCTGCAACTGGATTCGACAAGCCAGTTCTATGAGTTCTACAGGCAACTAGCAGGAGAGCTCTTAACGGAGAGAGAAGAAGTTAAACACAACGCTTCTTTGATGAAGGCTCGGCATGCCTTCGCGGCCTGGAACGGGAAGGCTGATGCCGACAGCCGTGGTTTCGCGCTGGTGGTTCGCTTTCGCGAAGTGCTTTCACGGTCTGTGTTCACGCCGTATTTGTCCTCTTGTCAGGAGCGCGACGCGCAGTTCAGTTATAGCGGCGACCTGGATACACCGTTGCGCCGACTCTTGACGACGCAAATCCCAGAACTGAACCCGGATCCCGTCCACTTTTCCAGTTGGTCGGAATTTCTTCTGAATGTGGTGGAGCAAAGTGTCCGGGAATTGGAAGAGGAACATCCTTCCGTTTCACTGAGCGAGCTGACGTGGGGACAGTTGAATCGCGTGAAGATGGAGCATCCCCTCGGCGGGGCACTGCCAGGGCTGGCGCACATCCTCAACATGCCGGACGAACCTGCATCCGGATGCGGGCAATGTATTCGCGTGATGCAGGACGGCCTCGGAGCAAGCCAGAGGCTCGTGGTGTCCCCTGGTCATCAAGACGAAGGCATTCTCCATATGCCCGGGGGACAGTCCGGGCATCCGCTCTCACCGCACTATCGGGATCAGCAACAGTACTGGAGCAATGGGCTGCCGCTCCCGTTCTTGGCGGGGATGCCGGTTCACACGTTGACCCTGGTCCCCGTTTCCCAAACGGCACAGCCAGTTGCCGCACAGAAATGGATATCCACTGAACGTCAATTACACCACAAGGAGGAACGATGAACAGCGAAGAACGGGAAGACACAACCGTATACAAGGTGGTCGTGAATCATGAAGAGCAATATTCGATCTGGCCATCCTATCGCGAGAATCCGTTGGGCTGGCGAGACGAGGGGAAAATCGGACTCAAGGCCGAATGTCTGGCCCATATCGCAGAGGTGTGGACTGACATGCGCCCGTTGAGCTTGAGGAAATGGATGGATGAACAGGTAAAAACGGAGAAGACGACATCCCCATGCTGACTGTCTCACGCGTAT
Source organism: uncultured Nitrospiraceae bacterium (assembly GCA_963711905.1). Classification (GTDB taxonomy): domain Bacteria; phylum Nitrospirota; class Nitrospiria; order Nitrospirales; family Nitrospiraceae; genus Nitrospira_D. The sequence continues at coordinate 611,814 of CAVQFZ010000024.1, read as the reverse complement.
CTCCCTGGATTGTCACCCCGCGGCCCGTCAATTCGGGAATGCGGTTAATTTGTTTCCCGTATGCCGGCGGGGGAGCCTCTGTGTTTCGAAACTGGGTGGACAATGAGTTGTTGGCGGACATCGAAGTCTGCGCCGTCCAGCTTCCAGGGCGGGAGACCAGGATCACCGAGTCGCCCGTCGGTGATGTGCGTCGGCTGGTGCACATGTTGTGCGAGGCGTTGGAACCCTATCTCGATCGACCCTTTGCGTTTTTCGGTCACAGCATCGGCGCGCTGGTGAGTTTCGAATTGGCCCGCGAGTTGCGCCGAATGCGTGGAATCGAGCCAAGCCATCTGTTCGTGTCCGGTTGCCCGGCTCCACATCTCTCGGATTCAGAGCGCATCTGTGATCTGCCTGAGGACGAATTTCTTGAACGGGTGGGTCGGTTCAACGGCACTCCTCCGGAAGTGCTCAATCATCCGGAACTGATGCAATTGATGCTTCCCACGCTTCGCGCCGACTTTTCGCTTCGCGATCGATACGTTTATCGTGAAGAGCCGCCATTGAACTGTCCCATCATCGCATTCGGAGGGATCAGCGACAAGCATGTGAACGGTGACGTATTGGGAAGCTGGCGGCAACACACACACGAGCGATTTCAGTTATGGCTGTTCCAAGGGGATCACTTCTTTTTACGAAGCGCGCACAGACCGATGCTGGAAACTCTTTCCACCGTGTTGTCCCAACATGGGAGAACTGTGCGATGACGGTGACTGCCGTGGAAAGGTTCATTGGGTCTGTGAAACCTACTCCGTCGTCTCTACGAGAAGGCGAGGTTCATGTCTGGCGTGCCGATTCGCGGGAGCCATGGCCCCAATCCGTTCTGCGCGGCCTGCTCAGTGAAGACGAACAATCACGTGCATGGAGCTTTGCGTTCGAGGAAGATCGCCGACGATACATCCATGCCCACGGCTTGCTTCGGATTTTACTCGGGGGCTATCTCGGCCGGCCGCCGGACTCCATCAGATTGACCACCGGGCGTAATGGGAAACCTTGCTTGCCGCTGGAGGATAGGACGGTGCGCTTTAATATCTCGCATGCGCGCGCGCTCGTTCTCTGCACCCTCGCGCGCGACCGCGAGGTCGGCGTCGATGTTGAATGGCGGGATCGGGAATTTTCGTGGCGCGACGTTGCCGCGTATACCTGCTCGGAACGCGAACAGGCGGCATTGTCATCACTTGCCGGACCGACGCAGGCTGAGACGTTTTTTTCGTGGTGGACGCTCAAGGAAGCCTACGTCAAGGCTCTTGGCGCAGGGTTGGAGTTGCCGTTGAATCGAATCGATGTTGTTACCGACGGGTTGGAGCCGCAGTTCGTCGCGCCGGCTCGCGACGATATCAGAGATCATCGCTGGGCCATGTTTGCCCTTCCCATGGGAGCTGAATATGCCGGCGCGCTGGTGACTGAAGGTCGTCCTGCACGGGTGCGCTGCTTTCAATGGGCGTGGGATTCGGAAGAAGTCCGGGTTGCCAGGGCGGAAACGAACTGCGGAGAGGTGGAGGAGCATCATCATGCACGCCAATCATAATGATACTGCGCCGATGCCTATCGAGGAAACATGTCGAGAGGCAACCAGTCAGCTGTTATGCCGGGTGAGCTACTTGGCCTCGGACACTCTGCTTCCTGTCATCGTCAATCCGACGGAGAAACGGTTGTTGACTGAATACCGAGATGTCATTGGGCAGATGGTGAATACCCATCTTTCGACCGTCGGGGGCCTGCTGTTCAGGGGGTTTCCTATTGAATCGGTGGCTGACTTCGAAGCATTCGTGAGGATGATTTCGCCTGACCTGGCTTCCTATGAATTTGGATCAACACCACGGTCGCAGGTCCACAATCAGATTTATACGTCGACGGAATATCCTCCACATCAGCACATCCCGCTTCACAATGAACAAGCCTATACCACCGAATGGCCCATGAAAATCTGGTTTTATTGCGCGCAGGCGTCGCCGGAAGGGGGGTATACGCCGATCGCGGACAGCCGCGAGGTGTATCGGCATATTCCTGCCCGCATCAGAGAGCGATTCGTCGAGAAGGGTGTCATGTATGTACGCAACTATGGAAACGGACTGGATGTCCCATGGACCAAGGTGTTCAACACCGTGGACCGTGGAGCTGTGGAACGGTTCTGCCGTACGGCGGGAATCACCTATGAATGGAAGTCGGACGGAGAACTTCGCACGCGCCAGGTTTGTCAGGCCGTGGCCGTCCATCCCCGCACCAATGAAACGGTGTGGTTCAACCAAGCGCATCTGTTCCATGTGTCGAATTTGGAGCCTGCCGTCCGAGAGGCGCTGCTGGCCGTCGTCAGCGAAGCCGACCTTCCTCGGCAGGCTTGTTATGGGGACGGAACCCCGATTGAAACGACGGTATTGGACGAAATCCGGGACATCTATCAATGCCACGCCGTCCAGTTCCCTTGGCAGAAAGGCGACGTGCTGATGTTGGACAACATGCTGGCGGCGCATGGGCGCACGCCGTTCAAGGGGCCGAGGAAAATTCTGGTGGCGATGGCTGAATCGAGCAAGAGTTGACGGTGAAACCGATACATTCCGACGCACTCATTACCGGCGCGACAGTGCCGGCCTGGCCTCAATCGAACGCGGACGTCTTTCCCGCGAGTTTCGCGCAGCAGCGATTGTGGTTTCTCTCCCAGCTGGAACCGGACAGCGCCTCATACAATACGGCGCTGGCGGTGCGGCTGCGAGGCCCGCTCAACCGTGAAGCGACGGCGGAGAGTCTCAACGAAATCGTCCGGCGACACGAAGTCCTTCGCACGACTTTCGATGAAGTGGACGGCGAGTTGGTTCAAGTCATCGCCGAAGACCGTCCGATGGATTTGCCGGTGGTGGATTTCAGTCTCGAGCCATCCTCCGAGCGCCAGACTTTGGCAGCCGAGGCGGCGCGGGCGGACGCGCATCGTCCCTTCGATCTTCGCACCGGGCCCTTGATGCGGATGCGTCTGCTCAAATTGGGACCACAGGACCACGTCCTGGTCATCACGCTGCATCATATCGTTTGCGATGGATGGTCGTCGCAGATTCTTGCACGGGAATTCGTAGCTCTTTACGAAGCGTTCAATGCAGGCCTGTTGTCACCGTTGCCTCCATTGCCGATTCAATACGCGGATTACGCGGTGTGGCAGCGGGGATGGCTGCAGGGACCGGTGATCGAGGAGCGGCTGACCTACTGGAAAGAAAAATTGAAGGGGCGACTGCCTGTGCTCGATCTGCCGACGGACCGTCCGCGCCCCGCCGTGCAGAGCGACCGTGGCGCGCGTTTCCCCTTTTCAGTCTCTCGTGCATTGACCGATCGGCTGCATGTGCTGAGCCGCCGGCAGGGCGCAACTCTGTTCATGACGCTTGCGGCGGCCTTCCAGGTGTTTCTGATGCGGTATAGCGGCATGGAAGATTTTTGCATCGGCACGCCCGTCGCGAACCGGCCGAAGCGGGAGACGGAGTCGTTGATCGGTTTTTTCGCCAATACGCTCGTCCTGCGGGCCGACCTCTCGGGCAATCCACCGTTCGCCGACCTGTTGGCGCGCGTACAGGAAACGGTTCTGGGCGCGCAGGTTCACCAAGACTTGCCGTTCGAGCAACTGGTGGACGCGCTGCAGCCGGCCCGTGCGCTCAGCCATACACCGCTGTTCCAGGTGATGTTTGCGCTGCAAACTTCGCTGGCCAAGACACTGGCGATGACTTCGCTGGAGGTCAGCGCGATGGAGTTGGACGCCGGAGGCGCCAAGTTCGATCTGTCTCTCGATATGACGGAGGATAAGACCGGACTGGACTGTGCATTCGAGTACAACGAGGATCTTTTCGGTCAAGAAACCGTGGGCAGAATGGCGGCTCATCTGCAGCAGCTTCTGGAAAGTATCGTCGACCACCCGCAGGCTCGACTCAGCGAACTCGCGATGCTGACGGCGACCGAACGTCGGAAGATTCTGGTCGACTGGAACGACACTTCGATTCCGGGCTCTGCCGACGGTCAGGTGGCCCGTCTATTTGAAGCGCAGGCGGCACGATCGCCGGAGGCCGTGGCCGTCTCCCGCGACAAGGAAACTCTCAGTTATCGGGATTTGAACGATCGCGCCGATCGGATTGCCTGCGCGCTTTCGATTGTCGGTGTCGGCTGCGAGACCGTCGTCGCCGTACTCGGAGAACGTGGCATCGACTATGTGGCCATGATGGTAGGCCTATGGAAATGTGGAGGAGTCTACCTGCCGCTCGATCCCGGACATCCGCCGTCACGATGGGTGTCCATTCTGGAAGCGAGCCGGGCTTCGATGATGCTGACGACGGAGGCTTGGGTATCCAGGGCAAATGACATGATCGCTCAGCTTCCACAGGCCGCGCGGCCTGTGGTGCTCACGGTCGAAGCCTGTCTCTCCAAAGAGCCGGATCTATCTGCAGATCGAACCGCTTGGCCGCCCGTGAAGTTGGCTTATGTGATCTACACGAGTGGATCGACCGGTGTTCCGAAGGGAGCGATGGTGACGGAGCGGGGTCTGGTCAATCATCTTCGGAGCAAGATTTCCATGCTCCGGCTTGGACCGACCGATGTCGTTGCGCAAACTGCCTCCCAGGGATTCGACATTTCGGTCTGGCAGCTCACGGCTGCGCTCCTCTGCGGCGCCCGCACACTCGTTGTGCCTGACGAAGTCGCTCGACGATCCGGAACAACTGCTTCGTTATGCCGGCGCCCGGAAAGTGACCGTACTCGAAACAGTACCCGCTTTGCTGCAAGGCATGCTCGACCACGCCGCTGCGGCCGGAGCCGATGCCCCGGCATTGGCTCGGTTGCGATGGCTTCTGCCTACCGGAGAAGCGCTACCGCCTGCCTTGATCCGCCGCTGGTTCGAGCGATATCGGCATGTGCCCTGATCAATGCCTATGGGCCGGCCGAATGCGCCGACGATGTCGCCATGGCTACGATCACGGCACCACTGGACGAAACCTCTGCTCATGCTCCGATCGGTAAGCCCATCGCCAACCTCCGTGGCTATGTTGTAGACGGCTGGCTGGAACCGTTGCCGATCGGCGCCGCAGGCGAATTGTGCGTTGCGGGAGCCGGTGTCGGCCGCGGCTATCTCCACGATCCGGCCAAGACAGCCGAGGTGTTCGTACCGGATCCCTTCTCCGATGAACCGGGTGCACGACTTTATCGGACCGGCGATCGCGTCCGTCATCGCCCGGACGGGACGATGGAGTATCTCGGACGCCGGGATCATCAAGTCAAAGTCCGAGGTGTGCGCATCGAGTTGGGCGAAGTCGAATTGCGTTTGCAGGCTCATCCGGACGTGCGTGAAGCGGCGGCTGTCGTGCGCCAGGACCGTCCGGGACAAAAACGATTAACGGCTTATGTGGTGCCTCACGACGGTGCGTCATGCGATTCCGATGTGTTGATCCGGCTGCTGCGCGAGCAATTGCCGGAGCCGATGGTCCCCTCTGCGATCGTCATGCTCAAGGCGTTGCCTCGTAACGACAACGGCAAGATCGACCGGCAGGCCTTGCCGAAGCCGGAACAGGAGACGACAAAGGGATGGACGGCACCCCGCACACCGACCGAAGCGCAGTTGGTGGCGGTCTGGGCCGAAGTACTGGGGTTGGAGCGCGTCGGCGTGCACGACAATTTCTTCGAGTTGGGCGGGGACTCCATCCTTAGTTTACAAGTTATCTCACGTGCCAAGGCACAAGGCCTGCCGCTTACACCGCGACATCTGTTCCAACATCAGACGATCGCCGAACTGGCGGAAGCCGCAGGCGGAAGGATTGAAGGAGTCGATTCGAAGCCGAAGCACGAAGTATGGGCTCAGAGACCGACTGATCCAGCCTTGCTAGAAGCGGCGCGGCGATTGTATCCCGCAACCGAAGATGTCTATCCGCTCACGCCTTTGCAGCAGGGGCTGCTGTTTCACAGCCTGTACGAACCGCAGTCCGGCGTCTATATCGAGCAGCTGAGTTGCCTCCTCCATGGCCAGCTGGACCATGCCGCGTTTCTTCAGGCCTGGCGCGTGGTGATCGGGCGCTCGACGCCGCTTCGCACCGCGTTCATGTGGCAGGAACTCGATAGACCCATGCAGGTCGTGCTGCCCGGCGGGACGCCGTCTATCATCGAGCTTGATTGGCGTGACGCACCCGAATCCGACCAGCGCGAACGGCTACGGGAATTTCTCCGGAACGATCGGCTGACGGACTTCGATCTGGCAAGACCGCCGCTGATGCGCCTTGCCTTGATCCGTGTTGCAGATGACGCGCGCTACCTGATCTGGACGCATCATCACATCGTGCTCGACGGCTGGTGCCTTCCCATTATTCTGGGTGATCTGTTCGCCTGCTATGCGTTCTTCAAAGGCGGCCCGGAGCCGGGCGAGCCACAGTCGCAACCGTATCGAAACTATGTTGACTGGATTGTATCGCAGGACCACACGGCGGCGGAGCAGTACTGGCGCAAGACCCTGGCGGGCATCACTTCAACTACGCCCCTTCCGACAGATCGCTCGCCGGCCGGCACGCAGTCGGATGCCGGGTACGGCATGCATCGATTGACGATCTCCGCCGCCAGGACATCCGCTCTTCATGAGGTTGCCTCCAGAGCACGCGTTACGGTCAATACGCTGGTACAGGGAGCGTGGGCGTTGTTACTGAGCCGTTACTGTGGCGAGGAGGATGTGGTGTTCGGCACGACGGTGTCTGGGCGCTCTGCGGATGTCCCGGGTGTCGAGACGATGCTCGGGCTCTTCATCAACACGTTGCCGCTCCGGATCACTGTGTCCCCGGACGCCGTTCTGCGGGATTGGTTGCGAGGATTGCTGCAGCAGAATGCCGAACTGCGCCAATACGAGCATATATCCCTCGCGCAGATCCAGAGCTGGAGTCAGCTGCCGCGCGGCAGCCGGCTGTTCGACAGTCTCCTGGTCTTCGATAACCATCCGACCGACCGAACCCTGGATGACGGCGGCGCCGGTTTAACCGCTCATGATGTCTACCTAGAGGGCCAGACCAATTATCCGTTGACCGTCAACGTCGTGCCGGGCGAATCGCTCTGTTTTCTCCTGTCCTATCAGCAGAAGCGCTTTTCTTCTGAACGCGTGCAACGTATCGCAGAGCATCTGGACGTGGTGCTGAGCCAGTTGGTCGCGCAGCTGGACGTGCCTCTGTCGGCGATCGGGGTATTGGCGGCGGGAGAGCGGCGGCAGGTGGTGGAGGAGTGGAATGCGACACGACGAGCGTATCCGACAGGCGCGACGGTGCCGGAGCTGATCTACCATTGCGTACAGGGGACACCGCACGCCGTGGCGGTGCGGCTGGACGACCAGCGCTGAGCTATGACGCGCTGTGGCGCCGAAGCGCGGCAGTGGCAACCGAACTACGGCGGCAGGGGGTCGGACCCGATGTGCTGGTGGGACTCTGCGCCGAGCGGTCGCTGGAAATGGTCATCGGCCTGCTGGGCATTGTGCAGGCAGGCGGCGCCTACGTGCCGATCGACCCGAGTTATCCGGCCGATCGCATCGCCTACATGCTGGCCGACGCGGCGCCGTCGGTGCTGCTGACGCAGCCGGCTTTGCGGGGGCAGCTGCCGCCGTTCGCCGGGGTGTGTCTCGAACTGTCCGCAGCTGCGACGGAGGCCTCCGACGGATTGTCCGCCGACGCCGGTGCGGCTGGACCATCTGGCCTACACGATCTATACGTCCGGCTCCACCGGGCATCCCAAAGGGGCGGGGAACACGCATGGAGGATTGCTCAATCGGTTGCAGTGGATGCAGGAATCATTTCGGCCTGACGCCGGCCGACCGTGTGTTGCAGAAGACGCCGTTCAGCTTCGACGTGTCGGTGTGGGAATTGTTCTGGCCGCTTGATGACCGGCGCGGAGTTAGTGCTGGCTCGCGCCGGATGAACACAAGGACGGCGCTGCGGCTTGAAGAGCGGATCGTCGAGCAGAAGATCACGACGCTGCATTTCGTGCCGCCGATGCTGCAGGCGTTTCTGGAGACGCCCGGGGTGGAGGCCTGTGCCGGATCGCTGCGGCGAGTGATCTGCAGCGGCGAAGCGCTGCCGGCGACGCTGTCCGCCGCAAGTTCAGGCGCGGCTGCCGGGCGTGGAACTGCACAATCTCTATGGGCCGACGGAAGCGGCGATCGATGTGACGGCCTGGACGTGCGATCGCGACGCTCCAGGCGATCCGGTGCCCATCGGGCGGCCGATCGCCAACACGCAGATCTATGTGCTCGATCGGCAGGCGAGCCGGTCCCGGTGGGCGTGCCGGGTGAACTGTATATCGGCGGCGTGGGCGTGGCGCGTGGCTATCACCGGCGTCCGGCGCTGACGGCGGAGCGGTTCGTGCCCGATCCCTTCAGCGCCGAGCCGGGGCAGCGGCTGTATCGGACCGGCGATCTCGGCGCGGCACCGGCCGGATGGCGCGATCGAGTATCTGGGCCGGCTCGACCATCAGGTCAAGATCCGGGGCTTGCGGATCGAATTGGGCGAGATCGAAGCTGCGCTGCGCCAACAGCCGGGCGTGCGGGAGGCGGTTGTGGTGGCGCGGACGGCAGCGCTCGGGGACAAACGGCTGGTCGGCTATGTGGTGCGCCGAGGCCGGCCAGAGGTGTCGAGGTGGAGACACTGCGGCAGTGGGTGGGCGCGCGGCTGCCGGAGTACATGGTGCCGGCAGCGATCGTGCTGTCGCTCGCGGCGCTGCCGCTGACCCCCAACGGCAAGGTGGATCGCAAGGCGCTGCCGGCACCGGAGGCGGAGCGCCGGCGGGCGCAGGCCTATGAGGCGCCGGTGACGGAGACCGAGCAGATCCTCGCTGCCATCTGGGCCGAGGTGCTCGGACTGCCGCGCGTCGGCCGCCACGACAACTTCTTCGAGCTCGGCGGCGATTCGATCAATAGTCTGCAGATCCTGGCGCGCGCCCATCAGCGCGGCATGAAACTGACGCCGAAGCAACTGTTCGACCATCCGACAGTGGCCGCCGCCGCTGCGGTGGCGGTGCCGACTGCAGGTGATTGCCGAAGAGAAAACGCAGGCGGAAGGGACGCGAATCAACGGGCTCGTGGGCATCGAGCTGTCCGATGAAGACATGAGCAATCTGCTGGAAGAATTGAAATAGGAGATCACGTGTGACACAAGCGCCGATCACCCGACCGATATCGACATCGATTTATCCCCTCTCGCCGATGCAGGAAGGCATGCTGTTTCACACGCTGATGAATCCCGGAACGGGCATCTATCTGATGCAGAACCGGTATCTGCGTCGAAGGAGACGTGGATCCCGAGGTCTTTCGCGCGCGCGTGGGAACATGGTGCATCGCGCGGCATTCGATCCTGCGTACGTCGTTCGTGTGGAAGAGCCAGAAACGTCCGCTGCAAGCGGTGCACAAGCGGGTGGAGGTCCCGCTCGATGTCACTGGATTGGCGCGGGCACGGATCGGGCCGGAGCAAATCGCCGGCTGGATGCCGTGCTGCAAGCCGAACTCGCGACGGGATTCGATTTCGCCAAAGCGCCGCTCATGCGCCTGCGGCTGATTCGGCTGACCGACCAGACCTACCAGTTCGTGCACAGCTTTCATCACATCCTGCTCGATGAATGGTGCATTTCGCCTCCTGCTGATGGATTTCCTCGGCCACTACGGATCGCTGGTGCGCGGCGAGCGGCTCGCGCGCGAGAAACCGCGTCCCTATCGCGATTACATCGCGTGGCTGCAGAAAGCAGGACATCGAATGCGGCGGAGTCCTTCTGGCGCGAGTACCTCAAGATTTTCCGACGCCGACGCCGCTGGCTTACGACCGGTTGCCGGAAGGGCTCGCCGATCAGAACGAAGACGCGGCGGATCACTGCCTGCACCTGAGCGCCGAAACGTCGGCGGCGTTGGTGGACTTGGCCCAGCGGCATCGTCTGACGGTGAACACGTTCGTCCAGGGGGCATGGGCCCTGCTCGCTCAACTATTACAGCGGCGAGCGCGAGGTCCTGTTCGGCGTCACCGTCGCCGGCCGTCCCACGGAATTGCCGGGCGTCGAGTCGATCCTTGGCCTGTTCATCAATACGCTGCCGCTGCGCGTCTCCATGCAGCCGGACCGTCCTCTTCTGGCCTGGCTCAAAGAGTCTGCTGGCGGAAAACATTCGCGTGCGGCAATACGACTATGCGCCGCTCGTCCAGATTCAACGATGGAGCGAGATCCCGCGGGGAGAAGCCGCTGTTCCACAGCCTGTTCGTGTTCGAGAACGCGCCGGTCGATCCGGCCCTCTGCGAGGGGCGGATCATTTTCAGAGCCGAAGAGGAACAATACCGGGTTCACACGAACTATCCGCTGACGGTCATGGGATGGCCGGGACGTGAATTGGGACTCAAGATTTCTTACGACAGGCGGCTGTTCGACGCCGACACGACCGGCGCGCATGATCGGGCATTTCGAAGACGTTGCTCGAAGCGATGGCTGAACGGCCGACTGCGCGGCTCGCCGACCTGTTGCCGCTCAAGCAGGACGAGCGGCAGCAACTGCTGATCGAATGGAATCCTGTTTTAAACGTCTACGGCGAGAAAGAGTCCGATAGCCTGCCGCGGATGTTCGAGAAGCAGGTCGAACGTCGACCCGGACGCCGTGGCTGTCGAGTGCCTCGACGAGAAAGCCACCTATGGTGAGCTGAATCGGCAGGCCAATCGCGTCGCGCATGCATTGGTCGAGGCGGGCGTGGGACCCGATACGATCGTGGCGCTGCTTGACGATCGCGGCATCGATCTGTTGACGATGATGGTCGGCGTGTTCAAGGCAGGCGGAGCCTATCTGCCGCTCGATCCCGCATCATCCCGTGTCACGCCTGGCGCAGATTCTGAAGCTGAGTCGCTCCCCGGTCGTGCTCACTTCGCAGGATTATCTCGCACGGCTACAAGAGGCGGTCGCGCAGATCGATGAGGCATCACGTCCCCGGCTCATGGCGATAGAACGGATCCTCGAGGAAGCCGGTCGTGAAGATAATCTAGGAGATCGAGGGCAATCCGAACACCTAGCCTATGTCATCTATACCTCCGGTTCCACAGGAGTGCCGAAGGGAGCGATGGTGACGAGGCGCGGGATGCTCAACAATATTCGGAGCAAGGTGTCGGGCTTGGCGCTGGGGCCGTCCGACGTCATCGCGCAGACCGCCTCGCAATGTTTCGACATCTCCGTCTGGCAGTTCCTGGCGGCGCTGACTTGTGGCGCCAGAACCAGCATCGTTCCCGACGAGACATCGCGTGATCCATTTCAGCTGCTCACGCATCTTGAACGGACGGACATCACAATCCTCGAAACCGTGCCGGCTCTTCTCCAAGGCCTGTTGGATGCAGTATCGGAAGCAGGATCCGATACTGCGCCTCGGCTTGAAAAGCTCAGGTGGGTTCTGCCCACCGGCGAAGCCTTGCCGCCTCCGGTGTGCCGTCAATGGCTGTCCCGCTATCCGGCAATACCATTATTGAACGCCTATGGACCGGCTGAATGTGCCGACGATGTGGCCGTCCATCCCATCCTCGAACCGCCGCCGGCCGACATGACGCACATGCCGATCGGCCGCCCGATCGAAAGAACCCGCCTGCACATTCTCAATGCCTGGCTCGAGCCGGTGCCGCCTGGTGTTCCCGGGGAGCTATATGTGGCGGGGGTCGGGGTCGGCCGGGGGTATTTGCAAGACCCCGCTCGAACCGCCGAAGTCTTTTTGCCGGACCGGTTCGGATCCGAGCCGGGCGCACGGATGTATCGGACCGGCGATCTGGCCCGCTATCGCCGGGACGGAGCCATCGAATTCGTCGGGCGCGTCGATCAGCAAATCAAGCTGCGCGGGTTTCGGATCGAATTGGGCGAGATCGAGACGCATCTGTTGTCGAGTCCGCTCGTGCGCGAAGCGGCCGTGCTTCTGCATACCGACGCGCGGGGCGAGAAACGATTGGCAGCCTATCTCGTCGGACATGAGGAGGCAAGCCTGAGTGTGCCGGCATTGCGCGAACTCTTACTGTCGCAGCTGCCCGAGTACATGGTGCCGACGGCGTTTGTGCCGTTACCGGCGTTGCCGCGCACGCCGAACGGCAAGATCGATCGCCTCGCGCTGACGACGCTGGATCTGGGCGACCAATTCGCTCGTTCCTATAAGGCGCCGCGCACGGCGACGGAGGAAATTCTGGCAGGCATCTGGTCCGAGGTGTTGGGTGTCGAGCGGGTCGGTGTTCATGACGATTTCTTTGAGTTGGGCGGCCACTCGCTGCTGGCGACGCAGATCATGTCGCGGCTCCGCAGCACGTTCCATGTCGAGCTGTCGCTGCGGACCGTGTTCGAATCCACCAGTGTCTCGGCCTTGGCTGTAGCCGTGGATCACGCGCGGAAAGACGAGTGCGGCAGCCAAGCGCCCCCGTTGGTACCGGTCGCCCGCACCGGTCCGCTACCTGCATCATTCGCGCAGCAGCGTCTCTGGTTCCTCGCGCAACTGGAGCCGGACAGCCCCTTCTACAATTTGCCGGCCGGGTTCCGCCTGCGGGGGCGGTTGGATGTGGACCTGCTGACGGCCGGTCTCAATCAAGTGATCGCGCGGCACGAGGCATTGCGGACGGTGTTTCAGGAAACCGACGGGCAACCGACGCAGGTCGTGCTGTCATCGGTGATGGTCGAGATTCCCGTCGTGGATCTTCGCGAAATCCCCGAAGAGAAGCGGACGGTTGAGTTGACCAAGCAGAGCGAAGCGGAGGCACAGCGAATTTTCGATCTGACGCGCGGACCGCTGATACGCGCGCGAGTCTGGCGGATCGAGGAAGAAGAGTATGTGCTGCTGATGACTCTGCATCACATCATCTCCGACGGCTGGGCGATGGACGTGTTGATCAGGGAATTGGTGACGTATTACCAAGCGGGTTTCTCAGGACAGCCTGCCGTGCTGGCGCCGTTGCCCATCCAGTATGCGGACTATGCGGTCTGGCAGCGTGACTGGATGCAAGGCGCTGTCTTGGAGGCTCAGCTCGCCTATTGGAAGGATCGTTTGGGGGACGCGCCGGCAGCGTTGGAGTTGCCGACCGATCGCCCTCGTCCGGCCGTGCAGACCTATCGCGGCGCCTGCTGTGAGTTTACGGTGCCCGGCGAGTTGTTGCAGCAGATCACGATCTTCAGCCGCCGGCACGGCCTCACCCTCTATATGACGCTGCTCACGGCCTTCACGGCCTTGCTGCACCATTATAGCGGCCAGACCAGCATTCTGGTCGGAAGCCCTGTCGCGAACCGGCTCCGGATCGAGGTGGAAGAACTGATCGGACTCTTCGTCAACACGCTGGTGTTGCGAACGGATATTCCGGACAACCCGCGCTGGATCGATCTGTTGGATCGGGTCAGAAGCGAAGTGCTGGGGGCTCAGACTCATCAAGATCTTCCCTTCGAACATTTGGTGGACGCGCTGCAGCCGGAGCGGAACTTGAGCCATTCTCCGCTCTTTCAAGTCATGTTCACCTGCAGACGCCGGCGGAACAATCCATGGAGACGCCGGGAATTCGGGTGGACAGCATGGAGATCGATCCGGGCACCGCACTGTTCGACCTATCGCTGGATATGGTGGTCGAGCCTGATCGGTTGTCCGGTTCCTTTGAGTACAGCACGGACCTGTTTGCCGGTGAAACCATTGCGCGCATGGCCGGGCATTTTCAAGAATTGCTGAGGCAGATTACGCGGACTCCTGAAGCCCGCGTGAGCGAACTCGGCATGGTGAGTCAGGATGAGAGAAGACACGTACTTGAGGAGTGCAATAATACGGCCGCGGTTTATCCACACGACTCTTGCCTCCATCACCTGTTCGAGGAACAAGCACGACTCACGCCGGATGCCGTCGCGATGGTGTGGAACGGCGCGTCGTACAGCTACCGGTTCCTCAATGAGCGAGCCAACCAACTTGCTCGTTATCTGAGATCGCAGGGCATCGAGAGGGAAAGCCGCGTGGCGCTGTGCATGGAACGCTCGCTGGAGATGGTAGTCGGCCTGCTGGGAATTCTCAAAGCCGGAGCAGCCTATGTGCCGATGGATCCCCTGTATCCCCGCGAACGACTCGGGTTCATGATCGAAGACAGCGGAGCGCAATTGGTGCTCACTCAACAGAAATTCGTCGACAATTTTCAGAACCAGACGGTTCCGATCATCGCATTGGACGAGACGTGGCCGGACGTCGCCGCTTTGCCCGGCATCGATTGCCCTTGGCGCACGACCCCCGAGAACCTGGCCTATATTCTGTACACCTCCGGGACGACCGGTGAACCGAAGGGCATCGAAATCTCCCACCGCGCGTTGGTCAACCATAGTACGGCCATGGCGAGGCATTACGGTCTGCAGCCGACCGATCGTGTGCTGCAATTCGCTTCGATCAGTTTCGATGTGGCGGCTGAGGAATGCTTTCCGACCTGGGCAGCCGGTGCAGCGGTGGTCTTACGGCCCAATGAGCCGGTGCCGGCGTTTTCGGATTTCGAGCAGTTCATCGAGGACCACGGTCTCACCGTGTTGAACTTGCCGACACCATACTGGGCTGAATGGAGTGAAGCGATTGAACAGACCGGAACAGCGCTTCCGCATCCGCTCCGTTTGGTAATCGTGGGGAGTGAGAAAGCCCTGCCGGAGAGTCTGGTTCGGTGGCAACGACTTGCCGGTGACCGCATCGCCTGGTGCAACTCGTATGGACCGACTGAAACCACAATCACGGCGAGCTACTTCGTGCCGGAGCGACAGCAGGAGTGGATGTCGGCATCTACCGTGCCGATCGGCCGACCGATTGCGAACGTGCAATTGTATGTCCTCAATCCTGCCTTGCAGCCGGTTCCGATCGGAGTGGCGGGAGAGCTCTACATCGGCGGGGTCGGCTTAGCCCGAGGGTACCATCGTCAGCCGGCCAGGACTGCCGAAACGTTTCTCCCGGACTGTTTCAGCCGTGCACCGGGCCGGCGACTGTATCGGACCGGCGACAAGGTCCGGCGACTCGCGGACGGGAACGTAGAATTTCTGGGTCGATACGACGACCAGATCAAGATTCGCGGATTCCGGGTGGAACCGGCCGAGATCGAGTGTCGGGTGAAGCAACATCCGGCCGTGAAAGATGCGCGGGTGTTCCAGGAAATGAACGATCAGCCTGGTTTGCCGGCTGGGGCACGAAGGGGAGAGCCGCAATTGGTGGGCTATGTCGTGCCTCGGGCGGAGGGCGGCGTGACTGCGCAGGATCTTCGGAGTTTCCTGGCCGAACGTCTGCCTGGATATATGATTCCCGCTGCATGGATTTTTCTCGACGCTTTCCCAATTACCACGCGCGGAAAGGTGGACCGTCAGGCTCTGAGGGGTCTCGCGCGACAGGCGCAAAAAACGGAACCAGCGTCAGCGCCGCTCCAGACCGAGACCGAGCGGGCGATTGCAGAAATTTGGAAAGATGTTCTCGGCCGCCAAGCAGTCGGTCGGCACGACAATTTTTTCGAACTGGGCGGCGATTCTATCGTGAGTCTACAAGTGATTGCCCGGGCTAAACAGGTTGGACTGCTGCTCAGTCCCCGTCAGATCTTTCAACACCAAACTGTGGCAGAGCTTGCGGCGATGGCCGGACGTGAAGCGGTGGTCGCGCTGGAAGCGGAGCAGGGAGCGGTCATGGGAGAGGCGGCATTGACGCCTATTCAATGCGCCTTTTTCGAATTGCCGCTGGTCAATCCCCACCACTGGAATCAATCGGTTTTGCTGGAAGCGAAAGAGCCGCTCGCGGAGTCGGCCTTGGAGACCGCGGTGGCGGCGCTCATCGCTCACCATGACGCGCTACGGCTTCGATTCGTCGAAACGGACGACGGTTGGCGCCAATCGCACGCGCCGATTCCGCAAGGGCCGCTTCGTCCACCGTGTGAATCTCGCCGAGCTCTCCGACTCGGAACGCTGTTCGTCGTTCGAAGCGCAGGCCACGCAGTGGCAGGGGAGTTTAAATATCTCCGAAGGGCCGCTCTTGCACGTGGTCTGGTTCGAGATGGGGGACGGTTCGTCTGATCGGTTGCTGATTGCGGTGCATCATCTTGCGGTGGACGGCGTTTCCTGGAGAATTCTCCTGGAGGATCTGCAGACCTTCTATCGGCAGGCAGTGGAAAACAGTCCGATACAATTGCCGATCCAAAACGACTTCGTTCCGCCAGTGGGCCGAACGGTTACGGCGATATGGCGAAACCGAAGTCACGAATGATCCGTCTTCCGCCGTCTGGCTGTCGACAGAGGAAGAGAGATCGGTCGTGCTGCCTGTCGACGATCCAACCGGCAGTAATCGGGAGGCCGCCTCCGAGACGCTGACCGTGTCATTGGACGAACGCGACACGCAGGCGCTGTTACATGAAGTCTCTGCCGCATACGGAACGCAGATCAACGATGTGCTGTTGACGGCGTTGGCGCAGACCCTCGGCCGGTGGACAGGTCTCAATCGTGTGACGATCGACCTCGAAGGGCATGGCCGAGAGGATCTGTTTCCTGAACTGGATATCTCTCGCACGGTCGGGTGGTTCACCAGTGTCTTCCCCGTGACCTTGGACGTGACGCACTCGGATTCGCCCGGAGAAGCGCTCAAGACGGTGAAAGAACAACTGCGGCAAATTCCCAGGCCGCGGTATCGGTTACGGCATCGTTCGATATCTCACGAAGGACGGCCTCGACGCAGCCGAGGCACTCCCTGCGCCGCGGGTTCCGGTGGGATTCAACTATCTCGGACAATTCGATGCGGTTGCTGCGGACGAGTCGGCTTTCGCTCTGTCTGCTGAAACGGTCGGCAAGGAGCATGATCCCCGCAATCCGATGGAATATGAACTGGATATCAATGCGTCGGTCGTAAACGGACGCCTGGAAGTCATGTGGACATACAGCCGCGAACGTTATCATTCCGGTACGATCACGTCCCTGGCGACGTCATACCTAAAAGACTTGCAGACGTTGATCGCGCATTGTCTATCCGGCGACGTCGGCGGCTACACGCCGTCCGATTTTCCAAGTGTGGAGCTGGAGCAAGACGCGCTGGACGCAATCCTGGAACAAATGAATTAACCGGACTTAGGACTGACATGAGTAAAAAAAAGGATATCGAGTCGATTCATTATCTCTCTCCACTGCAGGAAGGACTGCTCTTCCATGCCGTGTCCGACGCGGATGCGGATCCATATTTCACGCAAACCGGCTTCGTCATCGACGGAGAGCTGGAGCTCGACCCGTTCGACCAGGCCTGGCAAAAGATGATGGACCGTCATCCAATCCTCCGCACCGGCTTTGTCTGGGACGGCCTCAAGAAACCCATGCAAGTCGCGCGGCGCGGCGTGCGGGTTCCGTTGCAGCTGCTCGACTGGCGGGACCGTCACAGCCGTCAGCGGGACGAAGCCCTGGCGCGGTTTTTGCGCGAGGATCGCCGGAAACCGTTCGATCTGCTGACGCCGCCTATGATGCGGCTCACGCTGATTCGGATCGAGGACAATCGCTGGTATTTCATCAATAGCCACCACCATATTCTATTGGACGGTTGGAGCGTGGCACTGCTGCAGCGCGAGGTTTTGATCTGTTATGAGGCGCTCGCACACGACCGGCTGCCGGTGCTACCACCCGTGAGACCCTATGCGGAGTATTTAACTTGGCTGGGGAGCCGCAATCTGGAGTCCGCCGAGATATTCTGGCGGAATGGCCTGGCGGAATTTTCGACACCGACCGCGTTGCCGCTGGAGATGCCGCAACGCGTGGATTCCGACGAACTGAAATCCCTGCCGTACGCGGAGCAGGAAGTGCGCCTGTCGAAGGGGGAAGTCGAAACGTTGACCACTGCCGCCAAACGCCGCCGCCTTACATTGAACACGTTGGCGCAAGGGGCATGGTCGATCCTGTTGCACCGGTGTACCGGGGATCGCGAGGTGCTGTTCGGCGCGACGGTCTCAGGCCGGCCGGCGGAGCTCGCGGGCTCTGACGCCATGGTCGGGCTATTCATCAATACGCTACCGGTTCGGGTCTCCATACCTCCCGATGTGAAGCTGAGTGACTGGCTTGCCTCGTTGCAGGAACACAATAGCCTGCTTCGGCAATACGAGTGGACGCCTTTGTCACGGATTCAACGCTGGAGCGACACACCGGGCGGGCGGCCGTTGTTCGACAGCATCATCGTTTTTGAAAGTTACCCGGAAGATGAGAGTGACACGGATCAGCTCGGTTTGCGGATCACACCCTTGGCTTCTCACCGGCAAGATGCCGAGTATGTCCTGACGGCCGGTCGCAACAACTATCCGCTGTCACTGATGGTGGAGCCGGCCGCGGAGGTACGGTTGATTCTCTCTTATGCGCGCGAGCGGTTTGCCCATGGAGACATCGCGCGCCTCCTTGGCCATTACCGAACGCTCTTGATGGCGATGGCGGAACGGCCGGAGGTTCGCCTGGCCGAACTGTCTCCATTGAGCGATACGGAGCGTGACCGTCTTCTGATGGACTGGAACCCCCACAGTTCCCGTGAAGAGAGAATGTATCCATGAACGGATTGCACGAGTTGCGCACGAACGATCCGATGCCGTGGCCGTCGTCTATGAGGGGCAATCCTTGACCTATGGAGAACTGGACGCCCGGGCGAACCGGCTTGCGCAGTACTTGCAAAAACTCGGTGTCGGTCCGGACATGAGGGTCGGTCTGTGTGTGGAGCGATCGCTCGACTTGATTGTGGGATTGCTCGGGGTGCTCAAAGCAGGCGGGGCGTATGTGGCGCTCGACCCGAAGCTTCCGAAAGAACGGCTGGCTTTCATGCTGTCGGACAGCGGCGCACGGGTAGTCCTCATGCAGGCTGCCTCCGCCGACCTATTCCACGACTTGGATTTACGGCAAGTCTATCTGGATCGCGATTGGCCGGAAATCGTGGCTGGGACCGATGAGCCGCGGCGGCGTGACGTGCGGCCGGAAAATTTGGCGTACGTCATCTACACTTCCGGTTCGACCGGACGGCCGAAAGGCGTCGCCGTCGAGCATCGTCAGGTCATCAACTATGTGTCCGGACTCCTGTCCGCGTCTCTCGCTCGATGAAGTGACCAGTTTCGCGACGCTCTCCACGGTCGCGGCAGATCTCGGCAACACCTCGATCTTCGGTGCGCTCTGTTCCGGTCGTACGCTGCACGTGCTGTCGGTCGATCGGGGATTCGATCCCGACGCCGTCGCGGATTACATGGCCGTCCACCGGATCGACGTGCTGAAAATCGTGCCGAGCCATCTGACCGGCCTACTTGAAGCGGGACGGCCGGAGCAGGTGCTTCCTCGGCGTTATTTGATTCTCGGCGGCGAAGCAGTTCATAGCAGTCTTGTGGAACGGAGTCCGAACGCTCGCACCGGATTGCGAAATCATCAATCACTACGGTCCCACGGAAACGACGATCGGCGTGTTGACTCATCAAATCGACTCGAACGTGGATCTGCACGCGGCCATTCCTATCGGTCGACCGTTGGTAAACGGCCAAGTCTTCATTCTTGATCCGGACGGTCAGCCGACACCGGTGGGAGTTTCCGGCGAATTGTATATCGGCGGTGATGGGCTGACGAGGGGTTATCTCGATCGTCCGGAGCTGACTGCAGAGCGGTTTGTGCCGAATCCCTTCAGTGGGCGTGGCGGGCGTCTGTACCGAACCGGTGACCGGGCGCGGTATCGGCCGGACGGCGCGGTTGAGTTCCTGGTCGCGTGGACAATCAAGTGAAGGTACGAGGATTTCGAATCGAGTTGGGAGAAATCGAAGCGCAGTTGCGGGCCGATGGTCGATTGAAGGACGCTGCGGTGATCGTGCGTGCCTCAGCCGACGGCACGAAGCAGCTTGCTGCCTATGTTACAGCTCCGGCCGATCTCGATTTGGACTCGGTGCGATCCCGTCTGGCGATCCATTTGCCGGACTATATGATTCCCTCGACCATGACTCGTGCTGGAAGCGCTTCCCCTGACCGCTAACGGCAAGATCGACCGAGCGGCGCTTCCTGATCCGGAACAGGCACAGACACCGAGAGCGACGCCTATGCCGCGCCGCGGAATGATATCGAAACGGCGCTTGCGCAAATCTGGGCCGATGTCCTTGCATCTTGATCGGGTCGGGATTCACGACAACTTCTTTTCGATCGGCGGCGATTCGATCCGCAGTCTCCAAGTTGTCGCACGCGCACACAAGTCCGGCATCAAGCTGACGCCCAAGCATCTGTTCGAACATCCCACCGTGGCAGAGGTCGCGGCCGTAGCGGCGACTGTCGCGTGCTGAGGCTTCCGTATGTCTGCGACGCAAGACTTTTCGTTGAGCGGACTCGATCCGGCCGAGATCGAGACTCTATTCGCGGACAGGAGCGCGATCGAGGATCTCTATCCATTGACGCCGATGCAGGAAGGCATGCTGTTCCACACGCTGTTGAATCCAGGTTCCGGCATCTACCTCATGCAGCAACACTACACGTGGAACGGGCCCTTGAACCTCGAACGGCTTGTCGAGGCCTGGGGGCGAGTCATCGACCGGCATCCTATTTTGCGCACGGCCTATGTGTGGAAGGATCTGAAGCGGCCGCTGCAGGTCGTGCAGCGCCGAATCGATCTCGCACGAAGCCGTTCACGTGCTCGACTGGCGAGGCTCTTCCGCTGACGAGCAAAAAGATTGCCTCATCCGCACGCTCGAGACGGAATTGGCTGAAGGATTCGACATGAGCCGGGCGCCGCTCATGCGGATTCGATTGATCCGCACGGGCGAGGAGTCTTACCACATCGTCAGAAGTTTCCATCATATCTTGACCGACGACTGGTGTTTCTCGATTCTGATGATGGAAGTGTTGTCGTACTACGAGGCGTTGCTGGAAGGCCGCTCGATCGACTTGCCGTCACCGCGCCCCTATCGCGACTACATCGCGTGGCTCCAGCGCCAGGATCTCGGCGCGGCCGAAACCTTCTGGCGCAAGGAGCTGGAGGGATTCGATGCTCCGACCTCTCTCGGTGTCGAGCGTCTGTCGTCGGCGCGTCAGGAAGCGGTCTCCGAAGTCGGCGACGAATTCGGTGAACTGTCGGAACCGGTGACTGAACGGCTGACCACGCTCGCTCAGCAGCAGGGTCTGACGCTGAACACGTTCCTGCAGGGCGCGTGGGCGCTGCTCCTCAGTCGGTACAGCGGTTCCGACGATATCGTGATGGGCGTGACCGTGGCCGGACGTCCGACGGAGCTCGAAGGCGTGGAATCCATCGTCGGACTGTTCATCAATAGCTTGCCGCTGCGCGTTCGAATCACACCGGACGCCTCGGTGCTCGGATGGCTCAAGAGCCTGTTGGCCGACAATTACCGCATCCGGCAATACGAATATCCGCCGCTCGTCCAGATCCAGCAGTGGAGCGAGATTCCAAAAGGACAGGCGCTGTTCAAGAGCCTGGTCGTCTTCGAAAACGCGCCGCAGGACCCGCGGCTTGGAGAGCAAGTGGGCGACGTGAGCCTGGAGTTCGACCATGACCGTGTCCACACGAATTACCCGGTGACGGTGGTGGCATATCCCGGTCCGCGATTGGGCATGCGCCTGTCTTACGACCGACGGTTGTTTGAGCCGGAGGCGGTGCGTCGGATGGTACGGCACCTCAGCCATCTGCTCGAAGCCATGGCAATGCAGCCGGACACCCGCCTTTGTGACCTGTCTCTTCTGAGTGCCGAGGAACGCGGACAACTGCTCGTGGAATGGAACAAGACGACCGGAGCACGACCGGAAGAGAGCGGATTCGCCGAATTGTTCGAGGCTCAGGTGAGGCGAACTCCGAATGCAGTCGCGGCGATCGACCATGAGCGGAGGATTACCTATCTGGACTTGAATCTCGCCGCCAATCGCGTCGCTCACGCGTTGCGCCGGCGCGGGGTCGGGCCGGACCGGATCGTGGCGCTGCTTCATATCCGCGGCATCGACTTGTTGATCATGATCCTCGGCGTCTTAAAAGCCGGCGGCGCCTACTTGCCGCTGGATCCTCATCATCCACCCGCGCAGGATGGCGCAGATTCTGGGAACCAGCCCGCGCGACGCTGTTGCTGACGGTACGAGCGCATTCAGCGTTGGCCGAAGCCGCCGTTGCCGTGGCTCCGGAGTCCGCGACACAACTTGTTCTGCTGGATCTCTTGATGAATGAGGCAGGCGACGTCGATCTGCCACGCCTAGGCACCTCCACGAATCTATCTTATGTGATCTTCACCTCCGGTTCGACCGGCGCCCCGAAGGGGGCGATGGTGGAAGAACGGGGGATGGTCAATCATCTGCTCAGCAAGATTCCCGCCCTGGGCTTGTCCGAATCGGATGTGATCGCACAGACCGCGTCGCAGTGTTTCGATATCTCGGTATGGCAGTTCCTGACGGGGCTGCTCTGCGGCGCCTGCATTCGGATCCTGCCCGACGACCTCGTGCGCGACCCACAGCGGCTTCTCCGCGAAATCGAACGGTCCAAGATTACGGTGTGGGAGGCGGTGCCGTCGCTCCTTGTCGCCGGACTCGATGGGCCGGTCGCACCGTTATCGTCCTTACGGTGGTTGCTGGCGACGGGCGAAGCGGTGACGCCGGAATTATGCCGGCTCTGGTTCAGCCGGTATCCATCGATTCCTCTGATGAACGCCTACGGACCGGCGGAGTGTTCGGACGATGTCGCGGTGCATGCAGTGACCGGTTCGCTTCCCGAGGGAGCAACCCACGTACCGATCGGCCGGCCGATCCCTCATCTCCGGCTCTATGGGTTGGATGGATACGGAGAGCCGGTACCTTTCGACGTGGCGGGTGAACTCTACATCGGCGGCATCGGCGTCGGGCGAGGCTATCTCAACGATCCTGCGAAGACCGCCGCCGCCTTCGTGCCGGATCCGTTCGCCACCGAACCGGGCTTGCGTCTGTATCGCAGTGGCGATCTCGTGCGGTTTCGCTCCGACGACACGCTGGAGTTTTTGGGACGGCGAGACCATCAGGTCAAAATCCGTGGCTATCGCATTGAATTGGGAGAAATCGAAGCGCGACTGGCGCAGCATCCACATGTGCGGGAAGCCGTTGTGGCGGTCAGCGAAGACCGGCCGGGAAACAAGCGTTTGATTGCCTACGTCGTGGGCGAGAGTCCCGCGCGCAACGCCGCAGCCATCCGATCGTTCGCGGCCGAAACGTTGCCGGACTACATGGTCCCTTCCGTGGTGATGTTCCTGGACGCATTGCCGTTGACGCCGAACGGGAAGATCGATCGGAAGGCCTTGCCGGCACCGGAGGACGGTGAGTTGTCGTCCCACGACGACGCGCCCTGCACCGCGGTTGAAGAGATTCTGGCTGGGATCTGGGCAGAAATTCTTGGCATCAAGCATGTCGGTGTCCATGACAACTTCTTCGAACTGGGTGGCCATTCGCTCCTCGCGACGCAGGTCGTTTCCCGGATCCGGACTTCGTTTCAGATCGAACTGCCGCTCCGAAGTCTCTTCGAGGCGCCGACAGTCGAGGCGCTGAGCGCCGTCATCGAGCAGGCCCGCTCCGGTCAGGACGGGGTACCGTTGGTGCCACTTGCGCCGGCTGGACGGCGCGAACCGCTCGCGCTGTCGTTCGCCCAGCAACGGTTGTGGTTTCTGTCACAGATGGAGCTGGACGGCTGGTCATACAATCTGCCGTTTGCTCTAAGGTTATCCGGTGCGCTCGATCACGCCGCCTTGTCGTATAGTTTCGAGCAGGTGATTGCCAGACACGAAACTCTGAGGACGACATTCCACGAGAGCGACGGTGAACCGGTGCAAGTCATCGGCTCGGTGGGAGTATTCGCCTTGCCGCAGGATGATCTGAGTGGGCTGCCGGATGATCGGCGGAATGAGGCCGTACGTGAAGCCGCCTCAGTGGAGGTCCGGCGACCGTTCCTGTTGGACCAGGACAGGCCCATTCGCGCTCGGCTGCTGCGCCTTGCCGAGCAAGAGCATGTTCTGCTCGTCACGCTCCATCATATCGCCGCGGATGCCTGGTCGATGACGCTGCTGGCCCACGAGGTCGCGGTCTTCTATCGGGTCCGGATTGGGCAGTCGGCCGACACCGGCGACGCACTGCCGCCATTGCCTGTGCAGTATGCGGATTTTGCCCATTGGCAACGACAGTGGCTACAGGGATCGGTGTTGGACGAGCATTTGGCCTATTGGAAACAACGTTTGGGCGTCAACCCACCGGTCTTGAAATTGCCGTCGGACCGGCCGCGTCCCGCCGTGCAGACCTTCCGGGGCGCCCGTCACATCTTCACGGTCCCTACTGAGCATGCAGACCGACTGCGCGCACTGAGCCGCAAACAAGGCGTGACTCTGTTTATGACGCTCTTGGCGGCGTTCAATACTCTGCTCTTCCGCACGACGGGACAGGAAGACATTCTGATCGGCACCGATGTGGCCAACCGCAATCGCGAAGAGACGGAAGGCCTGGTGGGATTCTTCGTCAATCTGCTGCCGCTCCGCAGCGATCTCAGCGGCGATCCCACGTTCCTGGAGCTGCTGGCGCAGGTGAGGCGGACAGCGTTGGAGGCCTATGCGCATCAAGACCTGCCGTTCGAAAAAATCGTGGAAGCGCTGAAGCTCAAGCGCGATCTGGGAGGCAATCCGCTGGTTCAAGCGATCCTGGTACTGCAAAACGTACCGCCGCCGTCCATGGAATTGCCGGGGCTGGAGGTCGGCGCGCTCTGAGTTCGAAAGCGAAGTCGCAAGGTTCGACCTCGGATTGTTCATGGAAGACGCGGAGGACGGTCTAACCGGCCTGTGGAAATACAGCACGGATCTCTTTGACGCCTCCACGATGGTTTCCTTATCGGAACGATTCGTGACGCTGCTCGGAAGCGTTGGCGCCCATCCGGAGGCAAAATTGTCCGCCATCGAGATCCTGTCATCTGCAGAAAAGGAGTGTGCCATGATCGAATCCAAACAACGAGCGGAGAGCAAGTTCAAGCGGTTCAAAAGCATTCAGCCGAAGGCGGTGAATCTTGCACAGCGAACCCTGGTCGAGCGGAGCTATCTCGAATCGGATCAGCCTCTGCCGTTGGTCTTGCAGCCTGCGGTCGAGGATGTGGATCTGGCCGCGTGGGCGCAGGATAACCGGACGAAGGTCGAACAGGACTTGTTCGCGCACGGAGCCATCCTGTTCCGTGGGTTCGGGCTCAAGGGAGCCGAGGATTTCGAGCAGGTCGCTCAGGCCTTGTGTCCCACGCTGTTCGGCGAATACGGCGATCTGCCGCGCGAGAAAGCCGGGCGCCACCTTTACGGATCGACACCCTATCCCGCCGACAAGACCATTCTCTTTCACAACGAAAGCTCGCATCTGCACCGCTGGCCGTTGAAACAGTCGTTTTTCTGTGTGCAGGCGGCGCAGGAGGGCGGGGAGACGCCTATCGTGGACTGCCGGAAAATGTGCGAACGCCTGCGGCCTGAGCTTCGCGAAAAATTTGAAAAGCAGGCATTGATGTACATGAGGAATTTCACGCCGGGGTTTGACGTAAGTTGGCAGGACTTTTTTCACACCGAAGACAAGGCCGTCGTCGAAGAGACGTGCCGACAGCACGGCGTCGAGTGGGACTGGACACCGGACGGAGGGCTGCGGACCAGGCAGATCTGTCCGGCGATCGTCAAGCATCCGAGAACCGGCGACTGGATATTCTTCAACCAAATTCAATTGCATCACGTCTCATATCTTGGAGCCGGCGGTTCGGAATTCTCTGGTCGATGTGTTGGGCATCGAGCGGATGCCGCGCAACGTCCACTTCGGCGACGGCTCTCCGATCGATGACGAGACGGCGAGCGGAAATCGGCGAGCTCTACGAGCGGACATCGGCGCGGTTCCTATGGAAGTAACGGAGACCTGCTCATGCTCGACAACATGCTGGTGGCCCATGCCCGTTCGCCGTTCTCCGGGCCGCGGAAGATCGTCGTGGCCATGGGAGAGATGATCAATCAACGAGACGTACAAGCGGTGAGCGCGTAGACACCCCATGCAATCAAGCATCGACATCCAAGGATTCCGTCTTTCGCCCCAACAAAAACGCCTGTGGGCGCTTCAACAAAATTTCGGAACCGCCTGCGCGCAGGGAGCGCTGGTGATCCGGGGCCTGCTGGACGTCGCCCGCCTCGAACGGGCTGTGAACGCTGTGGTGGCCAAGCACGAAGCGTTTCGAACCTTGTTCTGCAGGGAACCAGGCGTAAAGGTTCCGCTGCAGGTGATCGTTGAGGACAGCAAACCCGTCTGGGAGACCGTCGAGCTGCAGGCGGAGGACGCGGCGACGCAGGCGGCGAAGCGGAAGGAGATGCTGGAGGGCCATCGTCGCCAGACGATCGACTGGGAGGAGGGACCGCTGGTCCGCTGCACTCTGTGCCGGCTGTCGGACCGCGAGCATTGGCTCCTCATCAGTCTTCCGACCATGTGTGCCGATGCTCGGACGCTTCATAACTTGGCTTGGGAAATTGCCGCTGGTTACGGCGCCGTGGGACGGCATGAACCGAACGAGGAGCCGGTGCAGTACGCGCAGTTTGCGGAATGGCAGAATGAGTTGCTTGCGGACGATGATGCGGCCAAGGGTCGGCAATTCTGGCGAGAGATGCTGGACGATCCGGCGTTGATTATCTTGCCCTTCGAGCAAACAGGAGAAAAGGCCGCCGGCTGGCCGGCTAAAACTCTCGTCTGGGACCTGGATACAGAAGTTGTTGCATCCTTGCTGGTCCTGTCCAAACGGCGCGAGACGTCGGTCGAGGCGCTGATGTTGGCGGCCTGGCAGATCGTGCTCAGTCGGGTCGGCGGACGTCTGGAATATCTCATGGCTCTGCTCACCGACGGTAGAAAATACGATGAGCTGGAGTCCGGGATGGGACTCTTCGCCAAGTGGGTGCCGCTGCGGTGCCGCGTCGATCCGGAGAAATCGTTTCAGGAACTGGCGGCCGCAGTCGCGTCGGACCAGCATCACGTGCGTGAGTGGCAGGAGTACTTCATGTGGGACAGCGCGGCGGAAGGGACCGGCCCTTCGACGACGGAGTTGGTGGGATTTGAGTTCGAGACGGCGAAGCCGCTCGCGGATGTTGCAGATGCTGTCTTCTCATTTGAGCCGGTGTCCGTGCGGTTCGAGCCGCTCAAGCTGATCTTGAGCTGTATCAGACGGACCCAGTCGATTCAGTTGCGTCTGCAGGCGGATCCGGGACTGGTTCATTCGGCGGCGCTTACGATCCTAAGCGAGGCCTTGACTGCGCTACTCTCCGGCGCTGCGGAGCAGCCGGAGACCGGCGTCGGACTGCTGCCGTTGCTGGTCGAATCGCAGCGGCGCCGATTGCTGCAAGCAGGCCACGGCGCTATGCATCCGCACTCGGCCGGTCGATCTCTTCAGAACCTCTTCGAAAGCCAAGCGGCGGCGCGTCCCGATGCGATCGCCGTCGTGTGCGGCGATCGCCGACTGACCTACGCTAAATTGAATGAGCGAGCCAACCAAATCGCGCACGGTCTGAACCGAATGGGAGTGGGACGAGGCGCGCTGGTGGGATTGTGTGTCGAGCGCTCAATCGAAATGGTGGCGGGATTGTTGGGCGTGCTCAAAGCGGGCGCCGCCTACGTGCCTCTCGATCCGGAGAATTCCCCGGCTCGCCTGACCTTCGAAGTCTCACAAGCGGGAATCGCAGTAGTCCTGACGCAGGAAAAATGGCGGTCGCGGTTGCCCGCTACCGGGACGCCGGCACGCTGTCTGGATTTCCATGACTGGACCTTCACGGAAGAGCCGTCAACCGATCCGGATCGGCCGATTCACCCGATGGAAGTGGCTTATGTGATCTATACCTCGGGATCGACCGGTGTTCCGAAAGGCGTAGCCGTCACCCATCTTGGAGTGTCGAACTACACGAATTTTATGTGCCGCGCACTACCGGCAGAGGCGGGTCTGCACTTTGCGACCGTCTCGACGCTCGGCGCGGATCTTGGCAACACCGGGATCTTTGCGTCGCTCGCGTCCGGCGGCTGCCTGCATGTGATTGGATACGACACGGCCACCGACGGACGGAAATTTGGGGACTATTGCGCGAAGCATCCGATCGACGTGTTGAAGATTGTGCCGGCCCATTTCCAGACGCTGCTCGCCACCTCGGAAGGCGCCGAGGTCCTGCCTCGGCGGCTGCTTGTGCTGGGCGGGGATGTCTTGTCTCACGCGCTTGCCGATCAGGTGACGAAGTCCGGCCTCTGCCGCGTGCTGAACCATTACGGACCGACGGAGGCGACGATCGGGTGCCTGACCTTTCCGTTCGAACCACATCATGAAACGGCAAAGTTTTCCGCAACGGTGCCGATCGGTTGTCCGATCGACAACGCGGAAGCCTATATTCTCAACGAGCGGCTCGATCCGGTGCCGATCGGTGTGCCGGGGGAACTCTACCTCGGCGGGGTGGGGTTGGCGCGTGGGTATCTTGGACGGCCCGATCTCACGGCCCAACGATTCGTACCGCACCCTCTGACATCTGAGCCGGGAGGCCGTCTCTATAAGACGGGTGATTTGGCGAGAGTTCTACCGGATGGGACGGTTGAGTTTCTCGGGCGAACCGATTTCCAAATCAAGCTCCGGGGTTATCGCATCGAATTGGGCGAGATCGAGGCGAGTCTCATCGAGCACTCCGAGATCCAACAAGCGGTCGTGACAGCGCGAGAAAACCAAACCGGCGAGAGAGTATCTGGCCGTCTACGTTGTTCCCCGCGATTCTTCCGGTGAGCCAGCAGGATGGCGTGAGTTTTTGAAGGAGCGTTTGCCGGACTATATGATTCCCACTGCGCTGGTCTGTCTGCCGGCGCTGCCGTTGAATCAAAACGGAAAAGTCGATCGGGCGCTTCTGCCGGATCCTGAGGCATATCTGGCGTCGAACCGCCGCTATGTGGCGCCGCGCAATCCGGCGGAAGAAATGTGACGGGCATCTGGGAGACCATTCTGAAGCGGAACCAAATCGGGATTCATGACAACTTCTTCGATCTCGGCGGACATTCGTTGCTGGCGACGCAAGTGATGGCACGGGTGCGCTCGGTCTTCCATGTGGAACTGCCGTTGCGGACACTCTTCGAGGCGCCGACGGTGGAACAGTTGGCTGTGTTCATCGAGAACGGCGGTCGGGAAAACGAATCCGGAATGGTCTGCCTGCATAGCGGCGAGTCTCTCGCTCCGCTCTACTGCTTTGATCCGAGCGGTATGCATGTTCAGGTGTACCGGCCTCTCGCCGTTTCGCTCAAAAACGATCGACCAGTTTTGGGGCTCTCGCTCAGCCACATTTTCTCCGACACGTGGCAGAACCTTTCAATTGAGGCCATCGCCGAACGGCAGGTCCGCCTGATACGTGAGCGACAGCCCAAAGGACCATATTACCTTGTGGGGTGGTCAAACGGAGGTGTCCTCGCGTTCGCTGCTGCGCGGCAGTTGGAACAGTGGGGACAACAGGTTGCATTTATCGGTGTACTGGATACCCAGCCGGACATGGCGATCTACGAGTCAAAGGATCCAACGCCGGTCGATGAAGTGCTAGCCTACATCAGGCGCGAGTGCCAGGAGACGTTCAATGCCATTCCGGAGAAAGCCCGTAATGAGTTCCGGAAACGGCTCGAGGAGCTTCCTGAAGATAAGATGCTGGAGTATGCCGTTCGTTGGGCACAAGAGCGGGATTTCCTCTCGATTGAGGAAGCTACAGAGTCGATCGGCACCCTCAAGCTAAAATATGCCTTAAATAGGGCGATGGCCTTTTTCATGAAATCTGTCCAGAGCTGTCCGATCCACAGCCCGGTCCATGCCTGGTGGGCAACGAATACCCTCGCACGCCATGGAAGCGCCCCAATGGACTGGAATCAGTACACGACCGGGATCGTGTCGGTTGAAATAGTGGTCGGCGATCATATGGATGCGGTCCAGAGCATTCATGTCCATCAGCAGATCGATAAGGTTCTATCGCGATCCGAGGGGGTCGCGCCGAGTCGTTAATGGTGGATCTATCGCGCAACGGGAACGTATGGCGCCATGGGCGCACAGAAGGAGCCACATGGAGACGAGCCCAATACCAGCGAGAAATTCAAAATTGTGATGAACAATTACCGAGTGTTTGGGCTGTGGCGGGACCATTAAAGCATCGCTTGCGTACTTTTTAACCGAGTTGCCCGCCGACGACTTTGATAAAAAATACGGCGTGTCAACCACCGGCGATGTCGAGCCAACCGATGCCGGGATTGTTGACGAGACGGCGCGGGCCCATGCTATCCGCTATGTACCTACGCGCGAAGAAGTGATGCGGCCTATCTTGCAGACCTCTCTCGACCTGGTCACTCCGAAAGAGTTTACTTTCGTTGATCTCGGATGCGGTAAAGGACGCGTGTTGCTCATCGCCGCCCAGTTTCCTTTTGCGGAAATTATCGGGGTGGAGTTATCTCCGATTCATTGTGAAACGGCTATTTGCAATCGAGATCATTTTGTTTCGCAAGTGGTCCCGACGTTCAGTGCCGGAATATACGGGTCGAGTGTGCCAATGTAATGGAATACACATTTCCCAATACGAATCTCATGATTTACATGTATCGGCCGTTTCTAGAACCAATTTTCAATGGTGTCCTAGACCGACTGTGTGAGTTTCAACAAACAACCGGCCACATGGTTTTTATCGCCTATTCCTGCCCAGCGGAAGAGCGTTTGCTAGAGAAACACATGGGCTTTGCAAAGGTGAAGGAATATCAAGTCATTGATTTTGAGCATTCATGGAGTCTTTGGGAATGCCAGGCAAAGCAAGCGCCGGTCCTTTCATTGAGCGAGGCGCATTAAACACCTGCTGCCGTTAAAGTGAGTCCCTGACACACACATCTGTTCACCGTGTGCCCGGTTCGATCAGCAGTGTCGATCGGCAGCCTCAAGCTCAGTTATGCCTTGAATAGAGCTAGGGCCTTTTTCATGAAATCTGTCCAGAGCTGTCCGATCCACAGCCCGGTCCATGCCGTGGGCAACAAATACCATCGCACGCCACGGAAGCGCTCCAATGGACTGGAGTCAGTACACGACCTGGACTGTGTCGGTCGAAATAGTGGTCGGCGATCATATGGATGCGGTCCAGAGCATTCATGTCCATCAGCAGATCGATGAGATCCTATCGCGATTGGAGAAGATCCCGCAGCCTCGCTGACGGCGAGGCCGTTGCGTAACGACAAGCCGACCGCGAAGGCACGATGGCGACGCGGACTCACGAAAGGAGCCATATGGAGTACGAGCCTAATACCAACGAGAAGTTTAAGATTGTGGTGAATACATATCGCGTGTTCGGATTTCTGGGAAACGCTCAAGGAAATCATTCTGTACCTCCTCAGCCAGAAACCCGCCGATGATTTCGACCGAAAGCATGGAGTGCGACCTCGGGCGGCACCGGAATCCTCCGAAGCCGGAATCGTGGATGAGACGGCCAGGAGCTTGGCGGTGGGGTATGTGCCGACGAGAGAAGTCGTGATCCGGCATATTCTGGAGAACACGACGAAGAGGCTCGACCTCAGGGATTATTCCTTCGTCGATTTAGGGTGCGGGAAAGGCCGCGCGTTGATCGTAGCCGCTCAATTGCCGTTTAAGGAAGTGATTGGTGTCGAGCTGTCTCCGTTGCACTGCGAAGTAGCGACAGCCAATGTCGAAAGATATGTGTCGAACGGAAGACATCCCGTGTTGTGCAGGAATATTAGAGTAGACTGCATCAATGCGGCGGAGTTCAAGTTTCCAGACACCGATCTGCTCATTTACATGTACCCGCCTTTCATCGGACCTGTGTTTAAGGAGGTCGCTGATAGCATGCTCCGGTTCCAAGCTAATACGGGGCACCGCGTCTTAATCGCCTACTCCTGTCCCGTCGAGGAGCTGATGCTTCAGGAATACTCGGGGTTTGTAAAACGAACCGAGTATCAGGTGATCTCAATGGACTACTCATGGAGTCTGTGGGAATGCCAGGCTGAAGAAGCACCGGCACTTGCTCTGAGTGAGCCTCATTGAACTAGTCGCGGCTGCCTGGACTGTCCCCACTTCCGTGGCTCCTGCCTCTCGTTATGCGCATGTTGTATCCCAAATGTCGGATGCACATGACGGCTATTCTCCTGCATCGAAGCGGTACCGGATGTGCTGTTCTTTACTCTTGTTTTAGTTTGTTGTGGGTTTCGGCGGACATGCCGGTTCTATACTTTCCCGTAACCCTTTCTTTTCGGACGGAAACAACCGACAGATGAGGTTTCCAGCAGGTCATCCGTCATATAATAGGACAGGTATGACGGGTATCGGCCTGCCTACGACAAAGCGTTATCTGATAGCAATTAGATTGTGAGTATGAAATTGAAAAGCTTCACGATTGTCGTCGGGATCGCTGTCTTGATTGTCTTCATTACGATCAGGCTGGGCGGCCGGTCAACCAGCGAGTCATCGACTGCCGCGCCTGCGTCCGACCAGCTTACTCTGGTGGAAGTCGCGCCCGTTGTCGTCGGTTCGATCACGGAAGCGATTCAGGCGGTGGGGACGCTGGAGGCGATTGCCTCGATTACGGTGAGACCCGAGATCGCCGGCGTCATCCGCCGGATCCATTTCAAGGACGGGCAGTCGGTCGAGCGCGCGGTTCCGCTTGTCGAATTGGAGCCGGAAGAGCTTCAGTCGCAAGTCAACCAGGCCACGGCGCAGGAGAAAATGACGCTGCTGACGTACGAGCGGCTGAAGCGGCTGAACGATCAGCAAGAGGTCATTGTGCCGATTCAACAGATCGATGAAGCGAGGATGGCCTGGCACGCGGCGACGGCGAACAGCCTGCTGTACGCGACCCGCCTGAAGAAAACCGTCATCCGCGCGCCGTTCAGCGGAACCGTGGGGCTGCGTCACGTCTCGGTGGGGGATTATGTCCAACCGGGTCAAGCCATCGTCAACCTAGAGGATTTGCGTACCCTCCACGTGGATCTCAAAGTGGCTGAAGTTTGGTTGAGCCGACTTCATGTCGGCCAACGGCTGATCGTGACGACCGAGGCGTTCCCGAACGCGACGTTCGACGGCCAGGTGACGGCGATCGATCCAAGAGTCGATGCAACCAACCGGACCGTCGCCATCCGCGCTGCGATTCCGAATCCGGAAGGCACATTGCGTCCCGGTCTCTTTGTCACCGTTCGGTTGAACCTGGGCGAGAATCCCCATGCGCTCCTGATCCCAGAAGAGGCCGGGTTTCTTCGGCAGGACAAGGCCATCGTGTTTCGGCTGGAGGAAGGAACCGCCCGACTCACTGAAGTGACCTTGGGTCTGCGCGAGCGGGGGATGGTCCAGGTTCGGTCCGGCTTGAAAGCGGGCGATCAGGTAGTCCGGACCGGCACCCACAAGGTGCATGACGGCGAACGTGTCTCGATCAAATCATCTGAGCAGCCATAGGCAGTCTCTCCCCCTATGAACGTTACCGGCCGGTCCCATCGCGTGCGGGCGTGAGCGTTTTCGAGACGTTTATCCATCGGCCGGTGTTCGCCGTCGTCATGACGCTGTTGCTCATGCTGTTCGGCCTCTTGAGTTTTTTCCGGTTGCCCGTTCGTGAGTACCCCGACATCAAGCCGCCGATCGTCTCGGTCCAAACGGTGTATCCGGGGGCCGGCGCCTCCGTCATCGAGTCGGACGTGACGACCGCGCTCGAGGACTCGCTCAGCGGCATTCAAGGGCTCCGGACGGTCACGTCGGCCAGCCGCGAAGAAGTGTCATTGATCACGCTCGAATTTGAATTGGGGCGCGATCTGGACGGCGCGACCAACGATGTCCGCGATCGGGTGTCTCAGATCCGGCCGTTGTTGCCGCTGGGCATTCTCGAGCCGCATGTCGAAAAAGCCGCGGCGGAGAACACCGAGATCCTCTGGATCGCCGTCTCCAGCGACCAGCATTCCGAGTTGGAACTCTCCGACGTCGCCGATCGGTTTATCCGGGCACGGCTGGCCATGATCCCCGGAGTGTCGGCGACGTACCTTGACGGCGAACGGCGCTATGCCATGCGGATCTGGTTGGATCCAGACCGGCTCGCGGCTCGCCGCTTAACCGTTCAGGACGTGGAAGACGCCATCCGTAACCAGAACGCCTCGATCCCGGCCGGCCGAATCGAGAGCCATCAAATGGAATTCGGCGTCTCTCTGAAGGGCACCTTACAGACGTCGAAACAATTCGACTCGCTGATCGTGGCCTACCGCGACGGCTATCCGGTGCGCCTGGAAGATGTCGCGCGCGTGGAACTCGGCGCCGAGGATACGCGCAAGCTGGGGCGATTCGACGGCAAATCGTCCTTGGGCATTTCGGTGTCTCGGCAGTCTAAGGCCAATACGTTGGCCGTGGCCCGCGCGGTCAAGGAGCAGCTCCCCGCCATTGCGGCGGGACTGCCGAACGGCATGCAGATGACCCTCGCGTGGGACAGTTCGACGCCCATCGAACAATCGCTGCACGAAGTGTACGTGGCCTTGGGGTTGTCGTTGGCCCTCGTCGTGCTGGTGATCTTCTGTTTCTTGGGAAGCGCGCGCGCGACGGTCGTGCCGGCGGTCGCCATCCCGGCCTCGATCATCGGGACGTTCACCGTCATGGCGGTGACGGGGTGCTCGCTGAACGTGCTGACCCTGCTCGGTCTCGTGCTCGCCATGGGGCTCGTGGTGGACGACGCCATCATCGTGCTCGAGAATATTCATCGGCGGATCGTCGCCGGCATGCCGCCCATACAGGCGGCGATTGAGGGCACGAACGAAATCGCGTTTGCCGTCATCGCGACGACCATCTCGCTGGTAGCGGTCTTCGTCCCGATCGCCTTTCTGACGGGAATCGTCGGCCAACTGTTCGCCGAATTGGCCATCGCGGTCACGTCGGCTGTGCTGCTGTCCGGCTTCGTGGCGCTGACGTTGACCCCGATCATGTGCGGACGATTGCTACGCCAGGAAATCGGGTTGACGAGGGTTCGGTTCGTCGCGCGACTCGCGGAAGGCGTGGCCCGACGCTATCGCCAGGGGCTCACCTGGGCGCTTCATGCCAGGACGGCCGTCGTCGTCGTGGCGATCGGCGCCAGCCTAGCCGGCCTCTCCATCGTGACCCGGATCCCGTCCGAATTGGCTCCCCTCGAAGACGCGGGGTGGTTCTCCGGCTTCCTCACCGCGCCTCAGGGCGCTACCCTTCGTTATACCGATACCTACGCCAAAGAATTGGAATCGTTGTTCAAGACGGTCCCTGAGATTACTCATGTGTATACGGTGGTGGCGCGCGGAGAGCGTCCGACGAGAGTCAATCGCGCCGAGAGTTGGGTCACGTTGAAGGATTGGAATGAGCGCACCAGGAGTCAGCAGGACATCGTGACGGGTTTGAATCAAGAACTCGGCAAGCTGGCCGGGGTGAAGGCCTATCTGCTGAATCCTCCCTCTCTAGGAGAATGGTCGGATAAGACGCCCGTGCAGTTCGTCCTCGGAGGATTCGACTATCAGGAGTTGCAGCAGGCCGCTGAAACATTGATGGCGCGACTGGCCCAACATCCCGGCTTTGTCACGCCGGAAATCGATTTAGCGTTGCATACGCCGCATCTTGTCGTCGAAACCCATCGCGACAAGGGCGCGGATCTCGGCTTGTCTGTCGCCACCATCGGGCGAACGCTGGAGACCTTGCTCAGCGGACGGCCGGTCGGCACGTTCCTGCAGAACGGGCGTCAGTATAAGGTGATCGTAAAAGTCGACGATCGGCATCGTGAAAAACCATCAGATATCAGTCAGCTCTATGTGCGGGGAAATGGCGGCGCATTGGTGCAACTCAGCAATGTCGTGACGGTGAAGGAAGTGCCGGTCCCGGAAGCGTTGAACCATGTCGATCGCATGCGCGCCGTCACGGTCAGCGCGGGGCTGGCCGACGGGTTTACCTTGGGGCAGGCCTTGACCTATTTGGACGAAACAACG
This sequence comes from uncultured Nitrospiraceae bacterium, assembly GCA_963711905.1. Lineage (GTDB taxonomy): Bacteria > Nitrospirota > Nitrospiria > Nitrospirales > Nitrospiraceae > Nitrospira_D. The sequence continues at coordinate 575,871 of CAVQFZ010000024.1, read as the reverse complement.
AGCGATCTCCTCAAGCCCGGTATGCGGACGGCCTATGCCGGAGAATCCAAGACGTTCGCGGAGAGCAATAGAAACCTGTATGTGACGTTCGCGCTGGCGTTGGCTGTGATTTTCTTGGTGCTTGCGGCGCAGTTCGAGAGTTTCCGCCATCCCTGGACCATCCTGCTCACGGTGCCTCCGGCCCTGTCGGGATCATTGTTGTCGTTGGCCGTCATCGATGGAACGCTCACGATCTACAGTCAAATCGGGTTGATCATTTTGATCGGGCTCGTCACCAAGAACGCCATTCTGATCGTGGAGTTCGCCAATCAGCTTCGCGAGCGAGGAATGAATGTATCCGATGCCGTCATCGAAGCCGCGACGTTACGACTTCGCCCAATTCTCATGACGACCTGCGCGACGATCCTCGGGGCCTTGCCGCTCGCGCTGGCCACCGGCGCGGGAGCAGCCGGCCGCCGTCAAATCGGCGTCGTGCTCATCGGAGGGCTGCTGGTGTCGACGCTCGTCACGCTCATACTGGTGCCGGCAGGCTATGCGATCCTATCGGGACGCATGAAGATTTCTAATGCTCAGGGAGCGAAGTAAGGCGCAGTCTACCTGCGCCTGCATGTGAGGGACAGACAGGGTTGGCTCGTCATAATAGCGGGTGAGCTGTGAACCTCTTATGCAGAGGTGTGTCTATCAAAGGAGTGCGATGGCTCGCAGACGTTCCGCTCACTACAGAATCGTAGTCATGATGCTCATCGGCTTGTGGGGCTTCTCGTCGCCGTCTGAAAGCTGGAGCCTTGACGTGACGCAGCCGATTCCAGCGGAACAGCGAGAGACCGTCTCGCTGGCGGATGCGGCGATTCGCGCGCTGGAGCACAATATCGACATCACGATCAGCCGCTACAGCAAAGAGAGCCGATTAACCGATATCGTCTTCGAACAAGCCAAGTTCGATCCGACCGTCAGCGTGAACGGTCAATATCTTCGGATAGTGGATCCGCTCAATCGACCCGTGTTCGGCGGAACGGGATTTAATCTGAATCAGATTCAGCCGTACGACGAGCGAACTACTTCTTTGGCCATCGACGCGACGAAAAACTTGATGACCGGAGGCAATATCGGCGTGAATTACAATCCGGCGAGAACCAATTTGAATCAGGACGTCGCTGAAGGATTTCTGTTCAACCCGGCCTGGACCGGCGGCCTCTCTTTCACTGTTAACCAGCCGTTGCTCAAGAACGCGGGGATGGCGCTCAACAAAACCTTTATCAAGGTCGCCCAAAACAATGCCGAGGTGGAACAGCACGTCTTTCGAGACCGTGTCATGACCGTCATCGCCACGGTCGAACAAACCTACTGGGAGCTGGTCTTTGCGAATGAAAACTTGACGGTGGCGCAAGCCGCCATGAAGGCCGCCGAAGAGCTGTTGGCGAGCAACCGCGCCAAGGCCAAAGCCGGCGTGATGTCCTCTGTCGATGTGCTCCAAGCTGAAGCCGCCGTGGCGTCCAGGGTGGAGCAGGTCTTGGTGGCCGAGAAAGCCATTCGTGACCAGGAAGATCAACTACGACGGCTCTTGAACCCCGGTGAAGCGGCGCTGCGAAAGGATATGCGTCTCACACCGGTCGATGCTCCCGTCACGGCCCTTGAACCCATCAGCCTCGAGGCAGCCATCGATACCGCGATGGATTTGCGTCCCGAGATCCTGCAGGCGAAAAAACAAGTCGATTCCGGCGAGCTGAACCAAAAATTTGCCCGCAACCAATTGCTTCCCACCCTGTCATTTCAAGGCAGCATGGGGCTCACCGGCTTAGGCAGCGATTATGGCAACTCATTCAACAGAAACTTCAGCGGCGATTTCTACAACTATGGTGCGGGCCTGCTGTTCAGCTATCCGCTCGGGAACCGTTCTGCCATCAGCACATACAACAAGCGCCGACTCGAGGCCAAAGGCGCCGAAGCGGCGCTTGCCGGTGTCCGCCACCAAATTATCGTCGGCGTCCGTGAAGCGGTGCGCCGGGTCCAGACCGATTTTAAACGCATCGAAACCACGCAGTCGGCGCGCATTTTGGCGGAAAAACAGCTGAAAACCGAACAGGAACGGTTGAAGGTGGGGCTCAGCACCACTCGCTTTGTGCTCGATTTTCAGCGTGACCTCGCGACCGCACAAGGGAATGAGTTGCGGGCCATCATCGACTATAACAAGTCGCTCTCCAACCTCTCCCGCAATAAAGCCACGACCTTGGACCGCTATCATCTCGAAGTATCGTAGCTTTTATCTGGGCCCGGCGGCTCGGTCACGGAGAAGCAATTATCTTAGCAATTCCCATGTGACTCATCCTGAGGATCGCGCCTAGTCGGGACTTGACGTCCTCATTGACTTACCGCACACGCAGTTGCCAAATATATGCACGTTTTCGCCCCTTGTCACTTCTTTGGAGGGGTCAACGTGGTGTTCCACAGGTTTGGAAATGACTTCTAGTCTTCGCGTACATATTTAATCACACATACTTTTGAGCACGCTGTAGTGTTGATACCCCTGACACGGCTGAGGCAGTAGCGTGAACCGCCCGCAGTCGCCTGAGAAGCGATGGCGCTGTTCAACAGAATGGGGTACAGCAGACCATCTACGAGAGAGAACCAAGTACGCAGAATGTTGAGACGCGATGAGGCCAATGCGTAATACCTTCTTGCTCTTGCCGAACTCGCTCTCGTGGTGGCTGGTAATGGCGCTGTCGGCCGTAACCGTGGAAGCCGTTGCTATGGCGGCGCCGGCCTGACGATGAAACGGCACAGACCATCGTCCACATGCTGGATTATGTCGGTGTGGATTATCCCGGGGTCGTGCAGGATGGCAAGGTGGTCAATGCCGAGGAGTACGCAGAACAGCAGGAGTTTGCCGGCCAAGCCATCATCCTTCTCGACAAGTTATCCCCCGTTCCCGAGCAATCGGCGCTGTTGCAGCAGGCTCGAGGGCTGCTCGCGCGTATCGAGGACAAGGCGCCTGGCCGCGAGATTTCCACACTCACCGGACGACTGCGCATGGGCGTGATCCAAGCGTGGAATCTGAGCGTGTCGCCACAACAGCTTCCCGATCTCCAGCAGGCGGGGCGACTGTTCGCACAACACTGCGCCGCGTGTCACGGCGGGCAGGGTCGTGGCGACGGACCCCTGGCCAAGGGCATGGAGCCACCGCCTAGTGACCTACAGGATGAGGCCCGCATGCGACAGCGCAGCCTGTATGGCCTCTACAACACCATTACGCTCGGCGTGCGCGGCACGTCGATGCGCGCCTTCACCGAACTCGCCGAGGCCGATCGCTGGGCGCTCGCATTCTTTGCCGGCGGTCTGCGTGGCGATGCTGAAACAGTGACGAAGGGCGAAGCATTGTGGCGGAAAGGCGAGGGCAGAGCAGCTTTTGAAAGCTTGCGCGCGCTGGTGACAGAGGCGCCCGGTGAGCAAGCCCCTACCGGTTCATCGATCGATGCCGTGCGCGCCTACCTGACGCAGCAGCCACATGCGCTGCAGGCCGTAGTCCAGAGACCGCTGGTCCTCTCGCGCGCCAAGCTCGACGAGACAGCGCAGACCTATGCGAAGGGCGATCGTGAAGGCGGCAAGCGCCTTGCGATCGTGGCCTACCTTGACGGGTTTGAGCCGATCGAATCGGCACTGAACAATGTTGATGCGCCTCTGCGCCTGGACATTGAGCGCGAGATGACGGCGCTACGCACGGCTATCAGCGAAGGTCAGCCATCCGAGGCCGTCACGGCGCAGGTCGCGAAGGTGAAGGCTCTGCTCGATCGTGCCGATGCGGCGCTGTCCAGCAGCGTCTTATCGCCGAATACCGCCTTCGTGAGTTCCCTGCTGATCTTATTGCGCGAGGGATTGGAGGCGATCCTGGTGGTTTCAGCCATCGTGGCCTTCACCGTCAAGACGGGGCGGCATGATGCGTCGCCCTACATCCACGCCGGCTGGATTGGAGCCGTGGCGCTGGGCGGCATCACGTGGGTCGTCGCTCGCTACGCGCTGAGCATCTCGGGGGCCGACCGCGAACTGACCGAAGGCATCACGGCGCTGCTGGCCGCGGTCATGCTGCTCTACGTCGGATGGTGGTTGCACAGCCGCTCGAACGCGCAAGCCTGGAACCGCTTCATCCGCGAGCAAATCAATACCGCGCTGGGCAAGCGCACGCTGTGGGCGATGGCCGGTATCTCGTTTCTCGTCGTGTACCGTGAACTGTTCGAAGTGATCCTGTTCTACGAGACATTGTGGTCGCAGGCCGGTGCGGCCGGGCAAGGTGCGGTACTGTGGGGCATTGCCGCTGCAGCATTCCTGCTGGTGCTGGTCGGCGGCATGATCCTTCGCTACAGCGTGCGTCTGCCGATCGGACCGTTTTTTGCTGCTGCCTCAAGCCTGTTGGCGTTGATGGCCGTCGTCTTTGTGGGTAATGGGGTTGCAGCGTTGCAAGAAGCAGGGGTGCTGGAAACCACGGCGGTGCGCTTCTTCTCATTACCGATGTTGGGAATCCACCCAACCGCTCAGAGCCTCATGCTGCAGGCGCTGACGCTTGCATTAATTGCGGGTGGACTCTGGTCCAGCCGAGCGAAGGCGGCATAACGCTCAGAATCTGACACTCTCAAAGTGCCGTTCAAGTTCGTTGCAGAAGTCGCAGCGCGATCTCAATGATGGATGCGGCTTCGCCACCCTCCCTATGAATCTTCAAATATTCGTTGCGTCCTTCGCCGGCACCGGTGTCGAATTTCTGGAAACCGCCGTGATTGCTTATGCGTTGGCGCGAACCGGTTCTGTCAGAGAAGCGATCATCGGAACGGTGTTAGGGAATCTTCTCATCGCTGTCCCTGCCTATTGCGCCTGGCCATGGCTCGCCCGTATTCCCATTCATCTCTTTCAGTGCGGGGTCGGCGTTCTCTTGCTCTGGCTCGGCGGGTCGTGGTTGATCACGTCTGTTCGTCGGAAGCGGCATGGGCAACGGCCGGGGTGGGTGGAGAATCCGTTGCGGGGGTTTCCAAACAGCAGTGAATCCGGTGGAACGAGGTTCAACTTCGTCACGCTCTTAATCATGACCAAGAGCGCCGCGATCGAGGCTTTTGAAATCTGCATGATCGTCTCGGCGTTGGCCGTGGGGTCCGGGGCGTGGGGTTCCGCCTTGGCGGGAACGACCGGCGCGTTGCTGGGGACAGGATGCCTGATCTTTATCGCGAAAGGTAAGTTGCAACACGTGCCGGAGGTTGATTTCAAACTGTGGACTGGTGTGTTGCTTTCATTGATCGGCCTTTGGTGGCTCTACGAAGGATTGGTGAGTTGGCCATGAGTGGTTGCTTAACAGCTGTGCAGGTGCTTCGCTGGAGTAGGTGATAGGGCATGAGCTGACTCCTATCATCCATCGGATTGTGCGATGCGAATCCTGGCGAAACCGGACGTTGGCTCATGCCACCGTCGTCGCCGGCGCAGTCCACGCCGTCGGGCACAAGCGATCCTGCGCCGATCGAATTCAACATTCCCGCGCAGTCGCTGACCTCAGCGTTGAACCAGTTTGCGAAAACGTCAGGGCTGCAAGTGAGTTACCCGGCGGAACTGACCAAAGGGCTGTCTTCTTCGCCGGTGACCGGTTCGTACCAGCCTGAAGCGGCCTTGGGTCTCTTGCTTGGTGGAACAGGGTTGACCTATCGGTTTACAGATGCCGCTACGGTGACCCTGGCACAGGACGCGCCGATTTCAGTTGTTCCGTCCCCGCGCCGCCACTGGGCGCGTCAGCGGATGAGGAGAACCCGTCAAAATACCGGAAATCGTCGTGAAAGAGTTGCGGCAACGGCGCGAGCATGACGCGACCATGTATGTGACGGAGGAAGCGACGACCACGACCAGGACCGACACGCCGATCCGGGATGTGCCGCAATCAATCCAGGTCATCACTCGGAAGGTGATCGAAGAGCATCGGGCGTTTCGCAATGCCTACCGATATAACCTCTACGAAGCCATGTGTTTAACTCATTTGGGCTGGCCTTGCTTGTGAGCAGCGGACCATGACTCGGAGCTGGAATAGCGTTGAATCAAGCGTAATTCGTCAACAGCAACAGAGCATGATTACGAATGTGGTCGGCCATTTCCAAGTCTTGGAGATGGACCATATCCTGTTGGCTCACCGTCATGCCGTGGGCAGCCAGATACGCTCCGATCCGCGCAAAGAGCCGTTCCCCCAACTGGTGAGCTTCCAGCAGGTGGCGAACCTTACAGATCGTCGTCTCATCGGGCACGGGCTCGCGGCCCAGATCAATGCCCACGAATTGCCGCAGGGCCCGTGAGTCGTACAGCGCCTCCTCCACCGCCGGGTCCGACAGGTTGAACCATTTTTGCAGACAATGGAGGCGCAGCATACGCTCGACACCCACGGGCGGACGCCCCGGGCCCTCGGCCTTGGGATAGACCGGCTCGATCGCCGCCACCAATTCCACCCACGGCACGACACGGTTCATTTCGTCGAGAAACCGCTCCCGGCGGGTCCGCTTCCGATACTGCTCAAAGCTTGCTTCGGCAAAGGTCTGCTGCTGCATGGAGGGCCTCCCAATCGGTGATGAGTCCTCCATAACATAGCACCGCAAGGGGAATAAATCGAGATTCCTTAGGTAAGCGCCTCGCCATGTGCCGTATAACAAAGCAACCCTCTGGTCCACCTATTATTTTGAGGAAGGACCGCTCAAGGGGTTTGGAGTGGGCGGCGGAATCTATGGGTTTACCAGTCGCAACGCCGCGATCACCGGCTCGGGGCAAGTGGAAATCTCCGGCCACATACGAGTCGATGCGGCATTCTATTACAACCGGCATCTACCAGCAGGCAATTGGCTGCGCGCCAAGCAGATGAATATCTTCCTGAATTTCCGCAATCTGCTCGATCAACGGTACGTCGATACTGCGCAGAATACGACCACGCGCTTTTTCTTCGGCGAACCGCGCACCGTCCTGGCCACAATGGGGCTGCAGTTCTGACAGGCAAAGGATGTGTATGGATTTATGTCAAACCCAACACTCGGCGAATACCTGCTTCGATATCCCTCCAGGCTTGTGGCGGGAGCGCGCCTATACGGTGCTTCAATCGAGACTTATGAAGCGGACCCAGCGATTCACATTTGGCATAACTCATGGCGCGGAGGCCGGTCTGTTCAGAATGGTCAGGCAGTGAAACACGCAACGGTCCTGGTTGCGACGTGATGGGCAGCACGAGCACATCCGGGTGGAGGTCGTTGACGGCGTTGATGCTGACGATCAGCGCCGGCCGCGGCTTCGGATGGCTGAGAAGCTCGACCGTCCAGATGTCGCCTCGGCTGATTCGTTCCATTGGTCCTGCTCCATGGTTCGGATCCATGCCTCGTGTTCCTGGCGGTCGCTGTCGGAATCCTGGTGCGACGCCAAGGCATGCCGAAGCGCGAGGTCATCCGACGCAGACTTGAATCGCCGGAGCACCTGCTCCAATTTGTTCGAGCGCGAGTGCCCTGGGAGCGAGTCCAAGAATCTGACGAGCGGCTGGTCAACCGTGACCGACAACTTTTCTTTCATGGCCTATCTCCTTCATGGTCGGATATCTAGTAGGATACTATATCCCCTTCCAACTCACAGGTCAAGCATGGTTTCAACGGCGGCATCGCGAATTCGGCGACGCCAGTCCTTCCTTTCCATGATTTGTTCTGCGGGCAGGTGATGATTCCGGATGTCTGAAAAGGTGTTGCAATGAGACAAAGCACTATGGTTGCCCTTTGATCCATTTCGGTGGTCACGCTCACTGCCTGCCCCGAAGGCCGGTGGGGTACATGCGACGAAATCCGAGGTCGAGACCCAGGCGGATTGGGAACGCTGCAAGGCCGAGGTGTTGGCGGGGAGGGAGCACAAAAAGACACGATGGCCGGCGGGATCAATCTGAGCGGCTGCATGCAGTCGAAGGGCTATCGATATACCGAGGACGCGCCTCCCGTTCCTTCAGGCGTCCCGACCCCTCGCTGAGTCTGTGCGAGCGAAAAGAAGGATCGATTGAGCCCAAAGAAGCTCTCTTGGCACAACGTGACATCGCGTGTCGCCGCTGCGGTATTCGGGCGATACGCCTTGACCTATGCAACCACGGCCTGTCTGACGCTGCTGTTACCGCTGGCCAAATCCGAAGCAGTGCTGACCGGCGCGATGCTCTCCTTCGTGGTGTACACGGGCGCCATTCTCTGGGCCTTTGCCGCTTCGACGCCACTGTGCGCCTGGTTTGGGCTATTGGTTCCTACGGCGGTGTTCGCAGCGATGACGGCATCGTGCGCTTCGCCCTCGGCCAATGAATTTGCCGTGACGGTGCGCCTGCGCCCGGGTCTTCTATGAAAGACAGCTTCACACAATCCGTGGATTGGCTGCACGCCTGGAGCGGCCTGCTTTTTGGGTGGCTGCTGTTCGCGATCTTTCTCACCGGCACGCTGACCGTGTTCGATAAAGAAATCACCTATTGGATGCAGCCCGAGCTGCATCACGCGCAATTGGCTCCTGTCGATGAGGCGGTCGGACAGCAACTGACCCGTCTCGCGCCGAACGCAACCCAGTGGCGGATCAGTTTGCCATCTGCTCGGGTTCCGACGGTCACGATCTTTTGGAAGGGCAGCGGCAAGGATAAGTTCGAGCAGCGGAAGCTTGATCCCGCCACGGGAGAAATTCTTGAGGTTCGTGACACGCGGGGTGGCGATTTCTTCTACCGCTTTCACTATTCCTTGTATCTCAATCGAACCGGCGTCTGGATCCTCGGCGCTTCGGCCATGGTCATGCTGGTCGCGCTCGTGACGGGGCTGGTGATTCATCGTGTGGAAGGGCGAATTGTCCGCATTTACGACTTATTCCGTGGACCGCGCAGCAGACCTAGCATGCGATTGATAGCATTGGCATGGACCTACAAAGGGCTGCTCGCCTTGTCTCTGGCCATGCCGAACCACTACCGGCATGTGTTCGCTCATGCGCCGACTGGGATAACGCGATATCTGCTACGAGCAGCAGGATGGTTGTTGTTGAGCGGTGCCCTCGCTACATCAATCACGTTGAACGGCTGGTCCTTTGGGCCGGTCGAATGGATCGGCATGCTCGGATTTTGCTCCGCCATTGCTCTGTGGTTTATCTGATGACAGGATCTTCAGCGTCGTCGGCCTTCTCGCTATCGAGCTGCGTGGTGGCGCTTCACGGGGTGCTGCCACTGAAGGAGGCGCTCGTCCGCAGTCATGAGAGTCGCGCGATACACGATGGCAGTCGCGACGATGAGGCGATCAGCGGGATCCTTGTGAAGCGATGCCAGATCGGCGGTGAAGATGGCGATGGCGCCGTCCATCGTCCACTCAATCTGGCCAGCCTGAAGCAAGTCTGCGTGTCAGGCTTCGAGGTTGCGGCCATGGGTTGCGGAAGCGTCGTTGTGGTAGGGTGCAGAATCTTCAGTAATAGGAATAGACGGCGCTCAAGAAACCGGCTTCGGAGTGACTGCAGCCGCAAGTTCATGGAGCAAATGTTCGGTCTCGTCCCAACCGAGGCAGGCATCGGTGATGGAGACGCCGTGCTTGAGGGCGACGCCTTGTTTCCAGATTTGTCTGCCGGGGTTGAGGTTGCTTTCAAGCATCAAGCCCATAATCGAGTGGCGGCCATCCCGAAACTGTCGAAGTACGTCACGAGCGACGGCACCCTGCCTGGTGTGGTCTTTATGAGAGTTGTCGTGCGAACAGTCGATCATGATCGGACGTGCGATGCCTTCGCCGGCGACGGCGGCTTCAGCCGAGGCCACATGCTCTGCCTGATAGTTGGTCCTTCCCCCTCCGCCGCGAAGTACGATATGACGATCCGGATTGCCCATGGTCTTGATGATCGAGGTTTGACCGTCGGCGTTGATGCCGACGAAATGGTGCGGAGCGCGGGCGGAAATCATGGCATTGACGGCGACCTGCAGGCTGCCTTCAGTCCCGTTCTTGAATCCGACCGGCATCGACACGCCGCTTGCGATCTCTCGATGGATTTGACTTTCCGTAGTACGGGCGCCGATCGCTGTCCAGCTGATCAAATCAGCGGTGTACTGGGGACTGATCGGATCCAGCAGTTCCGTGCCGCAGGGAAGGCCCAATTGATTGATCTTGAGGAGAATGGTTCTCGCCAGCTCCATGCCGGTGGCGATGTCACAGGTTCCGTCGAGATGCGGGTCGTTGATGAGACCTTTCCATCCAACGGTGGTTCTTGGCTTTTCAAAATAGGTCCGCATGACGATCAAGAAATGCTCACGCAGGGCGTCGGCGATCGGCTTCAGTCTGGCGGCATACTCATAGGCGGCATCGGGGTCATGGATGGAGCACGGGCCTACGATGACCAGGAGCTTGTCTCGATCCTCTCCATGGAGAATTCGGCGAATCGCTTCTCTGGTTTCGACGACGAGCGCCGCAGCCTCATCGGTGATCGGTAGTTTGGTCTTAATGGCGCGCGGGGACGGCAACGCCTTGATTTCAATAACGTGCTGATTGTCGATCGGTCTATTCATAAACCAGTGCTTCTCTTGATCCTTAGGCGACCCTGCTACAAAAGGGGTAAGAATCTAACGAATAATAGCAGAAAAGTCCATACCACTTAACTAGGCGGCTGATTAAGGGAGATTTCGTGCTCGGCCCGAGGAGTTCTTGCAATTTTGAACAGGGCTTCTTATTCTAGGGCCATGCTGTCGCGAATGGGAGGATCCAAGCAGTTCTCGTCGTTACTCCGTGTTGGGGTCGCGATGGGGATGGTCTGTCTCATGCTGGGCCTGGCGCCTTTTGCCGTAGCCCAGGACGTGCACCACGAGTTAGCCGCAGCCGACTCCGATGGCCATGAACATTCCGACACCGACATCTGTCAGTGGGTCCAGCACCATACAGCCGGATCGGTCGATGTTGATATTCCGAAGCTAGCCTTCTGCGAACCTGTCCGACAGCAGCAACTTCCCTCCGAATCCGTGCTCTTGCCCGTTGTGTTGTCGCTGGTCGGTCCTTCCCGCGCTCCTCCTTATCTCTAATCCATCACGTTAGTAATCAGGAATGGGATGAGGTCGCTCCGCGTGGCCTTGCCTATTCCATCCGATTGTTTTCTTTCCCGCAGCGTTGTGAAGGGGGAGGCCTGATGTACCCGTTTGTCGGAGCTGTAGTGCGGAAGGGAGTTGTGTTGATCGCCGTCGTTGCCGTTTGGGGGGCGCATTCATCAGTCGTGCAGGCACAAGAGAACGATCGGCGTCAGGTGATCAACGGGGTGGTCCAAAACGAAGATCTTCGACGAGTGCCGCAGGCGGCCATTGAAGTGAAGAGTCAAGATGGCGACATTGTATCATCCGGTGTCTCGAACGATGCCGGGGAATTCAAGCTTTCTGTTCCCGAGGGAGGCACGTACTCCGTCAGCGCGGTGCATGAGACCTCTCGGAGCGAATATATCGTGTTGACATTGGGCGAGGAACCGCCGAAGCCGGTGACCCTCACCCTTTCAAAGACGAAGGAAATCGCCCTTGAGGTCGTGTCGCCGCTGCCTCCGATTCCGGCCACAGTCTCGAGCGAAACCTATTCCCTCAATCGCAAGGAGATAGAAACCTTGCCGCGTGGAAACAACATCAATCTTGAAGATCTTCTCGTGACGATTCCCAGCGCAGTGTATGGGTCGTTGAAACAGGTCCACATCCGTCAAGACCATGCCAATCTTCAGCTGCGCATCGATGGTGTTCCGATTCCGGACACCGTCTCTTCCACCTTCACGGATGTCATCACTCCCCGAGCCTGGGAACGGGCCGACATCATTTTAGGCGGTCTTCCGGCGGAATATGGTAACCGAACGGCGGCAGTTCTCGATATTACGACCAAGAGCGGAACGAAACCTGGCTTCGGCTCGGCACAGGTCTTTGGCGGCAGCAATCGGACCGTCAACCCCTCGTTTGAATATGGCGGAACGATCGGCGAAAAGTTCCGGTATTACATTCTGAACAGTTATACGACGACGAATCGTGGAATCGAGCCGCCCACGCTAGGGCATTCTATCTTTCACGGACAAAGCGAGCGGAACCAGACCTTTATACGTGGTGATTATCAGTACGACAATCGCAACAATTTCACCTGGCTCTTTTTGAATGCTGTGGCCAAGTACCAGATTCCTACCCTGCCTGGGCAGGAATTGGACCCTAGCGGACAAGCGCTGCCGTTGTTGCAAGCAGCACGGGCTGGTTTCAGAGCGGTACCTTCGCAAGCGATCGACGAGAATCAGAAAGAGAACAATCAATATGCCCATATGGTGTGGCGGCATGACATCAACAACAGGAATTTCTTCAGCTTGGCCGGATATTTCCGTCATACCAGGGCCACGTTTAAAACAGATCCCTTTAACGTGCTGGCCTTTTCACCGGAGATCGATGGAGCGCAGGCGGCGGACCAGGATCGCACGGCCTACTCAGGAGGATTGCGCCTGGATTACACCTATGTCCATAGCAAAGAGCACCTGATCAAGGCGGGATTCCAGTTGGATCGAACTCAGGCGATCAATAAGACGCGTATTACCGCCTTTGATCAGAGCCTCACCGATGTCGTCAATGTGGGGGCAGACAATCGATTGGTCGGCTACCGACAGGAGTTTTGGCTGCAAGACCAGTGGACCCCGCATGAACAATGGACGTTCAACCTGGGGTTACGCGTCGACGCCGTGCAGTATCCCACCAGCGAAGCGCAAGCCAGTCCTCGAATCGGCGCCGTCTATCGATTGAACAAGGCCAACGTCTTCCACGCGTTCTATGGCCGCATGTTTACTCCGCCGAGTCTGGAAGCGATTGCGTTCGCCAAGCTGAACACCATCGGCACGACGGCGGAACCTGAGAATCTGACCAACAATGCCGCAAGAGCGGAGCGGGCACATTACTTCGAAATCGGGAGTTACCACGCCTTGACCAGTTGGGCATGGCTGGAGGTCGCCGCCTACTACAAGTTATCTCGATACCTTTCCGATGCGGGGCAATTCGGGACGACCCCGCTGTTGAACTACTTCTCGTTCGAGCGAGGCTGGCAACGCGGCATCGATGGAGCGCTCAAGGTGCAGTTCGGCAACCTCATCGGCCGCGCGAACCTCGCGTGGGGGCAATGCAAGGGCTACGGACTGCAGTCGGGACATTTTTTGCTCGAGCAGAAAGAGATCGACGACATCAATTCGCGCGGCGGCGTGTGGTGTGATCACACGCAGATGGTGACGAGTTCGGCCATCCTCAGCTATCGGTTTCGTGAACGGACCACCTTCACCGGGCAAATGTTGTTCGCCTCAGGGCTCAGAACCGCCGCGGACGAATTCGCCAAGACCAATTCAAGTCACAGCCCATCCTATACGATCTACAACTTTTCCATCACGCATACGATTCCGTTACCATGGGAGAATCAAAAACTTCTATTGGGCTTCGACATTGTCAATGCACTGGATCAGAAGTATTTCATCAATCAAGGCGAGGGCAGTATCGGTCTCGGTGTGTCCCATGCAGGGATGCCGCGGTCCTTCTTTTTTCGCGCGCAGCTGTTCTTCTGATCAGACGCCGAACAAGGCCACCAGCGGCGTTCTCAGTCGCCCGTCTCCTTGCGACGTACCGCAAGGGTACGCCTCAGTTGCCGGGCTCCCTGCGGCCTTGCTGGATGACCTTGTTGGGCGTCTGGCGGTATGTGGTATAAGGAGGTCGATAGGAAGAAATGAACAATGAAGTTGCTTCGCTCATGAATGACCGAGACTATAGGGGTCTGGTGGTCTTGCTCTGCCTGCTGTTTTTCGTGGCACCGGCCGATGCTGTGTCTGGAGATGAGGCGACACATGAGAGCGATCATGAGGAAGATGTCCTTGAGTTGCCGGAGGTCCATGTCCATGGACTGTCTCTCAATAAGGATCAGCAATTGGGCCCTGTGGCCAAGTCCACTCCCTGGCCCGGTATTCCCGCCTCGCTCAACGGCCACGAACTCGATGATTGGATGAAAGCTCGCCTGTTGGTCTCCAAGTATGCGAAGGTCACTGTCGTGGTGCTGGAGCCCTGCAAACATCGCGAGTTGACGACCGCCGGAGTCAATGCGCTCGGCAAATGGACCTTCGATCCTCAGATGAATGGGGACGATCCGGTCGACGGCGAACTGACCGTCCGCATTCATTTCAGGACGCAATGAGAAGGTCATTGGTCAACGGTCATTGGACAGAGACAAAGAAAATGCTGATAATGTGTTCTCCAATGACCAATGACTCGTGACTAATGACTGATCATGACCTGGGATGAGACCCTCTTCCTTGCCATCAACGGGTTAGCAGGCCGTTCGGCGGCTGCCGATCAATTCTTCCTTCAACTGGGAAATCGCAGCACGTTCTACATGCCTGGAGCCTGCGCCATCATCTATTGGATCTGGACCAACCGGCGAGAGGCGTTGCTGGGAGGCCCGGTTCTGGGAGCAGCGGTCGGGCTTTCGGATTTCGTAGGCGGACAGCTCAAATGGGTCTTTGAACGGGTGAGACCATGCCGGGCGCTTACCGAAGCGGTCAAAATCGAGCCGAGCGGCTGCGGAGGACTATTCAGTTTCCCGTCGAACCATGCCGCCAACACGGCGGCTATTGCATCCTTTTTACAGGTCCTTTATCCCAAGTCGGGCTGGATCAGCTGGCCGATCGTTGTGCTGATCGGATTCGCCCGCGTGTATATCGGCGCGCACTACGTCACGGATGTGCTCGGTGGCTGGATGATCGGAGGATTGCTTGGCGGAGGAGCGGCATGGGCGCTGCTCCAATGGCCAAGATTTAGGAAAAAGTTGGAAGTAATATCCACGCCGATTAACGAAGTGCAAGTCAGGTCGTAAGGACTAGCCAGGCGGTACAGGCTTCTCAACCGTCGCTAAGAGCTCAGCCCGCAGACGATCCACATCGTATCCCCGCCCGATCAACACCAGCGCCGATTTCGGTTCATCCAGTAGAGTGAGCGGTGTGATCGTGGCCTGTCCCGGTGGCGCATATTGGAATTCCTGCAGCTCCGGTTCCTTCGCAAATCGGAAATAGCCTTTTGCCCGCTCGAGTTCCTTGGGGAGCGTTTTGATCCAAGCCAGGAATCGACGGCGATTCAGTGGACCCGGCAACAGGACCGTCGTGGCGATTGGATGGTAGGCCGCACGTTGAGAAGTGCTGGGTCGCGACTTGCTGAACAGCACATTCGTCGGTGCCGTCTGTTTCGCAAATTGATGAGGAGTTAAGAGCGCAGCGGCATCGAGTCGCGCGTGCGACGTTTCCCAGATGCGGGCATAGGGGTTTTGTTCGACGATACCGGCGCGGAACCGCTCCCAATGGCCTGGGACATAGAGGTCCCGCTTGTTCAAGATGAGTTCATCGGCACAGCGGATGGCTTGCGTCGTCACATAGGCGCTGGAGTGGCTCTCCTCCGTCGAGACTGGATGCAGGAGCGCGATGACTCGTTCGAGAGAAGCCAATCGTGCCGTGTAGGCATCGGTCACCGCGTCGATCACTTCAGCCGGATCGGCGAGCCCTGAACATTCCAAGATCAGCACATCCGATCCATAGTCACGCACCAGCTGCGCGATACCCCAGGAGAGGTCTTCCTTCGTGTCGCAACAGACGCAGCCCCCGGCAAGGTTCATGACCTGCTCCGCAAGCGTCCCGGCTCGAGGGCCGTCGATGCTGACGGATCCGGCTTCGTTCATGAGTACACCGGTTCGTCGACCCTGGGCTTTCCAATATTCCAGCAACCGCATCAGCAGCGTCGTCTTTCCGGCGCCAAGAGAGCCGCAGAGGATATAAAAGGAGACAGGGGTTAAGGTCATACTCGTCCTGGATCAAGCACAGGCCATTGTAACTGGATAGGGCTAGAACATGAAGGGGATGCGCTATAAGCCTCTACATTCATCAAATGAGTGGTTAACAAGCATGTCTGAAAAGCTGACAGTCGGTAAATAGACAGCTCGGATTCGAGCGCCGGCATCATGGAGACGGCACGGACAGCGGCAAAATCTGCACGGTGATACCGTGAGCATCGCTGCATCAAAAGTTATGCTATCTCACACGACTATGGTAAAAGAGAGAGGTTTGCCGACAATACCTGGTTGACACAGAAGTCCGGCCGTTAACGTGAGGCCGTGGTGAAGGGACAATGATGAGGGCGAAGGGCGCATTGAGCCTGAAGATCTGGGAGGACACATGATCGTGTGGTGGCTGCTCGGTGGAATGGTGGCTGTGGCTATCGGAGTCGTCGTGTGCAAGGAATGGAAGGTGCGCCATCGCCCACAGTCAGGGTCTCATTGCGTGATGACTAAAACGACGGATGGGACACTGCTCCAATTTCTGGTCAGACCAACACGCAGGAGCGGAAGAGAGTAGGAGACCACGTCACGGCTGAGAGGGAAATGCCGAGTGCCCACCGATCGACAAACAAGAAAGACCCCCGCCCCTCGACTCACTGCCTCCATCGGATCATGAACCGTTACGTTGATAGCAATTCCTGGTCGGATCATCCGTCGGGGAGTCCGCCGCGCAGTTGGGACCCATAGGCCGCGGGATCCGTACATAGCCTTCGACCGTATGATTCTTTTTGAAGACCTCAACATGAAGCTCGTGACATGATCCTGAGCAGCCTGTCGCGGTCGGAAGGGGATTGTTCAGGGCCACGGATTTTCCTCCGATCGGGATAAAGCGCGGATAGGTGGTCGTTGTCGCGCCGAACGTGAGTTGTCCGTGGTGAGACGACGTCTCAACCCGAGTGGTAAACGTCGGGCGCACACGCTCCGGTCTCAACACCGTGGCCCAGGTGGGATCGTCAGGAGCATACAGGAAGGCGTTGTTCCCGCGATGGCATTCGGTGCAGGGGACAGTGCCTGGAGCAAATCCTTGATCAGGATCTCGGAGTGAGGCCATGTGCACTTCGGTCGTCTCAGAGTTCCAGCTGGTACTGGGTGAACGTGGGTCGTTGCTCCAAAAACAGGCGTGACCCGTCTCGGCACTTTGGCAGATGATTTGAAATAGTCCGCCGTTCCTCCCAATCGCAATACAGGCGCCTCTCCCCTGAGGCGGTGCGTATGACCAGACGCTCGCGAACATGGTCTGATCCACCGGGACCTGATCGAGAGTATTCGGCGTCAAGAGTATTGTGCTGAGGTTGCCGTGGCGTTCCCATTCTGACGATGAGGCTTTCCAATCTGGTGGAATCGGAACTCCGTTCGCGCGGCACGATTCCATGTAATCGCCGTGGCTGGTGACGCTCACGTTCGTGGGTTGCGTGGGAACAGGAGATTGAGCGCGCGTCACTTCTCGCGGCGATTCTTGCGGCGATCCGATGAGCGAGCAGCCTGCGAGGAGTAAACCGACTGAGGCCAAGGCATATGACAAGGCATCTGATAGGACATATGATTCGGGCGCTCTCACCATTGTTCCAGCCTTGCAGGCAGGCAAGATCTGTAAGGGATTATACGGTCAGATCGCCTGAGTATACGAGAGGAGAGAGATTATCCTCCAGCAAAAACCGGACGAAATCCGGCCTCGGTGAGAATGCGGGCGACCGCGCCACGCTGATCTCCTTGAATCTCGATCCGTCCCTCTTTGACCGTTCCGCCTGCTCCGCAGACTTTCTGCATCTGTTTGGCGAGAAGTCCCTTCTCCGTCCGGCCGATCCCGACAAACCCTGTGACCACCGTGACGGTCTTGCCCCCGCGGTGCGCCGTCTGACGAAGGATGTCCACGCGCCCACGGCTCTTCTTGGGCTTGGCGGACACCGGAGCACTCTGGTCGCAACCAGGTTGGTTGGGCGAAGCCGCTGGGAGTGGCGCGTGCTTCAGCGCGGCGAACGGACTGGCCCATTTGATCGGTTCACCGTCTGTGGGGAAGCGTGTCTTTTCTTTCATGGGATGTCTACTCCAGGGGAAAGGCTACACCGATGAGAGGCATTCGACAAGTGGCCTTGAGCGTAAATGATCAGGGGACGAGAAAGTTATTTTCGGAGACGACTTCCGACTCCTATGTTCGAATGCGCTCAAATTGACTGTTTTGCAACGGTCCCAAAGTGTCTTCAAGGAACAAGAGGATTGACAATTCTCCCTGCCTAGGATACTGCTCCGGTCAGAAATGCAGGGGAGAAAATCTTCCAAGCGGTGGCCTGTGAAGAAGGAGAGCTGTCGATGAAAACGTTGGTCTTAGCCAATCAGAAGGGCGGCGTGGGGAAAACGGCGATTGCCTGTCAACTCGGGTACTTTCTCGTCGAATACCTCAAGAAACGGGTGTTGATCATCGACTTAGACCATCAGGGGAACACGTCGAAAAACATCATCATGTCGAACCTGGCCACCACCTCGGTGATCACAGCAAATCAACTGTTGACCGAACATGTCACCACCATTGAGGAGGGAAACTTTGTCGTAATCCCATCGCATAGTGATCTCTTGAGACTCGAAAGGCGGGAAGAAGACCACAATCAATTCGCGACGAATCTCAAACTCTTCCTGAACGAAATAGATGACCGCTTTGATGTGGCTATTATCGACACAAATCCCAACCCTGATATTCGTGTGCTCGCCTCGCTCGTGGTGGGTGATTTCGTGTTGTCTCCCATTCAATTGAATCAAGAGGCCGTCGACGGCATTGCCGCGCTGCGGGCGCAAGTCTTAAAGATACAAAGCACGCTGAATAAAGATCTCCGATTTATCGGTCTCCTCCCGAATCTTGTGGAGCCGACGCCTTTTCAACGCGCCAATTTTGAACAGCTCTGTACGGCGTTTGCCTCACTGTTCATTCGACTGGATGATGGGCGTATGGCCGCCATTCCCTCGCGCACGGCCGTGGCTGAAGCCCAGGCGATGGGGGCGCCGATCTGGACCTTGCAAAAAACAAGTTCACGCGATGCGTGGATGCATCTCAAACCAATCTTTCAGAAAGTTGCTCATACGATGGGGGTGACAGAATGAAAAAACCAATGACCGCGACGCTGGATCTCACAGCTCTTGATCGTACCGCTCCCGCTCCTGCTTCCACTCACGATCCCATTGCCAAAGAACGGATTGTGACGGCTGAAGTCTTAGGACGCCCGCTTCAAATTCCAGTCAAAGACATTGAAGAAGATCCAGATCAGCCGCGCCAAGAATTCGACAAGGAGAGCATGGAGGAATTGGAGAACAGTATCCGGCTGCACGGAGTCAAAACGCCCGTGTCGATTCGTCCACACCCCACCGAGCAGAAACGATGGATCTTGAATTTTGGCGCGCGTCGGCTCAGGGCCTCCAGATCCGTCGGGAAAACCACGATTCCCGCGTTTATCGATCGGTCGCATACCGATTACCAGCAAGTCATCGAGAATTTGCAGCGGGAAGATCTGAAACCGCGTGAGCTGGCGATCTTTATCAAGAGAAAGATGGATGAAGGGGAGAAGCAGGCCCAAATTGCCGAACTCCTTGGCGTGAACCGGTCCATGGTCACGAATCATTTAGCGCTCATCGATCCACCGGCTTGCATCGATGAGATTTATACGTCTGGAAAATGTCTCTCAGCGAAGACGCTCTACGATTTGCGGAATCTGCATAAGGAGTTTCCGAAGGATGTCGAGCGGTGGTGTGCCGGCGCTCAGGAAATCACGCGTGCCACGGTGTCGGCGCTATCCGCTAAACTCAGAGGTCCACAAAAATCAAAAATAGTCCCATCGAAAGCTGAGCAGGGGAGCGAGAAGCGGATGCTCAGTTCAGCGACAACGATGCCTTCGTTGATCGTCGTCTTTCAAGAACGATCAGGAACGGTAGATCTGCAACATGCACCGCAGCAACCCAACCACCTGATCGTCCATTTTGCGGATGGGAAGCAAGAGGAAGTCCCCGCGCGGCAATGTCAAATTGACCAAATCATTTTTCAGTAATTCCAGCCGTCTTGAGTGCTTCATCATGTTCATTGAACCGCAGCCACTCTTCTCCCTCCCATCGTAGGATGGGAGGGGAACGACCGGAGCAGTTCATTACACCGTAGTCGTTTTGCCACTCCTTAGTTTCAAAGATTGACATCGATCGCTTCTGCAATTCCCGCTAAATTCAGTCGCGAATAACGTGAGTTGGTGGACGTGTTGTTGGACATGTCCAACAAAAGCGCCTCACCCTTCCTTACGTTCATCACGGCTTTGGTCATGACTGCGGCTTGTGCAGGTGAGGCTCACTTTGCCGGATAGAGCTGGCCTCCACGCCGAGATTGCTGGCCAGCAGTTCGTCATCGTTTGCGTGGCTCAAAAAGGCAGAAGCTGTACGAGCGTGACGCTGTCATCGCCGAGCAGCTGAACCAGGAGCAAGTTTCGACGAGACTTTCACTGGGGCATGGCGAGACGGCTTGAAGGGCTAGGACCGATGCGCGCTGCGCACAATGCGGATTGAGTCAGACAAGGTTGGCAAGGCTCGTCGGGGTGCAACAGGCGTAGATTTGCTTTGCTCGTGAAGCGGTGCCTCCGACCGGAGCTTCTCACGTCGAATGAACGTCTGAATGTTCAGTGGAGAATTAGAACTGACCGCTCAAGGTCTGGCAACCTTCCTTGACGTTGTGCTCAACAGAGGTTTAGGTTAATAACCAGCGAAGAGGTGCGTGATGAGACTTGTGGTTGCCAGTCTCCTCATCCCTTTCATCGGTTCCGCCAGATATCGTGGCTCTCTGCGCTCCGATCAGTTTGATCTCAATCCTCTCAAGAATCCATTCGGGACCGGCAGTTTCTTCTCGTTGAAGAGCCTTGGGAATGAGCAAGGTCGTCACAGAAGCTCGGCCCATAGTCAGTTTGCCGCTATCACTCTCTACGCCACCGATGATCCCCTATTCTGCCATCAGCAAGGCCCCTCAAGGACCACCCTGGGAATACATCAGCGTGATCCCAAGTTCGTGAACAGTCCGATAAGGAGGGAATGTTATGTCCGGAAAACATTTCATACACTACGCGCCTGCCTGCTTAGCGTTCCTGCTACTAGCGTCACCGGCTGTTGCCCACGATGCGGATCTCGGCGGGCCACATAGCCACAGGAATGTCCCAGCGACGATTACGAAGATCGAATCGGGGCTGATGTACCTTGAGATGCAAGGGGCTGCAGGCAAGAAAGTGTCGGCGCGGTGGGTCAGCGTAAAGAAGGCGGAACGCATGGGACTGCACGAAGCCAAAGTGGGAGATGAGGTGATCGCGACAGTGGATGAATCGAATGTTCTGCTGGACATTCACGATCCAAACCGTCCTATCCACCGTCATCGCGTTGTGGTTGGGAAGCTCGCCTATGCGGATCCGTTCTGGGAGGTCGTCGAGATCTTTACTGGTGAAGGGTTGGAGTCGTTTCCGGTTGACTCCTTAGCGGGCACCAAACTTGGTACGCTTAAAGAAGGAGCCTTAGTCAGAGCAGAGTTAGACGAAGCGAATGTGATGGTTGACATCCATCCCTACCACCGGCAACGCGAGCAGTCAGGTATTTCGCACAACACGCGACCGAGGGCGCACGCGTCCAGATGATTGCGGCACGATCGCGAGATCAACAGTTGATACAAAATATGGTGTTCCGTCTGTGTTGCTTTGTCCTCATCTGCTTGAGATAACATGTGGTGAGGCTTGGGTGGCGATTCTCAAGTCCCCTCCGAACGTGAGGGGTCATGAAGGTTCGCCATCGTAGCAAGGGCCAACAAGGGAGCGCCGATAATGACCAAAGGTGTCTGGCTGTTGCTCGCGATGGCAATGCTTGTCGTGACAGGAAATGTTGCCATGGTGTGGTACGTCCTGCAATCAGGTTTTAGTGCGACGGAACAGCCGATGAAGCTTGAGGTCCTGTTCGCGCGTCAGCTCAGGCACCTCGCAATGCCCGAAGCTCAGAAGCAGATGAGAAACCCCGTTCCCGCCACAGACGAGGTGCTTGCAGAAGCGCGGGTTCACTTTGCGGACCACTGTGCGAACTGCCACGGGAACGATGGAAGTGGCTCTACCGTGATCGGACAGAATTTCTATCCAAGAACACCAGACCTGACTAAAATAGAGACGCAGTCCTTCTCGGATGGAGAGCTGTTCTATATCATCCACAATGGCGTTCGATTTACCGGAATGCCCGCATGGGGGAAAGACCGTCCCGAACCAGATCTCGATAGTTGGAAGCTGGTGCATTTTATTCGTCACCTCCCAAGCATTACGAGCGAGGAACTGGAAGAAATGGAGCAGTATAACCCCGTGAGTCAAGTGACGCGGGAAGAGCAGGAACGAATCGACCGTTTTCTGAAAGGCGAAGAGCTTGATCCGCAATCTCCTGCGCACCATCATTAACGGAGGCAGCATGCTGACCAACATGGTGAAACGAGTCGGAATACTGGTCCTGCTGATGACCGCAACGTTACCAGGGATAGCCGCCGCGCACGGGGAAGGGCAGCACGTCTTTGGAACGATCACCGCCCTCGACACTGCTGAGATTCACGTTCTGACGGCAGAAGGGAAAACAGTCTCAATCCACACAGTCACCGAGACAAAGTATCGGAATAAAGGAAGGGGAGGTGGAGGGAACGTTCCTAAGGTAGGCGACCGAGTTGCTGTAGATGTCACAAAGAAAGAGGGCAAATTGACGGCCACTGAAGTCCAATTCTCCTCCTCTGCGAAGCAACAGAAGCCGTGAAGGGATGATGCTCGCCGGCAGGTGAGCTGACCCCATCTTCCTCCATGGGGGGCCAGATCCTCTGTGAGTGCCGGTGGAATGCCGTGGTCACAGCCCCTGAGTACCCACACCCCGCCGATCGCCATTTTTATCTCCGGATGAGATGATATGTGCCGATTTTGAGGTGGGAGAAGGCGGAAAGCGTCTCTCAATCGCACTGCACTATTCCGGTTGGGCAATGTTTGACAGTATGAGGAGTCGAAATCTTGTTGGACATGTCCAACAAATCAGTTGCTCATCTCCGATCGATGTCACACCTCACGGGCTTGGTCCTGGCTGTTATGAACCAGGATTCCGCAGTTGATCACTTTCCTTCTCGTCATTCCCGCATGTTCAAGCGTGAATCCATGAAATCCTGAACGACTGGGTGCCCGCCTCAGCGGGCATGACCATACCTCTGTCAGACCGCGTCATGTTCCCATCTTGCGAGGAGTTCTGGTCGGTCGTCCATAGTCACATCGTTCAACGAACACCCCTGTTGCTTTCCTTGATCGTCATTTACTTCTCAAATCACGCTCAGTCACGAATAGCCTGAGTCGGGTGAAATCTTGTTGGACATGTCCCCAAAAAGCATCCTCACAGTTTGATCATGGCTGCGGCTTGTACGGCGGGTAGGGAACACGCTTCGCGAGGTGTCGCCGAAGAAACAAAATGAACTCCTGTTGTGAAGCCGGCTCCCCTTAAGCAATCGCTGATCGGTCTCAATCACGCCATGCCATTCCGGGTGGGCCAGGTCATGACATCATGAAGAGACGAAAGCTTGTTGGACATGTCCAACAAATCACTTGATCCATCCAGATTATGCCACGTCTCTCGGACTTGGTCATGGCTGCTATGAACCGAACAGGCCAAGTGGCGGACCATCGTGTACATCGCTTCCTAGCCGTCGTGTGTCGGCAGCGAACATGCCAACAATGGCAAACCCAGGACACGAAGAACGACACCAGGTGGTTGAGTTGGGCCTTCATTGAAGCGGCCCATTTGGTCATTCGCAATGAGTATCAGCGGTCATCCAATAATCCCAAGATACGGTCATTGGATTCTTCCCACCCTCTACGAGAAGGAGTGGCGAGATGGAGTTTGACGAGATCAGCGATCGTGCAGCCCAATAGGAAAAAATTTGGGAAGACGTGCATCATTGATCAGGAGCGGTGCGTGAAGATTCGACGGGTTGTTTGATGAGGAGCAGGCGTTGAGTGGCGCATTGAGCCTGAAGATCTGAGAGAACACATAATCGTGTGATGGTTGTTCGGTGGAATAGTGGCCGTGAAAGCCTGCTCACTCTTGTACAAGAAATGGAAATTTCGCCGTTCGTTATCGGCAGCTCTCTTTGAAGGATCAGGGCAATCATTGACTGAGCGATCTAGAAGCAGTGACCCTACTGATTTGAAGAGACTAGGACCGCTTGATTTCGGCCACGAACCAATCCAGTGCGGCTAGAAATCCGTCTAGCATTGCCGGCTCTGTCAGCACATCCAGCCTTATGCTGGGTCTTCCCGCTAATGCATCTGACGGAATTTGGATGCTTGGAACTTCATTGAGTCGGTGAAGGAATTCAGACCGTTTTTCTAGGGAATCAAAGGGCGGCTTCTTCTGGTAGTGCTCGAAATACACTTCTAGTGTCCCGTAGGTCCAGATCGCAAACAGTTGGTGGTCCCGCCGTTTGTGTTCGAGGATCGGCACGAAGGAGCCCATTTTAGATCCTTGTCCCCAGTTAACTCTTGTCGCCTGCTTGCCCGCCCAGTCCAGCATCTTACGCGCCACTTCCACGGATTTATGTCCTCGTTGAGCGTCTAATTCCACAAAAAATGACGATTCATCCCACGGCCTACGCGAGGATGAGATACCCTTCTTCCGCTCCGCTTCCGCCGTTTGGCCCATCACGCGCGGCACAAGGGTTTTGAGTCCTTGCCCCACATATTGGCGCACTTCAATCGCCAACACTTCCGCTGCATCCATTTGCTGGTTAAGAAATTCCACTACTCGACGAAGCTCAGATGGAATCTCATCAGCGACAAAGAGGAGCCGTATTTTCCCGGCCTGCAGATTGGTCTTCACCGCCTGCCAGAATGCATCGGGCGTGAGATCCTCGCCAAGGAAGGCAGCCAAGCGTTCGTCCGGCTGTTGTGCGTCCATCTCGCATTGAGCCCTCAAATCGTTGCACCAGCGTTTCGATGGGCCAGTGAAGAACACAATTGGCGGCGTAGTCCAGCATTTGCCCGACCACTTCTCTTCGGATACGGGTGTCGCTGCTTCGCTTCACTTCCACTAGAGTTGGGACCGCGTCCTGATCGATAAAGAGATGATCGACGGCCCATCGGTCGGTGCCATTCTGTTCCCCTGGAATCCCACATTCACTGGAGATCAAGAGCCATTTCCGTGGGCTGTCGGGATCGATCTGACTTCCCGCAAGCAAACTGGGGTGTTGCGACAAGAGTTGTTGGAGCAAGGCCTCTGAGTCGTACGGTTGTTCGAGCATATCCACCAGTTCCCCATTCGCTTGCAAGAGATACACGCCGGCCTGCCCAGTTGCTGCCATATTTCTGACCTCCAGTCGTTCTTTTTACACCTTCAGTCGTGACGCGATCAGATTCTGTGCGGCGTTCTCATAAAGATCTTTTCAACACCAATCGATGAGAATCAGTATAGCGGCAGAGTTAAAATTCACGCCTAGAAATTGCGATATCAACAAGGTTTCCTGCCAAGCTCCGATCAAAGTCAGCTCTTGGTCGGATCTTGAACCGTATATCGCGCAGGTGAGCAGGTTCGATCTTGCCACTCAATGGGCCCAGGATGTTTCTTGCTTTTTGGCAAGCTTGAAGTCTTTGAGAAAACGGCAGGTGGTTTTGAAGAGGAGCAAGGCTTAGGTTCCCGTGCGGCCTCTGAGTGCGCGAAAGTTCTTGAATGAAGGCAGTTACTCGGGATGCTTCGCTTCTTCAAAGGCGTCCAGCGTGTGCGTTTGGGATCAGGAGAGGGAAGGGCATGCCCTGGTGGAGTTCAACCTGGGCATAGAACAGGCGTATGGCTTCGGCTTCGGTAAGGCCGAGGCGGTGTCGATACGAGTGTTGATGCTATCGGGCATAGACATATGCACAGCTTTTCTCATGTTGCAGTTGTACGCCATGTGTCGTGCAAAGAGAAGTTGTTTTTCTGTGGCCGCAGTGGATGAGGAAGATGAATTCGTCAAGCATAGGTCGGTTGTGGGTCTGACACATCATAGAATTCAACACGGTCGTGCGATCTCACGCGCGAATGAGCGAGGCTTTTCTTTGAACAGCCAGCGACCCTTCTTCAGTGCTTTGTTTCGCAGATCGCGCCGCCTCCCGGCAATATCGCGGGTCATGGCGAGCCGCATGGGATGGGGAGAGTCCAGCTTTTCCAGCCGCTCTTCGAACACAGCGAGATCGTGATCTGTACCAAGCAGGTCAGCCAACTTGTCCGCGCGCTTGATGAGTCCCTTCACGCCATCCGCGTCGTGCGCCTTCCACACCACCATCGACTGGCCGAGGTATTTCACCTGCTTGCGCCACTCGTGAAGGTTCTCGTTCGTGGGGTTTCCACAAGCGGTCTCAAGCGCCTCGCGTCCCCGCCGGTAGACTCGCTGCAATCCGGAGCACAGCGACGCCATATCAACTTGTTCGAACCGCCATTTGCGCATGCGCGCCGCTGCTGCGACGAGGCACGTGACACTTGCCCTGGTGGCGTTCATCATCCGCAGTTCCGCGCGAGCCTCACGCCGCGCCTGTTCCAACGCTCGGTGTACGTTTTCAAGCAATCTTCGGCGCGGGCCGCGCCGCGTCGCGCTGAGTAATTTGTCCGCTGTCTCGAGAAGAACCGCCGCGTCGCGCACGCCGCTCAGCGGCCGTGCGGCATCGCGCAATACGATATTCTCGCAGATGTACGCCGTTTTGCCGACCGCGTCCCGCAATAGCCGCAGATTCGCGCGCGCACGTTTGAGTGCCTTGCGCGCGCCATGAATCTGTGCGCCTGTAGGATTACGCGCGCGGATTGCCTTGACCGCCGTTTCAATGTGATGCAACAGCGCATCGCGCACGGTTGTCGCGTGTAAGGTCCCGTTCCCGGCTTGCTGCTTCATCTAAGCGTTTTCATTTTTAGTACGCCGGCAACGATCGCGCGGCACAGGAGGCGTTCCGCTTGTGCAGCGCCGAGGCGTCGCAATGGTTCAAATCGCCGATTCTGGGCGGCGTTATATGAAACGAAAAAGTGCTCGATCTGCTCGAGCCGGGTTGTTCCGATGTCCGAAAGCTTGCGAATGGTCGGCTTGTTGACTATCGTCTGCGGCACACCGATGAGCCGGTCGTTCGAGATCGTGCGGCCTTTCTCGGTCTGAGCCGCGACAATCACCCCTATCAGGCGCACTGTGATGAGGCAACCAGGAAAAGCCGGCTCGTCCATGACCACGAGCACGTCGAGCGCGTCGCCGTCTTCACCGCGGGTGCCGGGTATTGAGCCGAAATCGTAAGGAAAGACGTGTCCGGCCGGCAGGATACGCGAGAGCTTGAAGCAACCCAGTTTTTCGTCGAACTTGAACTTGTTACGGCTGCCGCGAGGCGTGTCTATAATGACGTTTACCAGCCTTGTTCTGGGGTCAAGCGGCGGAATGTTCCCAAACAGCGAGGTCATGCACACACCGGACGCAAAAAAAGTACCGGTTCATCGCTTATCGGCGGAGTTCGCCAAGCACAGCCTGCCGGCACATGGCTTTGAGAGGTCGATCAGCTTGTTATTGGGCGGAAAGAAGTAGTGGGCCTGGCACCGCTCAATTGTCGCAGTACATTGGGTGTGCCGTTACGAACTGGCTACCGGCCCAGAGGTGGATCACTTGAACCGGCTTTTTGCGCAGGAAGAGTGACCGCCATTCGGACATTCTGTCCCAGCCAGGAATAACCTGGACGTGCTTCGCTCACTTTTAAGGAGATGCACGATGGCAGCGATCCGCACTCGGTCACCGTCCTTCGGCAGTGCCTCGGAGGCTTGGGGTTGCAGCTATCCCATAGTCCTCATGGCCAAGGACGTCCGGGGGAATCATTGCGTATGTCCTACCTGGTCTGGACCATCGGCAGTTCGCGCGATCCTTCTGCGGCTTGCTGGATCTGTTGGCGTTCAAGACGCGACGCTTCAAACACATTGTGGAGCATTTCGTCCGCCACCTGAGTGAGCTGTGCCGCGGCATCTTTCATGTCGGCGTGCTCCACCAAGCGCGACACCACTTCGGCTTTGGTGGCCCCTTTCTTCTGGCCCATGAAGGGTTTGAGGAGGAGATAGACCACGTCTCGGACCGGCATATACCGAAAGAAGCGGCTGAGGAGTTGAAAAGTCTGGCGGGGGTAATGGAGGAGCTTATAGCGAAAGAGTTTTTTAATCCCGGCCTGGCGTACCCGGTTGATCGTTTCTCCTGAGAGGCAGGTCGGATCGATTTCCGAACATTTAAAATATTTGTACCAATCCGTGGTTTCATTCACCAACCCGCGTTTGACGTATTCCTGCCACAAGGGGGTGCCCCGATAGACACAGAGTCGGTTGAACCCGAAGGTATCGAGCGGAAGCCTCGACGCAAAGTCGAAGGTGGCTTCCATATCTTCAATCGTCTCGTCCGGATTGCCCACCGTGAAGAATCCGTGCACGATCTCCACACCGGCCTTTTTCGCGTTCTTGACGGCGGTCGTGACCTGATCCAGCGTCTGTTCCTTCTTCAAGCGATCGAGAATCTTCTGGCTGCCGCTCTCGATGCCGAACATCATGGCGCCGCAATTGGCCTTCGCCATGGCCGGAAACAGATGTTGGGCCACCGAATCCACACGCCCCTCGATGCCCCACCGGATCGAAAGCTGTGCTTCCATGATCCCGTTGCAAATCGCCTCGATTCGCTTTGGCTGGAGCAGAAAGTGATCGTCGACGAAGCCGACGGACTCATAGCCGAGTTCTTCGAGATATTTGAGCTCCGCGACCACATGCTGTGGGCTGCGGGCACGCCATTTCCCTTCGTTGAAGATCGGAATGTCGCAGAAGATGCAGGGCCAGGGGCATCCCCGAGAAGTTTGCATCGTCGTGAACCGCCTCATCGAGAGCACCACCGGGACATCCAGCGGCATGGATTCGACATAGTCGAGTTTCAGGCTCTCACGATCCGGAAAGGGCCACTGATCCAGTTGCCGCTCCATGGCGCGGTTGGGATTCTGGATGACCTGCCCGTCCTTCATCCACGTCAGACTGGCAACATTTTGCGGGTTCTCGAAATTCGCCAGCAGATCAATCAGCAACTGCTCGCCGTCGCCACGGCACACGAAATCGACTTCAGGACATTGCAGTTTCACCAAGGAGGCATTCAGGCTGGCAAAGACGCCGCCGAATGCGAGCTTCACGTGCTGATTGGTCGCGCGAATTTCACGCGCCAGCATCTTAGCGTAGGGATAGCTGGTGGTACTAAGAAAGCTGAGCCCGACAAGCGCTGGTTGTTCTCGATTGATTTGGTCAACGATGACCTGGTTCGGGGTGTCGGGATTGGCCTGATCGAACATCACGCATTCGTGCCCCGCCTGCTTGATGACGGACGATAGCGACATGATGCCGATGGGGGGAAACCCCATCACGCGAACATTGCCGTTCGCGGCGCGTGTCTTAGCGGGAAGCGCGTAGAACTGTGGATCGCGGACGTGGATCAGGTAAACGAGCATGCGGCCTCCAAACGTGGAATGATTTCATACGCTGCACAGTGCGCACCGTGCCCTGAATGCCGAGACAACGCACGGCTCGCGCCCTGCACATGGCGGTTACGAGCTCTTCTCAGAGAAACCAAGCACAATGTGAGCTAAACTATGCCTGGGCAGTAGGTGTCGGTCTGGTCAATATTGCTCACTCTTAGGAACAGCAGAGGCATGCATGCGACTGCCTCATGAGCTCATGATCATAATCATAAGCGATCAAGGAGAGTAAGTCGAGCAGGACAATCTCAAACCACCATCATGACCATCACAGAGTTCTGGTCTGCTCCTGCGAGATCTTCTGTCCTGTGTGTACGGTTGGATCGTCAGAACAGGCCATGCCGGCGCGAAGCACACAGCCTTACAGAATCAAATCGTGTGTTGAGCCGCGGGCTGACGGCGGACGGCCCGCTTGGAGCGCGCTCAGAGTCTCACCCCCATACGCCAGCAGGCTCTCTACGTCGGTCGGCTGAGTGATCTCACGTTTGGCTTCCTCCAGCACCAATCGAATGTGCTTCGCCGCGGCCTCGCGGCGAGTCTCGCTTGTCGTGCTACTGCACACGTTCTTGAAGAGCTGAATCAGGCTTCGGGCCACGGACGGCTCCTTGGCTCCGAACCGGCGGATCTGCCCCGTCCCGAGCTGCAGGTAATCCGCAAAATCAGGGAATGGAATCGCCACACGCACCGTACCATGCTCGTCACGATACAGCCGGTCGCCCAACCGTCGGCGAGCCAGGACGCAGAGGACCTCCGACAAGTGGTGCACGGCTTGGGTTGCTGTGTAAGGGTCGTTGATCGCCGAGGATAGGGCCCTGTTGCCGATATCGACCAAGCGGCGGATGCCGAAGGGAACATCCTGCAGCATAGTCCGTTCGAACCCGACCTGGACCGTGTCGCGAATTGCCGCCTGCAGTCCAGGCTCAGGTGGTAGGCGATCGGCTGACTGGTGCCAGACCCAAGCGATCGGGGTTCCGGCGACAACGTGATGCCCCACCGACTTGACGAAGCGGATGACCAGATCATTCCGTATCGCAGCCTGAATGAGTGCTTCAGGGGCGATCTCTTGGATATATCCGGAATGGTCGGATGGCAGGGTGATGGCCCACGCGGGTGGGTCCGGGCAGTGCTCCTCCGATTCCAGGGAGCCGGTCTGGTCCGGGTAGAGGTCGTCGATGACTTCCAGGGTCTCACGCACGATCATGCACATAATCGTGTCGATCTGAATCGAGGAGGAAAGGTGGTGGATGAAGTAGATGAGTACGCCCAAGCTTGCCAGCGCGAGCCCAAGCGAACCGGAGACGGCCAGGCGAGGCATGAACGCCGCTTCATCGGGGTTCTGGACGCCGACGGTATGTAAGCCCGCCGTGCTGTACGCGAAAGCGCCCACGAAGATGCTCAGGACGAACTGCGTACCGCGGTCCCGCATGAAATTGCGCAGCAGTCTGGGTGAATACTGGTTCGAGGCGATCTGCAAGGCGATGATCGTCAACGCAAACACCAGCCCGGTGACCGTGATCATCGTGGACGACACGACAATCAGCATTTGACGAGCGTCTGCGGGCGTACCCTGGAAGACCAGCCATCGTATAGGCGAATTGTCGCCGATTGACACCTGTGACAATGCCGCTCCCGCCACCAGGAAAAACATAACAGACGCGGTCGGCATGACCCAGAGTGCGCTACGAAGGTGATCCCACAACACCCGCCGCCGAATAAGCATGCTCATATCGCGGCCTCCGGTTTAAGCGCGTTCCTAAGTGGCCGGCTTCGGGGGGCTGCTGCTCTCCAAAAGAGTACCTCTCTTGGCTCGAAAAAAATCTTGCAGCAGTTCTCGGCTCTCCTCTTCGAGCAGGCCTCCCATCACTTGTACTCGGTGATTGAGCCGGCGCTCGGCTGGAATATCGAGGATCGATCCGCACGCGCCGGCTTTGGGATCCCACGCTCCGAACACAAGCCGCGCAATGCGAGCTTGCACGATCGCTCCGGCGCACATGGGGCAGGGTTCCAGGGTGACGTACAATATCGAATCAGTAAGCCGCCATGTCCGTAATCGTTCGGCAGCTTTCCGGATCACGATCATTTCCGCATGCGCTGTCGGGTCCTGCGAAACCTCTCGGTAGTTGTGACCGGCAGCGATCACTTCGTGGTTGTGCACGAGGACTGCGCCGATTGGGACTTCTCCTATATGAGGGGCCCGAGCTGCCTGCTGGAGAGCGAGCTCCATGTAGTGGGAATCGCG
Source organism: uncultured Nitrospiraceae bacterium (assembly GCA_963711905.1). Taxonomy (GTDB): domain Bacteria; phylum Nitrospirota; class Nitrospiria; order Nitrospirales; family Nitrospiraceae; genus Nitrospira_D. Next base: position 544,237 of record CAVQFZ010000024.1, on the reverse strand, counting down.
CGGTTCTTGCAGCATCGAGGGAGCTGTCGTGGAGTCCTTGATGGTCACAGTGCATGCTAGCATAGGAGCTGGAGTGAGGGACAGGAGCGGGAAAACAACGTGGGCGTGAACTGATTTCCAGAGGTAGGAAAGAGGGGATGAGCCGATGGTTCGACTACTGGATTCGCGCTGGTCGTCTGGTTCCCTGAACCAGCTCCACTTTCAGCTCTTCCAGCTCGGCCTCTCGTTGAATCAACTGATCCTTGACCTCTGCCAGTTCAGCCATGCGGCGCTGCAGTTCTTCGCGGGTTTGGGCAAGTGTTTCGTCGCGTTCGCTGAGCTGCTGTTGGAGAGTCGCCAGCTTAGAGCCTGTTTCCACCGCTTGAGACTGTAGCTGAGCCAACTTCTCCAGATCTTCGGTCACTTGGGTGGAGGAGTTCCATCCAAAATACAATAGAATCGTCAAGACCGCGAAGACGACCATTCCCAACGCCCACCCGAAGGAGGTGGCGGGAGGGGATGACGGTGGGAAGAGATGATTCATCCATTCACCCGGCTCAAGACTCGGTTTAGAGAGTGCTTGGGTTTCCAGCTCAGTGGCAGGGGACGACAGACGAGACGACATCATTCTATTTTTTAAGGTTCGTGGAGGAGGCGTGATGCTGAGCCCGAACGGTAACGTCACCGCTACCGACTGATACCCCTTCAATGTTGTGCGACAGGGGATGCATCCTGAAAGCAGATGGGCCTCCAGAGTTTGTCGCTCAACCCGCTCGAGCGCTCCGGCGGCGTATATGGGAACAGCGGCTTCTAACTCCTCATGTGTCATACCGCCTCATCCTGTTCCCAATAGGATTGCAACGACTCGCGTAGTTGCGACATGCCGAGCGCGATGCAGGTCCTCACCGCTTCCACCGGCTGATTGAGCTGCGCCGCGATCTCCGTATCGGGTAAGCCTTCATAGTAGGCCAGCTCAACCGCCTGCTGTTGGATTTGTGGCAAGTTGGCCCACGCCTCTCCGATCAGGTTTCGCAGCTCTTGGTCTGCCTGTGAATCAAAATGACCGGAGCTTCGGCCGGCGACGTGGCCAGTCTGGGCGTCATCGACGGACGGGCCAGTCTGTCGGAGAGTACGAGGGCCACGTGTTCGCAATCGATCGATAGCCCGGCTGCGGGTCAGTGTAATGAGCCAGCCGATTGGGGTGCCTCGACCGACATCGTAGCGAACGACCTTTCTCCAGACGTCGAGATAGATCTCCTGGAGCACGTCCGCTGCTTCTTCGCGGCTGCCGAGGATGCGCAATGCCAGACTGAATAATACGGTGCTGGATTGATCGTAGAGCCGACTCAGGGCATGGTGCTCGCCTTTGGCGACTCGGGCCACTAATTTTGGGTCAATGGCCGAAGCGGCGAGCTGAGACGATGTATCCATAGAACGTGGCTTGTGGTGATCGAGGTGATGCGTCGTTAACCGGTCCCCACTATAGCACCCTCAATGTACTCTACGAAGAAATCGCGCAAAAGGATGCGTGGGTTCCGGCCTGCTCGGAACGTGAAAGCTATTCGCGGATGGAGGAGCTCGCTCGTGTGGCGACGAGGATGCCGACCCATGCGACGGCACATCGAAGGCCTTCCGCGCCTAGGTGGAAGAATCGAGAAAAATAGAAGCCGGTGAGACTCATGCGAGTGGACGCTCCATACCGTCGCGTCATGTACTGGGGAGAGGGGAAGAGTAGGGCCAAGACGTATCGGATTTTGTTGCGGAGGCCTTGAATCGAACACAGAAGCGCAAATTCGTCCCGGCCGTTCAAAGACGACTGCGCCAGAAGCTGATGGCGTAAGACCGAGGACGGAAGGGAAGCAATGGACCGCGATGGTTTCAAGAGCTGTCCGACTACTGAGTCTGGTACAGGCGAATGAAACGTTCTCATCGAGATTGTCAGGACATCCGCGACGGAACGGGCCTGATCCATCACATGAGCCTGCTCCATGAAGATGTTCCAGTTGAACGTTGCGCCATGCCGTCTGATCACCGCATCCAACTCATAGCACCACAAGAGCGGAGCCTGCCGCCCTTTATGATGCAGGTGAAGGCAGAGATGCAGGAGAAGGTCTTCGTGGCTCAGGGACCAGGTATCGATTTCAGCCCATTGCTGCTTTCTGGCTCGTGCCCATACCGGTTGCATGGCAGTGATGTCGACAAACGGTGGATAGGCCAGAGTCCAATGAGGTTCCACGAGGAAGCCGTGATTCGGATGAACGAATTCCAGTGAATAGGAGAAGGTCTCTAGAAAGCCGGACCGATGTTCGTGGAGCGCATAGCCACGTTGCTGGAAGATGTCCGTGATGGTCGAGAGGTCTTCCCGAGGGACGAGGAGATCCAAGTCGTCCGTTGGACGTGTCGCGCAATCACCGTACAATTGCTCGGCGAGCGCCGGACCACGGATGGGAATGCACGGGATCCCCCGTTGGGCGCACGTCGCGAGAACCGATCTGAGTTCTGTGGTCAACAGCAGATTCCAGGCTGCGTACTGGAACACCTGTTGTTTGAGAAGATTCAGCAAATGGAGCGGGATGTTATGTTGGTGGGCAGGATGGCTGAGCCAACGAAGGAGGAGAGGGGCTATTCGTTGCGTGATGGCGTCTTCAACGATGGTCTGCCAAGAATCGTGTGAGATGATCGCAGGTTCATTCTTCGCAGATGGGATCTCCGTCAGCAGGGTCATCAGAAAAGGATGGACTGATGGGAACCTCAGCATGATTTCGCCAGGTCATGAAAGATGTCCGCGCGTATGTCGGGCAGAGCTTGGAAAGAATCCGGGATGGTCAAGCGGCGAACGGGGACCCGAGTGACGAGATGATGGAGAAAGTCGAATTCTCGGGTCAACCTGGATTGATCTTCAATATCCAGTTTGAACGCCAGCGAGAGGAGTGTGATGAAGGCATCCCGCTTTGTGAGAAGAGGCCGCTCGACAGTGGACACTGACGCGACCTGTTCCGATTCATCTGTATCCAGCACGTAGATGCCGGCTAATGGAGTGGTGGAAGGGCAAAACGTTGTTGTGGAAGCAGCGGCCCTGAATCGCTGTTTTAGATTGTAGTGCGTGACCGGCGTGTAAAATCCACTTGCATCGAAGAGCGCCGCGATCGCATCGTCCCAGAGCCGGAGGCCAGGATAGGAGGGGATGATCACGATGTCGTCGCCGCGCGTCTCAAGGACGACACAGTCATCGGTGAGTACCGAATACCCCGCAGAAAGAAAGCTAGCCGCCAAGGTTGATTTCCCGCTTCCGGTCCGACCGACGAACGCACAGGCTCCATAGGGTGTGGCGACTGCCGCCCCATGCAACACCTCCTTCCCTCGGTAGTTCAGCACGAGAGGGAGCACCTGGTCTAGGAGCAGGTGATGCAGGGTGTGGGAGGGTGTCTGCCGATGTGGAATGCAGCGAATCGAATTGTCCGAGGGCGCAAAGACAAAGGTGGCCAAGTCGGGAAATTTCAAGAGATAGCCGGGATCGATTCGCGCGCAATACAGCCAGGGTGAGCCGTCGACGAGTGATACGGTCAGGTACCAGGATGTGGCTGTAGGAATGTGCTCGTCAGATGAAGAAAACACGATGTGCAGGTCAGCCGGTTCTGAAGCATCTGACGCCGGGGACTGCTCCAATTCATGCAGCGGCGAGCTACAACTCAGAATATGGCCGTATGCGCGATACCGCAACGTAGTGTTTTCCGATAGGCCTCAATCGTCATGCAGAATACCTGGTGACGACTTCGGCGACAAACGTGGCTGCGTGAGAAAGCGACGGGAAGAGGTCAGGGTGACGACCGAGAAGTTCTTGTTCGATGTGCGCTAATGGTCGCTCCCCATTGCAGAGCGTCAGTACGGTGAGGCGCGCAACGCCCCATGGAGAGAGCGTGGGCACGAAGGCCGGGTGAGTGCGCTGCAAATCTTCTCGGGAGATCAGCATGCCTTTGAGCGTACTGTGAGTAAAGCGCACAGGGTCTGTGGCCGATGCGCCGTTCTTGTAGATCTCAACGATCCAGGTCACGGCAATTTGAGTTGGGAGGATGTGCATGGTCACGGTCACAGAATCCCCTGTTTGAACAGCCACCGGTCGGTCAAGAGGAAAGAAGACATTGCGTCGATCGATACGCTGTTCACTCAGCGGCGAATTCGACATCGTGACCGAGGGGGAAAGCTGGGCGACGAACCAACAGCCCACACCATGGAGGGTTCCGGTTCGTGTAACCGGTAACCTGCATGTAAAGTGAAGCGGCTGCGAGCCGGAGCGGCTGGGGTCCACCGATAACGCTTCTACCGATGGACCCAACAGTTGCTCAGTCGTCAATTTGACCGGATAGCCTGTGTTGGCCGCAATGGCACGAGCCGGGCGGACATCCAACCCCATCGGTGACCGGTTCCAAAATTCAACCTGTTCCCACAGGAGTTCATGTTCCACGGGGGCGAGACAGAAGGCGATGCGTTGTGGAATCGTGACTCCATTCGGTTTGAGAAATCGACGACGAGCATCGCTGAAATAGTCGAAGAGGCCGGCCTCAAATCCGAAGTGTCCAATCTGGTCGGCGAGGATCACATCAGCCGGCTCGGGTAGATCGACATGCGTCGAAAGTTCTTTGATGAAACGAATTTGGTCTGCGAATCCGTTTGCCTGACAAATCTCGCGAGCCAATTCGATCAAACCGGTCTCCTCGATCGAATAGACGCGCTTAGCCCCGGCTTCGCAGGCCAAGAGGCCTAGAATTCCTGTTCCACTGCCGAGATCCACCACAACCGATCCCGGTACCACCAATTCCCGAATGGCCTGACGAAATGCTGTGAGGCGGACTTGGTCTTGAAGGTACTGACGATGTTCATCGACAATGAGAGACACGGCGGAAACCTATAGAGATTAAAGGTTGGGAGTAAGGACCAACGGGTGAATCCTGGCACACTCTGCTAAAGACACATCCCCGTCGGCATGAACATCGCTGACATGCCATCTGGAAACATTCCGCTCGGGCTGCCCTGAGTCAATTTGGCGATGTCGCCGTATTCTACGAGAGTTGGAGTGCTGTACGGTTTCTTGGGCTGGGTCGTTCCCTGGTCGGGTTGACTCTCTTGTGTCATGGGTTCCCCTTCCGTGTGTTGCGGCGATTGTACAGAACTACTCCCGTCGCCGCTAGGACGAATATACCGGCATGGCTTCCCGCAGAGGTGGAAGAGGGGAATCGAGGTTCTGCTCCAGAAAGCCGGCGCGAAACCACAGCTCGACACCCAGAATCATCCAGAGCGATGCAACATACAATCGATAGTCGTCGTCCCCCCGCTTGTAACTATTTGTCATCATCTGATAGTCGGCCCAGACTTTACCGCCGTCAACCCATCCCATAGAGGCGACGGACAGAGAACGGAAGATTGCCTCGATCGATTCGGCAATGAGGGTCTGGGCGAAGATGCAGGAGAAGTCCGCTTTGTCGACCCTCTGTCGTACCGATGATGGAAGCAATTCTCCAAGGGCTTGGCGCAGGATGAACTTTGGCTTGTCTCCCCATCGTTGTTCTTCCGGCAGGGCCAGAGCGAACTCGATGAGCCGTTGATCGTTGAATGGATGCCTGTTTTCCAGGCCGAACGAGGATGAGGCGCGTTCATCCATCTCGATTCCATGAATGCCAAGACCATGCGTCGTCGATCGAAAAATGTCTTGCTGAGCATAACTACAACCAGGAGGGACCCAGGAAGCCCGTCGAATGCGTTCCCGCATCTGCGTGCGGTGCCAGAATGTCGCGGATATCCAGTCCGGGGCGTTCGTTCGTCCGAGGAGCTGTTTCCCTAGGTTGCGACAGGCTTGCGGGATCAGTGGCAGGAGGCCGAATTGCACAAGTGGATAGGGAGAAAAAATCAGGTGAGGGCTGCTCACAGTACCACGGCTGATCGGCGCGGAGCCGTCGGAGCAGCGAGCCAAACTTCAGCTTGCGGAGGAGATCAGCGTAGTGGAAGAAGCTGCCGGTCAGCCATTCATCTCCCCCGGATCCAGTCAGCAGCACGCGGCAGCCCTGCCGTTGTGCCAAGACTCGAAGCGGGGCATTCATGGCGCCGTTGGGATGGTCGGGGAAATCTTGATAGCGATGGACATCTTCGACGAAGGCCTCCAAGCGCGGTGTCTCCGGCCTGATGCGGTGCGAATGGAATGGACCCCGCGCGACCACATCGTCGATAAATGCCTGTTCATCGCAGGGCAAGCCCGGGAACACGAGCGAGAAGGTTTGAAAGCGATCGTCGTGTCGTGGATGTGTTTGAGATTGGGACTGAAGGAAACTGACCACGGATGAGGAGTCAAGGCCCCCGCTCAATTCAAGGCCGATGGGTCTGTGGCTGCGCAGTCGGCATCGTACGGTCTTCTCGAAGAGATCAAGAAAATGTTGGGCATAGTCATCATCATTCGCGTATTCAATGCGACGGCGTGAATCAATCGCCCAGTAGCGTCGTGTCTCGATCCGATTCGGGCGAACGATAAGCACATGCGCTGGTTCGAGCCGCGAGATGCCTTCATAGAGAGTTTCGGTATTGGTGACGACCATCCCGCTCAGGAATTCGGCGATCATGGCTTCGTTTGGGCGGCGAGGAACGACTTCATGCTCGAAGAGCGGAGGAATCTCGGATGCCCAGTAAAAGCTTTTTCCGCGATGGCAGTAGTAAAAAGGTTTCAGGCCCAGGATATCCCGTGCGCAGAACAGCATCCGGCGTTGCCCGTCCCAGACCACCAGGGCAAAGTCGCCGATGACATGTTCCGGACAATGCTCGCCCCAGTACTGATACGCACGGAGCATTAACTCCGCATCAGTATCGGCGCGAAGGTGAAAGCCGGCAGTACTGAGAGAGAGAATAAGGTCTTCACGATTGTCGATCCGTCCATCCAATGCCAAGCAAATAGTTCCGGATTCATCCAACCACGGTTGCCGTTCGGCAAGCGATTCCGGTGTGGTCTGAAGCATTGTGTGGCCGATGCCGATTGGACCTTGAACCCAGCAATCTGACGCATCGGGCCCCCGGTGAGCTACCCGATGGGTCATACGTTCCACAAGGGTGCGGTCAACCGGACTCCCATCGAGGTGGTAGACCCCGGCAAGACCACTCATGCCGGCAACCGGAGAATGAGCGAGTAGCGGTGTATGGACGAAAGGCTGTCACCCAGTGCGGCGCCATCTTCCTCAACCCATGCATGTCCTTCCAACGACGTCATGTTCTTGCTGACTCCGAGACAAAGCGAGACGGGGTGTCGTCTCGCGCGGAATAACCAAAAGAGCAGAAGCGAGCGTGGGAGGCAGCGACCGTGTCCGTGACTCACTGCCGCTGCGAGATCGATCAACGCTACTAACCGATCTGTCGCACAGTGAGCATGGAATAAGGGAATCCGGTTAATTGGGGAAGTGGAGGCGGCGCGTGATAGGAGGGATATCAAGCGGAGAAGGGTCATGGCTGAAAGCGCGACTCTCAGGACAAAAGACAATGTGGTCAATTGTAAGAACAGCGCCTGTTCGATCAGGGGGAGATCAGCGAGTCGACGGAGTTTGCTCAGCATCGGTCGTCAACAACCTTTTGGCTAGGAGCTGATCGATCAACGCCGTGACGTCGTTCTGGAGTCGTGGCGCGTCCACGTCATATTCAGCGAGGAGGGTATCGATGGCCAATGAGGTCGAACCGTGTTCGGCAACAAGATTCCAGGACGAGTGCCTACGGCATCGAGCCCGAAATACGTGCCGGTGTCGAGATTCAATAGGACAGACTCGTCTGCCAAGCTACGAAATACCACATTATCAGCGACACGGAGGCGCAAGGGTTCTCCTCTGTCTCAGAAAGTCCGGCACCACGATAGGCGCGAGCCGTGAGCCTGTCAAGATGCGAGGCGAGGTTTTAGCCGGATGCTGAAAAAGTCTCCCAGCGGCGTTCTCGCATCGCTCAGAGGGCTCATGGTATGCAAGGCGAAGGCAAGGTACTTATCCGCTCGCATGTGATCGAAGCGAGCGGTTCAAGCGAAGCTTGGTATGTACCTCCTCGCCGCATCGCTCGCTGCGGTCTTGCCCGTGGGGAGGCGCGTCTCGGCGCGCCGGGGTTGGGCGGGTGAGAACGACAGCCTTTTTGAGCATCCTGCTAGAGAAACTTTGCCAGTTCCGCGGCTGCTTCGCTTGCCCCCGTCGGGGGTGGAGGCGCGATCGTTCGTGGTAGATCCAAGACCGTCTGAAGCGCTGCCAGCCACCGGCCCTGTGTGAAGTCGCTCATCGAGAGTTCAATGCCTCGCCCATACCGATGCAGATAATCCACGAGCGGCTGTTCATCGGCGAAGTTGTACCGTCGCACGTAAACCAGAGGAATCTGTAATGCGACAGCTTCGACCAAGGTGCCGTAGCCTGGTTTCGTCATGATCACATCGACCGATGCCAGTAAGGCTTTAAACGAGAATGGCAGGGATTTGGTGGAGATGAATCGCTTGCTTTCATGCGGGACCGAGCCGTCGAAGAGGAAACGGTACCCGGTGAGTGATTCCAGTCGGTCGAATGGAAGCGAGTTCAGGGGAACTCCGCCGAACCCGACGAGCACGGCTTGCTCTCCCGGGGCCAGCTCTAGCAACTCAGTCAATTGTTCACGAGCGGAAGGTGCAGGCTCGGCGATCGGTCCAATGTCGATGACACGTTGGAAGATCTCCATGTTGGGAGCCGGGTTGATCCGTAACGCGAGATCGGCCTCGCCATAGGCCTGTCGAATCGATTGGATGATTGCCCGGCTATCGATTGACGGAGGTGCTCCATACTCGGAGAGCACGAGGTCCCAGGTAACACTGACGAGCGCAATGGCCGGAATCGCAGCCGCTTTTCCAGCTGCTAAAGCCAAGTAGGGCGTATCGGCCAGGACGACATTCGGACCGGCCGCCCTCATCGCTTTCATTTCCGTCTGAAGCCGTTCCTCCCAAGAACTGTGAAACCGGTGATGTTCGTGCCAGGTGGCTTCTACATCGATCCTCAGCGGGCCATTCTGAACGCACCCTACATCCTGCTGAACGTGGCTCAAGTCCCACGGAGGAAAGAGGCGGTCTTTGAAGAAGGAAGGAGGGACGGTTGTTCGCAGAAGGACACGAAGATCCGGCACGAGGCGATGTAACGCATTGAGCACCGGCACGACTTGCGCGGCGTGACCGAATCCATGGCCTGAGATGGCAGCCCAGATCAGGGGCATGGTTGGGGAAGTGGAAAAGTGTAAAGTTGAAAGTTGCAAGTGGAAAGTCGAAAACTTAAGACGGAGGATGGAGAGGGGTGAGGGGAAACACGTGAACCGTTGACCTTGGGCATTCGACCTGACTTAGCTGCTGGAGTGGTCCGATTCCATCGGAGGGATGCTGTACATCAACTCAAGATCGAACTCTTCAACCAATTCATTGAATGCTCCCGCTCCCATATCGGAGCGAACTTCTGCCATGACGAGGTCGATGGCGGGGGCGGCGTGTTGGCCGTATTGCGTGACAGCCGATTCAATTCGTTTCCTGGCATCGTCGAGGTTCATGGAGGACCTCCTTTATGGTAGAGGCTCATTCATTATAGCGAGCGTAGCAACTCCTGCATCTCGGGCACAAGGTCTTTGCCGCCGTTGGATCGTCCAGAAAGGACCGCCTCGATGCCGGCCGTAAGAATAGGCTTGGCGTCGGCGTTCCTACCCAGTCGGATCAACGCACGCCCTAATGCCAGATGAGAGGCCACATGGGTCGGGTCCAATTGTGTGGCGACCGTAAGATGCTCAACGGCTTCTTCGACGTTGCCGTTTTCCTGAAGGATCTTATTGCCGAGCCCATAGCGGCCGAGGAATCCCTTGGGATTCTTGGCGACCATCTGGCGAAACGCGTCAATGTCCATCGATCGTGGTTCCAGTGCTCAAGCGGTACTATACCACTGGAACAACAGGATGGGCCAGATGAGAACGCTGGCAGGAGGGACGGTCCAGTCTTTCTAAGGTGTCGTGGCCGTCGCGACCGGAATAAGAGAACGGGTGGGGTGTGTGGTTGCGGGTCTTTTAGCTTTTACCGTCACCGTGCGAATGCCGGTGTCTGGGAGCGGCGCACTGCTTGCCATATAGAGTTTGGTGTCACGAACAAGTTGTCCCGTCAGATCGGTGAGACAGGCTTCCGTCACGTGTCCCTTGAGCTCATCGATCATGACCGGCGTGGCGCCGAACAACTTGTAATACACTGTGCCGGACGAACGGGCTTCATAGCGGGTGACATGGCCGTCCCAACGTTCGAGCTCAAGGGCGACTGTGGCGGCATACCCATATTCCAGGTCGATGAAGGGCGAGAGGAGAAACATGGATCCTCCGATGACGATGCCTTTGAACGCCGAGAGCCAGGAATGAGGCTCGATGGTTTCATCGACGATGATTCGCGCGGAGACGACCTTGTCTCCGAGTGAATCGGACTTTTCTCCCAGCGGCAGCAATGTCGAAAACAGACTGGTCTCTTGGATGCTGCTTAAGATCCGTCGCTCTAGGTCGGCAGAGGGATATTGCGATGCCCCGTTTTTTGAGAGGTGAAACGAATTCGTCACGAACGGGACCCGCTCATCCTTGGGGAGGGAGTGGGTCATGATCTCTTTGGGATCAGCTGAGGGCGGTTTGACGTCGATCCATCTGCTACATCCCGTGATGCCGCACAACACGAACCCAGCAAGACTCAGGACCGACCATCGCAACATGTTCATCGTCATGATCGCGGCCTCCTCAGAAAAAGAATGAAAATCCCGCGAAGGGCAAGCTCGCATTCAGCCCAAGATTCGGGAAGGCGGTGCCGGCGTTGGAAATATGATGGAAACGATAGCCGGCGTTGAAAGCGAGTTGTGGCGTCAGAAACCATGAGATGCCCACCCCTCCCGTCAGCACGAAGTTGAACTCATTGGCTTGTTCGCGAACACGGCCCCCAAGATCGGTCCAGAATGGCCCGCCAGAAAATTCAAGGTACGGGCGGATACGCCCCAAGGCAACGAACGTGTACTTGATTCTTGGAGTGAATCCGATGCCATGCGTCACAATTGGTTCTCGGAACTCCAAGTAGACCATTTCCGCCCCGAGCGAGATCTGTCCTCGGTACCAGCTGTCGCCGATGGGGTCGGTGATCGTCATCATCCACGACGGCATCAACGCTGGGCCGTGCTGTTTGGTCGTATGAAGGTCGGTCAGTCGATGCGAGAACATATAGCCGGCGGTGAGTCCGACTTCCTGTGTGCCGACCGTGATTGTGGGCGAGACGTTCTCGGCTTGTACCCCTGACGCCGTCATGATCGTGAGAAGTGCCGGGACGGCGAACATTCGAGCGAGCGAAGGCATACTGTCTCCAGGTAAATATCCTGTCGGCTTGTGTGAGGTAAAACTTGATCAACAGGCGTCCAGATGTGCTGCTTCAAAGGTAGCAGAGGTTCAAATCCTGTCCAGAAGCGGTGCATCGGCTTTGGTATGTGAAACAAGACTGGTGGACGAGGTTCAAAACGGCGAGAGCGATGAGGTTCTACGGTAAAAAATGACTATCTGGATGGAGCAAGCTTGGAGAGGCGGACGGAATCGGCTTGAAGCTCCGGCAACGCATAGCGTTCGTCGAGCGCCACCACACGCGCGAGGCATCGCTGAGCGGAGACAGTATCTTGGCGGATCTCGTACACCTGTGCGAGAAGACGGAGCACCGCAGCCTCAGCCGGTTCGTTGCCGAGCTTGATGTAATGCTCCGAAGCATTGTTCAAACAGCGTTCGGCTCTGGTGAGGTCTTCCTGATCGAGGTAACACTTGCCGAGTTGGCTGTAGGTGACGGCGAGCCCTTCTTCGTTGCCGACCGTTCGGTGATGATCGAGCGCTTGTTTAAATGAGGCCACGGCTTGATCCCACTGACCGTCACGGGCCTCTTGCAATGCAAGGTTGTTGTAGAGAATGCCGAGTCCGCGGTTGTCTTCTAACTGGCGCAGAAGATCCATGGCCTCGAGGTAGTAGGGGCGCGCTTTCTCCGGATGGTCGGATGCGATGTGTAGGTTGCCGAGGTTGACTAGGGTATGAGCCACGGCTGTGAGATTGCGCTCGGTTCGTTGGATCTGGAGAACCTCTCGATAGCACTGTTCCGCGCGTAGGAAATCGTTCATGAGCGCGCAGGTATTGCCAAGGTTCCCAAGAGAGTCCGACAGCGCTTGCTGACTGCCGGCTATTCGGTCATCGGCCACAGCCGCTTCCCAGTCAGCCCGAGCCTGGACCAGATCGCCGCGATGGAGAAAAATCCGCGCGCGATGTTTGTGGTTGTCCGACATCCTGCTTCTGTCACCTCACCCCTTACCCCGCACGAGTTTGTCAATCGCCGCCTTTGGGTGTGTCTCGCTTAAATTCAACTTGCAGCTCGTCCTGTTCCTCCAGGCCCAAGCCTGCCTTGAACGAACCGTACAGCTCTTCGATCTGTTCAACGTCTCGTTTTGTTCTCGCTTCACGAGATGCGAGATACGCTTCACACAGCTTCACGCCTGTCTCGAAGTGACGCGCAATCGTTTCCTCCGTCACTTGTTGCCAAGTAATGTAGATGCAGAAGGCTTGGAAGGAATGAGCGTTGGGGTACTGCTGGGCTAGGGCGAGCAATCTTTCATAGGCTTCACGGGCCGTCGCACCGGCATTGGAAGAAAACGTTTCCTCGAGCCCGACAGCCGTATCCCAGTCTGAACCGAGTTCGTCCTCAGACTCTTTGAACGCTGTTTGCGCGGCCAAGGCTGGGTCAAACCGCATAGAACCTCGCATCTCGTACAGTGAGTATTATAAGTAACCTGGAGGATACTGGGGTAGAGGAATGGAGGTCAATGTGTCAGGCCATAGATTTACATTTTGGTCAGGGGCTCTGTAGACTGCATGTATCCTTTGATGAGCACCGAGAACCCAATTCCTTCTACAAGGCCTGAGGCAGCTTCGGCGGATCCTGTCGATCGAGTCATCGATTACCACATCAGGACCAAGCACCATTTCAATCGTTACGCTCGCTCGATGGGGTTTTTAGATTGGGCGAATCAGCCCGATCCGTTCCGGCGGTTCGAGGGGGCTGAGCTAATCTCTCTTCCATTACTCAAGCCTGATGAAGAGCCGCTGTCGCCTGCGTATGAAGCGATCTATAGGCATGGAGCTGTTCCTTGTCAGCCTGTCAGCTTGAGAACATTGTCCCGTTTCTTTGAATTCGCTCTGGCCTTGTCCGCCTGGAAAAAAGCAGGCGAATCTGAATGGCCGCTGCGAAGCAATCCATCGTCCGGCAATTTGCATCCGACGGAAGGCTATGTCGTCTTCCCGAAGATCGACGGACTCGATCTGAAACCAGGTCTCTATCATTACGCGCCGAAGGAACATGGGCTGGAGCTCAGGGCAGAGTTTGTTCCTGATCACGTCGCTCGACTACTGGCTCCATTCCCAAAGGAGGCTTTTCTCTTTGGACTGACCTCCGTCCACTGGCGAGAGGCCTGGAAGTATGGCGAGCGGGCGTTTCGCTACTGCAATCACGATGTCGGCCATGCGATCGGCTCCACGCGAATTGCTGCGGCGACGCTGGGCTGGAACATGGCTTTATTGGATGGGATGGATCAGAACACGGTAGCGATGCTGCTCGGGACAGATCGCAAGGAAGACTTTGGAGAGGTAGAGCCGGAACATCCGGACTGTTTGGCGGTGGTCTGGCCTTCCGAGATGGTGAGGCGTGAGGAGTTAGGGGTAAGGGGTTGTGAAGAGGTAACGGACGAGAAGAGGGGGATACCGTTGTTTCTCGATACGGCGATCGTCAAAGAGCTGACCGGTGCAACATGGCAGGGGAAAGCGAATCGGTTGAGCGGTGAGCATGGCGTTCATTGGGAGGTTATCGATGAAGTGGCCGATGCCTCGTGGAAAACACAAGCTAACAACATGACAGTGTCGGTTCATGCCGGTTCTCCACCGTCGTCCTATACGCTTCACACTCGCCTCGCTGAGTCGAAGCGGGCTTCACGAGAGACGAACGACGCCGGTCCTTCCGCTGGTCAAATCATTAGACAGCGTCGAAGCGCCGTCGCGTTTGACGGCAAGACCGCCATCTCCGCCACGACGTTCTTCCACATGATGCAGCGGGTCATGCCGTTGGCCGAGCGGCCACAGTTGGAGCGGCCGATGCCGTGGGATGCCTGGCCCTGTGATCCGGTCATTCATCTGTTGATATTTGTTCATCGTGTGGATGGGCTCACACCTGGGCTGTATTTTCTTGTGCGGGAGAGCAGAAAGCTGTCATTCGTTCAGCAAGCCATGACATCCGAATTAACCTGGACTATTGCTCCAGGCTGTCCCGACGGGCTGCCTCTGTATTGGTTGCTCGAAGGCGATGCAAGAAAATTGGCCGTGCAGGTGAGTTGCCATCAGGACATTGCCGGCGATAGTGCCTTCTCATTCGGCATGTTGGCCGAGTTCGAAGGGGTTTTGCGGGAACGAGGGGCCTGGTGGTATCCAAGGATGTTTTGGGAGTCGGGATTGCTTGGGCAAGTCTTGTATCTGGAAGCGGAAGCGGTAGGAGTGCGGGCGACGGGAATCGGCTGCTTTTTCGATGATCCCGTTCACGAAGTCGTCGCAATCAAGGACTTAGCTCTTCAATCGCTGTATCATTTCACCATCGGCGGACCAGTGGAAGACGGAAGGTTGCAGACCTTGCCGCCGTACGAACACGTGAAACGTGAGAGGTGAAAGCGTAAGGAGTGAGGTGTAGACGAGGATCAAGAAGGATGTTTAAGATCAAGAAGAAAACTGACAAGCCGAAGCGGGCGGTGCTCTATAACCTCGTCGAGGACTATACGGAGTTCGACGCCCCGGGCAATGTCACCCTGTGCGCGATGACGGAGCCTGAAGATCTCTCTACCCATGCCAAGATTCTGTCCGAGAGCTACGACGTCCCGCTTGAGACGATGACAGCCTTGCTGACTACAGGCGGAACCTATGTGTATCCGCAAATCGGCGGCATCCTCACCCGAGGATTGTTTGCCTGCCGGATTGATCCAGCCGGGCAAGGGCCGAAACACACCTGGACGCTGGATCTCATGCAGTTTGCAGAGTCGGAGCAAACGGCTCGATCCAGGGCGTTGCCGATGATCGATGCGGCGTGGGAGGTCTTTCGGAGTGCGCTGCCGGGCGAGTTGCAAGCCAGACTGCAGCAGAAAAATTTGGGCCTGGACTACCGAACGTTGGATCGCGCCGTCACCAAAGGCGGCGACATCAAGTACATCGATTTCCGAAAGGACTGGTCGCCGCATTTCAAGCGGCTGTGCATCATGCCGGACGGCCGACTTGTCGAGACCGGAGGCTTGCAAGAGTTTGCCGAGCTGCATGGCATCAGCATGGCTCAGGCCAAAACGCTGATCGAGCAAGGTGGCACGTTCGAGGTGAACGGAGAGCTGTTAGCCTGTCAGATCGTAAACGGTCAGCCGGCTGTGGCGCGGTTTAGCGCAAAGAACTATGCGAAAGCAAGGGAGTTGGTCTCCTCGAAGGGGATACACCTGATGGATGCGTTGAGTGAAGTGGGGTATGCCGATCCCGCTATGATGCGAGGCCTGGTGCGAAAAACACTGAGTTCGTGACCGTGATCAAAGGGTTACTCTAATCCAACGGGAGGTTCTGCCTGTAAAGGCGGGGGTATCGATTGAATCGTTTTTGACCCATCACCTTCGATAACCACATCGCTGGCCATAGTTCTGTAGCCGTTGTGGCACGCTGTTTTTCAGCAAAGTATCCACCGAGAGCAGCACCCAGCACATCGCATATCACGTCCGTCATGGCAGGAAAGCGGCTATGGCAAAACACTTGGAAGAATTCAATCGAAAGTGAGATGCCGCCTGTGATGGCGATGATTACTGCAATGGTCCTGAGAGAAGTTGAGTCCTCATTTAGCTGGTAGCGTAGCAGGTATCCGAACGCCATAAACCAGAGGATATTGCCGATGACGTCCGTAAGCACGTTCCTCGAAAGGGAGAAGTCTTGAAAGGGAATCCAACGGATGAGGTCCCAGTGCGGGTGTCCCACAAAATTGCTCAAAGGGAGAAGAGGACCAACTAAGAGTACTGCCAGTGAGACCCAGATCAACCCACTCTTTAGTTGTAGGCATGCGGGAAGAGTGATGTTGCGCGATGTTCTGAAGCCCATCTCGCAATCATCTCAAAACGTGGATAATTGCGTCAATCGGCCAGGAGTTGTAGTCGTTAACGTGGAGTGAGAGAGGAACGTTCCTATTTAGGAAGGCGAAGTTCTTCCTCCACCGCTTCAAGGAGCTTGTTGATATCAAACGGCTTTTCAAAAGCGCGACGCGCGCCGAAGAGTTTGGCGATGTCCAGGAAGTTGTGGTCGCCTTGCGCTCCCGTGATGGCGATCACTTTGGCGTCAAGATATTCGCGGGTGAGTTGCAGAGTCGCCTCAAGACCGTCCGTTTCCGGCATCAACAAGTCCATGATCACAAGATCGACCGGCTCGCTCTGGTAGAGCGAGAGCCCCTTGCGTCCATCCTCTGCTTCAAGCACGCGGTGCCCTGCCTTGACAAAGACCTCTTTCAGAAGCCCTCGGATGGATTGTTCGTCGTCAATGACGAGGATAGTGGCCATACATGTTCTACTGATTTTTTCTGATCTTACCTGGCGCCCGGGATACAGTCTAGAAAGAAAATGATTTCTGGAATAGGTGCAAGAGGTGACATGAAGATGAGTCCGATTGGCCTCATCCGTTCGCGACAACCGCAAGTCCCCCTGACGTGAGTAGCGCACGTCTTTTCTGAAAATGCGAAGGAAAATACATACAGTGCTTAATGTTAACATGGATGAATATTCATACATGTTTCATGTAATGAGGAGCCTATTTGGCGTCTAGAGACAAACCTATTTGACCCAGTTTTTGATTTTTGCTACAAAGTCAAGAGTGCTTTCAATAACCACCGTCCCACTCTTTGCAGGAGCTGTTCAGTGAACATTACAGAAGATCAGCCCACATGGGCCTGGACCAGGCGCGCGTTTCTTCAGGTTTCCTTGGTGGGGACGCTCTTGCTGAGTGACCGGTTAGTTGGTCCACAGCCGGTGCAGGCTCGTGAGCTTCCAGAGGGGAGGCTGACGTTGGTGAATGTGTGGACCAATGAGCGGTTGGATGTCACCTACCGAGACGAAGCCGGGAACTATGACCTGACAGCGCTTGATGATGTGAATTTTCTTCTACGCTGCCATTACACGGGTGAGGTCGGGGCTATCGACGTGCGTGTCCTGGAGCACGTGAATTTGGTGCAAAAGAAACTCGGCAGTCAGCAAGAGATTCATGTGATTTCCGGCTTTCGGTCTCCCGAGTACAATGCCATGTTGGTTCGAACCGATCGACGTGTCGCCAGAAATAGTTTGCACATGCAAGGACAAGCGATCGATCTTTTGATCCCAGGTGTTCCCACCACGAAACTTCGCCAAGCCGCGCTCGAACTGCGGTACGGCGGGGTGGGCTTTTACAAACGGTCGAGCTACGTGCATTTGGATTCCGGCCCCTTCCGGCATTGGTAGCCCTCGTTTCTGCGCTGCAAGCGAATCTTTCCTCCTTAAAAACATAACATTCAGAGCCACATCGGTTCCTAACAAAGAACGTGACAGTAGTTGCGCCGGAACTGGTGTTAGCGCTCTCTCAGTGTGTGCCTGTAATGAGGCGATCGAGGTCATCCAACGATCAGAAAGACGACTCTGATTGCATTGTCGCCATAGGCCCCGGATAATGCGATGGTTTTGAAGCAACCCGCTCCGTTCTAATAACGAGGAGTTGAATGTCTTCTCTCACCCTGGCCCTTGTTATTTTCGGCGCATGCTATCTGCTCATCATGACCGAACGGCTCCACAAGACGATTGTGGCTCTGTTCGGCGCGGCGCTGATGATCAGTCTCGGTGTGGTCTCGCAAGAAGAGGCCTTCTATTCGCATGAATTCGGGGTGGATTACAACGTCGTCTTTCTGTTGATCGGCATGATGGTGATCGTCAACATCGTGCGGGAGACCGGACTCTTTGAGGTGCTGGCCATTTGGGCGGCCCAGCGGGCCGATGCGAAACCCTTCCGATTACTCGTGCTGTTGGCCATTTTAACCGCAGTATTGTCCGCCATGCTCGATAACGTCACGACCGTCCTGCTGATGGCGCCGGTCACGCTCTCGATTACGAAGCGCTTGGAGCTCAATCCCATCCCCTTTCTCGTGAGCGAGGCACTGGCCTCCAATATCGGTGGGACCGCGACGCTCGTCGGGGATCCGCCGAATATCATGATCGCCAGCAAAGCGGAGCTCAGCTATGTCGACTTCCTGATCGTCATGGGGCCGATCGTCATCGTCATCATGGCGGTATTCGTCGCGGCCTTGTGGCTGATCTTTGGGCGAACCATGACCGTCGCGCCGCATCTGCGGGAGGCCGTGCTCTCGTTGAGCTCGAGAGAAGCGGTGCCGGATCGAGCCTTCTTGCACCGTTGTCTGTTCTTGCTGGCGGTCGTCAACGTGGGATTCTGTCTCCACTCCCTCGTTCATCTGGAGCCGGCCACGATCGCGCTCCTGGGCGCGAGCCTATTCATGGTCATGGGTCATGCGAGACGCAGACACGAAGACGACGCGGAGGAGCTGACGTATCTGGCGGACGTGGAGTGGAAGACCATCTTTTTCTTCATCGGGTTATTCATTCTGGTCGGGGGGCTCGTTAAGGTCGGCGTCATCCGGTATCTGGCCGATCAACTGGTGGCGGTGACGAAGGGCAACCTCACTGGGTCCACGATGGCGGTGTTATGGGGCTCGGCGATGCTGTCTGCGGCGGTGGACAATATTCCCTATGTCGCGGCCATGAATCCGTTGATCGTCGACCTTGCTCGGTCATTGCATCCCGAGATTACCGATTACGCGACGTTGGTTCACCAGCCTGACATCATTCCGCTCTGGTGGGCATTGGCCTTGGGCGCTTGTTTAGGCGGGAATGGGACGATCATCGGCGCGAGCGCCAACGTCGTGATCGTGGATCTCGCCAGGAAGGCCGGCTACCGGATTACCTTTTGGCAGTTCTTCAAGTATGGGTTTCCTGTCATGGTCGGCTCCGTCGCGCTCAGCGCGATCTACCTCTGGCTGGTGTTTCTGCGATGAGGTGAGTTACTGTTTACCACCTTCGACCCTCAGAATGAGCGTTCCCTCGCTCATCGTACGGACATGCAGCGCTTTGGCATCGGCAAACACTCCGATGCCTTGGACCGACTCCACGGTCCCGCGGATCGAGACCGTCGGACTCACCGCTCGATTCAGTGCCTTGGTTAATCGGTCTCTCACACGATCAGTGGCCGGTGTCACGCCGAGCACGGCTTCACTCGCCACCAGCTCTCGCAGTGACGTCCGGAAGAGCCAGCTGGCCGTTGTCTGTATGACGTTTGCTGTGGCGCGATCATACTGGAGGTCCCCGACATGCACAGTCCCCGTAAGGGTGTTGATTTCGGGCTTCCCGGTTAAATACACGTAACCGTTGGCATCACCGGCGATGTCGATCCGGAGGATGACCTGGTTGCCGCCGTTGCCATAGATCCATGCGTTCGTGATCACGATGATTTCCCTGTCCTGTTCGAGGCGTCGCCCTTTGAGGCGACTTGTCAGCATCGTGGAGAGTTCGGCGTAGTCGAGCTGATCATCGGCGAGGACATGGAAGCCGCTAGCAGCCGGTTGCGTATCGAGTTGAGGAAGTGCCGCAGGGGCTGGCGATGGTTCGGCTCCGAAGACCATCACCGGCTTGGCGATGATCTGAATGGTGTCATCGACGATGTGCCCAGCCCCTGAAAAGCCGGCATGTCGGATCTTGTCGATATTCAGGACAAGCCAGGCGTCCGGCTCGACTGGTATCGGTTTGCGTAGCGTGTTCCACACCTCTTCCAGGTGAGGTTTGACGGTTGCCGTGTTGATCCGCGCAACCGCGTTGCCGAGTCCACCACGCACGCTGTCCGCCAGCTTATTCTTGACCTCCTGGGCCACATCGAGGTCACCGATGCGCATGTTGCAGGCATCGGCGGTATAGACCGTCACACTGCTGACCGACGCTGAAATGCCGTAATTCGGTGTCATC
Organism: uncultured Nitrospiraceae bacterium; assembly: GCA_963711905.1. Lineage (GTDB taxonomy): Bacteria > Nitrospirota > Nitrospiria > Nitrospirales > Nitrospiraceae > Nitrospira_D. The sequence goes on along the minus strand of CAVQFZ010000024.1, from coordinate 524,126 downwards.
CCCATGCCGATGTTCCCTTGCAAGGCGCCTCGTTTTGGCCACTCACTGCCCTCGCCACAGACCGCGTGCGGGTGAGTCCCGATCTTATAGCGAAGCGGTGCGCTGATGGAGATGTAAGAACCTGGGAGCTCGATGCCTTTCCACCAATCGCGGAGGGCCGTGCCTTGAGCTGTGCTGACGGATGAGCTCGAACCGGAAGGCATGATCGAAAAATCATCTCGCTCAGCGTAGTATTTGTAGTCAACCCCTTTGGGGTGCTTGATGTAGCTCCCCCAATGATCGAATTTCCTTGGGATCACGTTCTCATCATTCGCCTGATTGAGAAATGACGACAGATCGATCTGGACAGGCACGCTGATGGTGGAATCCGTGACTGGGACGAGTGGGTTCTGGACGGGCGGCCGTTCTTCCGGCGTTGGTGGACGAACGACATACTCGCGCGCGAGACAACCCGTTAACGACAACAAAATGGACAGCACGAGAAGTGAATTGTATACCGATTTGGGAAACATCTGCTTTCCCCCTTTAGATAGTCACTGATAGTCAGGTGCTTGGCCTCAAACCGCCTCAAGCACTGTGGAAAGTGAGTCTAGATGGCCAAGAAACGGGGGCTAGGATACCAGAAACATGTCACTGTTTGTCAGGCCAAAATTAGCGCTGAGTTCCCGCACTTCGCCTATGTGCCTCGGTATTTCGGCCTTGAGGAGCATCGGGGAAGCCAATAGAAACCATTGCTGGGCGCTTGTGTAGAGCAGGCCGAAGCAGTATTCTCCGTCGCAGTCTCTCCACTTATGCCGATATGGTTGAGAATAATCGGTGACGGATAGCGCTGTTAGTTGGCATTATCAGGAGAATAAGGGTACTAACTCGTGAATAAGGGGAGCAATGAGGATAGTCACTCAATCACGGTTATTCTGGTGACATGACCGAACTTGATAAGAAGTCACTCAGCGAACGCGACATCTGCACCAAGTTCATCACGCCGGCGGTGAGACAGGCCGGGTGGGACGTGTTGTCTCAGATCCGCGAGCAGGTCTATTTCACCAAAGGCCGAATCATCGTTCGCGGGAAACTGGTCACCCGCGGCAAGGCCAAATGTGCCGACTACATTCTCTACTACAAGCCGAACATTCCCATCGCCCTGATCGAGGCGAAGGACAACAACCACAGCGTCGGCGACGGCATGCAGCAGGGGCTGGAGTATGCCGACGACGCTCGACATCCCCTTCGTCTTCTCATCGAACGGCGACGGCTTTCTGTCTTCCACGACCGCACCGGTCAGAGCGCAACAGACGGAATCAGAAGCTGACGCTCGACTGACTTTCCGTCACCGGAGAAACTCTGGCACAAGTACCGCGCGTGGAAAGGGCTTGGCGCCCGAGCAGGAGAGACGTCGTCCTCCAGGACTACCACGACGACGCCAGCGGCAAGGAGCCGCGCTACTACCAGCGCATCGCGATCAACAAGACCATCGAAGCCATCGCCAAGGGCCAGGATCGCATCCTCCTCGTCATGGCAACCGGCACCGGCAAGACCTACACCGCCTTTCAAATCATCTGGCGCTTGTGGAAGGCCGGGCGCAAGAAACGCATCCTCTTCCTCGCCGATCGCAACGTCCTGATCGACCAGACCATGGTCAACGACTTCCGGCCCTTCGGGCAGACGATGGCCAAGCTCAGCACCGAGTTCCAAGACCATCGAGCGTGAAGACGGCAGCGTGGTTGATCTGCCGACCGCCGTGGACAAGAAGCATCGGCGATCGACACGTCCTATGAGATCTACCTCGCCCTCTATCAGGCCATCACCGGCCCGGAGGAACGCCAGAAGCTCTTCCGCGAACTCTCGCCCGGACTTCTTCGACCTCATCGTGATCGACGAGTGCCACCGCGGCAGCGCAGCCGAGGATTCCGCCTGGCGGGAGATTCTCGACTACTTCTCCAGCGCCACGCAGATCGGCCTCACCGCCACGCCGAAGGAAACCGAGTACGTCTCGAACATCCACTACTTCGGCAAGCCCGTCTACACCTACTCGCTGAAGCAAGGCATCCGCGACGGCTTCCTCGCTCCGTATAAGGTGGTGAAGGTCCATCTCGACGTGGACGTGGAAGGCTACCGTCCGAGCCAAGGGCGAGACCGACAAGTACGGCCAGGAGATCGAAGACCGGATCTACAACCAGAAGGATTTCGACCGGAACCTGGTCATCGACGAACGCACCAAGCGCGTCGCGCAGCAAGGTCACCGAGTTCTTGAAGGAAAGCGGCGACCGCTTCCAGAAGACCATCGTCTTCTGCGTGGATACGAGCATGCCGCCCGCATGCGCCAGGCGCTGATCAACGAGAACCCCGATCTCGTCCAGCAGAACCAGCGCTACGTCATGCGGATCACCGGCAGACGACGACGAAGGCATCGCCCAGCTCGGCAACTTCATCGACCCGGAGGCGAAATACCCGGTGATCGTCACCACCTCACGGCTGCTCTCCACCGGCGTCGATGCCCAGACCTGCCGCCTGATCGTGCTCGACCGCGAAGTCGGCTCGATGACCGAGTTCAAGCAGATCGTGGGACGTGGCACCCGCGTCCATGAGGACACCAAGAAGTACTACTTCACCCTCATCGACTTCCGCAAGGCCACCAACCACTTCGCCGACCCCGATTTCGACGGCGAGCCGGTGCAGATCTACGAGCCGGGCGAGGACGATCCGGTCACGCCGCCGGACGATGTGCCGCCGATCGATGACGGAAGAGCCCATTCCGCCGGAGCCCGGCGACGATGAAACGGTCATCGTCGATCCCGAGCCGCCGGACATCACGATCCCGCCTGGCGGCGACGCAACCGCGCAAAGTACTACATTCACGGCCTACGAGGTCAGCGTCATCGCCGAGCGCATCGAGTATCTGGATGAAGACGGCAAGCTCGTGACCGAAACCCTGCGCGACTATCCCAAGAAGACGCTGCGGAAGCGCTTCGCCAGCCTCGACGCATTTCTCAAGCGGTGGAACAGCACCGAGCGCAAGCAGGCCATCATCGAGGAACTGGAGAAGCGAAGGCCTGTTGCTCGAACCGTTGGCCGAGGAAGTGGGCAAGGACCTCGACCCGTTCGACCTCATCTGCCATGTGGCCTTCGACCAGCCGCCGCTCACCCGGCGCGAGCGGGTGGAAAATGTCCGCAAGCGCGATGTCTTCACCAAGTACGGCGAGCAAGCCCGCGCCGTGCTGGAAGCCCTGCTTCAGAAATACCAGGACGAAGGCGTCACCAGCCTCGACGATCCGCGCATCTTAAGATCTCGCCGTTCGATGCCATGGGAACTCCGGTCGAACTGCTCAAACACGTTCGGCGGACGGCCGGCTTCGAGAAAGCCGTCCACGAACTCCAGTCCGCCCTTTATCAAGAGAGCTGCCTAACCGCATGTCTGTCCGTAACACCGTCAAATCCATTCAAGACATCATGCGCCAGGACAGCGGCGTCGATGGCGATGCCCAGCGCATCTCCCAGCTCTGCTGGATGTTCTTCCTCAAGATCATCGACGACCAGGATCAGGAACTCGAAGCGATGCAGGACGGCTACCGTTCGCCCATCCCGAAACAGTTCCAGTGGCGCACCTGGGCCGCCGACCCCGAAGGCATCACCGGCGACGCGCTCTGGACTTCGTCAACGACGAACTCTTTCCCTCGCTCAAGGAACTGCCCGGCACCGGCCAGGGACGGCCGCCGCCGCGTCGTGCGCGATGTCTTCGAAGACGCCTACAACTACATGAAGTCCGGCCAGCTCATGCGCCAGGTGATCAACAAGATCAACGGCATCGACTTCAACAACCTGACCGAGCGCCAGCACTTCGGCGACATCTACGAGCAGATCCTGAACGACCTGCAGAGCGCCGGCAACGCGGGCGAGTACTACACGCCCCGCGCCGTCACCGCCTTCATGGCCGATCGCATCGACCCGCACCCCGGCGAGATCCTCTTCGACCCGGCCTGCGGCACCGGCGGCTTCCTCACCTGCGCCATCCGCCACATGCGCGAGCGCTACGTGAAGAAGGCCGAGCGACGAACAGAAGATGCAGCAGGCCCTGCGCGCCGTCGAGAAAAAGCAGCTCCCGCACATGCTCTGCGTGACCAACATGCTGCTGCACGGCATCGACGATCCCGTCCTTCGTCCGCCACGACAACACCCTGGCCCGGCCCTACATCAGCTACGGCCAGTCCGACCGCGTGGACATCGTCCTCACCAATCCGCCGTTCGGCGGCAAGGAAGAGGACGGCATCGAGAGCAACTTCCCCAAGCATTTCCAGACGCGCGAGACGGCCGACCTCTTCCTCGCCCTCATCGTCCGCCTGCTCAAGCCGGGCGGCCGCGCCGCCGTCGTGCTGCCGGACGGCTCGCTGTTCGGCGAAGGCGTCAAGACGCGGCTCAAGGAACACCTGATGGAGGAGTGCAACCTCCACACCATCGTCCGGCTGCCCAACAGCGTCTTCAAACCCTACGCCTAGCATCGGCACGAACCTGTTGTTCTTCGAGAAGGGCGAGCCGACCAAGGACATCTGGTTCTACGAGCACCGCGTCCCCGACGGGCAGAAGGCCTACTCGATGACCAAGCCGATCCGCGTCGAGCATCTAAGCCCTGCATCGACTGGTGGGGCGGGGCGAAACGCAAAGGCCGCAAGGAAACCGAAGTCGCCTGGAAGGTCACCGCCGACGAGGTCAAAGCCCGCGGCTACAACCTCGACTTCAAGAACCCGCACACCGTTGCCGACGACCACGGCGACCCGGAGGAACTGCTGGCGAAGCTCGACGAGGCCGAAAAGGAGACCGCCAGCCTGCGCGACCAGCTCAAGGCCATTTGGAGGAGGCGCTGCTGCGATGAACCCGGCGCAACTCCTGCACCCATTTCGACCGCATCAGCGAAGCGCCCGACGCCATCCCGCGCCTGCGCCGCTTCATCCTCGACCTCGCCGTGCGGGGAAAGCTGGTCGAGCAAGACCCGAGGGACGAACCGGCGTCAGAACTGCTCAAGCGGATTCAGGCGGAGAAGGCACGGCTGGTGAAGACGGAGATGATCGGAACGGAAGAGCCGAGTCCAGTTGAGCGCGACGAGAATCCCTTTCGATTCCGGCCAGCTGGCGCTGGGTCGCGCTTGGCGATGTCGTGATCAAGATCACGTGGCGGCACGCATCATTCCGCCATCGGAATCTGTCAGCCAGAAGCCGCAAGTACGTCACCGCTATGAACATGCGACTCCGACGCTGGCGAGACGGAAGTGACGGCTCATGATTCACGCGTGAATCTGACGCGGTCTAACAGCAAAGAGGCATGTTCTCGCTTCAAGACGGCAGAATTACTGATGTTGCGACATCAGCGGCTGTTGGAGTCGGCAACCATCGGCTGCTGTCGCACGTTGCGCTCAATGTCACCAGCTATCGACCAGTTTATTGCGTCTAATCGTCGAACTGCCGCGAGTCTCCGACTCTTCGTACGACACGACTGCGCTTCATCATGAACGAGGCGCTGCCAATCAACGCGCAGTCTCACGAGCAGTCGCATGACGATCCATGCGCTCTCTTTCCCCTCCCACCCCTCGCCGAACAACACCGCATCGTCGCCAAGGTGGATGAATTGATGGCGCTGTGTGATCGGTTGGAGGCGGCGCAGGCGGAGCGGGAGAGCCGGCGGGATCGGCTGGCGGCGGCGTCCCTGCATCGTTTGAACAACGGCGCGCGATGCCGACGCCTTCCGCGACCACGCCCGCTTCTACTTCAACCACCTCCCGCGCCTCACCACCCGCCCCGAACACATCCAGCAACTCCGCCAAACCATCCTCAACCTCGCCGTCCGCGGCAAACTCGTCCCCCAAGACCCCAACGACGAACCCGCCTCCGAACTGCTCAAGCGCATTCAGGCGGAAGAAGAAGCCTAGTGAAGGAAGGGAAGATGGTCCGCGAAAAGACAAAGATGCCGGCTGGTGCCGATGAAGCTCGCATTTTGAGCTTAGAGGATGGCAGCTGGAAAAGTTCAGTCAGATTCTCGTTGGCAGCGTCACAAGCGGACCCGATAGCGAAGTCGCTGCATCAGAGCGACGGATCGAGAGGGCGGAATTCCCGTGATCAACCGAGCATCGACAAGGAGAATGCTTGATTCCTGTCGATGGCCATGGCAGTAGGGCCAAAGAACGCAGAGACTGGCCACATTCAGCTTCAGGCACGGCGATATCGTAATGGCAACGACGAGGCGAAATGGGCGAAGCGCGGTCGTTACTGAGCAAGAGGTATGGCTGGCTTTGTGGGACCGAAGTCTGATTCTGGCTCCCGGAATGTGTTTTCCTCAGCTTTGCTGTAATGCTCATCAGGTCTCCCTTGCGTCGCGACATATCTTGGCGGATCGGCGGTGGGCAACAATGCAGAACTTGAATCAGTCAACCCGAGCTTGGTGATTCCTCTCCCACCCCTCGCCGAACAACACCGCATCGTCGCCAAAGTCGATGAACTGATGGCCCTCTGCGACCGGCTGGAAGCGCAGCTCACCACCACCCAAACCGAAAGCCGCCGCCTCCTCGAAGCCGTCCTGCACGAGGCGCTGACCGCATAGGAGTCCGATGCCAATTACCAACGAAGCCAGAAAAGACCCGAAGATTGCTCGCGAGGTCCGTATGATGTCACGTCTTGTTTTGTGCATAGCATCTTCCCTTCTTCGGGCCACTTATGGCCGCCGCCTCTGCATCATTGCCGAGCGAGACTTGAATCATTTGGCTGAGTGGGTCTTGCCATCGCCCGCTCGAAAAAGGCGGGCGAGGATTGAAACATAGCGGCGCAAAAGATACTGGAGGCGGCGACCTGAATACGGTCGGCCAACGAGTCTCCGAGAACCGGATTTGTGTTCGTGATATATAGAGTGGCACCGTCGGAATAATAGGAAGGAGGTAGAACGCGATGATTTTCCACGTGATGTTGGATCAAGCGGAAGATGGCTGGGTGGTCGCAGAGTGCCCGGCGCTTCCTGGCTGTGTCTCGCAGGGAAAGGATGAACAGGAAGCCCTCGATAACATCAAGGAAGCGATCACGGCATGGCTGTGGGCCGAAGACCAGAAGGCAATGAAGGCTCTTCCCTCAAAGCCCGGGCAAGAACCAATTGTGGTTGCGGTCTAGCAGATGGCGAGATTAGCCAATATCTCCGGGAAAGAGGCCGTCAAAGCTTTCCGCAAGGCCCTTTCGGAGATTGGCAGTCGAGTCCTTCCGCCCGTGCCCGTTCTTGAATCACCTTCCAGGCTAACTCGAAGCAAAACTCAAACCGTTGAATGGCGGCGTCTCGGGTGAGATCGGTGACTGGCGCGCTGAGGGCTTCGGCAAAACGTGTAATGGCCGTAGCGAAGCTGTCGAGTCTTGTGGTCATAAGCGGATTCCATGGGAAAGAATCTCTTGTTTGAACCGTTCCCCGATGGTATGCAGATCAACGAGGTCGACCTCGTGCAGAGTCGCCATATCTTCTATTGCGGCACGGAGCACGGCGAGTCGCTCTGGAAGAAACGCAGTGGACCCGGAGACGGCGATGTCGATGTCGGCGTGGGGGTGAGCTTCGCCTTTGGGCCACGAACCGAACCAGATGACTTCAACCTCAGCACCCAACATGCATCGCGCAAGCTTCGCAACATCTTGCGCAATCTGTCGGGGTCGAGCGAGAAGCTCTTGAGAAATCATGGGCTCAGTGTATCGGTTCTGGGGATGATGTCAACTGCGGTTGCCGGCAAGCTGAATGAAATAGGAAAGGATGTCTGAAAGGAATCAGACACTATGTCAGGTCTTCCTGTGTCCTCTGTCGCTTCGGTAGCGATCGAGAAATTCTCGTGGCGAAAGCACGGCCATTCCTTGACGCTTGCCGAATGGGAAATGTTTGGCGTTTCCTGTAATCAGGCAGTCGGCTTTACCGGCGAGAGCGATTTCCAGGAAGGGTTCATCGGTGGGATCAGGAAGTCTGGCCGGCAATGGGTGTCCTGCTACACTCAATCCCTCTACTTTAACCTGGTCGAGCAACGCCTGGATTTGCTCAGGATGAAATCTGAACATTGGTCTGGTAAGAACTTCGTCATATTCGGTGAGTATTCTGGCGTCGTAGCACAGGCGTAAAGTACCAGTGGCGATCATTCTGCCAATTTCACCGGGTGGTCCAAATGGAGACAGAAGCCCTGCAACAAGGACATTCGTATCGACTACCACGTTCACCGGCGGTGAGCCTTCCGAACTGCCTTTATCTCAGCGGAGATTTCTCTCGGAGAAATTTTGTCCGTGCCGAATTGGACGGACTGCCGCTGCATCTTCTCCACAGCAGCGACGGCTCTCGCGCGTCTGACGGCTGTCAATGACTCCTCAAGAGTGTCTTCCGAGACGGCGGAGAGAATGGCGATTGGCTTGCCATTGGATGTGAGGATGACCTCTCGCTCACGAGCGAGCTTCGTCCATACTTGCCCGGATCGTCCTCGTAAATCCCGCACGGTGATGAACTTCATGGCGACTCCTTTTGTGGGTGACGATAGCGTACCTGATTGAGAGCCAATCGTCAAACAGACAATCCAGCCTGGGAGCGGCGCCGACTCAATGATCAGTGATGGTGTGCGAAGGCAGGTGTTTCGTGGTGGTGTCCGGTCAGCTTTCCGAAGGTCGCAGTGGATATCGTCAGGATCGCAGCACTCGGTTTCCAATTGAATGGTCATGTGTTTGATGCCGAAGTCCGTGGTGATTCGGTTCTGGATCAACTGCAGCAATTCCAGCGGAATGCGATGATGTTCGATCATGACGTGGCTGGTGAGCATGACCAGCCGAGGTTCGACCGCCCAAATGTGCAGATCGTGCACGTTCTTCACGCCGGGGATAGCTTCCATGGTCGCAGCCACCTGAGATGCGCTGATGCCTGGCGGTGTCGATTCCAGTAAGACCTCCATCGATTCTTTAAAGATCGGCCAGGCTCCTCGGAGAATGACTCCGACGATCAGGAGGCTCACGAGCGGATCCAGGACTGTCCATCCTGTCAGGAGAATCGCGCCACCGCTCACGATCACGCCGAGCGAGACCCAGGCGTCTCCCACCATATGCCAGAATGCGCTCCGGATGTTCAGATCGTCTTTTGCGCCCTGTTGGAGTAGAAGCGCGATTCCAAGGTTGGCGATGAAACTCACGGCGGCAACTGCCATCACCCACCCACCATCGACGGGAACCGGCTGCAAGAGTCGCTTCACGCCGACCAGCGCAATGCCGCCGGCGGTCAGCAAAAGAATGAAACTGTTGAGGAAGGCCGCGACGATGCCGGCTCGATGGTAGCCGAAGGTCCGGCTCTCGGAGGCTGGACGCGCGGTGAGGAGATGGGCATAGAGGGCCAGAAAGAGCGACCCTTGATCGACGAGATTGTGACCTGCGTCGCTCATGAGCCCGATGCTGTTGAGGAGCCAGCCGCCGACAAACTCAGCCGCGATGATCACCGCGTTGATGGCCAAGGCCAGGCGGAGTCGTGATCGAAGATGGGCATACGAAGCAACTGCCGTCATGCATGACAGTTTCGCACGGGGAACGCGATGCGGCAAGCCTTGCCGAAGGTTTCTATCACCGAAATCGCAGCCGACTACCGAATGGATTTGGGCGGGAGGCGCTCGGTCAGCACCGGATAGTCGGCTTGATCCATCCCGGAATTGCCTGTAGACAGGTCCGTCGCAATCACCCGTAGCGTGATGCCGTCGGGAACTTCCTTTGACGGCGGCACGAAGAACGGCGCTTCAAACGTGCGGCTCCCTTCATCATAAAACAATTGTAGCCGCTCGATGATCCGATCGCCGATCAACACCTCCCCATAAATACGGATCTTCCGCGAGTCCCAATCTCCATGGGGGCGGACCAATGAGCCGGACAGGGTTCGAACTGAGGCTCGCAGTTTCACATCGTCCTTTGCGATCAATGCATCACGTGGCTTGGGCCGTTCGATCTGCACCAGGTAGCCGGAGAGGTGCAGGACGATGCCGTCGTGCGTCAGGTCCTGCCCCGGGATCAACAACAGAGTCGTGCTGGTCCGTTGTAACGAAGCAGGATAGGCCAGCGGTCCTTCGGCGGAGATTTCCACCAACGTCGGTTTCTGTAGTTGCACCGTCGCAGTGAAGGCGGCGGAGGGGCGAGAACTGTAGATCGGCTCTTCCATCAGGTGGGGCGTGCGCATGATCTGATTCTGGTCGCCGGCCTCACCTTGCTGCAGGCCGGTTGCCAAAATATGGCCGCTCGCCACATCCGTAATCGTCACGCGGGCTCCACCGACCTCGTGGCCCAACACCATGGCTCCCTGCGCGACGACACGCACGAGCACCATCGTGGGTTGGGGTCCGTTGAGGGGTAACTCAGGAAGTGTCTGGCCTTTGGCCGGAGGCGTGAAGCAGGGGAGCAGGATGAGCGAGAGAATCAGTCCCAATGGGACGAGGGAAGGTCGCGTCATTTCACCTTGGTACCGGAATCGACTTCTTCCTGAATGGTGAGCAGTCCGTGTACATCGGCATCCCCAGCCGCGAGCACCATACCCTGCGATTCAATGCCCATGAGCTTGGCCGGTTTGAGATTCGCCACGATCACGATGGTTTTGCCGACGAGCGCCTCCGGCTCGTACTTCTTTCCGATACCCGCTACGATTTGGCGTTGTTCCGCGCCCAGGGAGACTTGCAGCTTGATCAGCTTCTCCGATTTCGGCACACGTTCGGCAGAGAGGACCTTCGCCGTTTTGAGCTGAATCTTCATGAATTCGTCGATGGTGATTTGTGGTGGAGCCGGAGGTGTCTGGAGTGGCTGTCGATGCTGGTGTTGGAGCAGTCGGTTGTGAAGGGACAGATGATTCGGTCACTGGTCGTACTCCTGGTTTTGATTCGATGCGGGGGAACAGCGACGGTCCTTTATGGATGAGGGTGCCGGGCTTCAGGCCACCCCATTCGATCTTGTTTCTCAGCAAAGGGCTTGTGAATTCAGCTGAGATGCCAAGTTGAAAACAGATCGACTGCGCACTCTTCGGGATAACAGGATACACGGCCAGGCTGAGGTAGCGGAGCGTCTCCGCCATCGTGTACAGGACGGTTCTGAGTTGTCCTGCGTTGCCTTCATCCTTAGCCAGTGCCCAAGGCGCAGTCTTGTCGACGTATTGATTGGCAAGTTGGACGACTTGGCAGATGGCTTCCAAGGCTCGATTAAACTCCAATTGCTCAATATGGTGTGGCAACACGTCGTTCAAGAGAGACAGCGTGGCTTGTTCCAGTTCTCGCTCTGCTGGTCCAATTTTTCCGGGATCCGGTATCTGTCCCTCGCTTGAGTTCGTTCAATCAGAGTCAGTGTTCGACTGAAGAGATTGCCAAGGCCATTGGCCAGATCGCTGTTGATCACGGGTGACCATGGCCGACTGAGAAAAATCACCATCCTGTCCAAACGGCACTTCGCGCAGGAAGAAATAACGGAACGCATACGCGCCGAATTTATCCACCATCTTGTTCGGATCGACGACGTTGCCGCGGCTCTTGGACATCTTCTCGCCATCCACGGTCCACCAGCCATGGGCGAAGATGGTCTCGGGTAATGGAAGATTCAACGCCATCAGCATCGTGGACCAGTAGACGGCATGTGTCGTCAAGATATCTTTCCCGACAAGGTGGACATTGGCCGGCCAGAATCGATTGCCGATCGGTTTCTCGCGAGGAAGATACTCCAAGGCGGACATGTAATTGACCAAGGCATCGAACCAGACATAGGTCACGTAGTGGTCATCGAACGGCAGTTCGATGCCCCAGGATAGCCGCGATTTCGGTCTCGAGATTGAGAGGTCTCCGAGTTTCTGGTTCTGCAAGAATCCCAGGACTTCATTCCGTCGCGATTCCGGGCGAATAAAGTCCCGATGAGATTTGATGTGCTCGATCAAGCGGTCCTGATACTGCCCCATCTTGAAGAAGTAGTTGTGCTCGCTGAGTTGCTCAACAGGGCGCTTACAGTCCGGACAGAGCCCGGACTCCACGTCTTTCTCAGTCCAGAACCGTTCATCGAACGTGCAATACCATCCGGTGTATGAATCCTTGTAAATCAGCTCCTTGTCGTAGAGTTGCCGAAGATATCGTTGGACGATGGATTGGTGTTCGGGGTCCGTCGTTCTGATGAAGGCGTTATTCGAGATGTTCAGCTTCTTCCAAAGCGTCTCAAATTGCGGGGCGAGCTTGTCGCAGTGTGATTGCGGGTCGATGCCGGCCTTGGCGGCCGCCTGTTGCACTTTCTGGCCATGTTCATCGAGGCCCGTAAGAAAAAACACCTCGCGTCCACGCAGACGCCAATAGCGAGCCAGCACGTCGGCTGCTATCGTGGTGTAGGCATGACCGATATGCGGGACGTCGTTGACGTAGTAAATCGGGGTGGTGATGTAAAACGTCTTGTTTTCCGCCATGACGCGAAGATACCAGGTTGGCAGAGAGGATTCTAGGCGGGGACGCTCACTGGAGCAAGCCCGAGCGCATCACGCAGGCGAAGGAACGTCGTTTCCAGCGCCATCTGCACGTTCAAGTGCCGCGTGGCTTGCTGTTCGGTTCGCTCGATGTCATTCAAGAGGGTCAGGAGACTGTCGATGTCCGCTCGCTGGGCGTATCGTCGCAGGTCGGCGAGTTGGTCGAGGTGAAGGATCTGATCCTGATCTCCATCCACGATGACGATGACCAGATCACGGATCCATCGCGTAAGCCATGCGAGCGTGTCTTCTCCACGGTCCGTCTTGGCCAAGCTTTCCGCTGCCGAAAGGAGGGTTGCGCTCGATGTCAGCGATTCCGGCTTCACCAACGTCAGGCATTCTTGTTGTCGCGCGCGAACCTCCGCCACATTCACCGTGAGCGCTTCTCCGATCCGGCCGGCGGTGAAGACCGCCAGGAAACGGGCATCGGCGGGAGGAAGCTCCCGCTTGAGGATCAGCGCCGCTTCAACTTGCGTGCGGGCGGGTGTCGTGAAACGGAGCGCTTGGCAGCGTGATCGAATGGTGATCGGAAGTGCCTGTGGCCGGCTGGTGACCAGGATGAAAAGACTATGACCCGGAGGCTCTTCCAAGGTCTTGAGGAGCGCGTTGGCCGCGCCGATCGTCAGTCTGTCCGCGTCGTCAATCAGGCAAATCTTCCGCTCCCCGACGAGTGGTCGATAAACGAACTGTTGTTCGATCTCCCGCACCTGCTCGATTTTGATTTGCGGCGTTGCTGTTTTCGGGTCGGGCTCGATGACGAAGTAATCCGGATGCGTCCGCGCGGCGATCTGCAGGCAGGATCGGCAACGGCCACAGCTGTCCTGAGCTTCTGTCTGAGGGGGCTGCTCGCAGTTGAGGGCCTGAGCCAGCCTCACGGCGGTCATCAACTTTCCGATCCTGGTCTCGCCGTAGAACAGATACGCATGGGCCAGCCGTCCATTGCGCAACGTCGCCTGAAGGAGGGAGATGGGTTGCTCGTGGCCTGTAAGATCGGCGAAAGGCATGGCTATCGGCGTCCCGATGTCCCTGTGCGATAGGTCTTGAGCCAGTTCAAGACCAATTCTTCCACGGTGTGCGTCACAGATTCCAGCGATTGTGCGGAATCGATCACCATGATGCGTCGAGGTTCTCGTCTGGCCAACGCGCGAAATCCCGCGCGGACTTTTCGGTGGAACCGTTCGGCTTCTCGATCGAGTCGATTTTGGGTGGCGGCGCGACCACGGCGTCGACTGAGTCCGACAGCCACGGGGACATCGAAGAGCAGCGTGAGCTGGGGAGCAAGCTTTCCGGTCGCCCACTCGTTCATCGCGCGCAACCGCCGGAGATCCAATCCTCGTCCATACCCCTGATAGGCCATCGTCGAGTCTGCGAATCGATCGCAGACGACAATCATCCCGCCTGCGAGTGCGGGTTTGATGACGTGATCCACATGCTGGCGTCTTGCCGCAAAAATGAGGTAGGCTTCCGTTTCGGGGGCGATCGTTTCCGCCGAATGGTCGAGCAGGATACCACGCAGACGTTCAGCGAGAAGCGTCCCTCCCGGTTCTCTGGTATGCAGCACGTTCAGGCCTTGCGCGGTCAGCCGTTCACAAAGTCTTCGGGCTTGTGTCGTTTTTCCGCTTCCTTCACCGCCTTCCAGCGTCAGGAAGATGCCCGTCGATTTTCTTGGTGGTCTACCCATCGGCGATTTTCATTTTACCCGCGATCGGGGAGCGATCCTATGTCAGGTCGCGGTGAATAGCAAGACCGGTACCTTTCTGGAATTCATCTAGCCGGATCACATAACCCATTGAAATTTACAAGAAAACGCTTGCGGGGTCCGTCGGGAACTCTGTAAGATGAACCACTGAATACTCTCCCTATGGCTGGTTGTCGGTGATGCATGCTCAAGACCGCGCTCAGACGGTATTTTCTGACAGGCCTCCTGCTTGTCACTCCTATTTGGGGCACCATCCTCGTCCTGAAGACCCTGTTCGTCGCGGTCGATGGCATCTTAGGCGATGCCGTCGCAGAATTGGTGCCGGATCATTATATCCCCGGCCTCGGGATCGTCACTCTGGTTCTGCTCATCTTTTTGGTCGGGTTGTTCGCGGCGAACTTCATCGGGCGCCAGATCGTCAGTCACTGGGAGGATTGGCTCAACCGGCTGCCCCTCGTCCGGGGGATTTATTCCACGTTGAAATCCATGATGGATATTCTGTCCTTTTCGGAGCGAGGGTCGTATCGGCGTGTGGTCTTGATTCAATTCCCGAAGAACGGCCATTATTGTTTTGCGTTCGTGACCGGCATGACGAAAGGCGAAACAACGGTATTGGGCCAGGAAGCGCTGATTCATGTTTACGTGCCCACCTCGCCCAATCCCACGTCGGGATATTTTCTCCTCGTGCCGGAACGGGAAGTGACATCCGTCGATATCAGTATTGAGGAAGCGATGAAACTGATTGTGTCGGGCGGTCTCTACACGCCGTCCGGCACAATGGCCTCAGCTCTGAGCGGGGAGCCGAAGTGGAGTCAGGTCAAACAGCCGGATGCCGGTGTGCCGATCGGATAAGCACGGTGTTCTGATACTCGATAGCGATCCTGTCATTTCCGGAGTCCTCGATGAAACAATCAGTGGATCAACGCAGGACGGTCGCGCGTATTTCCGGCTTAGGCGTGATTGTGATGGCGGCCGGGTTGGGCAAGCGGATGAAGTCCAACCAAGTAAAAGTGCTGCATCATGTTGCGGGGCAGCCGATGGTTCTCTATGCCGTTGATGTGGCGCTACAACTCGCGGGCCATCGCATTGCCGTCGTGGTCGGGCATCAATCCGACAGAGTTCGGCAAGCGATCGAATCAGGTATTGCGGGCAGGCCGGGATCAAAATCTGTCAGCATCGTCGAGCAGGCCAAGCAACTTGGGACCGGCCATGCCGTGATGCAAAGCCGCTCGGTGTTTTGTGACGACGACGAAGCGCGTCCGACGAATTTTCTTATCTTGAACGGTGACACCCCGTTGCTGAAAGAAGAGACGGCGCGCGAGCTGTTGAGGGTCCATCACACGCAGAGCGCGACCGTGACGATTCTGACGGCGACGCTCGATGATCCCGGCGGCTATGGCCGAGTCATCCGCCGGCAGCCCGGCGGCGGTCACCAGAGTGAAATAACTCCATCCGACGTGCTGAAGATCGTCGAAGATCGTGATGCCGTTCCGGTAGAACGGGCCACGAAGGAAATCAACGTCGGGACGTATGTCGTGTCCGGAGAATTTCTCTTTGATGCCCTCGATAAGCTGGAGCCACGCAACGCTCAGAATGAATACTATCTGACTGATATTGTTCGGATGGCCGTGGCACAGGGGCGGCCGGTTGCGGCGGTGACCCTTCAAGATCCCGAAGAGGGACTGGGGGTCAATACCAGGCAACAGCTGGCGGCTGCGGAACAGGTCGTCCGCCGGCAAATTCGCGAGCGCTGGCTGGAAGCAGGAGTCACGATGCGGGATCCTGACTCGGTGTGGATCGATGCCGGAGTCACCCTTGGAAGAGATACGGTGCTCTACCCACACGTGAGTCTCGAAGGTACAACCATGATCGGTGAAGGGACGACAATCCGTTCCGGGGTCCGCATCACCGATTGCGTGATCGGCAATCACGTCGAGATTTTGGACTCCTCTGTTCTGTGCGAGTCACAAGTCGATGACGAGGCGCATCTGGGACCGTTCGCGCATTTGAGACCGGGGGCGATTGTGCGGCGAAAGGCAAAGGTCGGAAACTTCGTCGAGATCAAAAAGGCCGAGCTCGGCGAAGGATCAAAAGCGAATCATCTTACGTATCTCGGCGATGCGCGAATCGGAAAAGGCGTTAATATAGGAGCCGGAACAATCACCGTGAATTATGACGGCGTGAACAAACACCAGACCGTGATCGAAGATCATGCGTCTGTAGGGAGCGATACCCAGATCATCGCGCCGATCACCATTGGACAAGGAGCAATCATTGCGGCCGGCACGACCATCACGCAGGACGTGCCGGCCGATTCATTGGCGATCGCTCGTGTACCGCAGATCAATCGAGTCGGGTGGGCGTCTAAACGTCGAATGTTGCTGACCGCTGGTAGGCCGAGTGAAGAATCAGCGACGGCTTCCAGCAGACCGAGGAAGCAGAAGACCGAAAAAACTTCGAGCCACTTGAAGAGGGGACGCGCAAAGTCATCGAAACGTTGACTACGGTGGGAACGTCGTCTGCCGATCAGCCTAAGTAGACCTGGAGCAACCGTCATGTGCGGAATTATCGGATATGTCGGCGATCAAGATGCGGTTCCGATCCTCATCGGCGGACTGGCGAAGTTGGAGTACCGTGGGTACGACTCCTCCGGAGTCGCCGTCATGCAGGGAGAAAAAATTGCCGTCAGACGGACTGTGGGCAAGCTGGTCAATCTTCAACATTCGCTTAAAACCAACGAGCTAAAGGGAACGGTCGGAATCGGCCATACTCGGTGGGCGACTCATGGAAAGCCCTCGGAACAGAATGCCCATCCGCATCGGTCAAAAGGGTGCGTGTTGGTGCATAACGGGATTATCGAAAACTATCAGGAGCTGAAACGGCAGTTGCAAAAAGACGGCTACAAATTCGAATCGGAAACCGATACGGAGGTGGTCGCCCATTTGATCGATAAGTATCTTCAGAAAGAGCACAAGCTGGCCGATGCCGTGCGACTCGCGACGAAGGACGTGCGGGGCAGTTATGCGTTGGCTGTGATCTCCGAGCGGGAGCCCGGAACGTTGATTGCCGCGCGGTCCGGCTGTCCGCTGGTCGTCGGTCGGACGAAGCACGCGTCCTACGTCGCTTCCGACGTCATGGCGATGCTCGCGCATACGCGGGAAGTGATCTATCTCGAAGAGGGGGACGTGGCGGTGGTCACTCAAGACCGAGTGGACCTCACCGACGCCGACGGCCAGGCCGTCTCGCGGAAGTCGTCCACGATTACGTGGGATGCGTCGGCAGCGGAGAAAAGCGGCTATCCCCACTTCATGCTGAAAGAGATACACGAACAGCCGCAGACCATTCTTGATACCATGCGTGGTCGGTATTCCTATGAAACCGGGGAGGCGGATCTTCCTGATATCGGTCTGACACCAAAAGAATTCGCGGCGGTTGAGCGCATCTGGATCGTCGCCTGCGGCACGTCCTGGCATGCGGGTCAAGTCGGAAAGTATCTGTTCGAGGAAATGGTTCGTACTCCGGTTCAGGTGGATATCGGCAGCGAGTTTCGGTATCGCGATCCGCTCGTCGGGAAAAACGACTTGTTCATTACGATTTCTCAGTCCGGCGAGACGGCCGATACACTGGCTGCCGCGCGAGAGGCGAAGCACAAAGGCGCGCGCGTGGTCTCGATCGTCAACGTCGTCGGCAGTACCTTGGCGCGTGAGTCGGACGGGGTGCTGTACACGCACTGCGGACCGGAGATCGGGGTGGCCTCAACCAAGGCGTTTACCGCGCAACTCACCGCGCTGTATCTCCTGGCCTTGCATTTTGCGCGAGTTCGTAATGTGATGAAGGTAGCAGACGGCAAAGCCTGGCTCGACCGGTTGGTGCAATTGCCCATGTTGGTCGAGCGTGTGCTGCAGCGAGAAGCCGAAATCGTGGCGATCGCCAAGCGATATTACAAGAAACGGAACTTTCTGTTTTTGGGGCGCGGCATCAACTATCCGATCGCGCTGGAGGGCGCGCTGAAGCTGAAGGAAATCTCCTATATCCATGCAGAAGGGTATGCGGCGGGCGAGATGAAGCATGGCCCGATCGCGCTGATCGACAAAGATATGCCGGTTGTGGTCCTGGCGCCTCGGGACCGACTGTATGACAAGACGGTCAGCAATCTCATGGAAGTGAAAGCGCGACACGCGCCGGTGATCGCCTTCGTGGCAGAAGGAGAGCGAGAGCTCGGCAAGATTGCTGATGCGGTGTTTACCGTGCCGGACACCCATCCGTTGATTTCGCCGATTCTGTTTACGATCCCGCTTCAACTTCTGGCGTACCATATCGCCGTGCTGCGAGGGGCGGATGTCGATCAGCCGAGGAATCTCGCCAAAAGCGTGACGGTAGAATGAGCAGTGGAATGAGGCGCACAGGTAGGTCCCCTTGCTCGCTCAACGCGCGGCTCAGGGGTAGAGGCGGCGTCTTGGCGCCGCCAGGGCGGCGTGGGTAAGATTCAATCGAAAGCCCCGTTGAATGCGCGCAGTAAGGGACCCACCTGCGCACCTCATTGGGAAGGGGAAGGAAGAAGGGGAACGAGAGTGGAAATTACGCAGCAGGATGTGGAAAAGGTGGCACAGTTGGCACGATTGGCTGTCACGCCGGCTGAGAAGGAGACATTTGCCAAGCAATTGACTCAGATTCTCGCGCATGTCGATACGTTGAACCGGTATGACACGACCGGAATCAAGCCGACCGCAACCGTCATGGGGCACGTGAACGCATTTCGTGAGGACCTGGTACGCCCGTCGCTGTCTTCAGAGAACGCTTTGGCGAATGCGCCGGAGCGGGAAGTGGACGGGTTTGTTGTGCCAAAAATATTGGAAGAACGTTAGGTGTAAGGGGTGAGGGGTAAGGCGAAGGAAGGTACAGATGTTTCGACAAATGCTACGTTCGAAAATTCACCGTGCCACCGTGACGGGCGCCCATCTTGAGTATGAAGGCAGCCTGACCATCGATGAAGACTTGATGGAGGCGGCCGGGATCCTGCCGTATGAGGCGATTCTCTGCTCGAACCTGAATAACGGCGAGCGATTCATGACCTACGCGATCAACGGTACGCGAGGAAAAGGGGAGATCATTTTGAATGGGCCCACCGCGCGAAAAGCGGCGGTCGGCGATCAGATCATCATCTTTTGTTATGAGTATTACGGCGAAGAAGAGATCAAGAAGCACGCGCCTAAGATTGTTCGGGTGAATGAGAAAAATCGAATGGTGACGGTGAGCTGACAAGCCACGGACAGGCCGATCGATGAGGCCTCGTATCAGTTCGTGTTCATCTCACCGTCGGTAGCGAGAGATGCATGTCCCTTCATAAACTGACGCTCTTCGAGCTTCAGAAACAATTCAAGGCAGGGGAAGTGACGGCGACGGAGATTGTGCGCGCCTACTTCTTGCGCATCGGCCACGTAGAACCAAAAGTGAAGGCCTTCGTCACTCAGGCGAAAGAGTCAGCGTTTATGGAAGCAGACGTCTTGGACCGAAAGCTCAAGGAATGGAGAAAGACGAGGCCGCTTACCGGAATGCCTCTTGCCATCAAGGACAATATCTGCACGGACGGCGTCTCTACGACCTGTAGCTCTCGAATGTTGCAGAACTTCATTCCGCCTTATGATGCAACGGTGATCGCCAAGCTGCGCGCGCACGAGTACATTTTGTTGGGCAAGACGAATTTAGATGAATTCGCGATGGGATCATCAACAGAAAATTCCGCGTTCGGCCCCAGCCGAAACCCCTGGAACTTGCATTGTGTGCCGGGTGGATCAAGCGGAGGATCTGCGGCGGCGGTGGCGGCGGAGGAATGTGTGGCGGCACTTGGCTCGGACACAGGTGGGTCTATCAGGCAGCCGGCGGCCTTCTGTGGCGTGGTGGGACTGAAGCCGACCTACGGTCGGGTGTCGCGGTATGGGTTAGTGGCGTTTGCCTCATCGCTGGACCAAATCGGGCCGATCACGAGAGACGTGTCTGATGCGGCATTTCTTCTACAGGCCATTGCAGGTCATGATCCGATGGATTCCACGTCGGTCGATCGTCCCGTGCCGGATTACATGAAAGCGCTGCAAAAACGGGATCTCAAATCCCTGAAGATCGGCGTGCCGGTGGAATTTTTCACTGAAGGACTCGATCCGGAGGTCGAGCAGGCAGTCAGAGCGGCTATTGGGGAGTTGAAGAATCTTGGAGCTGAGATCAGGGAAATCCGTCTGCCGAGGACCGATGCAGCTGTGGCTGTGTACTATGTGATCGCGACGGCGGAAGCCAGCTCGAATCTTGCTCGCTTCGATGGGGTCAAATTCGGTCTCCGTGCGAAGGAGACCAAGGATCTCCTCGATCTCTACATGAAGACGCGACAGGAAGGGTTTGGACCTGAAGTGAAGCGTCGGATCATGCTGGGGACGTATGTGCTCAGCGCCGGGTATTACGATGCGTATTATGGGAAAGCCCAAGCCGTACGAACGTTGGTCTGCCAGGATTTCGACGCCGCGTTCAAAGAAGTGGATCTGATTGTAACTCCGGCGACACCGACCCCGGCCTTCAAGCTTGGTGAAAAGAGCGAAGATCCGCTGCAGATGTACCTCTCCGATATTTTTACGATCTCGGTCAATCTAGCCGGATTGCCGGCGATTGCTCTGCCCTGCGGCTTCAGCAGAGAGGGACTTCCGATCGGGCTGCAACTGATCGGGCGAGCGTTCGAGGAAGAGACGATTCTGCGAGCTGCCCATGCCTATGAACAATCGACACAATGGCATCTGAAAAAAGCCATGGTACGGTGAGGGGTAAGGGGTGAAAGGTAAGGCGAATCGGAAATAAGCTTCAGGTCTCTCACGCCTCACACCTAACCCCTAACGGAGGAATCATGACAATCGTCGAAATCGCCGCGCTCCTTGTGGCCGTGGCATTCGCGGTGCTGGTCGGGTATCTCGTGCCGGTGTTGATGCAAGTCCGCAAAACGGTGGCCGAGTCTGAGCAGCTTCTCTCGAAGATGAACACCGAGGTGCCGGCTCTCGTGGCCGAACTCCGGGCCATGAGCCAGAATTTGAACGATGTCACGAATCAGGCGCGCGATGGGGTCGAGCATGCGGCCGTATTGCTCCACGCGGTGGGTGAAGTCGGCGAGTCCGTGCAACGAGTTCATAATGTCGTTCGTGGATCGAGCGGCACGCTCCTAAGCAATGTGGCCAGCATGGTTGCAGGGTTCAAGGCGGCCACTCACGTCGTGCGGGAACGAATGAGACAGGAAGGAGGAACACACAATGGCGGATGATCGAGGAACATCAGCGGCGGTTTTTTTGGCTTTTCTAAGCGGCGCGGCAATGGGGGCTGTCGCGGCGCTGTTGTTGGCACCTCAATCAGGGAGCGAATCGCGCGACCAGCTTCGGGGCTACGCTCGGCGCGCCGAAAACGATCTTCGAGACCTTGCCGGGCGCGCCGGTGAGGCCTTTGATGACGTCGTCGATCAGGGCAAGGAGTTTGTTGAAGACAAGCGATCGGTCTTGCGCGAGGCATTCGATGCCGGACGCGAAGCGATGAAGCGCGAGCGTGGCCGCACCCACGACGAGAGGCCTGATCGAGGATGATCTTTGAGACGGTCATCGGAGTGGAGGTCCACGCACAACTGAGGACCAACTCCAAGATGTTCTGCGGGTGCAGCATTGTGTTTGGCGCATCGGCCAACAGCCAGACCTGCCCAGTCTGTCTCGGTCTGCCAGGCAGTTTGCCCGTCATCAATGGAATGGCAGTCGAAATGGCGGTTCGCGCAGGCTTGGCGCTGAACTGTGCGATCGCGGCGAACAATCGATTCGCGAGAAAGAACTATTTCTATCCGGATTTGCCCAAAGGGTATCAGATTTCCCAATATGAGTCCCCGATTTGCCGGGATGGGTGGATTGAGATTCGTGATGGTGGCGGGACAAAACGAATCCGTATCCATCGCGCGCATTTGGAAGAGGATGCGGGGAAGAACATCCATGAGACCGGCACCAGTGGGAGCCGGGTAGATCTGAACCGCGCCGGTACGCCGCTGCTGGAGATCGTGACTGAGCCGGACATGCGGTCGGCCAGCGAGGTGGTGGCCTACCTCAAAGGGCTGCGGGACATTCTGATGTATCTTGAGGTTTGCGACGGCAACATGGAGGAGGGGAGCTTTCGGTGTGAGCCGAACTTGTCGTTGCGCCCGGCGGGGCAGCAGGAGTTTGGGACGAAGGTCGAGCTGAAGAACATCAACTCCTTCAAGTATGTGAAGGATGCGGTCGAGTATGAGATCAAACGGCAGACTAACGTGTTGAATGAGGGAGGCAAGATCCGCCAGGAAACGAGGCTGTGGAACATCGAACGTGGTGAAACGGCGGTCATGCGGTCCAAAGAAGAAGCCCATGACTATCGGTACTTCCCCGATCCTGATCTGGTGCCGTTGAAGTTGGACGATGAGTGGATCGAAGGATTTCGTGCTGGCCAACCAGAACTGCCGGCCGCGCGGACGAAGCGATTCGTGTCTGACTATGGGTTGCCTGAATATGACGTCACCATTCTGACGGCTTCGAAGGGCCTGGCGGACTACTTTGAAGTTTGCGCGAAGCAGTTCAATCAACCCAAGACCGTGAGTAATTGGGTGATGGGAGAGTTGATGAGAGAGTTGAACAACTCTGGGACAGATATTTCGGCATCGCCTATCATGCCTGAACGGCTGGTGAACCTGTTGCAGATGGTGGACAAAGGGACCATCAGTTTAAAAGTCGCCCGTGAAATCTTTCCGGAACTCTATAGTAGTGGGAAGACTCCCGAACAAATCGTGCAGGAAAAAGGCTTGACGCAAGTCTCGGACGAAGGGGCGCTGGTGAAGATCATCGAAGAGATCGTCAGCAAGAATCCTGGGCAGGTCGCGCAGTTCAAGGAAGGCAAACAACAAGTATTGGGTTTTCTCGTGGGGCAGGTGATGAAGGCGAGCGGGGGGAAAGCAAATCCTGGGAAGGTCAACGAATTACTGAAAAAGAAGCTGAGCGCCTAACAAGAGAGGGATAAGCAGTATGAGCGCGATTCGAGAGATCAAGGGCAGGCAGATTATCGATTCACGGGGCAATCCGACGATTGAAGCTGAAGTGACGCTCGAAAGCGGCGCAAAGGGGCGGGCGGCCGTTCCATCGGGAGCGTCAACCGGAGAAAAAGAAGCGATCGAACTCCGCGACGGTGACAAGAAACGATGGATGGGAAAGGGCGTCACAAAGGCGGTCTCGAATATCAGTAAGGTCATTGCCCCGGAATTGCTCGGTAAGGAAGCATTCGATCAGGCCGGTATCGATCGAGCCATGATTGGGTTGGATGGGACGAAGACCAAAAGCAAGCTGGGAGCCAACGCGATTCTAGGTGTGTCGTTAGCCGTGGCGAAGGCCTCGGCAAATGAGACAGGGCAGCCACTCTATCGTTATCTCGGAGGAGCGAATGCTCGAGTGCTCCCAGTACCGCTCATGAACATCATCAACGGCGGTGCCCATGCCGATAATCGCTTGGACCTCCAAGAGTTCATGATCATGCCGGTGGGCGCCGCCCGGTTCAGCGAAGCCCTCCGCATGGCCACCGAAGTCTTTCATTCGTTGAAGACACTCTTGAAGAAGAAGGGTCTCAACACGGCTGTGGGTGATGAAGGAGGGTTCGCTCCGGATCTGCAATCGAATGAAGAAGCGCTGAGTCTGATCTCTCAAGCGGTCGAAGAGGCAGGTTACAAAACTGGTCGGGATATCGCGTTGGCGTTGGACTGCGCGGCGAGCGAGTTCTACGAAAAGGGACGGTATGTGCTCGAAGCGGAAAAGAACCCGGAACGTTCGTCGGATGAGATGATCAGCTACTATGGCAAGCTTCTGGATCGTTATCCGATTCTCTCGATCGAAGACGGGTTGAGCGAGCTGGATTGGAAGGGTTGGAAGATCCTCACGGAGAAGTTGGGCAAGCGGGTGCAGCTCGTCGGGGACGACATCTTCGTCACCAACGTCGAGATCTTTTCGAAAGGCATCAAGGAAGGAATCGGCAATTCGATTCTGATCAAGCTCAATCAGATCGGGACCCTGACGGAAACCTTGGATGCGATCGAACTGGCGAAGCGATCCGGCTATACGGCGATCGTTTCACATCGGTCCGGTGAGACCGAAGACACCACGATTGCGGACGTGGCGGTGGCGACGAACAGCGGATTGATCAAGACAGGATCCTTATCTCGAACGGATCGTGTGGCGAAATATAATCAATTGCTCCGAATCGAAGAGGAGCTGGGGGCCGCGGCGCTCTATCGTGGTCGAGCGGCCGTAAGAGTGTGAGGTCAAGGTCAGCAAGTTAGAAAGTATGAAGTTACTGGTCTCGGAGGTTTTTCCCACTTGCGACTTTCACACTTTGTGACTCTGGATAGCAATGATTATCAAACAGAATCGTGGACGGCAGTGGCTGGAATGGCGACGGCGCATGCTCACCGTCATGCAGGTGATCGGGGCCGGCGGCTGTGTGTGGCTGTTTGTGGCTTTGTTTTCCGGAGACATGGGCCTGACTCGGTATCTCTCGATGCGTGATCACGCCAGGACTTTGGAGCAAGAACTCTCGGCGTTGCGTCGAGAACAATCCACTCTGCAACAAGATATTACTCGTCTCCAGCATGACCCCGCCAAAATCGAGCGGTTGGCTCGAGAGCAGTTGGGCTATGTGCGCAAAGGCGAAACGGTGTATCAACTGGTGCCGGATCCTGCGAAAAAACCGGAGCCATTTTCAAAGCCATGAAGTTCGGAACGGTGGCCATCATTGGCCGGTCCAACGTCGGCAAGTCGACGCTGCTTAATTGCCTCCTAGGCGAAAAAATCTCGATTGTGTCGAGTAAACCCCAGACTACAAGGACCCGCATTATGGGCGTCGCGCATGTGGAAGGAGCGCAGATTGAGTTCCTCGACACGCCAGGGCTTCATAAACCCGAGCACTTGCTGAATCGTCGAATGGTGCGCACTGCCATGGAGACCTTGGAAGATGCGGATCTGTTGTACATGCTCATGGATGCGACGAGCATGCCGGGTCCTGGAGATCTGACGGCACTGAAGTATATGAAGGAGGCGTTGGCCAACCAGCCGCGTCCGGTCATCCTTGTCATCACGAAAATCGATCTCGTCAACAAGCAGAAACTGCTTCCGATCCTCGATCGGTACGGCAAACTCTTCGCGTGGACGGAAGTGGTGCCGGTGTCTGCTCAGGCCGGCGACAATGTGGACCGGTTGCTCGCCGTGACGGTTCCTTACCTTCCGTCTGGAGAAGGAGCGTATGGCGACGACGTTGTAACGGATCAGACCATGAGAACCCTGGCAGCCGAAATAATCCGCGAGAAGGTGTTACAGGAAACGGAGGAAGAAGTGCCGCATGCCGCGGCGGTTGAGATCGAGGAGTTTGTTGAGCAGGGCAAATTGGCGAAGATTCGGGCGTCGATTTTGGTGGAGCGAGAGACGCAGAAGGCCATCCTGATAGGCAAACAAGGAGAGCGCTTGAAAGCGATCGGCACGCAGGCCAGACTGGATATGGAACGGTTATTCGGCATGAAAGTGTTTCTTGAACTATGGGTGAAGGTCAGAAAAGCTTGGCGTGAGGACGAGCAGACCTTGGCGCAGTTGGGGTACTAACGACACGGTCATGCAGATGGAACAACCGATAGAGCCGAGGGGACCGGACCAGCGATCTCGCCAGTCCGAACGCGACGTGCTGCGGGAAATCTTGCGTGATCAGACCGAACGCGGGCAGACGAAATCGGACATTGTGATCCAGTCCGTGCAGAAGTTGCTGCGACGCGGAGCCATTACGAACCTCTCCAAGATGTTGGGGCGCATGCACCCCGCGGATATCGCCAAAGTCGTGACCCATCTCACCTCTCCGAAGGAAAAGCGGGAGATCTTCGAACTGGTCCGTGGCGAAGGCAAGCGCGGACAAGCACTCAGTGAACTCGACGGCGAAAGCATCCAGCAAGTCCTCGCAGATCTGTTGCATTCCGACATCGCGTGGCTTTTGAAAGACCTCGGTCCTGACGACGTGGCGTACATTCTCGGATGCCTTCCCGAAGAGCGCAGCAAAGAAATTCTCGCCTTGATGAAGACCGAGGATTCGACCGAGGTTGCCGACATTCTTAAATATCCGAAGGATACGGCAGGCGCAATTATGACCACGGAGTTCTTCTCCTTGCCGGAGGATGCCACGGCACAGGAGGCGATCCGTCGGTTACAGCAAGCCACCGATGCGGAAATGGTGTTCTATATTTATGTGACGGACAAGGATGATCACCTGGTCGGTGTTCTTTCGCTGCGGCAGCTGATAACCGTCCCTCCGACGACTCCACTGAAAAATATCATGACCCGAGAGGTCATGAGTGTGGCGATCGACATGGACCAAGAAGAAGTCGCGCGCCAGGTGGCCAGCTATAACTTGCTGGCTATTCCGGTTGTGGAACGGGACGGCAAACTCGTGGGCATCATCACGGTTGATGACGTGGTCGATGTGATCCGGGAAGAAGCGACTGAAGACATGTTGAAGATGGCCGGGGCGATTGAAGAAGAAACGGGCTCGAAGTCTTCGAGCTTCGGCTCGGCGAAACTGCGATTGCCTTGGCTCTTTACGAACTTGATCGGGAGTCTGCTATCCGGCGCGATCCTCTGGTATTTCCGCTATACGATCCAAGAGGTTGTTGCGGTTGTGAGTTTTATTCCTGTGATTGCGGCAATGGGCGGCAACGTTGGTCTACAGTCCTCGACGCTGATTATTCGAGGGTTGGCCATCGGCACGGTGGAACTTACGCATGTCTGGCCTATCTTCTTTCGCGAAACGAAGATCGGCCTGGTTATGGGTCTGGCCTGCGGTCTGACGTTGACACTGGTTGGTTGGGTCTTGCATCAAGGGTTTTTGGGCATGGTCGTCGGAGCGTCGCTGCTCATCGCCTTTCTGGTGTCGACCAGCATGGCGACCATTATGCCGATTCTGCTCAAGCGCATGGGGGTCGATCCGGCCGTTGCGGCCGGTCCTTTTGTCACGACGGCAAACGACATCACCGGTATTACCATCTACCTGACGTTGGCCACTCTTTTCTTAGAGTATCTCCGGTGACACGGACTGGTGAGTCGCTGGGCTTCTGTCGCGGTTGGGAGGGGAGAGAGCCGTGCCTCTGGTAAAGACGACGGCGATCATTTTGCGGAGCCGCAAGTGGGGCGACGCCGATCGAATCGTCACCGTGTTCTCTAAGAGTCTGGGTAAAATCCGGGGCGTAGCCCGTGGTGCCCGTCGTCAGAAAAGTCGCTTTGGGGCCGCGATCGAACCATTCAGTATGTGTCGCCTGAATCTGTTTGAAAAAACAGGGGACTCCCTATTTCGGATTTCGCATGTGGATCTGGTACGGTCTTCACACGTGTTGCGGGAAGACCTTCGCTTGATGGCCTCGGCGGCGCGGATGGTCAACATCGTAGCAGCGATCACTCCTGACGGAGACCCGGACCCGCTCTTGTTTGATACCCTAGAACAGGGCCTTGCCTCGCTCCAGGAAAGTGAAGATCCGACCTTTACGGCGCTCCTTTTTCAGATCAGACTGCTGGGATTGACGGGGTTTCGCCCGCAGACCGACCATTGCGCTGCCTGTGGGAAGACGCATTTCGTCGGGGAGCCTCAATTTTCACCGATCGCCGGAGGCCTCGTGTGTCTGACCTGTGCCGCGCGTCAACGAGTTCGATGTGTCGCACTCTCACGAGGCAGCCTTTTGTTTCTCCAACAAGCCATTCGGCTGGCTCCTACGGTACTCACGCGGTTGCGAGCGACGGGGCAAGTGCGGAATGAGGTGGAGGAAGCGATTGAAGGGTACGTTACGGTTGTTGCCGGAAAACGGCTGCCACCGGTTGACTTCCTGTCGCTCGCATCGCCAGGATGAGTAAGCCACGATGAGAGGTGAACACATGGCAGCCACTACTCTGGAGCCTCGAGATATGGAGTGGCTCGACAAGGGAGTGCTGGGAATCCAGTGGAGCGATGGCCACAAGGGTATCTATCCGGTTCGCTATCTGCGACAGCATTGTCCCTGCGCAGCCTGTGTCGATGAGTGGACGGGTGAGCGACGTCTTAAGGCGGAGGATGTGCCGATCTTGATTATGCTCCAGGACATCGAATCGGTGGGACGCTACGCGTTTCAGTTCAAATGGAGTGACGGTCACGATACCGGTATCTATTCGTATTCGTTGCTAAGAAAGTTATGTCAGTGCGATGTCTGTCAGCCGGTAAAACCAGTTGAGTCAAAATCCAGACGGCTCATGTGAGGCTAGGATACAACGTGATCAACATTTCCGTAGCTACGATAAAGGCGATCCGGTGCCTAAGTGGAGTTTTGGTGCTCGTATTGATCGTAGGCTGCAAGAGCATGCCGACGCTGGAGCAGCAAGAACAGCTGGTACAAGCCAACAATCTTGTGCTGGATCAAGTCACCGCCAGGGCGGTCGTCAATGCCTGGGGGAAACCGCCGATTTATCACAGTGAGTTCAGCCATTTTTTTGTAATGCCGGACTTCAGTGTTATTCCGCGATCGCGCGTGGCTACAGGAGAGGCTCCGAGGGGATGGAAAGCCGGCGTGCATGCGGGCGAAGGAGTGTATTTCGCATACCCCGATCGTGGTTGGCTCCTGGTATTTCTCGATGATCGCCTTGTCTACAAAGAAGAGCTCAAAGCCGAGGAGCTGCATGCCCTTGCAAAATCCTGGGCCTATGAGGATCGATTCAAAACCAGGCTTGACGAAGTTTCCCGTCCCTAGGTCTTCCGCCTAATATCCTGCATGAGACCAGTATCAGGAGATAGTTTGAACATCGTGATGGCAGCCTCCGAGGCCGTTCCGTATGCCAAGACGGGCGGATTGGCCGACGTGGTCGGCGCGTTGGCGATCGAGCTGACGAAATCGGGGCATCATGTGACATTAGTGATGCCGGGTTACCGAGGTCGAGCAACCGGTGAGTCTCGTCAACTGGCCATGCGACTCTCTATTCCGGTGGATGGAAAACCTGTCGATGTAACAGTGGAAGAAGAGAACGTACCGGTGACAGGCGCATTGCATCGGCTGAGAGTACTGTTCGTGCGGTACGATCCCTACTTTGATCGCCCGGGGCTCTATCAAGAAGACCATCACGATTATCCGGACAACCTAGAACGGTTTATCCTATTCTGTCGTGCGGTCCTCGAAATAGTGCGTGGTTTGATCGAGACTCGAAAGGAGAAGGTTGATGTGCTGCACTTGCACGATTGGCAGGCAGCCCTGTGCGCAGTGTACCTGAAAACTCTTCCTCACGAGTATATGGGACTCGAACGGCTGAAAGTGCTCTTGACCCTGCACAACATGGGATATCAAGGAATCTTCTCTGGCCAGCAGTTTGTGAAGACGGGACTTCCCCCGTCACTATTTTCTCCGGGCGGCCTCGAGTTCTATGGGTCGGTTAATTGTCTGAAGGGCGGCATCATCTTTTCAGATGCTGTTTCCACGGTGAGTCCTACCTATGCGAAAGAGATCATGACCGCAGAGTTTGGATGTGGTCTTGAAGGTGTGCTGGCAAGCCGTGCAGATGGCGTCAAAGGGATCACAAATGGCATCGATGTCGCTGCCTGGAATCCCGAGAGCGACTCTAACCTGCCGGCGCGGTATACGGCTGCTGACTTGTCTGGAAAGCAA
Source organism: uncultured Nitrospiraceae bacterium (assembly GCA_963711905.1). Taxonomy (GTDB): domain Bacteria; phylum Nitrospirota; class Nitrospiria; order Nitrospirales; family Nitrospiraceae; genus Nitrospira_D. The sequence goes on along the minus strand of CAVQFZ010000024.1, from coordinate 494,226 downwards.
GCATGCAAGCGAGCGCTACAACGGGAACTTGGACTGCCGAATCGTGATGTTCCCTTGTTGGGTGTGATCGGTCGGCTGACCTTCCAGAAGGGTTTTGATCTTTTGCTAGATGTGATTCCTGAGCTCATGTCCCTAGACACACAAATGGTAGTGCTCGGTACGGGAGATCACCATTTGGAACAACAATTTATTGCAGTCAAAGCCAGATATCCTGATCGGATCGGCTTACACCTCGGCTTTGATGAAGGGATAGCGCATCGCATTGAAGCTGGCTCGGACATGTTAATTATACCGTCTCGCTATGAGCCATGTGGATTAAGTCAGCTGTATAGCCTTCGATACGGCACGGTACCTATTGTGCGTCGTACCGGAGGATTGGCGGATACCGTTGTTCCTTTTCGACCGTCAACGGTCAAATCTAGATGCGCAACTGGCTTCCATTTCATTGATGCGTCGACTGATTCTCTGCTCTCGGCGCTCCTGCTCTCGCTGCATGTGTGCAAAGAGCGGCAGACATGGCAATCCTTGATCCACGCGGGAATGCAGACCGATCTGTCGTGGGATCGATCGGCAAAACTTTACGTAGACTTATATCGAGGGCTGTAGAGGGGAAGAAAAGAGGAACTAGCGAGCGTTGAAGGAAACGTTGATCCCTTGCCCGATTTTTGCCAGCAACGTTTTTGCCTTTAGAACGTAGTAAGAGTCTTCTTCCTTATGAAGCTTGATGACGGAAACCAGGAGATCACGAGCGATACCAGTCTGCCCTTGATTAAGGGCTAATTCTCCGGTGTGTAGTGCGCAAGCGGCAGTCATTGCCTCCACATCAACTGCCACCCGACTCGTTGGATTGGCTACTAGACGCTCAAGGTGACTTGGCAGCGGTAGGATAAATCCTTCGTTCGCCGCTCCCATTTGGCTTGCTGAACGTAGTTGCGTCAGATTTGAAGTCGCCTGGGCTAAGTCAGAGGTTGATTTACAATCGGCGTAGGTACTCCAGAGTGACATGAAGCCGCTATTCTTTAATTCTGTCAGTTGGGATGAAGGACCGGTTGTACAACCTGAAGCAAGGACTGCTGCTCCCAATAACAACCCCAACCCCACCACCAGTCCTTCTCTGAGCGAATCACAGTTCATTTCATCTACACCTCTGTTGGTAATAAAGTGCAAATGGTAGACCTGAAAATATAATATGTAACTATCAGGAAAATATGAAATATTGATCGACTCGCGTGGCTAGTAACGTGTCAATCTCGACTCACTGTTGCGCTTTTGACACAGCTGAAAGAGATCAAAAACCAGGAAGGCTTGGAGCAAGACCGTCAAGAATTGAAGATTTGGACGAGAATGCCAGTACGGGTGGTAGAGTTGGTCTTTCGCATGATGTGCTTAATGTGTTCTTTTACAGTTTGCTCTGTAATCTGGAGGGCATTGGCAATTTCTTTATTGGTCCATCCTTTTGCCAGATGTTCAACAACTGATTGCTCGCGGTTGGTCAACTGAAAACGCTCTCGTGCATGCTCGGTATTGAGGTTCTGTTTGCGCCCTAACTCTTCCATGGTCACTACAAGCCTGGCGTTTTGGACGCCTCCTCGATCCGGTAAACCAAAGCCTCTCAGAAGTATAGGCTGATTAGGGTCGCCTGTTACACGTTTGAGTTCGAATTGTTCCCAATCCTTGGCTTCCGTGCGTATATGAAGAGCTTTAATAATTTCTGCACAAAGCTCAGTCAGGGCCGTCGGAAGGACTCCATGTGCTGAAATCATGGTAGTTTTTCCATGATCGACGGCATTGATCTTTTTGGCAAGCTCCGTAGCTTGTCGATTCATATGTAGAAGTTGCATGGATGCCGACAGCACCACTATCCCAGATCCTGCCCTCTGATCAGCAAGAGCATCTGTTTGATCAATACCTTTAACTGCTTCTGTCATATATATACGTTACGACATCATAAGATTGTCGGAATGTGTGCCGTACCGAGTTCCAACAGCAATTAGCTGTGTCTGACCACAAACAAGCTTAGAGTAACGCAGGAATAGTACCTAACCCTTTCGAGGTAGTCAACATATACCTTTGGGAAAGCAGCCTACGTCATCGGTATTGTTGATTCCGGAAGCAATTAAATATATTTCACATAGAGTTTGAATCAGATAATCAGAATACTAGGGGTTAGGTTGAGCATAGCCTTGTCGATATCTGAATAGCCTATATACGGCTTAAGACCTAGTTAAAAATGAAAATCGGGCAACGATTTCTTACGAGGGGAGGAATGGACGTGACGCCAATGGAATGGGAGTGGCCGATTAGAGATAGCTATGAAAATCATAGTGAGCGGGCGGCGCTGCTGAGGCCAATTCTTTATGAGATGACAGCGCCAGAGGCAGGGAATGGTAATCTTGTTAAGGGAGGGAAAGCGCTATCGTTGAACATTAGCAGCGGGGGCATGTTAGTTCTTATGGACCAACCCCCGGATATCAAACAGGTATTGAAGGTATACGTGCCGACACCCATAACGATTGCCGAAACGCCTACGCTTGCTGAAGTGCGCTGGACAAGGAAGCTTCCGATTGGGGATTCAAAGAACCACGTCACATATTTTGTAGGACTTAAGTTCATGTTCTAGTTTCCCTGCACACACCGACTGGCTCCATAAGTAGGGAATATCAATAGACGATCGAATGCCTGGCGGTTCCCTGCTCGAGATTCGCGCAGCTGAGTTTTGAATGTGTAGCGGTATTGAGAGTGATCGAGGTGAATCGAGTTGATAAGTTTAGTGAACCTCAAGCTGTACTTTTTCAGTGAGATTCGCCTGTCTGTAAGGGCGGGGCGCTTCATCAAGATCTTTTCCAAGAACTACTTGGATGATGTAGTCCTGTAATGATCGTTTCCCCATAGCAAGTTGACTTGGGGGGAGATACTTTATTATTTATTAAAGCCAGGGATCCGGTATGCACCGGAAGGGCGGTAGCTTGTAGAAGTTCGCAGATTGTGAATGTGGGAGACGATGCTCTATGAGCGATTCTTTTTCAGGCAGACTGAGACCCTGCAAGATGCGTTGGTATGTAGTTAGTACGAAACCGAACCACGAAAAGCAAGCTGAGCAGAATATCCAACACATAGGGATGGAGTGTTTCTTGCCACTGTTGCAGGAGGAAAAGATTGTTCGCCGCAAGCTAAGAATTGTGATTGCTCCTCTTTTCCCAGGATATTTGTTTGTCCGATTCAATCTGTTGGAGCACTATCGGGCGGTGACTTATGCTAGAGGTGTTCGAAAGATCGTGGAATTCGGCTCGAGCCCTGCGGAGGTCGATCACAAGATGATCGATGCCATTAAGAGCAGAATGGCACATTCAAGAGTGTGTGTGCTGCCAAAAGAGCTACGAAGTGGCCAACTCGTCCAAATCAAAGATGGCCCATTAGTCGGAATTGACGCCGTATTCATACGAGAGATGTCCGGGCAACAAAGAGCGATGGTGCTTCTCCATAGGCTCGCACTCCAGGCACGGGCCGTGGTACATATCGACCAGCTGTCTCCACATGTAGCAGCGTGAGTTTCGTTTGTTCCTAATCGTCAATTCGGTCTCCAAAAGCAACGTCACAGGTGTTGGAAGGAGATGAGCATGAAAGCAGTAATTCTTGCAGGAGGATGGGGGACTCGACTATCCGAAGAGACCGCTCTGCGACCGAAACCTATGGTGGAAATCGGTGGAAAGCCGATCTTATGGCACATCATGAAAATTTATGCTGCTCACGGGATAAAGGAATTTGTTATCGGTCTTGGTTACAAGGGGGAGATGATCAAGGACTACTTCCTCAACTTCTATGCGTTCAATAAGGATATTTCGGTCGACCTTGGGAGTGGAAAGACGACGATTCATGACGGGAAACGGCACGAAGACTGGAAAGTGCATCTCGTCGATACTGGTCTGCACACTCAGACGGGAGGTCGGCTCAAACAGCTGAAAAAATGGATAGGCGAGGATGAAACGTTTCTGTTTACGTACGGAGATGGGGTCTCGGATGTGGACATTCAAGCCACTATTAAGTTCCACAAGTCTCACGGAAAGTTAGCCACGGTAACGTCAGTCCTACCTCCTTCTAGGTTCGGACGGCTTGTGTTCGATCAAGACCACATCGTCGACTTCAAAGAAAAACCTCATGGCGAGGAAGGCTGGATCAATGGCGGTTTCTATGTTCTCGAGTATAAGGCCATTGATTACATTAAAGGTGATGAGACCGTGTGGGAGAGAGATCCGATCCTGCATCTCACGAAAGATAATCAATTGATGGGCTATCGACATGATCGTTTTTGGTCCTGTATGGATACGCTGAAAGAGAAGAATTATTTGGAAGAACTATGGCAGTCGTCGAAGGCTCCCTGGAAGGTGTGGTAAGACTATGAACTTTTCCGACCGTTTCGTTTTCTTTGCATCCATCACGTCACTGAGTCAATTTAGCCTTGAGGGTGGTTAGCATTCGACGGCATTTTGTAAACGCTGTCTCGCCCATCGTCCCAGTGATTGCTTGCGTACTCAAGTTGTGCAACGATAAAACAGGGCGGTTAAATGGGGGGTAGGGCATGAAGATTCTAGTTACAGGCAACATGGGCTATGTCGGCCCATTGGTATTACGTCGCTTGCGAGAATCCCATCCACAAGCAACGCTCATTGGCTATGATATGGGGTACTTTGCGCACTGTTTAACGGGTGCCCAGCGGCTCCCGGAAAGTCGGGCCGATCTGCAATATTTCGGGGATATCCGACATGTTCCTGAGCGGATGCTGCAAGGAATAGACGCCATCGTACATCTCTGTGCTATTTCGAACGATCCTATGGGCGCCACTTTTGAAAAAGTTACCCTCGATATCAACCATGGAGCGAGCATCGATCTGGCCGGGAAAGCAAAGCGGGCAGGCGTTAAGAAGTTTGTGTTCGCATCGAGCTGCAGTGTGTATGGATTTGCCGAAGGTGGCCCCCGCTGTGAAGAGGATGCTGTGAATCCTCTTACGGCATATGCCAAATCGAAAGTTCAAACCGAGCAAGACCTGGCTTCGCTTGCATCGGACGCCTTTACAGCGACCTGCCTTCGATTTGCGACGGCGTGCGGCATGAGCGATCGGCTTCGATTGGATCTGGTGTTGAATGATTTTGTGGCCGCCGCGATTGTGTCAAAACGCATCAATATCCTGAGTGATGGGACACCATGGCGTCCCTTGATTCACGTCAAAGATATGGCGAGAGCGATCGATTGGGCCGTGCAGCGAGACCGCCGTGATGGTGGATCCTTTCTGACAATCAACGTGGGCAGCGATGCCTGGAATTATCAGGTAAAGGATCTGGCGGCGGCTGTAGCCGATTTTGTGCCGAACGTCGAGGTTTCGATCAATAAAGACGCGCAACCAGATAAACGCTCATATCGAGTGAATTTTGACAAGTTCTCTAAGCTGGCGCAAGGATTTCTCCCAATGGTTGACCTTCAGAGTGCCGTGATGGGTCTCCGTGACAGACTCATGGCCATGCAGTTTCGCGATCGCGAGTTTCGGACGGGTGAGTTGATACGACTAGTCACATTAAAACGATTGCGGGAGAGTGGGCAACTGACAGACGATCTTGCGTGGAAAGAGCGAAGCAATGCCTGAAGTCATGGTCGGTTGTCGCATCGGGTATTGAGCGCGGCGCATCATCCTTTGCGAGCAGGAGGAAATATCAGTATGGGGCAATCAGGTTGTCGGTCTTGCGGTGCGACGCTTGAGCGCACGTTCGTCGATCTCGGCATGTCTCCATTGGCCAATTCCTACATTAAGCCAGACCAGTTGAATCGCATGGAGCCCTTCTATCCATTGCATGTGTATGTTTGCGAGAAGTGTTTACTGGTTCAGTTGAAGCAATTCTCAACGCCGCACGATATTTTTTCGGACTACGCGTATTTTTCATCATTTTCGGATTCTTGGCTGGCACACACAAAAGCTTATGTCGACATGATCGTGAGTCGATTCGGATTGGATCGCAGTTCCAAAGTCGTGGAGATCGCTAGTAACGACGGATATCTTTTGCAGAACTTCGTGTCGCGGGACATCCCTGTGCTGGGAGTCGAGCCTGCTTCCAATGTAGCTGAGGTGGCGAAGAAGAAAGGAATTCATACGAAGGTGGCCTTCTTCGGAGAGAAGACGGCTCTGGATCTAGCCGCTGACGGGTGGGTTGCTGATCTGATTATCGGGAATAACGTGCTGGCCCATGTCCCGGATCTGAATGATTTCGTGAATGGGCTCAAGATACTGCTGAAGCCCACGGGCCTAATCACGATGGAATTTCCTCATCTGCTTCAGCTGATGCAGCAGAACCAGTTTGATACCATCTATCACGAACATTTCTCCTATTTTTCCTTCTTCGCTGTCGAGCAGGTGTTTGCTCGTCATGGAATGAAACTGTTCGATGTCGAGGAGCTATCGACTCACGGCGGGTCCCTGCGAATCTATGCTTGTCACAATGACGATGCTTCCAAACCCATAGAGGCGCGGGCAAAGGAACTGAAATCGCGAGAAGAAGCCGCCGGATTCGGCCAGCTGAATCACTACTTGTCGTTTGGCCCGCGAGTTGAGGTGACGAAGAGAAAATTGCTGTCCTTTCTGATCGTTGCGAAACAGGAGGGCAAGCACGTTGTCGGTTATGGGGCTCCCGCAAAGGGTAATACGTTGCTCAACTATTGCGGGGTTCGGACGGATCTTATCGACTACACGGTAGACCGGAGTCCACATAAGCAAGGGCATTTTCTGCCCGGTGTGCATATCCCGATTTATGGACCGGAACGAGTGCGAGAGACATGTCCTGACTATCTCCTGATTCTGCCCTGGAATATTCGTGAAGAAGTGATGCAGCAGATGAGTTACCTTCGGGAGTGGGGAGGGAAGTTTGTCGTTCCGATTCCTGAAGTGCAAGTGCATTCATGATTTTCACGGAAACCCCCCTCCAAGGTGTATTCCTGGTCGATCCTGAACCGGTGCGAGATGAGCGGGGAATGTTTATGAGGACCTGGTGCCAACGGAAGTTCGAGGCTCATGGACTTTCGATCACGTGGGTACAGTCAAGTGTTTCCATGAACACTCAGAAAGGCACCATGCGGGGGCTTCACTATCAATCCGCTCCACATGAGGAAGTGAAGTTGGTTCGTTGCACGGCGGGAGCCATCTACGACATCATCGTCGACTTACGGCCTGCATCGCCGACATATTGTCAGCATGTCGGAGTAATGCTCTCGGCAGACAATCACCGAGCTGTCTATATTCCGAAATGTTGTGCCCATGGGTTTCTCACACTCCAAGACAATAGCGAAGTATCGTACTACATCTCGGAGTTCTACGTGCCTGCCAGCGCTCAAGGATTTCGATGGGATGATCCTACCTTCAAGATTGCCTGGCCTGCACCTATCTTGGTCATGTCGGACAAGGATCGAACGTGGCCAGCATTTCTCAAGAATAGCGCATTGCCATCATGACATTAGTCGGCCACAAAGAGGCATCGAAAGATAAAGAGTTAGGCAAAGAGCTGCATAACTTCATGGTGGAGCTTTATCCGATATGCCGGAGTATCAGCGGTGAGGGTGTCAGGGAAACCCTTCGAGCGATCCGAAAGCGTATTCCGCTTGAAATGGTTGAGGTTCCTAGCGGAACCAAAGTGTTTGATTGGACGGTTCCGTTGGAGTGGAACATAACCGATGCCTATGTCATGAACCGGGAAGGGAAGCGAGTCATCGATTTCAAAGCGCACAATTTACATCTGATGAGCTACAGTTCACCCGTCAGAAAAAAGATGCCGTTGGTGGACCTCAGGCCGCATTTATTTACGCTGTCGGACCATCCAGAGTGGATTCCGTACCGTACCTCCTATTACAAGGAGAACTGGGGTTTTTGTCTTCGACACGCAGATCTCGAACGACTACCCGATGACGAGTATGATGTCGTCATCGATTCGAGCCTTCAGCCAGGGTCACTTACTTATGGCGAGGCCTATTTGCCGGGTGAAATTTCTGATGAGATTCTCGTCTCATGTCATGTGTGTCACCCTGCTATGTGCAACGATAATTTGTCGGGTATTACGGTAGCGGTGAAGCTCGCAGAAACCATGGCCACGCGCCAAAGACGATATTCATACCGATTTCTCTTCATTCCAGGAACAATTGGGTCGATTACATGGCTGGCTCAGAATGAACAGATGGTGTCTTGCATTAAGCACGGACTCGTCTTGACTGGGGTAGGCGATGCGGGGAACATCACTTACAAAAAGAGCCGTCAGGGCAATGCGGAGATCGACCGGGCGATGGCGCACGTGCTGAGGCATTCAGGAGAGACCGCTACCATCATCGACTTTTTCCCTTATGGGTATGACGAGCGACAGTATTGTTCTCCGGGGTTCGATCTGCCTGTTGGATGTTTCATGCGGACCCCACATGGCCAATATCCGGAGTACCATTCCTCGGCAGACAATCTGGCCTTTGTAAAGGCGGACTCTCTTGCCCAGTCGTATGGCCGTTGCTTAGATGTGTTGGAGCTATTGGAAGGAAATCGACCGTACATCAATCAGAACCCAAAATGCGAACCGCAATTGGGGCGGCGAGGGCTCTATCGTGCTGTTGCCGGTCAACAAGAAAAACAATGGACGGAATTGGCTCTCTTCTGGGTCTTGAACGCGTCCGATGGACACCATACACTGCTTGATATTGCGGAACGCGCCGATCTTCCGTTCGGCAACATTCGCTCCGCAGCCGAAGCGCTTCTAGAGGTTGGGTTATTGAAATAATGTCGGAGGCCGGGAAACACGTAATGGAGACACGATCATGAACACTATTTATTACGACCCTCCATTCTCGGACGAACGACGCCGCGAAGAGTTATATCAAGGCCAGCTGCTCGTATATTCTCCGAGGAGGAGTACTCTCGCGTTTATCGGATTTGCCAGGAAATTGATCGAGGAGGCCTTCGCCCCTTATGATCCGGAGTCAGCTCAAAGACATCTTTCCGTAGAGCAGTACGCCGACCTTCTTGGGAAGCTGAAGCCTAATTTTATCCATCATTCCGAATCGAAAGCGCTCATGCGCGACATCTTTGACGAGATGGGTTGCAATCTTGAGAAGACATATTTCGATGTGCCGAAGATGCGAAGCTCTACCAGCGATAATTATCTCACGACCGGAATAGCCTATGCCTGGCATCCACATAGAGATACCTGGTATTCCGCACCTCCTTGTCAGATCAACTGGTGGATCCCGATCTATGATATCCAGTCGAACAATGCCATGGCTTTCCACCCGCAGTACTGGAACACTCCTGTAAAGAACAGCTCGAAGGGGTATAATTACTATGTGTGGAACCAGCAGAATCGCGGAGGACACGTGGCCAGGTTTCTAAAAGAAGATCCTAGGCCGCTACCAAAGCCGACAGAATCGCTTGTGCTTGAACCTCAGATTCGCCTTATCGTGCCGGCGGGAGGCATCATATTGTTTTCCGGCGCTCAGATGCACTCGAGTGTGCCTAATACTTCTGGAAAAACTCGCTTTAGCATAGACTTTCGTGTGGTGAACCTTGATGATGTGGCAGAAAAAAGAGGCGCCCCTCGGGTAGATGAAGAGTGCACTGGAACCACCATGAGAGATTACTTGAAGGCGAGCGACCTCTCACCTATCTCTGACAATCTTGTGTCGCTCTACGATGACGGAACTGCCGATGCCGGTGTGCTCACTTATCAACATACAGTGGAACATAGCACATGATGCCTGTGAAGTTTGATTGCAGATGATCAGATGAGGGGTGGGACCAATCGGCGGAAAGAAGTGGTGGCGGTACTTCCAGCAGCCGGCAGATCTCTTCGACTGGCTCCGCTTCCCTGCAGCAAGGAATTACTTCCCGTCGGTTTAAAGGCCATGGCCGGTCTGCGGGAGCCGCGCCTCAGGGTGGTCAGTCACTATCTGCTTGAATGTCTGCAAAAAGCTGATATTCGGAAGTGCTATATTGTCATTCGGCAAGGCAAATGGGACATTCCAGCCTATTGGGAAGGCGGGGGAATGTTAGGGATGAATCTTGCCTATGTGGTGATTGGAGGTTCGAGTGGTCCGCCTGATACGATCGATCGGGCATATCCATTCGTGAAGGATAAAATCGTCGCGTTCGGTTTCCCAGATATTATTCTTCACCCGAACGATGTTTTTGTTAAACTACTGAATCGGTTAGATCGCTCGGGGAGCGATGTTGTGTTGGCGCTCTTCCCGGCTCATGACACCAAGGCCATGGACATGATCGATATGGATGCGGCTCGTCGCGTTCGAGCGATTCGTCTAAAACCAAAATCGACAAGGCTGCGATATGCTTGGTTGTGCGCTGTGTGGACGCCTGTGTTTACGGAGTTTTTGCATCAGTTCTTGCGCCGGGTGAAACAAGGGGAAGAGGCGGTGGTGGTCGGAAACCGCAGAATCGATGCTGAAGGCGATATTCCGGTGGGGGCTGTTTTGAAAGAGGCAGTGAAGGCCAAACTCAAGGTCGAGGGGGTCACATTCCCCACAGGACGATATCTTGATATCGGCACTCCTCAAGCTCTTTCCATGGTTCACAGGTTTGTATCCCATTCTCGGCCATCGTACATAACGTAACTTAACGAAAAGCGAAGGATGCGCAATTGCAGTGGTCCGTATTCGGAGATACATGAACGGCGGGCTTGTTGTCTTGGGCGAAGCGACTCCTCACCTCCGAATACATAGCCGAAGCCCTCGCGGAAGATGGGTATTATTTGAACGTAGGGTTGTTCGGCAATACCTTCACTGTGAACAAGCTGGCGCTTTAACAGAAGGAATCGAAGTTATGAAATACCTCCTATGGTTTCTAGTTATCTCACTCACGCTGGCGGTAAGCTCCGGCTCCGGATTCTGTGATTCGGGTTCGGTTAAGCCGGTCGCTCCTGCTGTAACAGCGCCGACTGAGAAAGCGATCAGTCAGGTGATGATGGATAAGCTGTCGAACGCGGTCAGCAGCGAATATGTGATCGGTGCCGAAGATGTCTTGGACATTACCGTCTGGAGGAATCCGGACCTGTCAAGACAAGTACAAGTACGTCCTGATGGGCGAATTTCAATGCCGATCATTCGCGACGTAGTGGCCGTAGGGAAAACGCCCACCCAATTGGCTGAGGAAATGACGAATAAGCTCAAGGAATATGTCCAAAACCCGGTCGTTGCCGTGACCTTGAAGGAAGTCAATAGCTCCAGTATCTTTCTGCTCGGCGAAGTTGCTCATCCTGGCAAGTATCCGCTGAAGAGTAAAACGACACTCTTACAGGGGATTACCATTGCGGGTGGGTTCAAGGAGACTGCGGCGAGAAATCAGATCGTCATATTTCGGTTTACCGAGACTGCCCCAGGCCTAAGACGATTTACCGCCAGCTACGACGATATCGTGCTTCGCAGCGGAATCAGTGATAATTTCGAACTGAAGCCCGGTGATACCCTCGTGGTTCCGAGTGAGTCAATGGTGGTCTTCCCTGGTCGGTAGGGAATACCGGAAAGGATTGCTGTGGACCGCTACGCGCGATGGACAAGGATACCCAGACAGAATCTGCACGTGTCAAAGACTCTGTCGATCGGGCTCGTGCTATGTTCCATTGTGGCCCAAGTTGGTTGCCTGGGACCGGTGACATCCAGAGAATACAAGGGATCCGACGTTCCCACGGAATTCCTTCTGGGTTCTGAGGACCAGATTGAGATCAATGTGTGGAAGAACCCGGATTTGTCCAGGGTCACGTTGATACGGCCGGATGGGTACGTATCAATGCCGATCATCGGAGATGTTCAAGCGGCAGGCCTCACAGCAGAGGCACTGGCCGCGCAGATTACCGAGCGTCTCAAGGGCTATATCCAGAATCCTTCCGTGTCGGTAAACGTCAAAGAGCTCAACAGTTATTCAGTGTTCGTCTTGGGTGAAGTCGCGAAGCCCGGCAAGTATCAGCTTAAATCGTACGTCACAGTGCTTCAAGCTATTTCCATGGCCGGAGGCTTCACCAACTATGCGAGTAAGAATCGGTTGCAAGTTGTGCGGGTGATTGAAAGCCCCGGTCACAAACGTCAGGAGATCCACATTCCGCTGCGTTATGATGACCTCGTCAGTGGTCGTGGTGAACCAGGTAACATCGTGTTGGCCTCCGGTGACACGGTCGTCGTCCCTTGACGGAGTCATGCAGAGCGTCCGACACTATTGGCTCTGTTTGTCAACCCCCATGCATGTGCTATTAGGCGGGGAGGATCGCTATCAGCTGGTCCTCATCCGTTTGTAGCTGCTTGTGAAAAGGAGTGTGGTGTTTCTATTGTGGTGTCGTAGACTGTGCCAAAATCAGACCATTGTTTCGGTTCGCAGTGGCGGGCGTGCTCATCTGGGGGGCGTTGCCCTCGGTATCAGTTTATGCGGAGACTAACTTTCTTCCCTGGGGTGGGGTGAGGGAACGATACGATAGCAATGTATGGCGTAGACCAAAGGAGCTACTGACTCCAGACGCCCAGGGGAATACCCCGCAGCTGGATGATTTTGTGACGACTGTGAACGGCGGGCTAAACCTGCGACATGACAGTCGAGACATGGAAGCAGACCTTAGGATGGGGGGAGGTTACAGCGCGTTTGTGACCAATACCAACTTGAATTTTTTTAATGTCTTGCTCAATGGCACTGTTGGATTGGATCGATTAGTTGATCGGTATGTCAGAGGAGCGCGTTTGAATGTCAGCGAGAGGTTTCTATATAGCCCTGAGCAAAGTTACGGAAGTTCGGTGGTAGCTGATGAATTGCAGGGTGGCCTCCTAACATTTCGGCGGAGCACGCTTCGGAACGCAACGACCTTCAACGGGGAGTATCCTCTGTCCCGAGACTTTTCTTTGGAAGGTGGGTACATATTTGGCCTTCGGTTGGTGAGCAGGGAAACCCTAGGGGGGGATGTACCTGACGCCACCTTCTTCAACACGGTGACTAACACATGGTCCGGAGGTCCTCGATATCATCTGACTCGAAACGACAGCATCGCCGCCTTATATCGACAGACTTTCATAATCCAAGAGCGTTCCGGAGGTGGCAGGAGATTGAACACCAATATCGTCACGTTCGAAGGTGAATATAGGAAGGTATTTCTGGAGTGGACGTTCAGTGCTCGGGGAGGCGTCACGCTTGTCGAACCAGTAGGACGGTCGTTTCCGTCCGGTTCTCATTCATGTCACAACCAAACCGGAGCGAGACACTGTCCTCGATCTTACGCTTTCACGGCAAGCCCTCCCGTCATTCTTTTTAGAGGGTGGAGCGCGGATCAACAATCTTGCCCGGGCGTCAATCAGGCATAGAATTTATGAGCGACTCAGCGTCCAAGGGAGTGGTATGTATGCCCTTAGTCAATTTTTGCCCAATAGCGAAAATCAATTTCAGAATATCACAGGACTAGCGAGGCTGGAGTATATGTTGACGAGGAACCTCAGAGGAGAGCTCTTTTATGTCTTCACACACGTTGACTCCGAGACAACGGCACTTGAATACCAGGTATCACGTCATCAAGTAGGATTTATGCTGTCGGTATTGTTAGAATCGTTGGGAGAATCGTTAGGATTCGAATAGGTGATAGGGGGCAAGCCACGGAAGCATAGGGCTCAAACAGAATCGATCATAAAATCACCCAGACGGAGGTTGATGATCGGGAAGCACAGCAAACTTTTTGATATAACCGGTCTGCCCTCTGGGAATATCGCGAGATGGGGATATCTTCTACGAGGAAATTCCGCTTACCTGGAAGGTGGTCGCACTGCCAGTCTTCTATCCTGCTTGCAGTGGTCACGGCTTTTGACTTGCCCGTCAGGTGGAGGCACTCTGTTTTAGCCGCACAGATGCGCTCAAGCGTTCCCAATCTACACGAGTGTTATGCGCTTCAACATCGATTTCCGAACCGTGCACCTGGATGGTCTCTGTTTCCAAGGGTATGACGCATAGACGCAGACTGTACCGGAACCTTAATGAATGATTCCACGATCTGTCGAACATATCCGAGGATGGGGCACCAGTTCGTCACACACCTCCTCGAGACACCGAGGGAAATTCCTAAGTGATGACGGTTGCAATATCTGGGATGTGCAGCGCAAGAAGATTTGTTCATTCCCGAGCGAAGATGGTGGGAGTCTTATGATTGTTCTCGAAAATCATGTTGCCGTTGTTACGGGGGCTAGCCAGGGGATCGGGAGAGCGATAGCGCTTGGTCTTGCAGCGAAGAAGGTCAGACTGTTTCTGGTTGGGCGAAACAACACAGCTTTACAGGAGGTGGCAGAACTTGCCCGCAAATCGTCGCCACGCGTCGTGTTGCATGCTGTCGATCTGACAACTGATGGAGCTGTCACAGATATAGCGAACAATCTTAGCCGGCAATTGGGCGGCCTTGATGTGCTGATTCACTGCGCGGGATCATATTCTATGGGTGATCTTCAAACCGCTTCGGTTGAAGAATTCGATCGATTGTATCGCGCCAATGTGCGTGTGCCATATCTGTTAACTCAGTCCCTATTACCCATGCTGAAAAAAAAGAAGGGTCAGGTTGTCTTTATTAACTCTACGCAGGGGCTTCAATCGCGGGCGTGTGTTGGTCAGTTTGCTGCCACCCAGCATGCATTGAAAGCCATAGCTGACAGTCTCAGGGAGGAAGTCAACTCGGACGGGGTTCGCGTGTTTAGCGTCTACCCTGGACGGACCGCCACGCCACGCATGGAGGCCATTTTCACGATGGAAAGGAGAGAGTACAAGCCAGAACTTCTTCTCCAGCCTGAAGATATCGCCGAGGTTGTCATTAATGCTCTGATGATGCCGTTAACAGCTGAGGTGACTAACATGACTATGCGTCCGCTCAAAAAATCGTATTGAGCCGTTGAAGTGGTGGAGCTTAAACTTTTGACCACGCTCGGCTGTTGAACCTATGCCCGTGAGTGAACAAGGTATCGGAGATGTCTATGGAAGAAAGCATTCAGGTAATACGGATCGAGCGGTCCCGGGGGTGGGTGGCGCTTCAACTCAAAGAGTTGTGGGCCTATCGAGAGCTGCTGTATTTTCTCATCTGGCGCGATGTGAAGGTGCGCTACAAGCAGACCGCGCTCGGTGTGGCATGGGCCATTATCCAACCCGTATTTACGATGATCGTCTTTAGCCTTTTCTTCGGACGCTTAGGAAAGATCCCTTCAGACGGAATCCCCTATCCACTCTTCAGTTATGCTGCCTTGGTTCCCTGGACCTTCTTTTCTCATGGATTGAATCAAGCATCCAACAGTTTGGTCGGAAGCGCGAATCTGATCAAAAAGGTCTATTTTCCAAGGCTTTCCGTCCCGATCGCGGCGGTGACCTCCGGCCTCATCGATTTTTCGATTGCCTTTGTCGTGCTGCTCGGAATGATGCTCTATTACGGCATCGTCCCCACGCTCAATGTGATCTGGCTTCCTTTCCTGCTTCTGCTCACACTTATGACTTCGCTTGGCGTCTCTCTTTGGCTTTCCGCCTTGAATGTCCAATTTCGCGACGTACGTTATGTACTCCCTTTTCTGACTCAACTCTGGCTTTTTGCAACCCCCATCGCCTATCCGAGCAGTCTGTTGTCAGAACCCTGGCGAACCCTCTATAGCATTAATCCAATGGTCGGAGTGGTCGAGGGATTCCGTTGGGCCCTGCTTGGGGCAAAGACCGCCCCAGGGCCGATGTTGATTGTTTCCTCGCTGACGGCCCTGGCACTTTTGGTGGGGGGCGCATTCTACTTCCGTCGGTTAGAAAAGACCTTTGCAGATGTGGTTTGATGTTAAGCTCCGCGGCTTCGCAGAATGATAAAATAACAGCGGTGGGCGGAGTGTTAGAGGTAAGCGCTGAGTGTTTAAGAATTGAGCGAGTACTCTTCGGTCCAAAAGTCAGAGTTTTCGGCGAGGAATCATGGGCGATATTGCAATACGAGTAGAAGGAATCAGCAAGAAATATCGTATCGGGAAAAAGGAGCGATACAAAACGCTGCGGGATACGTTGGCTTCAACCTTTGCCGTTCCGTTTCAGAAGGCGGGGAAGTTCTTGCGTGGGGAGGGGCAGGACGCTGCTGAAGGGGATGAGACAATCTGGGCCTTAAAGGATATTTCTTTTGAGGTGAAGCGGGGTAAAGCCATTGGGGTTATCGGCGGCAACGGGGCCGGCAAAAGCACATTTTTAAAGATACTCTCGCGGATTACCGAACCCAGCACAGGCTTTGCCGATATCTATGGACGCGTCGGTTCGCTCTTGGAGGTGGGGACTGGGTTTCATCCTGAGTTAACGGGAAGGGAGAATATTTATCTCAACGGAGCGATCCTCGGCATGAAGCGAAGCGAGATTGACAGAAAGTTTGATGAAATTGTCGCCTTTTCAGAGGTTGAGCGGTTTATCGATACCCCTGTCAAGCACTACTCCAGCGGAATGTATCTTCGTTTAGCCTTTGCCGTCGCGGCACATCTTGAGCCGGAGATTCTGTTGGTTGACGAAGTGCTGGCAGTTGGTGATGCGGGATTCCAAAAAAAGTGCCTTGGCAAAATGGGAACCGTCGCCAAAGAGGGCCGGACGGTCTTGCTTGTCAGCCACAATATGGGAGCCATCACACAGCTGTGTGAGACGACCGTACACCTCGAGCAAGGGAGGCTCAAGCGAGTCGGACCCTCTGCCGAAGTGGTGAGCGCCTATTTGTCTTCATCGGTCGGGACGGAGGTCAAGTCGAGCTGGTCCAACGATTCTTCCAAATCGAAACACACTGAGGTCCGACTTAGCTCTGCACGGCTGTTGTCGATCGACGAACAGCCTATATCCGTTGTGCATTTTGACAGCACGTTTCTCGTGGAGATCGCATATTCTGTTACGGTTCCGATAAGAGATCTGTCTATTTCGTATAAGGTTTATGATAGTCAGGGGAATCTCGTGTTTGAGTCCATGGATACGGACATGCCTGAATGGAAAGGGCGTGTCAGGGAGCCCGGGCAGCATCGCTCCCTTTGCGAGATTCTTCCATCGTTTCTCAAGCCCGGCCGATACTATGTGTCCCTCGCTTCATTTGTCGAACACGTGAAAATTATCGAACGCCAGGAAAGTGTCATGTCCTTCGATGTATCGGAGGTCGGCTATCCCCTGAACCCAGGCCGGTTAGGAATTGTCTCGCCTGTGTTTCAATGGAAAGTAACCGTATGAGACTGAGTGTCATCATCCCCTGTTTCAACGCAGTGGATACCATTGCGACTCAACTTGAAGCGCTTGCAAATCAACAATGGTCTGAGCCTTGGGAGGTCATTGTATCGGACAACGGATCGACGGACAATTCAATGGAAGTCGTAAAACAATATGAAGGCCGTCTGCCTCATCTTCGCATTGTTGATGCATCCGGCAGGCGTGGGAGAGGATATGCCAGAAATGTGGCCGTAAAAGTCGCTCGAGGTGAATCGCTGGCCTTCTGTGATGCGGATGATGAGGTCGCACCGGGATGGCTAGCCGCGATGGGAGAGGCGTTGTCCAAGTACGATTTTGTTGCTTGCCGTATTGATGTGTATAAGCTCAGTCCCCTCGGGATAGCGAAGATGCGAAGGCATTCCCAAGAATCAGGGCTTCAAACGAGAGGAGCGCCGCCCAACCTTTCGCACGCTGGGGGTTCGACGGTTGGAGTTAAACGGCGGCTGCATAATGAAGTCGGTGGCTTTGATGAGTCATTCATACGTCATCAGGATACAGACTACTGTTGGAAAATTCAGCTAAAAGGGGCGAAGCTTCATTTTGTACCGGAAGCGGTTGTGCATGTTCGCTTAAGAGAGACCGTGATGGAGAATTATCGCCAGGCTTTCGGTTGGGGAGAATACAGCGTTCTTCTATATAAGAAATATCATTCCTTGGGTATGCCAAAGCGTTCATGGAAAGATGGGATTTGCTCATGGATGAATCTCATTCTAGGCTTCATTCAAAGTGGCCCAAGCATTCGAGGAAAAAGCGATCTTGTCCGTTGGTCGTGGGCTTTTGGGGAAAGACTAGGACGGCTGAAGGGCAGCATTAAATACAGGACTTTCAGGATTTGAAGGTGTTGAGCGTATCTGCCACTTACATTCTCTCCTTTAGCTCGGATATTCGAGGCGATGGCGACTTCATGGAAGCAGCTAGAAAAAATCTGCTTCAACTAATCTGAGAAGCGATGGATATGCGTTCTTTGATTAGGAAGGTATATAGGGCGTTGACGTTGGGTCCGCTTTTCGCCCTTGGAACGACCACGAATGTTTCAACTTCAACCCCCCTGGCGGCCCTCACGTTCGACGATGGTCCTGACCCGGTTTTCACACCCCGTCTTCTTGATGTTTTGCAAAAACACCGGTCGAAGGCGACATTTTTCATGGTCGGGAAGGCTGCGGAGCGGCATCCTGAGATCGTTACGGAGGTCGCTGTGGCTGGACATGCGATCGGCAATCACTCCTGGGATCATCCATCCTTTCCGCTGATCTCGGGACGCGAGCGGCGGGCTCAGATCCGGGCATGTGAAAAGGCGATTGCTCCGTATGGACAAAGACTTTTCCGTCCGCCCTATGGAGATCAAAACCTACTGTCTCGTCTGGAGGCTATGTGGCTTGGATATCAGGTCATCATGTATAGCGTAACTGCTGTGGACTGGCTCGATCATGATGCGAATTGGATGAAAAACCGGGTTATGAGTCGGGTTCAAAACGGCAGCATCATTCTCTTCCACGACTCGCTTTTTCAGTATAAAGACAATCGATATGCCGATCGTGAACTGATGTTGAACGCTTTGGACATGCTTCTGAAAGAACTTGGTGGGCGCTTTACATTCGTCACTATCCCAGAATTGATGAGTCAAGGACGTCCTCAGAGGAAGTACTGGATCAAGACGACCGACATCAGTATTTTGAATGAATGCAGCGGACCGTACGGTGAACCAAGGCGATACTCAAAAGTTCAATAGCAGTAAAAGAAGGAAAATGAATGCACGATATTCCTTCCTCTGAAAAATCAGACACGCCGAACGTGGTAAATCCGTTGGCTGACAGTCTCCCTTGAAAACATTGGCAGATTGAAATGCAGAGTATAATTCAGGATTTGACTCTTCGTTTGGCACATATTCCAGATGCAGAAGATAGAAGATTATGACCGACCATACTAACGTCCTGGTTTCAATAGGCATACCGACATATAATAGAGCAAACAGCTATCTCAAGCAGGCGCTGCTAAGCGCGGTGAATCAGACGTATAAGAATATCGAGATCATTGTTTCCGACAACTGTTCATCAGACGATACGGAATCCGTGGTCAAAGCGTTCAATGACCCTCGGATACGATACTACAGGCAGAAAGAAAACGTAGGTCCACTCGATAATCGCAATTTTTGTCTGAAACAATCGAAAGGAGAATATTTTGTATTGCTCTTTGATGACGATCTAATCGATGACGATTTCATATCAACCTGCATGGGCGCGGTCAAATGTGGCACCGAACCAGGCGTAATTTTGACCGGAGCACGGGAAATCGACTCAAAAGAGAATGTCCTATCTGCTGCTCACAACACCGTGAGCGGATACCCGACAGGAGATTTTATATTGGGCTGGTTTGACCGCAAAGTGCCTTTGTATCTATGCAGCACCTTATTCAATACCATGAGACTGAAACAACTCGGAGGATTCCATTCGAAGACCAATAGGTATGACGATGTCGTGGCAACTGTTCAACTTGCCGCAAAATATGGAAGAGTCGATGCTTTTGATATAAAAGCCAGTTATCGGCGTCATGGCGCTAATGTTGGAAAGACTGTCCCGTATCATGAATGGTGCGAAGATAGTCTGTATCTTCTGCATATCATGTGCACTGTAGCGCCCGAGCATGCCAGGCTAATAAGAGAGAGGGGAATGTCGTACTTCTGCTTCAGGTGTTATAGGTATGCTGCTGAAGTAGTATCCCCGATGGAACGCCTTCTTGCATACCTCAGTGTCTATAGAACTTTTAACTACAGTTATTCACCGTTAAGGTTTCAGTACGCGAAGAATATGTCTCGCATCATGAGATTTGTGAAAAGGACAATTGCAAGCTTGTAGTGTGGATCTATGATTGCTTTCTTGTGGGTTAATTTAGGGAATGTTTGTCGCATTCTGCATGAAAATTGCATTTCTTGCTAGCACGTTTCCTACTGTATCAGAGACCTTTGTCTTGAATCAGATTGTGGGACTAATAGATTTGGGGCATGATGTCCATATTTTTGCAGACAAATCAGAGAGGAATGTCAAAATTCATGGCAACTATGAGAAATATGACTTGTCAAAAAGAACTCGGTACTATGGCATTCCTAAAAACAAACTAGCGAGAATAATGAAAGCTATTCTCCTGATCATTAAGTATGCGTCAAGTAACTATAGCGTTATATTAGGATCCTTAAATATATTTAGGTATGGGAAACCGTCATTGTCTCTCAGTCTCCTTTTCATGAGCGTTGCGTTGTTAGAAAGAGGTCCTTTTGACATCATCCATTGTCAGTTCGGGACAATCGGACTGAATGCAGTATTGTTACATCAAATCATTCCAAGTAATGGCAAGATAGTGACATCCATCCGGGGCTATGATGTAACCGTGTATCTGAAAGACCATCCGGGAATTTATCATGAGTTATTCAGGGAAGGAGATTTGTTTTTGCCGGTATGCGAGTTTCTTAAGGAACGGTTGATCCAGGAGGGGTGTGAGGAGAATAAGATTGTGATTCACTATGATGGAATTGATTGTTCAAAATTTGAATATCTTCAAAGACAGCGCATCCCTGGTGAGCCCATAAAGGTACTGACGATTGCGAGATTGGTTGAAAAAAAGGGAGTGGCTTTTGCCATTGACGCCGTGGCACGCCTTCTTTCAAAAGGGGAAAGAATCGAATATGCGGTGGTGGGTGATGGAATGCTTCGTGAGAATTTACAGCAGTTGATAAAGGACATGGGCATTGAACGACAGGTCAAATTACTTGGTTCGAAAACCCACGAAGAAGTCAAAAGGCTATTAAAGGAATCGCACGTGATGATTGCTCCGAGTTTGACTGCTGAAGAGTGGTGATCAGGAAGGAATCCCTAATGTCCATAAAAGAGGCGATGGCTTCGGGATTACCCGTGATTAGTACGTTCCACAGTGGAATACCGGAACTGGTCGCCGATGGCGTGTCGGGTTTATTGGTGCCGGAAAGAGATGCCGCTTCCATTGCGGAAGCTCTTGCATATCTGATAAGCCATCCTGAAATTTGTAATAGAGATGGGTCAGGCGGGAAGGATGCAGAGTGGAGCAGAAGTTTGATACAAACTCCTTGAATAAGAAGCTCGAAGAATTATACCTGGGGCTTATGCAAGAAACGTAATTCCCTGTCACGAATCTTTTCATTGCATCCCAGTACACATCTATTATGATCTTCGACGGTCACTTTGGATTCGTGCCGATCATGTAAGATGGCGCCTGTGTTCCAAGCCTAGTTATTACACGCAAGAAAATATCTACAGATGATCGCCAATCACTTGTTTGATCGCACCCATCCGGAGGGAAATATGGGGCCGCTTGTCAATAGACCAAAACTGCTTCTCATCGCGTACTATTTCCCGCCGGTGCAGACGATCGGTGCTGTTCGTACGGGATATATGGCAAGGTATTTGACCAGGTTAGGGTGGGAAGTTACCGTAGTAACCCCCCATTCCTATGTCTGGCGCAATGCCGACGATAGCGAGAAGATTTCGATAGAGTTGGATGCTGAAGGGATCCATCGTATCCTGACCGGCCACCGTTGGCGATGTCTGGTGCCTATTCATCTGAAATACTGGGATCAGAACGTGGGGTGGGTTGCTGGAGGAATCTGCCGAACGATTGCACGGCATCGCGGGGTTGATATGCATATCGGTTGGATCAAGGAGGCCGAGCGAGCTTGTTCCAATCTGAGTCCAAAGGATGTGGACGTAATCCTTGCATCCGGTTCGCCGTTCGTGGGGTTTCGACTGGCAAAAATCCTATCCGACCGGCTCAGGCGGCCTTATGTCTTAGACTATCGTGACCCTTGGACTCAAAGTCGTTTCGTTGATCGTCCGCCACGGCCAGAGACCGTCCGGGAAGAGGCAAGTTTGCTTGAAGGTTGTGCAGCAGTCACCATTGCGTCACCTTCGTGGGGCGCGGACTTGGATCAACGTTACGGTGTTGGGAAAAAGGTCCATGTGGTGACAAACGGCTACGACCCTGACGAGATGGCAGCCGTTAAACCATACGACTTCGGACATTGTGCCATTGTATATACAGGGACTTTCTATCATCCCAAGATCATCATCTCGCCTTTCCTGGCCGCGCTGAAATGTCTGAAAGAGTCTCCGAACGAAACGAACAATCAATGGTACTTCCACTACTATGGGGTGCAGGAAGACTACGTTCGTCAGCAGGCCGCTCATTATGGCCTGAATGATCGGATAGTGCTTCATGGAAGAGTCCCAAGGCGCGAGGCTTTATCGGCAGTCAAGGGTGCAAACCTCGCACTGGTAATCAGCTCAATTCATGAGCAAAGCCAACTAATAGATAAAGGGATCATCCCAGGCAAAATATTTGAGGCCATCGGATTCGGAACACCGGTTCTTCTCATTTCCCCTCTTGACAGTGACGTAAGAGCTCTAGTGACTCCCACCGGACTAGTGAAAAATTTTACGGGCCCCGAAACTCAGGGCATGGTATCGTTTCTCAAGGATGTGGTTTGTGGACAGGCGCCTCAGCCTACGAATATCGAGAGCTGTTCGTGGACAACCATCTCTAAGAACCTCGATGCTTTCCTACGAGGGAGCATGACTTCTACCACGCGCCACCACGATATGAAAGACGGAGACAGAGGTCGGGGTGGTGCGAACGCGCCAAGCTAAACACGGATAGTGGTCTTCAACATATAGGTAGAGGAAAACCGGGTGTCCTCCATGATCGACCGACCCATCAGATTAGACCAGGGGCCGCTGGCCGACTGGAAACCGGCCGCGGCTCGATACATGCTGCCCCAATCCCGCACCACCCCTGTTGAGCGATTTTTGCTGTTGACGACGATAGTGATTACACCGCTGGAAAATTATTTTCCTGTAGTGTCTGGAATGACCGTCAGCTTTCTCATGTTTGCCGTGCTCGCCGTATATATCATTGTGAATCGTCCTCGCATCTTTGGCGAGATTTGGTATCATCCTGTTTTTATCGCAGCCTATGCCTTCATCATCGTCAGTGCCCTTCTGGAACTTTCTAGTCCGCTATCCAGGTATCGGGACCTTATACGCTTTGGAGAAATGATGGGAGGAGCGGTGTGTGTGGCGGTCCTATGTAGAGACCGTTCAATGTTGGCTGTCGGCCTGTACGGATATATTGCGACAGCTTTGTGGATATCCGTTGTTCTCTATTCGACCGGATATGAAACTCTACAGGGAATGCAGGCGGAAGGTTTCGACGAGTCTAGCCATCTCCGCAATCAAGCGTTCGGGCATAAGCCGATGGGTGCAAATATAAATGCTCTGTCCATTCTATCCGCTCAGGGAGCAATCGTCGCATTCGCCCTGTCTTTATCGGACAGGTCGAAGTATCCCCGTATCCTATTACTGGGAATTTCCGCCTTCTGTCTCATCGCCTCACTCTTGCCGATGTCTAGAGGTGCCGCTGTGGTCAGCCTCGTGTCCTTCGCAACAATTCTCTATACTCAGGGATTCAGATACGGGAAAGCATTGATCCTTGCTCTGATCTTAGGCATGGGTGTTTATATGGTGGTTCCTGACGCTGTCTGGAGCCGGATGATGTTCTCGTCCGAGATGCGACAAGGTAAGATGGAGAGCCGCGCACAGTTGTATGCCACGTCACTCGACCGTCTGCCAGAATACATCGTGGGCGGTGTCGGTGCAGGAAATTTCTTTGCAAAGTGGGGACTCGAGAAGGGGTATGCGAGGCAACGTGACGGTATTATCGTTGCGCATGGGGTACATAACTCACTTCTAGCGATCACAATCTACTGGGGAGTTCTCGGTCTCTTGCTGTTTCTGTGGATCATATGGCATGTTTATCGTTCAATCCCATTACGATGCGGTCGTGATGAGCTTTCGCTTGCGCTGCTGGGGATTATTGTTTCAACCGGTCTATATCTGCTTCAGATACACGGTTTTTATGAGAAACCGTTTACCTTCGCTGTCGGCATGTTGGTGGGTGCTCGGCAATGGATCTGGCCAACGGGAATCGTGTCGGAAGTGGAGGGAAAGAAACAGCAGTTTGCGCCGACATTAACCCAGACTGCCACTCGGGGTAGTTTGAACGGTTGATTCAATCAGTCCGGAGCTATCTCCAGCAGGGAGTAGTGATAGAATACAATAGCTCTTCGGAGTTATTGGAAATCATTACCTTCCTCTTAGTGGTAATACCTAATCCCCTATTCACTGTAACAGCGTATTGTTGCTAACACTTATGGAAAGATCTGTAGAAACTTCCCGCATAGGATCCCTCCACGTGAACCGCCGCCTCTTATATCTTGTCGGGCAATTGGGTCTAGGGGGATTAGAGCGACAGCTATTCTACCTGATAGAATCCATGGACCGAAGGCGGTATAAACCGGTCGTCGCTGTATGGGGGAATTCTGCCAACAATCATTACGGTCCATTAATTCGTGCGCTCGATGTCCCCGTGATTGCCCTAGGCAGTCAGCCAACACGGTTGGCAAAATTGCAAGCTCTCCGCAGTTTGGTGTCTGATCTGCGACCGGAGGTGATTCATTCGTACTCGTTCTATACGAACATCGCTGCCTGGTGGGCGGCTCGAATTACAGGAGCTATACCAATCGGGTCAGTACGCAACAACTTCATCCGAGACCGCCGAGAGACCGGGAAAGTATTCGGCAAGCTTTGTGGTCGATGGCCGACTGCTCAGATCTTCAACAGCGCGACTGCAGAAGAAAATGCGAGGAAATTGAGGACACCCTTCAGACCTCGTCGGATTTATGTCGTTAAGAACGGAGTCGATTTGGATCATTTTTCTCCCCGACGCCATCCTGAACAGGGATACCTTCTGGCTGTCGGGAGTCTGTATCCTCGGAAGCGATGGGATCGATTGGTCAGAGCAGTAGCCCTAGTAGCAGCCCAGGGTCAACACCCGGAGGTGGTCCATGCCGGATCAGGGCCTTTGCGAGAAGAACTAGTGTCGCTGGCAAGGAAGCTTGGAGTTGAGCGTTTGTTCAAGTTTCTGGGTGCACGACACGATATTAGAGAGCTCCTCGCTGACGCGGCCTTCCTCGTGCATACTGCCGAGGACGAAGGTTGTCCGAACGTCATCATGGAGGCAATGGCCTGTGGCCGGGCCGTGGTTGCCACGGATGCTGGCGATGCCTCCTATCTCATAGACAACGGGGAGACAGGATTTGTGGTAGCAAGAAATGATGAAGCCGCGCTTAGCTACCACATGGCGGCCCTTATCTCAGACCATGAGTTGTGCCGACAAATGGGCGATGCCGGCCGGATCAAGGCTGAACACGCATTTGGGATCGATCGTCTGAGGTCGGAGACCTTTGCAGTCTATCGGGCTGAAGGCTGGGAGGACAGGTAGTATGTGCGGAATCGGTGGCTGGATTGGCCGTCAGGATAACGGCGGCGAAGTTGCCGACCGTATGCGGCAGGCACTGCATCACCGAGGCCCGGACGGCTACGGAGTCAGGTCTTTCCCTTCGGTCACTCTTGTCCATACGCGTCTATCCATCATTGACCTGTCGGAAACCGGTACTCAACCAATGGCAAATGAAACCGGCACGGTCTGGAGTGTCTTCAACGGCGAGATTTATAACCATCGAGAGTTACGGCGCTATCTGGAACAGAAAGGACACCGCTTCAGAGGCCATTCAGACTCTGAAATCATACCGCATCTCTATGAAGAGCTGGGCGCAGGTTTTGTTGAACGGTTGAGAGGGATGTTTGCGATCGCGATTTACGATATTCGCACTGAAACGCTTCTGCTTGTCCGTGATCGCTTCGGGATCAAGCCACTTTTTTATGCCCCGATGAAGCTGCGGTTGGCTTTTGCTAGTGAACTCAGGGCCCTGCTTCATGTAAACGACATCGACACAAGGACGGACCGGCAGGCGATCTATGACTCCGCATCGCTGTTTTATATTCCCGCTCCCGAGACCGTCTACCGTGGCATCCGTGCGCTGCAAGCGGGAGAGATTCTTGAGGCTCGTTCAGTAGATTATGGTGAAGTGTCGTGGAAGACACGCCAGTACTGGAAGGGGAATATTGCACCGGATCAGCGCATATCTCTATCGGAAGCTGTTGACCAAGCAGAGGGGTTGATCACTACAGCGGTCCAACGACAGTTAGAAAGTGAGGTGCCCCTCGGTGCTTTGCTGAGCGGCGGGATTGATTCTTCGCTCATCAGTGTGGCGGCTCAACGAACGCTTCAGGGAACGCTGCGAACCTATAATGTTCGTTTCTCCGAACAGAAGTATGACGAGACGTCGGCTGCATTTGCCGTGGCCGAACACATCGGAAGTCATCATATGGCTCTCGATATGGACGAGGGCCAAGGAACATGGGAACGTGTCGTAGACTTGCTGAAACATGCGGGGCAGCCCTTTGCCGACCCCTCGCTGTTCGGCGTCAATGCAGTGTGTCGCTTAATGCGTGCCCATGTCACGGTAGCGCTCTCTGGGGATGGCGGGGATGAGGGATTTGGGGGATATGATGTCTATTGGCGACTGGCCAGAATTGCACGAATGCAACGATTACCGGCGGCTATGTGGAAGACGAGTGCTTTGGCGCTCAGTCCACTGGCGAGCCTAGGGGTTGTGTCAACCCATCTCCCGGCTCGCCTAGGGGAAGTTGCGGACGGCGATGATGTGCAAATCGTTCAGAACATGTTCACCTTTTTGCGAGAGAAGGAATTACGCGGTTTATGTCTGGACTATGGGAAAATGTTGCCGGTTCGCCGGTTCTTTGAGCAACAGTGGGAGCACGTCCTACCCCCGAAGGCGGGTCGAGTGGAGCGGCTCTCTGCATTGGCGACGGAAGTCAACACGCGCGTGACGTTGGCGAATGACTTCCTGTTTAAGGTCGACCTAGCCAGTATGAAGGAAAGTCTAGAAGTCCGTGTGCCTATGCTGGATGAAGAATTGTTTTCGTTTGGCCTCACCTTGCCGCACAAACTCAAGGTGAAAGGCCGTGAGTGCAAGCAGGTGCTGCGGGAGGTTGCCGCACGGCAACTTCCTCTTATGATCGCCAAGAAACCCAAGCATGGTTTTGCGGTTCCTGTAGATCGGTGGGTGAATGAAGGGTTTAAGCTGCGAGTTAGAGAAACGTTGCTCGGTCCATCAAGTCGCCTGCCGGAATTTTTCCATTGTGATGGCTATACACCGGTTGTACAAGCGTTTTGCAATGGTGCTGCTTCTGGTATGTCGCGCGAAGCCCTCCTTCGACGCATAGTGTTCTTTCTCTCTATTCATTTGGCGGATGGTGGAACAGTCTAAATTGGGAAGTAGAGAACGTATGGATGTGCCGTTCCCCGAACCCTGCAAGATTTGTGAGGATCTGAACCGGCCTCCCGTGTTGTTAGTTGGTAATTTTCTGTCGGCTGCGAGAGGAACGCG
Organism: uncultured Nitrospiraceae bacterium; assembly: GCA_963711905.1. Classification (GTDB taxonomy): domain Bacteria; phylum Nitrospirota; class Nitrospiria; order Nitrospirales; family Nitrospiraceae; genus Nitrospira_D. The sequence goes on along the minus strand of CAVQFZ010000024.1, from coordinate 466,573 downwards.
AGGTGTGTGCGAAGATCTGGCAGTTGGACTCAAGGCCGCTGGTTGGAAAGTCATAACGACTTCTTCACGCACTGGTCGCGTTGCCCGTCTGGCTGACTTTCTACTGACGGTATGGCGAGAGCGAAGCCAGTATCGAGTTGCACAGGTCGATGTGTACAGCGGACCGTCATTTCTGTGGGCTGAGTGGGTTTGTCGAGCATTGAGGATGGCCAGAAAGCCGTACATACTGACACTGCACGGAGGAAATCTTCCAGCATTTTCGCAAAGGCATGGCAATAGGGTTCGGCGTCTCTTGCAAAGTGCAGGTGCCGTCACCACTCCGTCTGCTTATCTCTTTGAACAGATGCGGGTGTATCGAAAAGACTTAGCGTGCTTGCCGAATTCGCTGGAGATAAGTAAGTATCCGTTCAGGCATCGAAATCGTCCTGAGCCGAACTTAGTGTGGCTGCGAGCGTTTCACGATATCTATAATCCCTCGCTGGCTGTAAAAGTTGTTGCATTGCTTGCCAAAGATTGTCCCTCCGTGAAGCTCGTGATGATTGGTCCCGATAAGAAAGATGGAAGTCGCGATGTGGCGAGGAACTTGGCTATGAAGCTCGGAGTTCTCGACAGGATAACGTTCGCCGGGCCTGTACCTAAAGCTACTATTCCTGAATGGATCAATCGAGGTGATATTCTGCTCAATACGCCGAGGATAGACAATACGCCGGTGAGCATACTTGAAGCGATGGCTTGTGGCGTGTGCATTGTCAGTACCAAAGTGGGCGGCATTCCGCACTTGATTGAAGATGAGTGCGATGGGCTTCTTGTCCCCGATAGCGATGAGGTAGCAATGGCGACCGCAGTTCGACGTCTCATGGGGGAAGAAGGAGTGGCCGGGCGTTTGTCTCGTAACGGCCGTCTAAAAGTGGAGCAATTTGATTGGCCTGCTATCCTTCCCCAATGGGAGCGGCTATTTAGCGACTTTGCCGAAAGGCACCCGGTATGACATCCACGTGGCTCAAAGTTTACTATAGCTTGCCGGTATCACTGCGTTCGGTTGCGGCCAGCATTCGTGGGTTCTACCTTCGTTCCTGGCGATATGGTCCCGAGACCGAACGGCTGGCGGAAGAAGCGATTAGCCGTGAAAGCTGGAGCCCAGACCGGTGGAAAGCATGGCAGGACGAGCGACTTGCCTACGTGCTTCACCGCGCAGCCACACAGGTGCCTTATTATCGAGAGCAATGGGCTGAGCGACGCCGGCGAGGGGACCAGGCTTCCTGGGAGTATTTGGAGAATTGGCCGATCCTGGGAAAAGACACGATCAGGGAAAACGCACGTGCATTCGTGGCCGATGACTGTGATGTGCGCAAGATGTTCCATGAGCAGACGAGTGGGAGCACCGGAAAGCCATTGAGTTTGTGGGGAAGCGTACAGACCATGCGCACGATGGCTGCCTGGAGTGAGGCCAGAATTCGCTACTGGAATGGAGTGTCTCGCCGGGACCGCTGGGCGATGATTGCCGGTCAATTAGTCACTCCTGTGAGTCAGCGGGAGCCGCCTTTTTGGGTATGGAATCAGGGGTTGAATCAGCTCTATATGTCCTCCTATCACCTTGCTCCCGATCTCATGGAATCTTATCTCGATGCCCTCTCTCGCTATCGCGTGACTTATCTCTTTGGATATTCCTCATCGCTTTACGCAATGGCACAGATGGCCTTGGAATCAGGACGTAAGGATTTGCACATGGCCGTCGCTCTTACGAGCGCTGAGCCTCTCTATGAATATCAAAGGGAGGCCATTGCTAAGGCGTTCAACTGTCCAGTTCGTGAAACCTACGGCATGGCAGAAATGGTCGCCATGGCTAGCGAGTGCCGCGCAGCGCGGCTGCACCTGTGGCCTGAAGTTGGGTTTGTGGAAGTCATCAAGGAGGGTCTACCAGCACCTCGTGGGACGTCTGGTGATCTTATATGCACAGGCCTACTGAATGCCGATATGCCCCTCATTCGGTACCGTGTAGGCGATCAAGGATGCCTCGAAATTAGTTCCGACACCTGCCAATGTGGGCGGACTTTACCAGTTATGGCATCGGTAGATGGAAGGATAGCCGACGTCCTTTACACAAAGGATGGAAGGCGTGTCGGAAGATTAAGTCCAGTTTTTAAGGGTGATCTCGCCATACGAGAAGCCCAGATCACACAGGAAACCCTTGATTGCGTGAAAGTAACAGTTGTGCCAACTCCTGACTTTGCTTCACATCATGAACGTGTGATTGTGGAAAGACTCAAAGAAAGAATGGGGGATGTAGAGGTTGTGATAGAGTCGGTGGCGGAGATTCCTCGGGGAGCCGGTGGGAAGTTTTGCGCTGTCGTTTGCAAATTACCTGAGAAATGTCCAGCTAAAGGATGAGCCCCAGAAGAGTTGAGCCGTATAATTACCTGACGCTCACGTTCCTCGGTGCGTAGGTGACATGGAGTCTGAGCTGTCAACTTCGTATGCGCTGATATCATGAGTGGCGCCAACCGGCCTAGAAACATTCCGAAAACCGATGAGCACGTTCGGAGAAAGGTCGGCCTCGCCACAGCCAGTGACGCGACCCATGGGAGTACTCGGAGTCAACAGGATAAGCATAAGCGGGCAATGATGTGCTATCGACAGACACTTCCCCAGGCCTTGATAACTCCTATATGAAGGGTCTAGCATCAAACTGCTGAACAGTCGGCGTAGGGATCAAGCCGCGCAATTCCGGAGTTCCTATCACCGCACACCGCTAACGGCCTGTGAACAGTTTTGAACACATGAACAAATTTTCTTGCCAATTCTTCTTTACTTTTAGCCTCCTAGTGAACGGCTTACGTGGCATGCTGGTTGCTCCCTGACATGGTGCGAACCCGCTTCGGGGAACCGCTCCAGACATTACCGCAGACTTAGCGTGTTGCGGGCTATGAGGAGACTCCAGATGCTTCGACTCAACCGAGCCATCGGTGCCTGCATTCTGATCAGTGCTCTCGTGTCAACCGTTGTGACCCACGCGGCGACGTACTATGTCGCCACGACCGGGAGCAATAGCAATCCTGGCACAAGCTCCCGGCCGTGGCTAACCGTGGCCTATGCGGTGGACAAAATGGTCGCCGGGGATACGACCTATGTTCGAGGGGGAGTCTACAAGGAACGGCTCATTCGATTTGGCAGGTCTGGAACCTCGTCAGCTCCCATCAAACTCCTAAACACTCCCGGCCAATCGCCGGTCATTGAGTGTGAGGACGGCGGGCCGATTATTGCGACTAGCACATATCCGCGCCCGACCAAGGCTTACATGATTTTGCTTCAGAACTACTCAGGAAGTAACAAGGCGATAGGCTGGATTACGATTGAGGGGTTTGAGATACGTAATTGCTACAACGGAATTAAGTTCTACAACGCGCACAATCTCATCATTAGGCATAATTGGATGCACGATGGGTGGCCCGCAAGTGCGATTCTTGGGGTCGGTGGCGTGGATGTGTTAATCGAAGGCAACACTATCAACCACAATGCGTTTCTTGTGGAGGATGTGCCGGGGCATGTCGGCGGGTATGGACTCTATGCGAATGGGTCGAGATTTACGATCGTCAACAATTTGTTCTACGACAGCGCAGGCTATCACATTCAACATAACGGGTCGGGTAGTTCCGTCTACGATCCTGCCAAGTACCCGGCACCAGAGTTTGCTGAGTCGGTGGATTGGGTCGTGGCGAACAACGTATTTGCATACGCGCACAATAAACCCGCCTATGTCATATGGGGCAATCGAACTCATGGATTGCGAATCGAGAACAACATCTTTTATGAAAACTGTGTCACATGCCCTATAAGTGACGCGCAGGGCATCATCTTCCAGTCCAGTGGTTCTGTTTCGAGGGTAACAATTAGGAACAATTTTTCTTATGCGACCGGGTCTGGAGGACGCACTTTCCTTCTGGCAGCCGGTGCAGTGGAACATGTCAACTATACGCAATCCGGCAACATCGTGAATACGGCGGATCCGGCATTTGTCAATGCCCCAGCCACCCTTCCGGATTCACCGAATTTCGCCCTGACCTCACGAAGCCCAGTCATCGACAAGGGCTTGCCCCTCGATGAGACCAGAATAGCGTTCGACGGCACTCCTCGGCCCCAAGGACGTGCCTATGATATTGGCGCCTATGAATACAAGACGGCGAGCGACAGCCAATCACCCAAGGCACCAATGGCACTCCGAGCTCAGTGAAGATCCTTAAATCCAAGGCACACCATCGGTCGATCAGCTTCTGAATAACTCTTCAGTTTTCGGGGGAAATGGCTTCGCCTAGTAACGTCTCCCCCAAACACGACAACACCACAAAAATAGAGTAGGGATGGTGGCTTCAACGTCCTTGCGAAGGGAGCGGACCCCTGGCGCGGTCACGATTTACCCAGAGCAGATCGTCTATGCCCTCCGCCAAGCCGACTCCGGCACTCCCATCGGCGATCTCTGCCGGCAATATGGGATTGCCGAGCAAACCTTCTACGCCTGGTCAAAGAAGTACGTCTAGGGGTGAGTGAGTTGCGCCCGCTCCGGCAGTTGGAAGCAGAAAACAGCCGGTTGAAGCGGCGGGGGGCCGACCTTTCGCTGGACACAGACATATTGTCGGAGACCGGGCGGGCCTCAGCTTTTTTCCCCAGACTGTCGAGTGCTCACCCAGTGGTGTCGAGCCAGCTTCTCGGTGAGTTGTGCGCGGGCCTGTGGGGTGGCTCAGTTCAGTCGAGCCGTGCGGTATCGGAAGAGCCGCGCGGAGGATCAAACAGTCCTGCGGATGCGGATTCGCGATCTGGTCCATGCCCAACCCCGGTTCGGCTATGTGCGAATCTGGGTGTTGCTCGGCGCGAGGGTGGCCGGTGAATCGGAAACGCGCGCGGCGGCTCTATCCCTGGCCGGTTTACAATTGCGCGGCTGCAGGTGCGCCGACGCAAACATATCTGGATGTTGTGCATGATACCCTGGCGGACAGCCGCCCGTATTGGATTTTCACCCTCGTGGAGCAGTGGAGTCGCTCTAGTCCAGTGAAGGGGCGGGATGTCGCATGTCGGGTGAGATTGTGAGCCAGATACTGGATCGCGTACTCGGCGAGGGCCCGGGCTCTCGCTCCAATCCTGGGCCCTCGAGGAGTGGGCCTATGGGCGGGGGTGTCCAGCTCGACTGCATTCAACCGGGGAAACCTGTGGAAAACGCCTTCATAGAATCATTCTATGGGCGTCTCCGTGGTGACCTGATGCACGTTCAAGCACTCATCTCGCTTGCCGAGGCGCTGGCGATCATTGCAGCCTGGCGCGGTGGACTCCAACAGTTGCCGCCCACATAGCTCACTCGGGCACCTGGCCCCAAGTGGGTTCGTCATCCAACATCAGGTAGAATGGGAAACCGAAGAAGCCCTCTGCTCTGGTTAAGAGTTGTCTCGGACGGGGCCAACGTCATTTCCCAGAAGTTCTCATCGTAGACTGTTTCGGGTTTAGGGAAGCTTACGGAGTCTGCAGGAGGTCACCGCGCTGCTGAGCGCAGCGCGGTGACAGATGCTGGGTAGACAGCAGAACGGAAATCCCAGAAGTAGCGGGTCATCCCCTGCCAATCGACCCAGAGCGGACCACGCACTTCAGTTAGCAACTTGGAGTGACGTTGGCGCAGCGAGTTGCGTACTGCTAGCGGACGCACCATAGCCGCTGGCTGGGCTTCCCGAGGTCAGGGCGAAATTCGGCGACGACGGAGCGGTGGCTGGAGCGTTGGCGAATTTCGGATTGCTCGTATTCACGATGTTGCCGGATTGTGTATAGTGGACTCCTACCGTCGCTCCATTACTGATAAAGCGACTGCCGCCAGACCCACTTGCGAAAGCAAAGTTGTTTTGAATCCGTATCCCCCTACAGGTCGTTGAGGCCCATTGAATGCCTTGTGAAGCAGAGGAGCTCTCAGTGACGGCATTCTCATGAAAAATGTTGCGTTGAACCAGCAGGTTGTCGCATCTACTCCCCCAGGCGACCATGCCGGCTTCGCTCTTGTTATACGCAATCGTGTTATTGGCAATGACCCAATTATCCGAATCGGCAAATTGCACTGAAGGAAACTTGGAAGAAGTATAGGCGGCACTGCTTGAGCCGTTTTGTTGAATGCCATAGCCATAGTTCTTGTAAATGAGATTGTTCGTGATGGTGTAATACGCACCGTTTGCGTAGATACCATGCCCCCCTCGACTATCGTAGATCCGGTTACGATCAATCACAATCTTGTTGCCACCATACCCGAAAATTGCGGTTTTGCCAGTGTCGTGAACCCAATTTCGTCGGATTGTGGAATTATGTAAGCTGTACCACTTGATTCCATTATAGCAATCTCGTATCTCAAATCCCTCAATCGTGATCCAACCGATCGGATGGTTGATACCAGAGCTGTTCCGAAGAAGCACCATTCCTGAAGTCTTGTTGTTACAGTCAATGGTCGGAAACTGGCCAGGAGCGTTGAGGAGCTTAATCGGAGCCGACTGGGTGCCGGATCTTCTGAATTGAATGAGCCCCTCGTTGTATACCCCGCTCTTGACATAGGTCGTATCGCCCGCGACCATTTTGGACGTTGCATAGCCCACCGTCCGCCATGGCTGGGAACTTGTGCCAGCATTGCTATTGTTCCCGTTCGTGGCGACATAGTATGTCGCCGCGTGGGTCGCAACAGATGGCGAGAGAGCTATGGCAAGCATGCAGGCAACGATGGCTCGCTTGAGTCGAAGCATATGAAATCTCCTCATAATAGTCCGCATAGTCCGCAAGTCTGCGGCAATGTTTTGAACGGTTCTCCTCCGAATGAGGACCCCCTGTGTCCGGATCTCGGACACAGCAACCATCATGCCAAATGGATCGTTCGCTAAATGATCAGGAAAACTAGAGAAAATTTGTTTGAGCCGAGTCGAAACGATTTATAGGCTGTAATCGGTGTAGGTTCAAATAGACATGTTCGGCATTCAAAAGGTTGACGTCTCCTCAAAACCCGGTTCGGCTATGTGCGAATCTGGGTGTTGCTCCGGCGCGAGGGGTGGCTGGTGAATCAGAAACGCGCGCGGCGCTTGTATCGGCTCGATGGGCTCCAGGTACGGCTGCGGGTGCGCCGATGCAATACATGGATGTCGTGCATGATACCCTGGCGGACAGCCGCCCGGATCGGATTCTCACCCCTCGGGGAGTGTGCCTCATACAGTGTACAGTGACTCCAGTTTTGATCTCGTCTTTCACTTTACCGTCTTTTCTTCTATCCTGGATATGACAGTGAAAGAAATGCTTGCTCGTGAAATGCTTCGTGTGCTGAAGTAAGGCGGCCTGATTCTTTTGTCCTTTGCTTGCCCTATTCCTGGTGGGCTGTTACCACAATTCGAGGGACGCGAATGTACCGCTGCCGCAGTCACTCCTTCCGGCCAACGAAGCTTAGGCGAGGAACCCCGGTCTGATCTGAGAGAAGGCGTAAAAGTGATAATTCAGCACATAACCAACGATTCGCATGAACTGGATCAGTGGGATGAGTTTCTCATGTCCTCACCCCGAGGACATTATTGCCAATTGTCAACGTATCTCAAGAGCTTTCGCGCCTATGGATTTGATTATCATGTCATCGTGGCCAAGCATCAGGAGAACGATCAAGTGTTCGGGGGAATGGGCCTTCTGGAAGTAGGGAAAAGACCTTTAAATGTTGTGATTGCGCCGATGGGTCCAATCATTGATGTAGGACAGGAGGAGTCTTTCTCATCCTTAATCTCAGAAGCGATATCGTTTTCAAGATCTGTCGGCGCTTTCTTGTTCCAGCTCAAGATCCCCTTTGCCAAGGAATTCGCTGATCCGGCCATTCTGCCTACTGTCACGATGCCGACAGGCGCTTCTCATCGAGATGGATTCCCCTTTGCCCTAATGGCGATCCCAAATCAGATGCTTTGGATAGAGTTTGGGGATATCGCCTCCGATGACGAGTGGGAGGCACACATGTTTAAACGGTTTAGCAGTGGCAAAAGGCGAGACATTCGAATGTCTGAGAGGAATGGATTGTCCGTGCATCAAGTGACCAAGGAGCCTGAACTGAAGGAAGCCTATTCCGTTATTGAGTTGAATGGGCACGAGCAAGGATATAGTACTCGATCATGGGAAGAGTTTAGCCCCACGCTTATTGAGCAAGTTCACAAGGGGCAGGCTGTTGTCCTTGTAGTCTGTCGGGAAGGACAGATTTTGGGAGCCCATTACGGTGTTTTGGCTGGGCGAAGGTGGAGCTACTTGATGGGAGGAACTGTCAGGACAGATAAAGATTATAATGTGGGGGCGTTTTTACACTGGCAGGTCATGAAAACGGCACGCGCTATGGGGTTACGAGGGTACGACCTTACCTCAATGGGAAGTTCCGGAGTGGCGCAATTCAAGATGGGCTTTCGTCCCACTCATATAAAATTTGCCAGCCCTCAACATTTTATTCTTTCTCATTGGAGATTTGCTGCATTCATGAAAATTTATCCGGCGCTAAAGAAGTATAAACACGCTTTTGCTCGATATGCGCAGTTCTTATTTCGAAAGGGAAGATAATTTCACAACTTGAACCCTCCTAGAGATAGGGATACTGAAATAGCGTGATATGGCCATTGTTGCGATAAAGGCGATCTCGGAAAGCATATCGGATTGCAAGCGAACTCGGAAAGAAGTCCCAATATCAACACTTGAAGAGACCTTCTGGTCTGCACGATACTCCCTTACTCTACCTACCACCACTGAGGGCACAGATCGTATACAGGTTACATGCCTCTTTCAAGCCGAAGAAGCATACTACCTCAGCCATGATCGGCACATATTGCCATTATTATCTGAAACATTTCCCCCCTATCCTGTTGGTTGCCTCCTTTGGATAAAAGAAAAGGGTATCCTGCACCAAGTAGACTTGCCGAAATATCCATATTTGAGGCTGTGTAAGCAGGGGGACAGCGTCAATGCAGATTTTGTTGTTCAAGATAGATATGGTTCAGGGCTTATTCTGTGGGGGACAAATAAGCTGAACGAATCGCCTATTAAGGAGCAAATCTACGTTAGAGTAAACAGGCTTAGATCACTTGACGATGCTGTTTGGTTTGAACCATATCCTAATGGTGCCCGTTCCGTTATTTGTTTAACCGATCATCCGGATTTTGATTCTGTTCCAAAGCTTCGCCTGTTATCCGAGCTGTTTTCTCAAAACAATATTCGTATTACAAAGGGTGTATTCCCAAGCAGTGATCCTCAATTAGGCAGAATGGAACCCGGTCTAGATGTGCCTGAATACCAGAAATACGTCGACATGTTGTATGGGAGCGGCTCGGAAATCGCCTACCATGGTTTAAGCCCGGGGAGAGATGCCCCTTCGCTTGCGGAGTGTTTGCGCAGAATTGACATCATGATGAGTAAGTATTTCCCAAAGACTTGGATTGATCATGGGACCGGAGACTACCTCTTTTCGAGAGGCGCCGTCCTTAAAGAAGGGGGCTCTTTGGTAGAAATGTTAAGCAAAGTTGGGGTAGAGAACTATTGGTCCTATTCCGATGTTTGGGAAAATCCGGCGCGGCATTTACATATGTGGACGAAAAGAAAATTATTCATGGCCTTCACCAATATGCTCTACTTCGTGTGGGACAAAGAGCGCGCGAGAGTGCCTCAACTGCTTTACTACGGTAGTTCTGTCCTGAAGAACTTGCTCGGCCAATACCACGTGCGTCCTATCAAGAATACGCCGTGGAGAATGAGGGCATGGAAGTCTGTTGCTGCTCAGGCGAGGGGGCTAAAATACTATCATGAGAATCCAATGGTTCTGTACGACATGAGGGGACAATGTAGCTTCATGAGTAATGAGAGGATCTGGATTTTCGACACAGTGCTGCTCAATCATTTAGCGTTTCAACTGAGGCCTCCAAATGTTGACTTGCTCTGCAAAGAGAATGGCTTGTTGTTGGCCCATTGTTACTTTGGTCACCAAAAGAACAAATACGGGACGATGAATTGTTTTGTTAACGACGGCGCTAATCCAGCACTGATTCCTGAGTTTATAGAGGATATTAAGCATATCTCTCAAAAGCAAAGTCAAAGGGAATTGGTTACTTTATCCTTTGCCGCATTGCGGGACGCGTTGACCAATTTCGTCAAGGCATCGATCGTGCGTACTCAAAACGGCTGGGAAATAAATGGCAGTAAGGCAGTTGTGGCCGGTTACCAATCGCTATCGTTCTCCACGCCGGCAACGCAATGGAGCAAGGAGAAAGTGCATTATTCCGAAGTGGAAGGACAAGCTGTAGCTCAGATTCCAGGCTCAAAATGAATGCAAATTTGATTTTACGTCGTTTGCGAATGTTGTCAGCTCGGCAACTCATGGAAGCTCTTCGGCCTCATCATATGAACGAACTTCTTTATCTCAGTAAAGAATCACCAAAGATATGTCCTCACCGTCTGCCATCTTCTGTTTCAATTAAATCTTTTTCCATAGAACAGCCGTCAGGGGTAGATGAAATCGATAGGAGGCTTACGGCACATAGAATTGCATATGTTGTGTTCTATGGTGGAGAAATTGTTCACGAGAATTGGATATCCTTTGATACACTATTGCCTTCCCAGTTTGGATTTGATTCTCGTATTCCAGTGGTAGGGTATGGGTTTACTGCCCCCCAATATAGAGGAAAGGGTGTTTGTCCTTACGCCTTAAGCTATCTCCTCAATGATATGATGGATCGCAATATTAGCCGTAAGGCATATACCATTGTTTCTCCGACGAATAGTGCCTCAATTCGAGCGGTAGAGAAGGGGGGTTTTGAATTGATTGCACAATTAAAAGGTCTAAGGGTCCTAGGAGGGATGTTCATTCATAAATCTACGACAAAGTTTTCCGGGACAGGTTCGGGGGGGATGTCTGTCTACTCACGTCTGCGCACTAATATCATGAATATCATGAGGAATAAGTTCTTCTCCCAAGTGCCTTGCGGAGTGGGACGATGTCGTCCTCAAAAACGACGACAACTCAATGGGAAAGGTCAGGGGGCTCATCCAGACAACTTCCGTTTTTCGTGTAACGTGTAAGAAGGTATGCCACGTCTACTTCTGTTGACACAATTTTTTCCACCTGAAATCGGGGCTGCTCAGACACGTCTTTTTGAGCTAGGACAGGAACTGTCTGGTCTGGGGTGGGAGGTGGAAGTTCTCACCGCGCTGCCTAATTACCCAACCGGACGAATCTTTGAAGGCTACGACCCTAGAAATCCTGTGAAGGAAGCACTGGGGCGGCTTTCAGTGGTGAGAGTACCGCTGCGCCCTGCTCAAAGCGGTTTCGTTAGTCGGCTGATGTGTTACTTCTCATTTGTTAGATCTGCCGTTCGTTGGGGACCAGTACTGTGTGCCAAACCGGATGTATTGTTTGTGGAATCACCTCCTTTGTTCCTCGGGCATGCCGGTATTCGCCTGACCCGACAATGGGGTGTGCCGATGGTCTTCAATGTTTCCGATCTCTGGCCTGAATCGGCGAAATACATGGGAGTGGTCAAGAATCGGCTCGTACTTGCTGCAGCTGAAGCCCTCGAGCTGTCGTACTACCGCCGGGCTGCCTTGGTGACGGGTACGTCGAACGAAATCGTTGAGTCAGTGCGTCGTCGATGCCCCTCGACAGACGCGGAAGTTATTACCAACGGTGTCGACGTTGATAGATTCGGCCCCCAATTTGCGGATGACGAGGCTCGATCTCTGCTGGGGGCTCAGGATCGGGTCACCTTTACGTACGCGGGAGTCATGGGGATGGCTCAGGGCCTGGATGTGGTCCTCGATGTTGCCGCGGTAGTTCGCGATGTGACCCACGTTCAGTTCGTGTTGGTCGGCGATGGGGCGGATCGTGAGACCTTGCAGCGCCGAATCGAAGTTGAGAATCTACGCAATGTTCGACTACTGCGAGCCCTGCCAAAGGAGAGAATTCCAGCCTTGCTGGCGGTATCCCAGGTGGGGTTCCACGTGCTTAAATTTTCAATTCCAGGTGCGGTGCCCAGCAAGATTTATGAAGCGATGGCCAGTGGGTTACCTATCCTCTTTGCCGGCGGAGGGGAGGGTGCTCGGCGCGTGCTTGATGCGCGAGCTGGGTTGGTGGTTCCCTACGAGGATGTTCGAGGTCTCGAACAAGCTGTCCGCCGGCTAGCCTCGACCCCTGAATTACGCCAGGAACTAGGACGAGCCGGTCGCTGTGCCGCAGAGAAACTGTACAATCGGAAAGAAATTGCCAGGCGGCTACACCATCTACTCCTTGGTGTGACGGGCCGTGCTCAGCTTGGCCGGAGGGGAGATGCATCACTCACAGGAGTCCAAGCAGATGGAGGCTAACGTTCTGCCCATGGTCGGCCTAACCTTTTAAAGGTAGTTCCGCTTGTCAAGGACTTGCAATAGGAAGACCAGCTGAAGTTTCGTCTCGTTCACACGGGTCAGCATGACGACAATCGAATGTCGGCTGACTTCTGTGATGGTCTGGAAACCCCATACGAACACGTGAATCTCGATGGTGACTCTTCCACTCATGCGAAGGTGGCATAGAAAAGGAGACTTTCATGGGCGTTCCATTATTGGATTTGAAAGCACATCACGAGCCGCTCCACAAGGAGATTATGGCGGCGCTGGAACAGACGTTCCATAGTCAGGCGTTTATTCTTGGTCCGGAGGTAGGCAAGTTGGAGGAACGGGTAGCCGCCTATTGCCAGGCAAGGTATGGCATTGGTGTGACCTCTGGAACCGACGCGCTCCTGATTGCGCTGATGGCCATCGGCGTTGGTCCCGGGGATGAAGTCATCACCACCCCGTACTCGTTTTTTGCCACGGCAGGGGCAGTCGCTCGGCTTGGCGCCAAACCGGTGTTGGCCGATATCGATCCACGCAGCTTCAATATCGACCCTGGCAGAATCGAAAAGGCCGTCACGCAGAAAACCAAAGCCATCATCCCCGTCCACCTCTATGGACAATCGGCCGACATGGGCCCAATCATGGACATTGCAAACCGCCGAAAGTTGGCGGTGATCGAAGATGCAGCTCAGGCGATCGGGACCGAATATAACGATAGTAGACGCGTTGGAGGCCTTGGGACCATCGGCTGCTTTTCGTTCTTTCCCAGCAAGAACCTCGGATGTTTAGGCGATGGCGGGATGGCTGTGACCAACGATCCCGATCTCGCGGAGCGGATGCGAGTCCTAAGAGTCCATGGGAGCAAGCCGAAGTACTATCACACATTGATCGGGGGAAATTTCAGGCTCGACACGATTCAGGCGGCGGTGCTCAACGTGAAGCTGAATTACCTGGACAGCTGGACCAAGCGTCGGCAAGAGAACGCTGAACGATATGAGGTGCTGTTTCGACAAAGCGGCCTCGTGCAGAAGGGGAAGGTTGAGTTGCCTGCAGCCGTCTATCGAGACTTCAGGGGTGAAGCATTATCACATCTACAATCAATTCGTGCTCCGCGTGGAGCGGCGAGACGACCTCATGGCGTACCTGAGGCAGAAAGAGATCGGGGCGGAGATCTACTATCCGGTTCCTTTCCATTTACAAGAATGTTTCCGGTATCTGGGCTACAAGCAAGGCGATTTCCAGGAATCAGAACGGGCGGCTAGGGAAACCGTCGCTATTCCGATCTATCCGGAACTCACCTCGGCCCAGCAAACCGAAGTGGTCGAGGGCATTGCCGCTTTCTACCGATAACCAACACGGTGGAGGCATTCCTGTTACCTATGAGCGATGATTCTCCGGTGGACATTGAATCGCGTTTGACCAGGCTTGCCTCCACTCATCTCATCCATCCTCCGTATCCAGGGATATGATGAACTTCTTGGTTCAAAGACTCATTGTTACCGAATCCCATCCAAGACTTTCTCTTCGGTATCCGTTTGACGTCTCCCCCAAAAACGACGACAGCTCAAAAGTAAAGTCAGCCTAGTTCCTTAATCCGTCCTTCATATGGTATCTGTACCGATACGCAGCGTATCTGGTTTGCTACCTCTTTATGCCAGTGGCCGTTCTCTCATCGTGAACGATTCGATGGAGGATCTTATGAATACTATGGATAAGACGACCGACCATGAGCACATGCGGGCCGAGTTGGACCAGCTGATTGCCGCGATCGAGTTGCCGGACCTGAACAAGCAGTTCCTGCGGGCACGCTGGTTGGAGCTGGTTATCTGGATGGATGGGAAGGCGCGTGAGTCTGTGTGGTGGTATCGCAGACTACGCCTGACGACGATCGTCGGCGGGGTCATCGTACCGGCGCTGATTAGTTGGACCGTTGGAGATGGCGCGGACCTGATCAAAACGCTCGCGTTCATCGTCAGCCTCGTGGTGGCGTTGAGCGCCGCTGTGGAGGAGTTCTTTCGCTACGGCGAACGGTGGCGGCACTACCGCCGAATGACCGAGTCGCTCAAGAGCGAGGGCTGGCACTTTCTACAGTTGAGCGGAAGCTACGCCAACCAAACCCATATTCAAGCGTACCCGGGTTTCGCGGCGCGGGTTGAAGAGCTGAGCCGTGAAGAGGTTGAGTCCTACATCACGCAGGTGTTCAAAGGAAAAAGGGAGGCGGACGACAAGACGCCTTCCGAGTCGTGAGGTTGCACCGTTGAGCGTGTCTATGGAGAAGAGCGTTTCATGAATCCTCATGCCTTTGTCGCGATGCCGTTTGGTGTCAAGAAGGACAGCCATGGCACTGAAATCGATTTCAATCGCGTGTATGCGGAGCTGATCAAGCCGGCGTTAGAGGCCGCAGGGCTCGAGGTGTTCCGCGCGGATGAAGAGCAGCGTGCCGGAGGGATTTTGCCCGACATGTTCCAAGAGCTGCTGATCGCCGACCTGGTGGTCGCTGATCTGACCATCGACAATCCCAATGTCTGGTACGAACTCGGCGTACGCCACGCGTTGCGCGCAAGAGGCGTTGTGCTCATCAGCGGCGGTCGAGTACCGACCGCATTTGATCTCTATACCGATCGCAAGCTGCGGTATTCCATCAAAAACAGTGGGCCGGATCCCACAACACTGGTGCAGGATCAGGCAAAGCTCACCGACATGGTAAAGGCGACGATGGAATCGTGGCACGGTCGCAAAGTAAGCCCGGTCTATAATCTCCTCCAGAATCTGCAGGAGCCGGATTGGAAATCCCTCCGCCTTGGCGACGTGCGGGAATTCTGGGAGCGGCATGAGGCTTGGGAACGACGGATCAGTTTAGCCAGAAAAGCGGGCCAGATCGGGGATGTGCTGGTGCTTGCCGATGAGGCGCCGATCGCGGCCTTTCGGGCCGAGGCCTGGCTCACGGCCGGTGAAGCGCTGCGCAAGTCCGAACGATTCATGTTTGGGCTGGAGCAACTTGAACGAGGTCTTGCTATCGAGCCGCACAATTTGCGAGGACTCCGGGAGAAAGGAATGTGCTTGCAACGACTAGCGGTAGAGGGCAAGCCCGGTCATTCTCTGGATCGTGCACGGGCTCATTATCGAGAAGTGCTGGAGATATTTCCGGCCGATCCCGAGACCTGGGCTTTGCTCGGCCGTGTCGATAAAGATGCCTGGGTGTCGGCATGGCACCAACCAGGCCAGACATCCCAGCAAATGCGAGGAGACGCGGCCTACGAAGATGCGTTGCTGCGGACGGCGATCGAAAGCTATGCCACCGCCTACCGCCGCTACCCTGGTCACTACTACTCCGGCATCAACGCCCTGACGCTCATGCATCTGTATCGTGACCTCACCCAAGAGACACGGTACGACAAAGAGATGGCGATGATGGCGGGGTCGGTGCGGTTTGCGGCGGAGATGGAAAGTAATCCTAACCAGGCGTTCTGGGCCAAGGCGACACTCGGCGACCTGGAAGTCCTCGTTGGGACACCTGACAGCACCAAGGCTGCCTATAAGGAGGCTCTCGCCAAGAACGACAAGGATTGGTTTGCGCTGAACTCCACCCGCAATCAGCTCCAGTTACTTAAGGACCTGGGATTCCGGCTGGACAATGTAGAGGCCGGTCTCGTGGTCTTTGACCGGGCGTTACAGAAACTAACGAAACCGGAGGAGCGCCGGCAACCGAAACAGGTGTTTCTCTTCAGCGGCCATATGATCGATAAACCGGGACGGCAACCGCCACGGTTCCCCAAGGAAAAAGAATCGGTCGCTGCACAGAAGATTGCCGAGGCCTTGCAGAAGCTCGAGGCTGGTCCTGAAGATCTGGCTCTCACGCAGGGAGCATGTGGCGGTGATCTGCTCTTTACCGAGGTCTGCCGACAGCGAGGGGTGAAGGTGCAGTGGCTGCAGCCGTTCGACGAAGCGACCTTCATCCAGAAGTCGGTGGTCTGCCACAGTCAAACTTGGAGAGATCGGTACCTCAAGGCCAAAGCAAATCTCACGACGACCATTCAGTCAACTCACGAAAGTCTCGGCCCTCCTTCGAAAGGAATCGATCCGTATGAGCGTTGTAATCTCTGGCTTCTCTATACCGCCTTGTCGTATGGCATCGGCAAAGTTCAATTCGTCTGTCTCTGGGACGGCGGGGGAGGGGACGGTCCTGGCGGCACCGCGCACATGTATCAAGAGGTGAATCGCCGGACGGGGCAGGTCGTCTGGATCGATACCCGAACTCTGTAGCCGGCTGGCCCTACAACGGAAACGTGGCCATCTCTTCTCCCATAAGAACTTGCAGAACGAGTCGCGTTGCGTTGACCGGGACTGCGAAGACGATAGTGCCTTCTTTCGCGCTATGAGAATCTATCAAATCGTTTAAATTACTGGTTGGAGTCCGCGGAACATTGTCGACGAGCAGGCGAAAGTTACTGTCCCCGAAGTTCGTCGTCATCGATCCTTCATTCGTGACCCGCACGATCATCCGGAGTAAGAACAGATCCGAACGCGAACGTTCGACCTCGGCGGCCAGCACTTTATACACACAGGACGTCACATGGTCCTTCAACCGAGCCTCTTGTCCTGCGCGAAGGTGAGTAGGTTGTGGTGACGCACTCTGTTCGGCTTTGGCGGATGGTTCCTGCGGTGGGCCGACATCAGGAGTTCCTGAGGGTGTGGTGTTGGAGGTATTTTCTTGGATAGGGCGAGGAGAATAGACGGACGTAAATATCCACACAATCAGCGTAAGCGCCATCACAAGCGCTCCGATCATGACCGGGGTGGATCGCCAAAGCTGCATATTTGGGAACAGCCATGGTCTCCGAAGACCGGCAGGAAACGTCTTGATAAGCTGCTCGACGTCATAGCTCCATCGTTTGTCGGTGAGCTCATGGGCATGACGGTGGGCCAAGGGATCAAGCTCATCAGGCAGGAAGTCCATTGTGGGGACTGGCGCTCCCCCTACCAGCACAGGAATCACACGAATCTTTCTTTTTAATGCGGCAGCGATTTCTACTCGTACCCAATCATTGGGGTCCTCAAGACGAGGCTTGCCTGCTTTATCGGTCGCTGTCGCCCACTCGGGACCGATCATGGCCAGTAAGACCTCGCACGAACTCACCGCCTTCTGAAGGGCTTCGGTGAAATCGACGCCCGGTTCGATTGTGTCGATATCCATGAAAATGGACTCAGCGCCGAACCGCGCTTTGAGTTGTTCAGACAATCGACCTGTCCAACCGGCGCTGTCTTCCCGTCGATAGCTGATAAAGATACCGTTCATGGCTCGCCTCATTCAAAAGGGTTGTGTCTTGTCAACCCGTTGTTGTCTTATCAACCCAAGGATGCAGGAGCGATACCAGAAAATACGTACCCTTCGCTGTTCACTCGCCCAGGTTAGGGCCCCGCAGCTGCTTCACGGCAGAATCTCTCGTAAGACATTAGGGGATCGGCGGCAAATGGCGGACGCACTCGTCGATCGGTTCTTTGACGGCACGGCCTTACCTCGAAAGTGTTGACCTTCCCAATGGGTGCTCCATGAATCTGTTGTACCCATTTCGATACAGGGGCTGTATCGATTTAGATCCTCCCTCGACTGCTTCGGGCCGTTCTCGCAGTGGTTCCATAACTTCTTCGCTGCTGCTTAAAAACCATAGTGAAAAATAGCCTTAGAAAGAGTACATAGGTATGCAATCTGGCTAAGTCCTTCTGCATGCCATACTGGCAAGATGATTGCTCTTTCCGCAGCACCATCACGCGCGTGATGAACCCATTCGATGCTCCCGGAAGGCAACGGTACCTGCCGTGCCCATTGGATCTCATGGCGACCGAGTCAGGGCGGAAGCTGCGCGGGACGCTCCGCGGACAACTGAGCAAGGCTCCTCGCGGGCGCAAGAGAAAGAACGACATCGTCCATGCGGATATTCAAGAGATGCTCATCACCGGCTGTCGCGACACACAAACATCGGCCGATGCCCATATCGGAGGGACCTATAATCGCGCTCTGACCTACTACCTCGTCGAAATCGATCAACGAGGCCCAAGGCAAGCTGACGTATCGGGAGCTGCATCGCCGCACCACCTCAACTGAAGCAGGAGGATTTCGATCAAATTCTCCAGTTGGAAGGACGTTCGAGACTCATTCGATCGGCTCTTCCTGAGCTAGAGGAATACGGCCACTGCGGCCTAGCTGCCGTGGCCCTTCAGGCGCCTCATCTGGGAGAGAGTAGAACACTGTTGAGCAAGGAGGCACCATGAGTGAGCAGCTGAAAGCGCGTATCAAAGCGACCGGACCGAAGACAATCTTAGCCCTCGATGGCGGCGGGATTCGCGGGATGATCACCATTGAGGTGCTGGAGGAGATGGAGAACCTGTTGCGGCGTGAGTTGCACAAGGGCCCCGAGTTTCGATTGGCACAGTTTTTCGACTTCGTCGCAGGGACAAGCACGGGGGCGATCATTGCGGCATGCATCTCCTCCGGCATGGCCGTGTCTGAGATTCGCGAGTTCTATGAGCGCAGTGGAAAAGAGATGTTCGATAAAGTCTTTCTGCTCAATGTCAGCAAACGGTTCCGGACGAAATATGGCGATGAGAAGCTCGCGCAACAGTTACAAAGGGTGTTTGAGAAGGACGCGACCATGGGGAGCGACAAGCTTCAGACTGTGCTGATGATGGTCATGCGGAACGCGACGACGGATTCGCCTTGGCCCGTCTCGAACAATCCATTCGCAAAGTACAATCAGCGGGACCGGAAGGACTGCAACCTCAATATTCCCTTGTGGCAACTGATTCGCGCCAGCACAGCGGCGCCGACTTTCTTTCCTCCAGAGGTGGTGACTTTTGCTCAGGGAACGCCGAAGGAGTATCAGTTCATCTTCGTCGACGGCGGGGTCACGATGTACAACAACCCAGCCTTCCAAGCCTTCCTGATGGCGACGGTCGAGCCGTACAAGATGGACTGGGCGACGGGAGAGGATCAGCTGTTGGTCGTATCGGTCGGCACCGGCAGCAGCCCCAAAGCGAATGCTGATCTAGCCCCGGGAGAGATGAATCTGGTGTACAACGCCACATCCATCCCTTCTGCATTGATGTATGCTGCGCTCAATGAGCAGGACCTGCTCTGCCGGGTGTTCGGTCGCTGTCTGGCCGGCGATGATCTCGATCGCGAGATCTGTGATTTAAAGATGGCCAAGGGGCCGGGCGGACCGAGCAAGTTCTTTACCTACGTCCGATATAACGCAGAGCTGACCGAGGAAGGCTTGAGAAGTCTGGGTTTGTCGGGAATCGAACCCGAGCATGTGCAGCGATTGGATTCCACCGATTATATCGATGAGTTACAGCAAGTGGGAAAGCCGTTGCGAAGCAGGTGAAGCCGGAGCACTTCAAAGGGTTCGTCTGAGCTAGGTTTGCCGTGAGTTGTCTGGTTGTGACTAGTGCACGGGTTTGGGTTCCCAAGTGTGAAGCACACTCAAGGTAAATTGCCTGGATCGACCGCACCTGTTTCTCTTCGCCGTGAGTGATGAATTCCGAACTGCTCGCAAGGCCGGTGGCAGCGACCGTTCGTATTGCCTTCGGGCGCGATCCGGTGTCTCAGGATGACTTTCGCCACCGGCTATGGAGAACTGCGTCAGTGGCTCCGCGAACAGCTCGATTCCTGTGAAGGCCTCATCCAACTGGTGGGTGACGGCTACGGCGCCGAGCCGCCTGAAATTGCCCCGGTATGGTCGCGTCTCCTATACTCAATTCGATTCTTGTACGTGCGATAATAGGGCAAAAAGACCTGGGTCATCGTGATGGCGAGGATTGCCGGCGCGACGAAGCCACCTGACCAACTGGCCTTCCGCCATGAACCGTGCACCCCGACCCAGCCGGCTACCATTCTGAGCGGAGAGCACTCCAGGGGCTACATCGCGAAGTTCTCACAAGACAATCATGCCCACCTTACCGGGGATGCAACACTAGGTTGCTTCAAACGGTATGCTGACATTGCACACCACGGTTCTCTGAAGGAAGGATTCGCCGATGAGGAAGAAACAGAAAAAGACCATGCGCGATCCGGATCGTCTGATCCATGACATGGAGTGGGATGAGTTTGAGGCTCAGCTTTCCCGATCCGCGCGCGGAGGAAAATCTCGGGCAGGATCCGATCAGGCATTGAGAGACCATTTCGGGCCTGAGAAGCTCGAGCGGCTTCAACGCTTGGCCGATCGGGTGCGATCGGCTCGGCAGAAGCGCGAGCCGATGCGGGGCAATATTATCTTTATCCCCGGCATCATGGGCTCCGAATTGACCGTGACTGAGGATGGCGATGACGACGTGGTGTGGATCAATTTCTGGAGGCTCATCAGAGGCGGGATCAAGAAGCTGCACCTTACCGCGGATGGAGCGCAGGAAGTTAATCCGAAACTGAACGTGCAACCCACTGGGCTCGACAAGGACAGCTACGCAGAGACGATTCTCTGGTTGAAAGCCTACTGGAATGTTGAACCCTTTGCCTACGACTGGCGGAAAGATCTGGATCGGGCTGCTGAAGAGTTGAAAGGTCTCGTGGAAACGAAGTTCAAGGACCAACCGGTTCACCTGGTCGCCCATTCCATGGGAGGCCTCGTGTCCCGGAATTTTATTCGGCTGTATCCCAAGGTGTGGAAGGCCATGTCGGAGCCGAAGAAAGTGCAGGGTGGCCGGCTCATTATGCTCGGCACGCCGAACTATGGTTCCCATGCCATTGCGCAAGCGATGGTGGGCAAGGACAAACTCGTAAAGTTGTTGGCGGCGGCAGACCTGCGGCACGACTTGGACGAGGTGCTCAAATTTCTGAATGGATTCGTGGGGAGTTACCAATTGCTCCCGTCTCCCGCCAAGCTTGGAGACTCGGAACAAGGTCTCTATAACCCAAGCGCCTGGGGCCGTTATCCCATCGTGGCAGCCCATCTTCAGCGCGCGAAGAAATTTCATACAGATCTCGACGTGGCAGCCACCATCGATCCCGAGCGGATGACCTATATCGCCGGTTGCAATCGAGAAACCCTGAACGGCGTGAGGATCGAGGGTCCCGGCATGTTCGAGTTTGACATGACCTTAAACGGCGATGGACGTGTCACCCATGCGCTCGGGCTGCTGCCCGGTGTGTCGACCTACTATGTCGACGAACTCCATGGCGATCTCCAGAAGAATCAACAAGTACTCGAAGCCATCGATGAGATTTTGCGAACCGGCAAGACCGGCGTGCTGGCGACAGAGCCGGTCGCCGCCCGTGCAGTCCGCGCGGTGACATCGGCGCGAGTCCGTGCTGTCCAAATCCGCCAGGATGCCGAGCAGATCCGCCGGATCGCGGAAGAGACGGACGAGCCACCAAAGCAGTGCCGCTGAGCGCCGCTGGGCTGAGCAATTACTCAGGCAGGCGATGATGGCGCAGGCGCCTCCAGCATCGCGGGCAGTGACGGATTCAGCGCAGGCGCAGACCATGAGGAGCCGATGAAGAAAAGACCGACACAAACGCCCATCTCGCTGAACGTTGAAGTGGTTCATGGCGACATTCGCGATATCAAGACACCGGCGGTGGTCGCGGGCCACTACAGAGGCGTGCCGCCGGTGCGGGCGGTCGGGGCGCTGGACCAGGCGCTCGATTTGTGGATTTCCAAGGCGGTCAAGCGCGGCATGATCGGCGGCAGGTTGGGCGAAGTATTTCTCATTCCCAATACGCATAAGTCCCTTGCAGCCAATACCGTCATTCTCGCCGGCATGGGCGAATATGGGCGCTTCAATCGGGAAGATCTCGATCTTCTGTTTGCCAATGTCACCTATGGCGTCACCGCGCTTGGATGGCGAGAATTCGCCACAGTCGTCGTCGGCTCCGGAGAAGGCAATTTATCCGTGGAGCAGGCGGTGGAGGGCATGCTGGAGGGGGTGGAGTCGGCGCTCAGACGGCTCACGGGTCAAGGGAATCTCGAAACGTTGCGTATCGTGGAGTAGGACAAGCACCGCTTCAAGGTCATTAAGGATCTCTTGGATACAATCGCGAAGAACCAGAATGATGGCT
Organism: uncultured Nitrospiraceae bacterium; assembly: GCA_963711905.1. Classification (GTDB taxonomy): domain Bacteria; phylum Nitrospirota; class Nitrospiria; order Nitrospirales; family Nitrospiraceae; genus Nitrospira_D. The sequence continues at coordinate 444,150 of CAVQFZ010000024.1, read as the reverse complement.
TGAAATTGCGCGTCACGAAGAAGCAGCTCCCAAAGCGAGCCCATCGCACGAACAATCGAAGCCGGAAAACCTGGACCAGATGAAAGGCAGTCGCATTACGATCGAACGGGACCGCGATGTGTTCCGGTTCTCCGCGATCAGGGAACAGGCGGTTATTCCGGTCCGGGAGATCACGATTCAGTCCTCGTATGCAGAAGGAGCGGCCGAACTCCTGAAAGAGTCTCGCAGCCTGGAAGATCAGCAAAAATACGGGAAACTGTTGCACAGCTATCTGATGCCCGAAGATTTTCAGGACATGATCGACGTGGACCGCTGACGCTCATGGTCGACCGTTCGACCGCGGCATTCCCGTGGGAAATGGCGGCATTCGAGCGGCATGGAAAGATCATTTTCTACGGTCCAGGGCGGCAATTGACTCGACAGTTCCGAACCACCCTGTCCGGCGCGCCGGGGCTTATCGCGCCGCCCATCCCAAACCGCCTTCGTGCCCTGATCATCGCCGATCCGGCGCCGGAGGCCGACCTGCAATTGCCGGGAGCGCGGGAGGAAGGGCGCGCCGTCGTACAAATCCTGCGAAAGATAAAGGAGAGCCGAGGTCTGGATATCACGATTGAGCAACGCATCGGAGCCGATGAATGCGATCCGGTCGAACTTCTGGCGCTCATCCTCAGCGAGGAGTTCGATCTGATTCATTACTCGGGACATGGAGATTTCGACGAAAAGAATCCTGCGAGAAGCGGCTGGATTTTCGGCAAGGAGAACGTGCTTTCCGCCAGAGATATTTTCCGCGCGCGGCGCGTGCCGCGCCTGATCTTTGCCAACGCCTGCTTCTCCGGGGTCATTCGATCCGGGAAGCCGTTTACGTTGGAGGAATCGAATCGCAATCTCGCCGGGTTGGCCCAGGCGTTTTTCGAGCGAGGCGTCCAGAACTACATCGGAACCGGGTGGCCTGTGGATGATGCCGCAGCCTTGAGATTCGCGACGGTCTTCTATGAGAAGGCGCTATCAGGGGCCGATCTCGGAAGCTCTCTGGCAGAGGCGAGAAGGGAAATTCTCACTGACGGATCGACGTGGGGCGCCTACCAACATTATGGTCAAGCCACTGCGGAACTGATCACGCAGTCTGAGAAGAATTCTGTAGACAACCTGTAAGCGTTCGTGCGGGGCGGTGATCGCCCCGCACGAGGAGAACAGAATCACTTCGACAAGGCTTGCGCGACATCCAGGACTTTGACGTCAACGTGGAGTGTCTTGCCGGCCAGCGGATGGTTGAAGTCGAGCACAACCGTCTCGTTCTTCACCTCGGAAATCCGCGGAAAGACCTTTCGGCCATCGGCGGTTTTGCCTTCCAGCTGTGTCCCCACTTTTCGGGAATCAGCCGGGACCATATTCAGGTTCACTTCCTGAAATGCTTTGGGATCGACGGTGCCGTATGCTTCCGGCGGATCGACCGTGACGTTCTTTTTCTCTCCCGTCGCCATGCCCTCAAGCGCCTTCTCCAGCCCAGGGATCAGCTCATGACGGCCTTGCGTTACTTTTAATGGCTCTCCCCCTACATTTGTATCGACGACCGATTGATCGTCCAGCTTCAGGGTGTACTCCAACGTGACCTGTTTTCCGTTCGAGACAGTCATCGGCGATGCTCCTTTCTTGGTGTCTCCTGCTGAGGCGCAAGCAGCTGAAAGGAATAGAATTGCGCACCAGCCACAGAGTGTCTGAAACAATATATGCGGACGTCTCATAGGTAACCTCCTGTGAGAAGTGGTTCGTGTGTAGACTGGAATGGGTCGCGGGACGGATGCGCGAGGGGACGGCGATCGGTTCCAGACTATGTTGGTGGATTAATGTTTACGCTACCACATCAACTTGCGTGATGCTACCTGGCAGTTTCCCGAGTGTTCTACTTTGATACAAGGTAGCTATCAGCCATAAGCAATCAGCTCGAGGCTCCGTAAAGCCATCAGCCCGCTTCGCCCGTTCAGCGAGGCGAGCCATCAGCTGTTCGACTATCCTCCCGCCATGGCCCCCACAATCAGGAACGGCTCGCTTCCCGTGACAACGGCGTCGGGCAGGGGAGTATCCGCAGACTCATGGGAGAGGTCCTGCTCGCAAGCAAAGAAACGGATGAATGGTCGTCGTTGTTTCGTCACGTGGTCGCGGATTGTGCCTCGCAACATCGGGCAGCGGGCTTCAAGCGCATCGAGGACCGCGCGTTGTGTCACCGGACCTGTGACCTCAAGAGTCACTTCGCCGTTGACCCTCGCCAGGGTCCGCAAATGCTGCGGCAGAATCACGCGAACCATCTCTGCTCCATCGTTTGTGAAGCGTCGTTCGTATCTCGTTTCAAAATGACCTCAGCCTCCCTACGAGATACGCTTCACGAGGTGCGCTTCACGTCTCATTCGAGTGTCTGCACCTCTACGGAAAGCACCGCCGGCAAATCTCTTACAATCGGTTCCCAACTGTCCCCCCCGTTAGCCGACCCGTAGACTTGCCCGCCGGTTGTCCCGAAGTAGATTCCACATGGGTCGAGCTCATCGACGGCCATTGCATCTCGCAAGACATTGACGTAGCAATCTTGCTGCGGCAGGCCCTTCGTCAGCGCCTCCCATTCATGACCACCTGACCGGCTCCGGTACACGCGCAACTTGCCCTCCGGCGGATAGTGTTCGGAATCACTCTTGATGGGAACGACATAGATGGTGTTGGGCTCATGAGCATGTACCTCGATCGGAAAGCCGAAATCGGTCGGCAGGTTGCCGCTGATCTCGTGCCACGACTCGCCGGCATCGTCGCTACGCAACACATCCCAATGTTTTTGCATGAACAGCACGTGTGATCGCTCAGGATGGATCGCGATGCTGTGTACACAGTGACCGACTTCGGCATCCGGATCGGGCAGCTCGTACTTCGACACCAACCCTTTGTTGGTGGGCCGCCAGGTCTGCCCCGCGTCGTCGCTGCGGAAGGCGCCTGCGGCCGAGATCGCCACGTACATGCGGTCCGGCTGCCCGGTATTGAGCAAGATGGTGTGCAGGCACATGCCGCCTGCGCCCGGTTGCCAGAGCGGTCCCTTCGCGTCGCGCAGTCCTGCGAGTTCCCTCCATGTTGTTCCTCCGTCCACCGATTTGAAAATCGCTGCGTCCTCCACGCCCGCGTACACCGTATCCGGATCGGTCAGCGACGGTTCGAGATGCCATACCCGTTTGAACTCCCACGGGCGCTGCGAGCCGTCATAATGTTGGTGCGTTGTGAGCGGTTTCCCCGTTTCAGCGGACGCATCGTAGACGAACATATTGCTCTCGCCCTTCGGCATGCCGTCGGGGTCCATGAGGTCTTCGGGCTTTGTTCCCGGCGGGTTCCATGTCTTGCCGCCGTCGTCCGACCGTTGGATGACCTGGCCGAACCAACTGCTGGTTTGCGAGGCATAGATCCGATCCGGATCGGCCGGCGAGCCTTTCAGGTGGTACAGCTCCCACCCGCCGAAATGCGGGCCATCGACGGTCCAACTTGCTCCGCTTGCCGTCCGATGTCAGAATGAATGCGCCCTTTTTGGTTCCGATCAGTAGTCGTACGCTGCTCATGTATGATTCCTTTCTCGCTATAGCGTTTACGCCGTCACCTATCGTCCGCTCTGTAAGCTAGTCGTTCGACTTCAAGAAAATCGACAGCGGCGCGCCGATGATCTTCCGTATCCATTCAAGATCTCCTGCCTTCGGGCGCACGTGATCGTATGGTCGTTTACCATGCCCGTTGCCTGCATGTGCGCATAGCAGATTGTCGATCCCACGAATTGAAAGCCTTTCTTGCGCAGATCTTTGCTCATGGCGTCCGACTCCGGACTCGTTGCCGGATAATCGCCGAGTTTTCTGAGTTGGTGCACGATCGGCTTGCCGTCTACAAACCGCCAGATGTAGGCATCGAAGCTTCCAAATGCCTCTTGGATTTCCAGAAATCTTCGGGCGTTGTTGATCGAGGCAAGGATTTTGGCCTTGTTCCGGATAATGCCTGGATTCGCAAGTAGCAGTTGGACTTTTCGCTCGTCATATTTCGCAACCTTCTCAGGATCGAAGTGATCGAAGGCGATCCGGTAATTGTCCCGTTTTCGCAGCACCGTATACCAGCTCAGCCCGGCCTGCGCGCCTTCCAGGGTGAGAAACTCGAATAATAGTCGATCGTCATGAACCGGAACGCCCCATTCGATGTCGTGATAGGCCACGTAATCCGGTTTACTCAAGTCCACCCAAGGACAGCGGCGGATGTCGGGCTTCTTTCGCATAGTTCCGAAAGTGTAGCGCTGGCTGCAGCCATTTAACAGAGGCGAATCGAAACCAGCCTCATTGCTTCCGCGTATAGATAATCTCCAGAAATTTCGATTCTTTTTCCTTGCCGTGGGCGCCGTACATCTCGAAAACCTGGTTGTCGTTGTCGGTGATCTTCCACAGGGCGCGATGCGTCATCTTGCCTCCGCCTGGTTCCGGATGCGATCCCTTCAACGTGATGGTCTTGCCGTCGGCACTGGCCGTGCCTTCCATGATGAAAATGCCGGTGCCCATGGAGTCCATCCAGACGGTCGTATATTTCTTGGTCAAGTTGTCGTAGGCGTCGATCCCGATTCCGGAGTAGGGCTGTCCCATCATTTGGGCATTGTATTCCTGGTAGAGAAACCGTCCGTCGAGCAACATCTTCATCTCCGCGGTGCCGGTGGATTCCGTTGGAGGCTTACCGGGCTCCATCCATTCCTTGGTCTGTGTCGTCCAACTACCGGCCAATGTCGCGAACAGTTGGTGCGGCTCGCCGGGTTGGGCCAGCTTCTTCCAGACTTCCATCATCTCTTGAGGGTCCATCGGCTTTTCATGCTTCTTTTCTTTGGCCAAAACCGGCGTGCCGGTCAGCATGAGACATAGTATGGTTACCGCCAATTGTTTCAACTGCATGGGGGCCTCCTTGTTGGTTATCAAGCCTCGGTTTTGGGCTTGTATGTTGGCTGACATAGGATAGTCGTTCGGATGGTGAGAAATCGACAGTAGACTTTAGTTGCAATCGGATCTGCTGCAGGTGTCGATCCACACTCACTGTCTCTCATCAGCGCTGCGCACTCAGCAGCCCTTCTGCTGCTTCATCCATGTCTCCGCGCGTTTCTTGATCTCCTCCGGCGGCACGTCTTCAATGTGCGTGTGAATCCACCAATGGTTCCCGGCGAAATCTTTGACCCCCGCGCTGCGGTCTCCATAAAACTGATCGCTCGGTTCTCTGACGGATGTGGCTCCGGCTCGCAGCGCCCGCTGGTACCAGGCATCGGCATCCTCCACATATAGCGCGACGGTCGCCTGCATCGGTTTCCACTGGTCGGTGGCCTCGCCGACCATTACCATGGAGTCGACGATCTTCATTTCGGCGTGCATCATCGTGCCATTCGGACCGTCGAGGCGGTATGTCTCCTTCGCTCGAAGGCTTGTTTTAAGAAGTCCATCAACTTTGCCGCCCATGAACGTCTGTACCGGCGTCACGGTGTGATAACCATTGGAATCGGGTCGACTTTAATTGCCATGTTCTCTTCCTTTCATTCTGTTGATTCGTAGTAATAGCCGTCCTAAGGTCCACAGCAGTCGAGCCAATAACCGTTCAAATCGCGAAAATAGATACCACGTCCCCTTCCAGTCATTTAATTTCGATTTTCCGTATCGCCACAGCTCACATAACCTCTCCGGCATGCTGCACTCTGAAAAATAGCTTAATGCTCATCAATACTGACGTGGAACGTTTCCGTGCGGCGCTAGTGCTCAGAACAATCTTCATGATCGAAATCAAACGTAGGCTATCGTTCAACGCCGCAGTGAGCGAATGTCCGGCGAGTCAGGTACATGAAGCCCGAAGATTCGCATAAAAGCGCGCCGACTTGTCCTTGATCACGCGCGGGCACGATGGTGTGATTCAGTTCGATAGTCATCCTTGCCATCGCCTTACCGAACGTTGAGCCTCTGAGCGATGCGAGAACGGCGCGCACGAAGCGGACTTTTGCAAAGCATCCTGCCAAGGCGGTGACTCCTTTCGATTCAATCCTTGATCTCCGGTTCGACGAGTCTCGCCAAGTTCCGTAGTGATTCCTGCCAACCCAGATAACATGCTTCCAGCGGAATCACATCCGGAAGCCCACTCTGCTCGATGCTGAGGTCCGTGCCGACCGACACGTCCTTGAGCGTGACCGTGACCCGGATTTCACCAGGCAGATTCGGATCATCGAAATTGTCCGTGTAGCGAAGGCGCGCATTGGGCACAAGTTCGAGGTACTCACCGCCGAACGAGTGGCTCTTGCCGGTAGTGAAGTTGGTGAACGACATCTTGTGCTTGCCTCCGACCCTCGCCTCCATGTGATGCACTTTGCCGGTAAAGCCGTTCGGCGGCAGCCACTTGGCCATGGCGTCGGCATCGAGGAATGCGCGATAGACCTTTTCCGGCCTGGCGGCCAAGACTCGGTGCAGGCGGACCGTGTTTGTTGTAGACATAGTTGCTTCTCCTTTCACTTAGCAGATTGACGATCAAAACCGTTCTTATCTTTTAGTCGACCAGAGACCGGAAAATCGACATCCTACGATACGTTGCATCTGATTCTTCGAGATCGACAGTCTGCTATATGTCCCGTGTCTGGATGCTTCGCCGAGGCCAGGCCGCCCTCACCGTTCTTCCCTTGCTGATCAGAGCGACCTTCCTCGTGAGCTTCGGAATCCTGTGTCTGCGCGAACAGAGGGTGAGGTCGGGACGTTGTCGTCCCGCCGCTGCCGTACGGACGGGTAATAATCTCCAGGAGGTGGCCGTTCGGGTCGTCGAAGTAGACTCCTCGTCCCCCGTCCCAGGTATTGATCTCACCGTGCTTGTGGCGGTAGGGGTCGGCCCAATAGGTGAGATGCCGGTCACGAACCCGCGCGAAGATTTGGTCGAATTCGTTCTCGTCTACCAGGAAGGCATAGTGTTGGGGCGTGATCTCACCGTCGGTGTCCACATAGTCCAGCGAGGTGTCGTCACTCACCTGCACCATCGCAAACGGGTCCACCAGCAAGGGCGCCGGGAGGCCCAGAATCTCAGTCAAGAACCTGGCCGCCTTCTCTTTGTCATGCGCGGCAACGATGGTGTGGTTCAGTCGGATGGCCATGGTCGTGATCCTTTGTATGTGGCTTGTCTACTGCGGCCTGATGTCCGGTACGCCGCCACCTTCGACCGGGTGATAGATGTCGAGGCAGGCGGATGTTCACCGCAAGGTGAAACATTGATTTGACAAACAGCTTGTCTTGCAGCGGAGGTACAGTTTCAGCGACGCGACAGTCTATGCCTCTATCGGCTTGCGATATTGAGAATGTTCCCGTCCGGATCCTTGAACCAGGCGACCTTCATGTCGCCGCCGATGTGGACGTCGCCTTTGCGCGTCATATCCGGCATGTCGTAATGCTCGAACTTCACGCCCTTGGCCTTGAGCGCACTCACGGCGCCTTCCACGTCGTCGAGCATCCATGTCACCGCAGTGGCCTTGTTGGTTCCGGCATAGTCCGATCGATAGACATTGATGGTCGAGTTGCCGCTTCTGAAGACGATCACTTCATCGCCTTCACCGCCGACCGGCTTGAGGCCGATTGTGTCTTCGTAGAATTGTCTGGCGATGTCCAAATTCTTGACGGCGATATTGGCGGCTGCATCTTTATTGCCCAACATGGTGATCTCCTTCCGCATTGGTGTGTTTCGTTATGCAGTTGCCCCTCTTTACTATGGTGTTGTTTCACGCACATTCGACCTTCAATGCGCTCGCAGAGCCAGCTTGCCGAGATAGTGCTCGTCGAGTGCCCGGTGGGCGTCGGCTGCCTGATCCAATGGGAAACGTCCGGGCGATGTGGACCTCGAACGGGCCGGCCTCAATCAGGCGATTGAGCGTCTCGATTATTTCGCGGTCTGGTTCGCCGTCGTAAGAGGTCATCTTCACACCCGATGGTGCCTTCGGTTTGGGCTCGACGCCGTTGGGATAGGCGACGCGTCCGCCGGCACGCATGGCAGTGAGGGCTTTGTCGGCCGCTTCACCACCGGCGGTAACCAGAGCCGCATCAAGTCCATCCGGAGCAAACGTGCGTGCGGCGGCCACCACATCATCCTTATGCCCGTCTACCGCGGCATCGGCCCCGAGTCGCTTGACCAGTGCCACGCCGTCGTCACCGGATGCGACGGCGAAGACTCGCGCGCCCATCCGCTTGGCCAATTGCACGGCCATATGGCCGATCCCGCCGCTGGCCCCGAAGATCATCACCGACTCACCCCGTTTGAGATTCAGGATGTCGTCCAACCCTCGCAGGCCGGTGGCGGCGTCCGAAAGCACCACGCCCGCCTGTTCGGTGGAGACCTTGTCAGGGACGTGCGAGACATATACAGCTTTTACTGAGGCGTACTCGGCATAGAAGCCCCCTTTGGGGTTGGCAAGGGCGACGGCGTACACGCGGTCTCCTTCCCTGAAGTTTCTGACCTCCTTGCCAACCGCCGTAACGGTGCCCGCTCCGTCGGAACCGAGCACATAAGGGAACGTTGGCGTCCTCCCTGACATTTTGGCGAATTCACCCTCGCGCTCGAACGGATCCCATTCGGCTACTCCAGCGGACTCAATTCTGATCAATACTTCATCAGCCCCAACATCGGGCATGGGCAATGTCTGCATCTTGATGGTCTCGATGCCACCGAAGCGGTCCAGCGCGGCGGCTTGCATGCTGTTTGGTAAGTGTTGGTTCATGGGCCTCTCCTTGTGAAATTGAGTTGAATGTCGAGGGTATTATTTGAAACGACAGCACCCTGAGTTCAACTTGATACGTCATCGACTTCGACCGTAAATCCATTTTTGCGGCCTACGACTTCTTCGCGTGCCCGTCCACTACGCCGATCATCCAGCTCACTCCGAAACGATCCGTCACCGACCCGAACCGAGGCGACCAGAAGGTTTTCGCAAGCGGCATCTCCACCTTTCCTCCTTCGGCCAAGGCATTGAAACACCGGTCGGCATCGGCTTCGTTTTTTACCGAGAGCGACAACGAGAAGCCTTGAAATGTCGATGACCCCTCAGCGCAACCGTCGGATGCCATCACTTGCGTGTCGCCGATGGAGAAGTTGGAGTGCATGACCTTCTCGCTCCAACCCTCCGGTACAGTGCCGGGCTGAGGAGTGTCGGGGCTGTCCTTGAAGCGCATCATCATCGTGACCTTGGCCCCGAGCGCGCGCTTGTAATAATCGAGCGCCTTCTCGGTCTCTCCATTGAAAAACAGATAGGGTTGAATCTGCATGGCTTCTCTCCTTTCTCAATTGAGTTCATCAGCGTTAGAATCGCTGTGCGGCTATTCTTTGCGTTCCGTTGACTGATCCATCATGAGCAGCTCGCCGACACGTAGCCGCTTCACGGCCAGCTCTTCAATTGCGAGTGAACGAATCCGAGCATGACCGACGGCCAAGCGCCGGATAGCAAGGCGACCGATCGCGAATGCGCCGATGGCCACCGCACCCAACGCCAACGCGCCGACGGCTTGCGCTCCTATGGCTTGCGCGCCGACGGCCAATGCTCCGACCGCACCGCTTTTCGCGCCGACCCGCTTAACCTGTCCATTCCCCAACTCTGATCGCTCTAATGTTTTGTCCGCTTCCACATGTTCTCCCGTATGGCTTCCGCACTCGTTGTCTCCCTTGGCCGACGTTGTCTCGAACCTCATCCGTAGTCTTCCTGCAAGTAGTCCGATAAGTCGATGAGGCTTCTCTTCATTCAAACAACGATCATTGGTGAAATACAGCTAGCAAAATGCCCAGTGACCTGCATTCGTTCACTCGTGTTGCAAAATGATGATGAGTTTTCCGAAAGGGTCGCGAACGTAGAATCTCCGCACACCCCAAGGCTCGTTTACAGGTCCATACTCAATAGACACGTTCGCCTCTTTGAACCGTGCTAATGCAGCTTTGATGTCATCCACTTCGATGGACAAATCGGGCACGGGAGTCCCTGAGCCGCGCTCGGATCCAAAACTCACCTGAACAGTCATCTTTGCGTCTGAGCCGTACGTTTGAAACCAACCATAATTCATCAGCAGTTCAAGGCCCAATATGTCCCCGTAAAAAACTTTCGCCTTGTTGATCTCTGATGTCGCGATGTTGGACATGATGCGTTTGACTTTCATATTTCCACCTCACTTTGTGCGGCCCAACGCCTGAATGGAGCCGCGCTGGGAAGCGGCGTCGGCTTGAATGAATTGTTAGGCGCCGGCGACGACATAAGGCTGGATTTCATCTAATCCGCCGCTTTAGGAGAGCCGAAGCTCTTACTATAGAATCCAGACCGATCGAAGCAGCAAACGCGTCGCTTCCCAGCAGCGAGCATCCAGCAGGCGTTGTCAATCCGGCGCGCGCGAGTCTCTGGCAGCTTGGCGGAAGTAATCCAGTGGATCCAGTCTCTGCGCGCAATGGGCGTGATGTCCGACCACTACGCCTGCGCCTTGGGGGCCGCAGCCAGAACCTTCCGCAGATCAGCCGGGACCCTGGGTTCCGGTTTCTCACCAGCTGACATGATCTCTAACGTGACGACATCGCCTACGTGCGCGTATGTGGCTTTGCGCATCTTCCTGTTCACCTTGAGCCAATGGCCTCGTTGACCGTCTGGCTCGAGCGTAGCTCGAAAGGGATAGCCATTGATGGTGCCCTTCGACTGTCGTCATGCCCCGCGTGGGGAGTTTCGCACTGGCGTTCTTTGGCAGGATAAGAAAGGCCCAAGGGCCGCCTTCGCAGTCGCTGCCGGCCGCAAGAGTTTGCTTTGAAACGGATCTTTGGAGCGTTTGTGGTCATTTCTTACGCGGTATCGCTGATAGGAATATGCATTTTGGTTCGTCGTCATATAAAGTAATTGTCGTGGCGAATGCAGAGATCCTTCCATTCCTCTTCGCTGAACTGCCGACCGGCGGCCCTTTCAGCGAGAGCTTCGAAGTACCCCTCACGCGGAGCACCGGGCGCAAACAGGATCAACATCGAGGACGGCTCGTCGGATTCATTGTGAAACGCATGAATTCCACCTTCCGGCACGTACAAGAAATCTCCTGCTGTCGCGTCAATCCAACGTTCTCCGTTAAAGAGTCGCATGGTCCCAGACAAGATGAAAAACGATTCGGACATGGTCCTGTGGAAATGTGCATTGGGCCCTGTCGAGCGCGATTTCGAATCCCATCGATAGAGCCCGAACTGGCCATGTGTCGAGATGCCGGTTGCCACATAATAAAGCGTTCTGTTCGCACCGACTTCGAGGTCCGGCGGTTGGCTCGCTGGCCGGTAGATTGCACTGATCTCGCCCTTGTCACCAAAATACTTTGGATCGGGATACGACAGTGCGTTTCCTTTCTGCTTGAGGTCGGCGTACTGACCACCATCGATGGGCACGGTGACGCCCGTGACGAATGACGCCTGGTCCGAGCAGAGCCACAGGACGGTGGCTGCGACCTCTTCGTCGCTGTCGATGCGTCTCATCGGAGTGGACAAGGCGGCCTGGTGCTGCGCCTCCTGGCCGGCCCTTTCCACAACAAGAGCCACCTTCCCGCGATACGACGAATGGAGGGGCGAAGGGGCGCCTGTGGTAGTCATGGCTTCCTCGTCGCCCCTGAGATCAACCTTTTCTCGAGAACGACATGCGTGACACTCTTGGTAGGAATGTGTTCTGTACAGTGATAACCGAATGATGGCAGGTCCAGATCGGCAAAGAGGTGTGCGCCGGACCTGAGGAGGATCGGAGCAACGGCGAGGTGCATTTCATCGATAAGTTTCGATTGAAGATATTGCCGAATTGTCGCGACACCGCCGCCGACCAGCACGTCTTTTCCACCGGCCGCTTCGCCGGCGCGCTTCAAAGCGGCGTGAATGCCATCGGTGATGAAATGGAAGATCGTTCCATTCTCCGTCTTGATCGGCGCTCGGGGATAATGAGTGAGCACGAATACCGGAAGCTGAAATGGCGGATCATCGCCCCACCAGCCTTTCCACGTATCGTCAGGCCATGCTCCTCGAATGGGGCCGAACATATTGCGGCCCATGATCCAGGCGCCGATGTTGACGGTGCCACGCGCCATGAACTCGTCATCAATACCTCGTGCGCCACCCTTTTCGCTGTGCATCTTCCGCCACGTACGTGTGGCGATGACCCAATCGTGAAGGTTGTCTGCTCCAACGCCGAGCGGGTTGTCGCGGCTCTGGTTGGGGCCAGCGCCGTACCCGTCGAGTGAGATCGAGAAGCTGTGGACACGAAGTTTGCTCATATGTCGGTCCTCCTATGGAAACAGCGACGTTGCCATGGCGATCGCTATCAGGGACAGCACATGCAAGCATGCTCTGACCGCGTGCGAGCCTTCCCCGGCGTCTCGCAGTTCCGTCCAGTCGCCGGTTTGTGTGACTGCGAATGTCGAAAAGAACGCCGAACCAGCCCCCGATGTGGCCACGTCCTTGACCCAAAAGTTGTTGATCGGGTGCGTCATCAGCCAATAGACCGTGTGCGCCGCCAACATCAAGAGCAGGGCTCCTGCCGTCCACCAAAAGCGACTTGTTCCTGCCGGCGTCAGATAGAACAGCACGGCAAGCGAGACCATCCCGCCGAACTCTCCGAACAAACCGCCGAACGTGAAGCCTGGGTAGTAGATCGCCTGCGTGGTCTTGTACGCGGCTTCGCCGAGACGACGCTTACCCGGCCATTCCAGCGCGTGCGCCAGCGACGTGGCCATGGTAACGGCGACGAGCAGTAAGGAGAGAATAGTTAAGAACCGCATGGTCGTTTCCCGTCAATCACTGTGCCTTTAGAAGAGAATGCGCTCATCATTTACAATCCAACCCAATACATGCCGAACTTGTCGTCTATCACCTAGCTTTATAGGCCGCCTGGAGCGCCGCCAAATCGAGTTCACCATCTTCAGCATCGCATCTGCCACGCGCTTGGCTCGTTTGGGATCGGGATCTGGCATCATTTCGCCCAATGCCTTCGGCACGATGTGCCACGAGATGTCTAGCGCCCTTGTCGGAGCTGCAGCCGGTTGCCGTCAGGGTCCTGGAACACCGCGACAGAGCCCCAGGGGTACTCGAGCACCTCCGTGTCGAATTTCACGCCGCGCGACTTCAGCCCCTCGAACATCTTTCGGCAATCGCTGACCTCGATGGTGTACGCGGCGGACACGCGGCCATATACCGGCCGGCCCTGCCCGGGTGTGCCTGGCCAGAGAACGAGATCAAGGTCCTGACCCGTGACGGCGACGGTCAGCCACCGCGGTCCGTTCGGTGTCGGGTTATCGAACCGCTTCTCGAAGCCAAGGACGTTTGTGTAGAAGTCGAGCGCCTTGTCTTGGTCGTTGACGAACAGGCTTACGTACGCGACCTTTTTCAGCATGGTTGTATCTCCTTCTTGTGTTCCGGTCTTGTGTTTGGTCATTCGGGTATCTCCTTGTTCATCGAATGGCATCTATCGTTCAGCGCTTGTCGCACTCGTCGGGCCGGCGCACCAAGCTTGTCACAGCGGCGTATCAGCGATTGCAGCAGACGCGGTCATGAATGGTGTGGGCGAGACCTCTCGCTCATGCTTTCGCACCCGTAGCCTTCGCGCCGCTTCCGCGCCGCGCTGCCTCGATGGCGGCGACGTCGATCTTCTGCATGGTCATCATCGCAACGAACGCGCGCTTGGCCTCATCGCCGCCGGCCGCCATTGCCTCCATCAGCACACGCGGCGTGATCTGCCAGGAGACGCCCCACTTGTCCTTGCACCAGCCACACTCACTCTCCTGACCGCCATTGCCGACGATGGCGTCCCAGTAGCGGTCGGTCTCCGCCTGGTCGTCGGTCGCGATCTGGAATGAGAAGGCTTCATTGTGCTTGAAGGCGGGACCGCCATTGAGCCCGAGACAGGGAACACCGGCGACGGTGAAGTCCACCGTCAGTACGTCGCCGGCTTTGCCAGACGGAAAGTCGCTCGGAGCGCGGTAGATCGCTCCCACGGCGCTGCCGGGAAAGGTCGCCGCGTAGAAACGCGCGGCAGCTTCCGCGTCCTTGTCGTACCACAGGCAAATCGTGTTCTTGGCAATCGTATTCTTGGCCATATCGTGTCCTTTCGATTTGAGAAATGTCGGATGCTTTGCTTTCGTTCCTGCTGCGTCGTGCCCTATGCGTCGACGCGGGTTCCGAGACGTGTTGGCTGCATTCGCTCACTCATGTTGCAAGATGTTGAGGGCGCGCCTGCTGCTAAGACGGGTTAAGCGTCACCTTGGCCGATTCTTTTTTAATCGCACTGCGACCTGAAGCACACTGCGGAAGCCCATTAGCGCGGCTTGTTCGGCTTCTTTGGCGTACCAGAGAAAGGGGACAATTTTAGCCAGAGTCGGCATATCCTTCATCTCATCCGGCGCTCTTCGAGCCGTTTGATCTATGATTTTCTGGCATACGTGGTCCTCATGATCTTTTTCATCTCTTTGCCTCGGGCTTTTCCCAAAGACCGACGACATTGCCTTCGGGATCCGCAAAATCCGCCATGAAGCCCCATTCTCCGATGGAATGTTTGGGTGTCACGACCTTTCCACCTCCCGTTTCGATGGCCTTCAGCGTCTTGTCGATCGATTCGGTTTGCACGACGACTGACGGGTGCTCGTCTTTGGATTTGCGTTTATAGAACCCTCCGTTGATGCCGCCCGGCTCAACCGGATTCTGATCTTTATCGACTGCTGTGGTGGTAGCCATGGCTCCCTCATCGCCCCACAGGTCTATTTTCCGGTCGAACACCGTTTCATAGAACTTCTTTGCCTTCTGAAAATCCGACGCCGGAATTTCAAACCATGAGACTTTGTTCTTCATCTGGTCCTCCCTTTGAGCAGTTTATAATTAGTTGTTGAGACAGATTGCCGCTTACGATGATCGATGGTGTTCTAGAATTTCATATTTTTCTCCTCCCTTCCTTCTCCTGCTTCTTCGTGCGTACCACCTCTCACAGTTAGTCGTGCCGGAAGTCCGGAATCGACACGGACATCCACAGATCACGAAGCGGGATGTTTCCTTCCCGGATATTCTGTAGCCCAGCATCAGCGGCCTTTGCTCGAGGCGCTGACATTCTTTCCGACCGTATAGGGATCGCCGATGAGCCAGCGCCATGTGCCGTCAGGCTGACGTCGCGCGACTTCGATCGCATAGGCCGTGATCGGCTCCCTTCCGGACACGTTCCATTTCGTATGCATCAACGCGATATCTCCGGTCTCCACCACTCGCTTGATTTCGTAGTCAAAACGGGGCTTCTTCGCGACAAGCGGCGCCAACTCCGCTTTCAATGCCTGGCTGCCTTTCGTGACTTCACCCGTCTGCTTCACAAACACCGCTTCTTCATCGTAAAGGCTCAGCACCAAATCCAGATCTCCTTCGGCCATGTACCGTTGGAACCGGCGGCATATTTCTTCGGGATTCTTTGCCGACATGCCGTTCCTCACCCTTGCAGCGTTGATGCGAGACCTCTTCTTCAGTCAAACAAGTGTCTGAGGCGCCGCACAGCTAGGAAACTCTCTAGCCTTGTCATTCGGTGTACCAGACGAGTTGCAGGGAGAGAAGGATGAGCAGTGTAGGGAAAATGAGCTTTTTGTTGTTTGCAATCCATCGACCTCTCGCCTCCTGCAGAAGACTGAACGCTATTAGTAGACAGGTGCCCGCAAAAAAACGATGCTGGATGTTCACGATATCCAAGCCTGGATGGTCGAGGTGTTGATGACTGAGCAGGCCGACTGCGCCGATAACGGCCAATCCGACCGCAACATAGGGTGTCCCATAGTCCTGTTCCATCGCGTGCCGAAGAAACGCGTACAGAGCTAGCAACAAGGGAATGAAAGACAACAATTTATGCTGCAGCCATTCGGTATGGGTCGGCATGGTCCAACTTTCCCAGAACCCTGATCCCATCGGCCAACCGTCCGGGTCCGCTCGAACGAAGATGAATAGACCGAATAGCGTCCATGCGATGCCGATGGCATATTGCAGAGGACGCTGCCGGGAATGTGTCGCTCGGTCCATGGCCATCAGCACGCCGATGGCGAACACAAAATAGCCGGCAGTATGGTGCATGAATAGCGAATAGGGGCGTCCACCGAGGGTTTGTCGGCTTGTGATTTCCGCATGAGACCTGTGCTGATGAGAATCGGCCACGGTGTCGGCGCTAAAACTTTCTCCGTGCGATCCGCGTATTCCAGCCGTTCCTTCCGACGGGGAAAGAAATAACACCAACCCGCAAATCACGATCGGTAACCATAACCACCGACGACGATTCATGATCGCTACCCTCCTTTCAGTGCCGGTAGAAGGTTTTCGATATTTCTCTCCACGGCATGACTCTGACAGATGGGTTCAGCAATGAACGTTCCAGGATGCAGAGTGATCAGCGAAGATTCATAACCAGCGAATAGAGCGACGGAATCTTTCCGTATCTCGACAACAATGTGAGTGGTAAAGCGATGGGGTGCCGAGGCGATGCCCGCCGTTAATTCGGCGGGTGCCGAAATGTCGACTGGCGCAGGCCAGAACTGAGGCGACAAACCGCAGCAGATGCGCACATGGAAACCCTCGAGAGCGGCTCCAGGTCAGCGCCCATGTTCGACTCTACGAGAGCCGGCATGGTCGTGGACGTGATCTGAATATGGCCCATGGACCCGCTACGGCAGGGGATGGATCTGATGCCTTGGCCCCCCACCAAGAGGAGCTGAATCACAGGAAAAACCTCGTACGAGAAAAGGAAGGAGGTCGAGAGTCATTCCGAGCAGCTCGCGCAAGAGAATGACTCCGACCGCTTCCATTATTCAAGACCTACTGCTTCCGCGTGTAGACGATCTCCATCACCTTCATTTCCTTGCCGCCGTGGTGTGTGCCGTACATGTCAAAGGTCTGGTTGTCATGATCGATGATCTTCCAGACGGCACGATGACTCATTTGGCCTCCACCGGGTTCAGGATGGGACCCTTTCAGCGTGATGGTTCTTCCATCGGCGCCGGCAGTGCCTTGCATAATGAAAATGCCGGTGCCCATGGAGTCCATCCAGGCCGTCGTATATTTTTTGGTCATGTTGTCATAGGCGTCGATCCCGATTCCGGAGTAAGGCTGTCCCATCATCTCGCCGTTGTATTCCTGATAAAGAAATCGTCCATCCAGCAACATCTTCAGCTCCGCCGTACCGGTGGATTCCGTCGGCGGCTTGCCTGGTTCCATCCATTCTTTGGTCGTGGTCGTCCAGGTACCGGCTAAGCCGGCAAATAGCTTGTGTGGCTCGCCCGGTACGGCGGCCTGCTTCCAGATCTCCATCATCTGCTGTGGGTCCATCGGTTTTTCGTGCTTCTTCTCCTTGGCTATGATCGGGGATGCGATCAAGGCAAGGGCTAGACAACTAAAGGAAACGAATCGGAAACGCATAGTGACCTCCTTGTTTTGTGAGAAACAGTGAACGGGCATATCTTTCTACAGATTAGATCTCATTAGAGTTAATTCCAATTATCGATTTTGTTATCTCTCGGCGCAGGCCTCTGGTCGCACGGAACGTCACGCAGCCATGATGCCTCCGTCCACCGGTAAGATACTGCCGGTCGTCCAACGCGACTCATCCGACGCGAAATAGAGAACCGCCTCTGCGACCTCTTCGGGCAATCCCATGCGACCGAGCGGGTGCATGGCATCGAACGCGGCCTTATTCTTTTGATCGCTGATCATCGATGCCACGCCGGGCGTGATGACGCCGGCCGGGCAGACTGCATTACACCGGATCTTCGCCTTTGCGTAATCGATTGCCATTGTCTTGGTCAGCATGTTGACTCCCGCCTTAGCCGCGGCATACGCGTGCATGGGAAACCCGGGTGTAGCTTTAAGGGCGGATACTGTTGAAATATTGACAATGGAGCCCTCGCCTTGACGAATCATCGCCGGTATCACAGCCCGGCTAAAGCGGAAAACTCCCTTCAGGAAGACATCTATCGTCTCGTCCCACACCTTGTCGGTTATTTCATGCAAGGGTCCTGCATAGAAGAGGTTCCCCGCGTTGTTGACCAGGATGTCGAGACGGCCGAACGTGCGGAGAGTAGCCGCCACCGCTTCCTGCACGTCGGCTTCATTCGTCACGCTGCCAGGGAGCGCCAAAGCCTGTGCGCCTTTCCGTTCGATGTCTCTGACGACGCGCTCCAGCTCATCCTTCCGCCGTCCGGTGATCGCGACCTTCGCGCCTTCCCGGGCACAAGCC
The DNA here is from genome assembly GCA_963711905.1 of uncultured Nitrospiraceae bacterium. Taxonomy (GTDB): domain Bacteria; phylum Nitrospirota; class Nitrospiria; order Nitrospirales; family Nitrospiraceae; genus Nitrospira_D. The sequence continues at coordinate 425,885 of CAVQFZ010000024.1, read as the reverse complement.
TTCGCAATTGCTTCGCCGATGCCCGTGCCGCCACCAGTCACAATCGCTATTTTGTGTTCGAGTCTCATAGGCTTGTTCTCCTAAGTTGTGTATGTATGAAGATCCTCCAGTCATGAACACGCACGCAATTTCGTGATTCAGAAAATGGGTTGCGCGTCAACTTGCTGCCGTGGGTCGTTAGCCGATTCCATAGATCAGGCTGACACGCCCACCGTGAAGCTGCTGAACTTTCTGTAGTTGAAGTTCACGACGACGCTCCGTCATTGCAAAAAGCGCCTTCCCGCCACCGGCGATCAGCGGATACACAATAAGTCGGAGTTCTTCCACCAGCCCGGCATCGATCAAGCTCGCGGTTGTTCGAGCACCCCCGACGAGGTAGATGTCCTTGCCGGGTTGCTGCTTGAGGGCTTCAACTTCTTTGAGTCTCCGGACGAAACTCGTCTTCGGCCAGAGAGCCGAAGTCAGGGTGCTGGACAGGACATAATGCGGGGTCTGCGCAGCGAAGCGGGCCCATTCGATCTCAGCCGGCGTCGGCGCCTTGCCGGTCATCGGGAGCGGCTTGTCCGGCTCATTCTGTATCGCGGACCAATACTGCTCATAGCCGGGGTACATACCTCCCCCAAGCACGCAGGCGTCGACTTGCGACATCAGGCCGTAGTCGTCCGACCACGCGTCTACCCAATCCGCATATCCCTCCGGTCCCTCGATCTTCCCGTCCACCGAAATCTTCATTGCAGCGATCAGCCTTCGCATAACAATTTCCCTTTCGCCTGCGCATAGGCTTTCAGGTTTTTCTTCGTCCGAGGTAACACAGATCCATCAACGTAGTGCATGAGACGTGCCGTATTCTTCAGCGAGCGCTTTGAGATTCGCTAGGCCGGTCTCGAACTGCGGCCCAACCATGCGGTCCATCATGCAAAAGACGCTCATAATCTTCGCCATGAACGGTTGGGGGCCATACATCGCCCAGGTGACGTTCGTGGAAGTGCCTTGTGGCTCCAGCGTAAACTCGGCGAAGTTGTGAGCTTCGAACGGCTTAAGGAAGTCCAACTTGATCAGGATTCTCGAGGACGGAGCAGTCTCCAGGATTTCCATGCCTCCTGTGCCCACCTGGCTGTTGCCTTCCCACTGATACTGTGTCCCTTTGCCTTGTGACGCATCGCTAAAGGATCGTTTCAGTTCTGGGTCCAGCCGCTCCCAAGGCGACCAGGCCAGCCACTGGTGAAAATCGTTGATGAACGGGAAGATCTTCTCAGGCGGCGCCTTGATCATTGTCGATCGCTGGAGGCGAAAGGTATCCGGTTTCGTGACAGCGTAGATCAGCAGCGTCGCGACAAGGAGAATCATGACGGCAATAATGATCTTCAGCATGGCGTCCTTCCTCTCTGCTTCGTGTTAGGGCATCGTTCCAAGGGATCTTGGAGGTCTCTTACTCATTAGTCGAACGAGCTGGGCTGAAATCGACAGACCACAACTCGTTCAGATTTCGTTCTGGTCCGTTCACCCCCAAGCTCGCTCGAACATGTCGCCACTCCACGAACCATCGTACGGCGAGAACCAGAAAACCGATCGTGCCCAGAAAAGAGCTCCAGAAACCCAAATAGAGTGCCCAAAGCAGAGGTGCTCAGATCGGTCCGTCCAAACACTTGTTGCGCAAGTAACTCCAATCCGAGACTGATGAATAGCAGCCCGCCGACGATGCCGGTGGGCCACCATATATGCTGCATACGTGCGTCTTCTTGAATAGTGGATGCATAAAATCACCTGTAAAAAAATCGAGCCAGAGCCCGTGGCACTCAGCTTACCCGTTTGGATGATGGAAGACCTTAACCAAGCCCTTCGACGAAACCCCGCCTCCAGGTCTGATACGTTGGCTCCCATCCCAACTCACGTTTCGCCTTGGCGTTCGATCCGCCACGGATCTGCGTCATCATCGACACGCCACCCTCGCCGATGGCCAGCTTGCCAAGCCAAACCGGCACTCGATACGGCGGCTTCGCACCCACGGCGTCGGCAAGCGCCGGAAGCCACGTTGTGACCGGCGCCGGCTCGTTGTCCACCACATTATAGATCCCTGGACTACCGCTCGAAACGGCGGCGACCGTCGCGCGCGCTGCGTCGTGAATGTGGATGAAGGACCAGATACCGGCCCCGTTGCCGACGATCGGGAGCATTCGCTTGCGGACGAGTTTGATAACCGGCCCATCCTGCGCAATCCCGGTGCCAGGTCCGTAGAAGGGTCCGTAGCGCAAGGCGAGCGCCTGGAGGTCCACGGTCTTTCGGACTGTCTCTTCCAGGTACCGGATTGCCGCCAAGATCTTGGCGAAGCCGGTGGGGGGGGTCGGATCGAGCGGGGCTTCCTCAGCTTTCACCGGCTCACCCTCACGTGCGAACGGCCACCCGCAGAAACTCTGCCCAATAAACCGGCGTGCTCCCACCAGACGTGCTGCCGCGAGCAGGGTGCCCGTGACCTCGGTACGGAATCGGTTGGTCAGCACAAACTCATCGTCAAGCTTTTTGAGGTTGCCGGCGTGGGCGAGGGCCGTCAGCTGATGAATAATTACTTCCGGCTCGGCCTTCCTGATGGCCGCCGTTAACTCCTCCTTGTTGAGCGCGTCAGCCGTAGCTACCTTCGCCCCCATGGCCAGGAGGGCTTGGGCCTTCCGGTCGCTACGAACGAGCGCAATAACCTCATGTCCATTTTCAACCAGTTGCGGCACAAGGACCCTGCCGATGGCTCCGGTACTTCCCGCGACAAATACTTTCATGGCAATAAATCCTCATCCCCAACGGATGTAGATCCCTTCGAGTCAATTCCAATTGTCGATCTTGATATCTCTGGGGGACGGTTTACCTTTCCCGGTTTCTAAGAGTTCCTTGAGGCTTATCAAAAACATGGCCCACTTCGTACTGCAGTGGGCCATAAACTCAACGGGTTCCTTCCAGTTGCGGTGACCGAACAGCAAGATGGTGAAGTCGTTCTCTTGTTTCAGATCGAAAGTAATTTCAGTTTCGAGCCACTCTGCCGGTCCACTTTTACACTTCCATTGGACCCTCTTGAACGGCTCTTGCTTCAACACTTCCATCTCGAATTCACCTATGATTGCACCCTTGGGATCACGAAATTGAAACGTAATGGTCTTGCCGACTTCAGAACCACCCTTTGTGTCCTCCGTCCACCAAAGAGCAAGTCCCTCGATCGTCGAGAGCGCCCAAAAAACCTTGTCAGGACCAGCCTTGATTGCTACGCGATGAATAATGTCGGCCATGTGAAACCTCTTCATCAATCGAAATGAAATCGACTAAAGAGAATTGATCGAGAACTCGGAGCTACGCCGCGACTACTACCTTGAACCCACCATACGCCATGCGCTTGACGTCGAACGGCATCGATTTCTCGTCGCATATTCCACTCATACGAGGGTCTTTCATCACCTTGGCGTTCACACGGTCGCGGTGGGCTCGTGACTTGTAGACGATCCATGAAAATACGACCGTCTCTCCGGGCTTCAGTTTGGCCAATCGGGGAAACGGAAGACCCATCTTTACCTTGAGGTCGTCACCGACACACTCGCGGTATTCCAGTGCGCCATGTTCCCGCCAGATCTTGCCGGCGTTCTTGGCCATCTGAAAATACGCTTTGAGGTTCTTCTTCGGCACCGGCAATACAAATCCATCCACATACGACATGACTTCCTCCGTCTGCGCGGTCCTCAATGAATCGACCGCTGGTTATGAATAGTTATGCAGCTTTTGTCTTAGCGTCGAACAGGCCGATCATCCAGGCCACACCGAAACGATCCGTGAGCATGCCGAATCGCGGCGACCAAAACGTTTTGCTGAGCGGCATATCCACTTTGCCTCCATCGGCCAACGCCATGAAACATCGGTCGACCTCAGCGATCGTGCCGGCGGATAGAGAGAGCGAAAACCCGTGAAAGCCCAACGGCTCTTGGCTGCAACCATCTGAAGCCATGACCTGTGTCTCGCCGATGCGAACATTGGCATGCATCACTTTGTCGCTCCAGCTTTTCGGAGTCATGTCGGTGGGGGAGCCTTCCGGACTGTCCTTGAAGCGCATCAGCGTGGTGACCTCGGCGCCGACCGCCTTTGTATAGAAATTGAGTGCTTCCTCCGCTCGGCCGTTGAAAAACAGATAGGGTTGAATATGCATGATGGTTTACCTTTCGTAAGTTCCTACTGCGTCTCTTTTGCAGTCTGGTTGACTTTGACTCGCAGCCGCTCTTCTTGTTCTCTCAGCTCAGGGGTGAATTCGGCGCCGAAATCGTCCGCCTCGAAGACCTGGCGGATCTCGATCTCAGATTCTCCAGGCATGGGATTGGGGCATCGCTTGACCCATTCGATCGCCTCTTCCTTCGACTTCACCTGCCAGAGCCAGTATCCGGCGATCAGCTCTTTGGTTTCGGCGAAGGGCCCGTCGATCACGGTGCGCTTGCTCCCCGAAAACTTGACACGCGCGCCCTTCGAGCTCGCTTGAAGTCCTTCGCCGGCCAGCATCACGCCGGCCTTCACCAGTTCTTCGTTGTATTTGCCCATCTCGGTCAACAACTGCTCGCTCGGCATCACGCCCGCTTCCGAATCCTTGGTTGCCTTTAGGATCACCATGAATCGCATAACAGAGCTCCTTTCATTTCATGCGCGTCGGTATCGTTGCCTACCCAATAGTCGAACGAGTAGGCTTCAAATCGACATCGATCTTTGACGGGATGCCGGACAGCCTTTTTGAGCATCTTGCATTTGTTAAAACCCTATTCCTCGGGCCATGGCCGCTGCGACAAATGGGATCAACAGGAGCACGAACGCCTCTGCGCGCAACCAGTGTTGAAGACATCGAATCTGCTCGTCAGACGGCAGAAATTCCGCTTGCGAGTGAGCCTGTTTGCTCCATCGGATGAGCCGGATGGTCGGCGGAATCGAGAGTATCGCCACTGTCATGAAGAGACCGATCTTGGTCCAGAAGAGGGGGTTCAACAGATAAAAGGACGATCCCTTTGTGCCCCAATAGACGCGACTGAATCCCACGCCAAGCAGCAGCACCGCGCTCGCCCCATAAGCGCGATCCAAGTTTGCGGCCAGACGCAGACTAGACGCCGTTATCCCCGGTCTGATGAGGGCGTTATGCGCGGCGAGGATAGCGACCAGCGCAAAGACCAATAGGAAGTGTAGGGAGGAAAGGATCCAGTCGATCATCGTCTCTCTGCATGGTTTTCCGGTGCATTCGTTCAGGAAGCCACTCCACCTGAGCTGCCCAAGTGTTTACCGGCTGCAAAACTCCGAGATGCAATGCCTCGTTCAAGAAGGATGGCCGGCCAATAGATTCCTCTTGCATGACCCGAAGGCTGCACTCAACCGAATCCAAATTCTTCTCTGAAATAATCATCAGCATGACTGATATCCTTGAATTCTTCCTATTTCGAAATCCGTTCAGCCCGGTGCTCCCACCTTGAGCAGCTCCTCATCATCAGCGTCGAGCGATATCCCTTCGGACTCCAGGCTCGGCTGGTGTTGCGCGGCGATCAAGGAGTAGAACACCGGCACGACGAACAGGGTGAACAACGTGCCGACCGTCATCCCTGTGACCAACACCATCCCGATGCTGTTGCGGGCCGCGGCGCCGGGACCAGAAACCAGCACTAGGGGAAGATGTCCGAAGACGGTGGCTGCGGAGGTCATCAGCACCGGCCGCAGTCTGGTCAAGGAAGCTTCGCGCACCGCGTCGATACGAGCGAGTCCGCGAGCTTGAAGCTTGTTGGCGAATTCCACGATCAAGATGCCGTTTTTCGCGATGAGGCCCACCAGCGTGATGAGGCCGACCTGTGAATAGATATTGATCGTGGTGAGATCCAGAAAGCTGAACACCAGCGCGCCGGAGATCGCGAGAGGAACCGAGCCCAACAGGACGATCAACGGGTCGCGAAAGCTTTTAAACTGAGCGGCCAGCACGAGATAAATCAGCACGACCGCAAACCCGAGCGTGGCGGTCAGCGCAGCTCCTTCCTGGCGGATCTGTCTCGACTCACCTGCATAGTCGAGCACGACAGGAGGATTGCTCGCCTTGGCCGCGGCCTCTTCCACCACGCGCAGTCCTTGATCTTTCGTGATGCCCGGTTTGACGCCGCCAAAGATGCGCACGGCGTTGCGCTGTTGAAAACGGTTCAAGGTGCGTGGCGCGGTGTTTGTTTCGATGTGCGTGAATGTCGACACCGGCACAAGTTGGCCGCTCGGCGTTTTGATTTTGAGGTCGAGCAATGGGCCGACCGTGGCGCGGTCCGCATCCCCGAGCTGCGGAATGACCTTATAGCTCCGATCGAAGTAGTTGAACCGGTTCACATAGGCGCCGCCGAGCATGGTGCCCAGTTCACGGCCGACTCCGGCCAGGTCGAACCCAAGATCGGCAAGGCGCTCGCGATCCAGCACGACACGCGCTTCGGGCAAGTCGATCTTCAAGTCGGTGTCCACATACAGGAACATGCCGCTCTGCCACCCGGCGGCCAGGACCGCTCCGCGTCGTCTCAAGCAACCGGTCGATCGGCAGGTCGCTCTGTAGAAGCAGCTCGACGTCATACTGCCCCGGCGTCGGTAGAGGCGGATCCAAGCGCGGGAACACGCGCAGACCCGGCACCTGAGCGACCCGACCGAACAGCTCGCCGTACATCTCCTCGGTCGAGCGGGCTCGCTCGTGCCAGTCCTTCGCCACCAAGCCGCCGAAACCGCCCCAGGACGTTGTCAGCGACCACGTGAACCTCGTTTCGGGCAGGGATGTGATGGCTTGACGACGTTTAGATGCTCGCGGTTGCTGGCGGCAACCGTCGAATCGGGGGCCGCTTCGAAGAACAGGCTGATGTGGCTTTGATCTTCAACCGGCGCGAGTTCTTGTCGCGAAAACAGGTACAGCGGCCAGGCCATGACCATGATCAACAATGCCGCCGCGACGATTCCCCAGCGCATCGTCAATGCGCCGTCGAGCAGCCACGCGTAGACACGGCGCGCCTCTTCGAATCGTCGGTTGACAAAAGCGGTCAGCCGGCCTTCTTTGCCCTGCGGGTGAACGAATCGTGAACTCATGACCGGCGACAGGGTGATGGCGACGACGCCCGACAGCACGACCGCCGTGGCGAGCGTGATCGCAAACTCCAAAAAGAGCGAGCCGGTTAACCCCCCTTGGAAGCCGATCGGTGTGTAGACCGCTGCCAGCGTGATCGTCATGGCGATGATCGGGCCGAGCAGTTCTCGGGCGCCGATCAATGCCGCGTCGATCCGCGACTTGCCCAGCCGCACATGCCGCTCGACGTTTTCGACGACGACGATCGCATCGTCCACGACCAGCCCCACCGACAAGACGATGGCAAGCAGTGTCAATAGATTAAGGCTGAAGCCGAAGGCCAACATGAAGAGCGCCGTGCCGATCAGCGACACGGGTATCGCAACGAGCGGGACCAGCGCCGTCCGGACCGAGCCCATGAAGAAAAAGACGACGATCGCCACGATCAAGATCGTCTCGGACAGGGTCTTCGTGATTTCCGTCAGCGCATTGCGCATGAACATCGTGCCGTCCCACACCAGCCGCATGTCGATGTCGGGGGGCAGCGTCGGCTGGATGCGTGCCATCTCATCGACCAGCCGGTGCTGGACCTCGATTTCATTCACACCCGGTACCGGCCAGATCCCGAGGTACACGCCTTCCGTCTCGTTGTACTTGGCGATCATGTCGGCTTCTTCAGCCTCGCGCTCCACCTTCGCAATATCTTTGAGCCGGACGATGGCGCCGCCTCGGTCGGCGACGATCAGCTCCTCGAACTCGGCGGCGGAGCGCAGATCGGTGTTCGCGAGCAGATTGATCTGAGCGAAGTTTCCCTTCGTCCGCCCGACTGCGGCCAGGTAGTTGTTGTTCCGCAGCGCGTTCTGCACGTCGCCGGGCGACAGATTGAGGGATGCGAGGCGGTCGGGATCGATCCAGATGCGCATAGCGATCTGTCGCCCGCCTTCGAAGGTGACTCGCTGGATACCGGCCAGCGTGGCCAGTTGCGGTTGGAGCGTGCGCAGCAGCCAGTCCGTGACGGCCGGGACGGTTCGTTCGCTGGAGGAGAAGCTGAGGTAGAACGAGGCATAAGGCCGGTCGGCGCGCTGCAACTCGATCACCGGCGGTTCCGCTGCCGTCGGCAACTCCGCGCGCACTTGCTGGAGTCGCGCCGTCACTTCGGCCAACGCCGCGGTACTGTTGTGGTTCAGTTTGAGATGAATCGTGACGGTGCTGACACCGGCCCGGCTGGTCGATTCGACGTAATCGACGCCGCTGATCGCGGACACGACCCGCTCGATCGGCGTGCTCAAGAATCCGCGAACCGTTTCGGCGCTCGCCCCGTAATAGACCGTCGTGATGATCACGGACGAGCTTTCGATCTGGGGGTATTGCTGCACCGGCAGGGCCGTCAACGCTCGCCAGCCGGCGAGGATGATCACCAGGTTGACGACCACGGCCAGCACCGGATGCTTAATAAAGATGTCTGTGAATGAGCGCATGCGAATATCCTTTTATTGCCTGTTCGGCTCGCTCACCCGGTTCTTTTTGCCCCGTTCGCGGTTACGGCGACCAGCGCGCCGTCGCGCAGTTTGAAGGATCCGGAAGCGGCCACCAGATCACCGGCAGACAATCCAGAATGGATGATAATCTCGTCGCCGAGCATGGCGCCGCTCTCGACTAGCCGGGCCTGCGCCCGGGTTTTGCCCTGCTCATCCGGCTGGATCACGAAGACTTGATCGCCGCCTGGTCCCTTGCGCAGCGCGCTGACCGGGATAGCGATGGCCTTGCGCGATGAGCCGACCGGAACTTGGACACGCACTGAGGCCCCAGGGGCCGGCGTCCGGTCCGATCCATCGATCCTCGCCCGCACCATCTCATTGCGGGTCGTCGGGTCGATGCGCGCATCGAGCGCGACAATTCTGGCCGAGATCGGAGAAGAGTGACCTGCTACGAACACTTCAACACTGTCTCCTTCCCTCAAGCCAGCGGCGACTTGCTGCGCGACGGTGAAATCCACGTGGACCGCGTCGCCAACACCTTGCAGCGTCGTCAGTTGCGTGCCTTCGTCGAGATACTGTCCGGGATGCACGTCTGCGATGCCGACCCGCGCTTTGAATGGCGCACGGATCGTCTTGCGCGCGATGATCGCTTTCGTGCGCGTGATCTGCGCCAACGCGATGTCGAGATCCGCGCGAGCGCGATCCACCTCTTCTTGAGTGGTCGCCTGCTCTTGATTCAAATTGTGCCGGCGGTTGAGCACCGTTTTGGCAAGAGCGGCCTGGGCCTCTTGCGCCTTCAGGTCGGCTTCCTCGACGGACACATCGAGCGCGATGAGGAGCGCCCCCTTGTCGACGATCTGACCCGGAGTCAACGTGACATGGCGCACGGTGCCGGGAAGTTCGTTCTTGAGTCTGATCGATCGGAGCGCCAAAACCGTGCCGATAGATGTCGTCGTTTGTCGATGCTCAATGTCCCTTGCGGATGCGACCACGACCGACTCCATCGGTTCCGGTTGGCCGGCAGAAGCCTCGGCACTGGCTTGGATGGATTCATACTTCCGCAATCCCAAACCAGCACCGATCGCGAAGATGATGACAAGTAAGAGCACTGAGCTGAACCAGCCACGACGAGTCATGTTGGATACCCTCATGTTTGTGCCGGTGGATTGTTTTCGCTATCCCTCCACCGATGTGAATCTAACAGATTGATTTCAGCAATGAACGTTCCAGGCAAGCATCGCGAGTCCGCAGAACGTGTAACTCATGAATAGAACGATGAAATATGTATTTAGCTGAAGAAAATCTTGGAACAAAATAAAAGGAGCAGCCGATACAAGACTGCCGTCCATTCGGCAGGTGTCGAAATGTCGGCGGACGCAGGTGAGGCTGTGAGGCATCAACTGACGGGAAGGTCATCAACGAAATCACGCAGGAGAAATCTTTTCGTAGCGCTATGCACTTCAACGGTTCAGTCTAGGAACCTCATACCTCAACTCTGCAAACCCGCTTCCTATCTGTTGAACCGAAGTCAGGCGTAGGGGAGGGAACGCTATCCTGCGAGGAAGGAGCGGCTTTCCGGCCCCGAGTGTGACCGAGCCGACTTGAACAATCAACTCGTCCAACAGCCCGGCATCGTAGAACTGGCCCGCAAGATCGCCGCCGCCGACAAGCCAGACGTTTCTGCCCTGTGCAGCCGCGCACATCCTCTCGTGGACAGGCCGAACGTCGCCTCTCACAAACCGGATGTCTGCGCCGGCGACCGTGGGCAGGTCGCGGCTGGTGAAGACCCAGACGGGCTGCCGGTAGGGCCACGGCACCTCTGATTCAGTTCCCGGCTTGACCACGTGACGGAGCATCCACTCGTAGGTGGCGGAACCCATGGCCAGAGCGCCGACCTCAAGAATGAACGGGGATAGCTGGTTTGGTTGACGTCGCCGAGCTGGAAGAGCCAGTCCAATGAATGGTCCTCCGTTGCGATAAACCCGTCGAGGCTTGAGGCGGTGTAGTACTGGGTTTTCATGGCTGCTTTGGAGCTCCAAGCGCTCGTCTATGGCGCTTAACGCCTGAATTCAAGCTGCGCCGTATTGCGGGCGTCGGTTGCATGCCGTTGTTAGGCATGAACCCGCAGCACATAGCTCACACCAAGTGCACATACATACAGCCCGACTCCGAATACGGTATGTGTCACAAGGCTCTTCAGCCTGGCCTGCGTTGGTTTGGGCGTTCTTGATGCAGCAATGCCGAGGCCGAACGACGGCTGCATGATGAAGAACGGGAACACGACGGTGCCAATGCCGTAGAGCAGCGCAGGCAGCAAAGTTGGTCGCGCAAGCCAGTCACCTGATGTAAGAACGACGAACACAAGCGCCAACACGACACCAATAGTGTAGTGGGCAATCCAGCCAACCGTGCACTCGAAGGGCTTCTGTGGCGCGGCGGTGATACTCGCATGCCGAAACGTGCCCCCCGGCATGTGGCGAAGCCAGCGTCCGAGCAAACAGTAGTTGAGCGAAGGAATGCTGAACGCACGCTTCAGGAACAGATTCCAAAGGTCCATGACCAGAGTTGCGCCAATCCCAATGGCAATTGCACCAAAGATGTAGGTTGCTTCAAGGCTCATGATCTACCTCGATACGGATGTTGTGGGCTAATTCAAGCATGCTAACCGACATAGTCCGCGCAATCGGGAATGGTTCGGTGACACGCTTGTCTTCGCGAGCTACTGTGGTCGCTCGCACGGAAAGTCGCCATTCATATGTTGTCTCATCGCGCTACCCATCCGTTTACGCGACTCTGATTTGGCATCGGTTTCGTTTCGATCACGGCGCTCCCATAACCGTCGGTCTGGAACAACCGAAGTCATACTCTGCTGAAGGATGGGGAAAAGAACTTCCCAACTCAGGTTTCTCGAAGCGGCTGCTCGTCGATTCAGTAGAGGATGATCGATTCATGGTGACAGGGTTCGTCCGAACACGTCGCCATTTGACCAACCACTGCACTGTGATAAGCAGGAAGCCGGTCGCGCCCAGGGCAAGGCTCCAGAAACCCAAATAGAGTGCCCAGAGCAGAGTGCCCGCATCGGTCTGCCCGAACACTTGTTGTGCAAGCAACTCCAATCCGAGACTGATGAGGAGGAGCCCTCCGACGATGCTGGTAGGCCACCCGATATGTTGTATCCTTTCGCCTCCTTGAATCGTGGTCCTCATAAGATCATCCTTTCTCTGCCTATTGGATTGGCTTTCGGTTCAGCAACCGTTCTTTTGATATTGTGTGAGCAATGAACGTTCCAGGAGAACCCAGAGGCTCAGAAGACTGATAACCTACGAAGAGAACGATACATCTCCGCCTGGGCACTAAACATTTTGAGCATCGACCGGAGTCGGTGCCGATGTCGATCTGCCGTCACTTCGGCAGGTGTCGAAATGTCGGCGGAGGCAACGGAGAGCGGAAGCGAAATCAAGCGCGGTTCATTCGTATGCCGAAGTGAGAGTGGGTGGTAGAGCGAGTGGGAAAGTCGAGGGGGACGGGAAATGCCATGGGCTTATGATTCGTTTAACGGATGTAGAGGACAAGCCGTAGCACTATCGTCTTCATGTGCATATTCATGGCATATTAAAGAGGCGCATCAGGCTGCAAATTTCACCACGCTCAATTCCGCTGCTTGGTCCACGGCGTCGAGGATCCGCTCCACGGTCGCCATCACCGGATCTTCGAGCACATACTCCGTACAATTGTCGCAGAGAACACCGGTAACGTTTTGATGACGACAATTGAGCGATCGCTTACCTTAAACGGCAAATCCGTTTTCACCGATTGCATCATCGCTCCACACACGCGACATTTCATTGTTGTGTCCTCACAGCCGGCATTCATTGCTAAGCAGAAACCGAAGCAAAGGTCCAGTCGAACTCCCGTCAACGGGACCGCTCGGTAGAAGTCACAATCTGTGGCTCGAGTTCCCGAATTGTTGAACCGGGCGCAGCTTCTGCATGGTGTCCTCCTTAGGATGGAGATTGTCTGAGATCATCGTTCGTCTGCTGACCCAAGGCAACCATTGTTCCAAGGAAGGGCGTCATGACATCGGGGAAGACCTGCGATGCTGGAGTGCAAGGCATCGAATTCAGAAATCAATAGCCGCAAACGTATCAATAAGGAAGTGGCTGTTGATGCCGGAAGCTGGGTCAGACAATTTGGAGAGCAGAATGTCGTTCCGGCTGCGGTGATCCAAGGAGTGTTCAACCCTGCCTATCTTATCCAGGCACAGAACACTCCCGTGGTATTCTTTTGGGCTCATCGGCTCACAGATCTAAAGCGCTTTCTGCTACGGTCGCGGTACTAACCGGTCGCGTCTAAGGCACCTGCCGAAAGGTCGGCGTTACTGTGGACGGACGATCCCGAGCTTTTGCATCTTGGATTGCAGCGTGGTGCGTTTCATGCCGAGCTTGGCGGCTGCGCCTCCTGTGCCGCCGATGACCCAGTTGGTCTCGCGCAAGGCTTTGAGAATATGATCGCGCTCGGCCTGTTCGAGAGTGGTCGTCCCGGAATTCTCAGAATGGTTCGGCGCCCGTTTCAACTCAGCCGGCGACACGTACAGATCCGGTCCATGGGTCAGGATGACGGCTCGCTCGACGAAGTTTTCCAGCTCGCGCACGTTGCCGGGCCAGGAATAGTTCTGCAGCGCCTTCATGGCCTCGGACGGAACCGTCTCGATACGTTTTTTCATCCGTTGAGCGAATTTCTGGGCAAAGTGTCGCACCAGCAGGGGAATATCGTCCGGACGCTCGCGCAGGGGAGGCACGGTGATGGGAAAGACCTTGAGCCGATAGTACAGATCGTTTCGGAATGTCTGATCTTGCACCATCTGAACGAGGTCGCGATTGGTGGCGGCAATCACCCGAACGTTGACGCGGACGGTCTTGGTGCTCCCGAGATGTTCAAACTCCTGTTCTTGAAGGACGCGGAGCAGCTTGACTTGGAGCTCCAAAGGGATCTCGCCGACTTCGTCGAGGAAGATTGTGCCGCGGTCCGCCAACTCGAACCGTCCGATCTTTGTCGCGATCGCGCCGGTGAACGCCCCTTTTTCATGCCCAAACAATTCGCTCTCCAACAGTCCGGTGGGAATCGCGGCGCAGTTGAGTTTGACGAAGGTGCGGTCTCGCCGGTCACTGTGATTGTGCAGCGCGCGGGCGATGAGTTCCTTGCCCGTTCCCGTTTCACCCAAAATCAAGACGGTGGAATCCGTCCGGGCAACAATCTGGACTTCTTTGAGCACCGCTCGAAGTGCATGGCTCTCACCGATGATTTCCTCGAAGTTGTACTCGGTCTGGATCTCTTCCTCGAGATACAGCTTTTCTTCCGTCAGCTTGTCTTTCAGCTGAGCGATCTGTTTATAGGCCATGGCATTCTCGACGGCGAGCGTAATCTGTTGCGCCACCTGGCTCAGCAACTCCACTTCTTCCGGAGCAAAGCCGGTGTCCTGCCCGCGGCCGATGTTCAGCGCGCCCAGTGGTCGGTTGTGTGACAGCAAGGGCACGCTGCAGAATGATTTCACGCCGCTTTCTAGTATCCAACGTGCGATATCGGAGATCGACGATTTCTCAACGAGGTCCTTCTCGAAAAACAGCGCCGGTTTGCCCGTCTCAATCGCGACGCAGGACGGCGACCAGCTTACCGACTCGTTGCGTCCGCGCTCGACAACACTCTCATTCGTAGCAAAGTCCAACACATGAATACGCCATTCCCCCGCCTCCTCATCGCAGAGCAGCAGGCTGGAGCCATCATGCTGAATGACTTTTCTTAAACATGCACTGACGGCCACGAAGAGGTCGTCGAGGTCCAGGTGTGCGACGACGGCATTGTTCACTTCCAAGAGAAGCCGTTGCTGGTCCCGTTCGCGCGCAAGTTGTTTCTGCGCCGTCTCTGCTTCCTGATGGTTCAACACATTGTCTACGGCGACTGCGACCTGCTTGGCGATTTGATTTAAGAAGTCGACCTCCGAGTTCCCAAAAGCGCAAGGATTCACGCTGCCGAATCCGATCGCGCCCAATCGGCGCATAGCCGTGGTGAGCGGAAGGAAGCAGCAGGACCGCACGTTCATTTCTCGAAACATCCCAACGATGTTGGGGAAACGGGTCTCGTCATCCACACGCTGCATGACCACTGATTGCTGGTTCTTGAGCACCCACGCCGAGATGGAGTCTTCCATCGGCAATTCAAGGCCATCCGGAACGCGTTCGGTCTGTTCGGTCGCGATCACGTGAATCTTCATCACATCCCGCAGGGAGTCATGCAAGATCAGCCCGATAAATTCGAACGGCACCACGGGAGGAAGCCGCTTACCTAATTCTTTGAACAGCACTTTGAGATCACGATGCGCCGCAATCGCTTCCGACACCTCGAGCAAGAGCCGCAAACGCTCACGGTCGAGCGTCAGGTCTCGGTGATGCAGGACATTGTCCACTGCCACGGCGACGAGCTGGCTTACTTGTCGTAGAAATTCGAGATCCGTTTCACTGTAGGCCGCATTCTGTTGACTGGAGAAGCCGATCCCTCCTAACTTCCGCACAGCGGTCGTGAGGGGCAGATAGCAGAGCGAGTTGTTCCCATCGCAAAGCATTCGCTGAACGACCGCCGGCCAACGTTCTTCTTTGGCAAGATCAGGTACGATAAGTGGTTGCTGCGTTCGCCAGACCCACCCCGCAGGAGTGTCCTCAATGGGTTCTTCCTGACCACCCACAAGGTCGGCAGGCACATTGGCTTGGATGGTGTGCAGTCGCATGATATTGCGTGTGGGATCGTGCAAGCTCAATGCGACAAAGTTGACATGCACCACGCGAGGAAGCCGCCGGGCGAGATCGCGAAAGAGCTCGTCGAGATCGCGATGCGCGGAAATCGCTTCCGCCACTTCCAGCAAAGTGCGATACCGCTCTTCCATCGTTTCACACAGAGAAAGAGGCAACGATTCCATAACAGGTTAGTATGACGCATCGACCGGCAGGGCTCAAGACACCCACACCGAAGTCAACGGGCTTGCGCCGTTCAATCCGGCCTATTCCGAGTTAGGAGCCTATGGCATAGAGCGTATAATTCAAGGTTGCGTGTTACTTTCGAGACGAGAAACTCGAAACCCGCAACTCCCCTCCAAGGCTTGACACGCTTCACGCGTCACTGTACTCATTCGGCAGCCCTGTTATTTCGATCAACGGCCGCACCTCGACGGTTCCGATCCGTGCGCCTGGCACTCGGCCCGCGATGCTGACCGCTTCGTTGAGCTCCCGCGCGTTGATGAGAAAGTAACCGGCGATCTGTTCGCGGGTTTCAATGAAGGGGCCGTCTGTCACGAGTGACTTCCCTTCTCTCACCCTCACCATGACCGCCGTCGCCGCCGGCTGCAACGGCGATGCGTGGACATATTGTCCGGTGGCATGCAGCTGGTGGGTCAGATCAATAGATTCGGCGAGCATCTGTTGCCGCTTCTCCTTGTCGATCTTCTCGAAGGCTGCTTCATCGTGATGCACGATCAGCATGAACTTCATGGGTTGCTCTCCTCATTAACCATTCACCAAACATTCAGAGTACCGCCTCATGCGCACCCGCCCTCTTTGAGCGGCCGCACCTCGATGCTGCCGTAGTGCGCGGCGGGAAATTTCGACGCGATTCGCACGGCGTCGTTGAGGTCTCTCACGTCGATCAGCAAGTAACCGCCCAGCTGTTCCTTCGTTTCAGCAAACGGACCGTCAGTGGTGGTCGTTTTGCCGTCGCGGACCCGCACGGTCGTAGCCGTCTCCACCTGATGAAGAGGCGAGGCGGCAATAAGTTGACCTTGCTTCTGTAATTTGTCGCAATAAGCCATCGAATCGTCTGAAATGGCGATTCGTTCGTTCTGCGGCATTGCATTGAGGATCTTTTCTTCAACATAGACCAAACAAAGATATTTCATAGTGTGCTCCTCTTGAGTGCGTGATCAACGTTGTCTAAGTTACGCCGCCCCTTCGTTCGGCTCCCATAGCGCAAACGTATTGTGTTCCGTGTCCTCGCAAATGACGAAGTAACCCATACGCGGCACGGCCGTCTTCGGTGTGCAGACGGTCCCACCGAGTTTCTGGACCTTCGCCGCGGCCTTGTCAACCGAGGGGACCGACACATAGACCGTGATGGATTGCTCAGGATGCATGCGCGGCATGAGCCCGCCGTCCGGCGAAGCATCCCTCCCACCGGTATCGATATGCCAGTAGTCGGCGATAGCCGCGGGAATCTTGTCAAACTTCCAGCCGAACATCGAGCTGTAGAACTTCTTGGCCCGTCCCAAATCATCGGCCGGCACCTCGAACCAACAGATACTGGCCGGCATCTTTGAGTTCTTCGCTTTTCGCTTCTGAGCTTGTTTTGCCATGTTCACCTTCATCGTTGACCTCTTTATTCCTGCTATAAGCCATTAGCCATACGCCATCGGCTGCGTTGTAAGATGGTCGTCGGGTCAGGCCAAAATCGACATCGGGTGCAAGATTCAGAGGTGGGCATTTGACAAGGTGGTGTAACTAACTGATATTAATTCGAAAAGTGTATATGGGCCAGGGAGTAATCTCGAACCGATAATTATGTTGATCTCGGTCTTTATTCCAGCTTACTTGGTAATTAGCCAGAAGAAATGAGCGACACCTGCTTTGCATGCGACAATCCTGCCACAACACGCGAGCACGTTCCGCCAGCGTGTCTGTTCCTGGAATCCAAAGACACCGACGGCAATCAGAATTTCCGTCGAAACCTCATTACTGTTCCAGCATGCACTGATCATAACTTGATCAAGTCCCGTGACGACATGTACTTTCTATGGGTCCTGAGTACAAACCTGTCAGCAAACTCTGTGGCGAAACAGCAGGTGTCGACGAAGCTCAGACGCGCTAATGAGCGACGGCCAGCGCTTGGCAAGGCAATCCTCAGCGAGACCAAAGACGTCACTGTCATCGATAGCCAATCTGGCGCTGACCATGATGCAGTGGAGGTTCCTCTAGACAGAGATCGTTTTCAAAGGGTGCTTGATCTTATCGGGCTCGGACTCTATCAACACCACTTTGGAAGTCGTTGGATGGGCGGTGTCCGTGTGCATTCAGATTTCATCGGATCTACTGATTCCGGTCAGATGCTCAACATTGATACGGACCGGCTCATCCTATTCCATGCTGCAGAGAAGCTGTTTGCTACTGAGGCGAAGTACGGCGAGAATCCAGACGTGTTCTGGTATCAAGTGCACAAGCCTAGAGACACGAATCTCTGTTTGATGAGGCTTGTTTTCTACAATGGATGCACTGCAACAACTTTCTTTGACGATGATCGTAGCTGATCTCCATCGCATCGAGCCTCGTAATTGCGACCTTACAACGTCTCAGCTAAGCAACTCGCTGAGCTGTTTCTTTTGAAACTGCCGTTCCGGTCCCTACAGCGTGAAGCTTAAGGCTTGCTGGTAAGTGATGCGGGTCGCCCAGGCTGCCAGCAGAGATTTGCTCTTGCTGAGTACGCCAAGTGGTAGGTGTCTAGGTCGCTTATTTTGAGGGTGCCATTGAGGAATTCGAGGCTGGTTAAGAGATCGTCGCGCATGGCGACGGCACGATCGAGTTTGATCACCGAGGCAGGCGCAGCGTGAAGGAAAGAAAGTGGCGAACTGAATTGTTACAACCGACATTGCATGCCCCTAAGAAGGTGTGACAGACTGAATTTCTATCTGTTCGTTCTCTTCTTGGTGAGCTCACAATAAAAGAATGTTTGTGAGACCAAGAAGCAGACGGTATTGGATGCGTAGGTCCACCCTTTCGCGCCAGAAACTGTAGAGGTAAACCATGGACATGAATGCGGCGACTGACCTCAAGAGTTTCCTTGAGATTCCGTATGACGAGCTCGAAGAAATGAATCTCAAGGCAGCGCAGCGCGCCGAGACGGCCGGCGCAAAAGGTCTCGAGCGGGAATATACGACCTGGCTCAAAAAGGAGAAGCACATCAAGGCCGTGACGTTGTGTTTCACAGACATCGAGGGCCGTCTCCACATGCTCGACTACGACAAGAAGTTCCTGCTGGAGTCATTGGGCAACCTGACATTTGACGGGTCGTCCATCCGCGGGTTCACGCCGCAACATGAGTCGGACCTGCGTCTTGCCGTCGACTGGTCGTCCATTCGATACCTTCCGGCCGATGTGATCGGCGCAGGAAAGGTGATTTTCTTTGCGTCCGTGTTGAACAGCGATCGGACTCCGTATCGCAGCGACTTCCGCGGGATGCTGAAATCCTATACGGAGGACCTCAAGAAGAAAGGCATGACAGCATATGCCGCCAGTGAAATCGAAGGCTTCCTTGTGGAAGGGCAGAACGCCGAGCAACGTTACGGCGAGAATGGGTTTAAGCTCATCTCAACCGGCGGGTACTATCACTCGCTCCCGATGGACACGCTCCGTCAGTTTATCGATAAGTCGGCGGAAGCGCAGCGCGCAATGGGCTTCAAGAACGAAAAAGATCATCCGGAAGTCGCCCCGTCACAGTTCGAAATGAACTTTTCCTATGCCGAGGTGGTTCGCGCCGCAGATCACGTGCAGCTGTACAAGCTGATCTGTCGGCAAGTGGCTCGATCCATGGGGCACACGGCCACGTTCCTTCCGAAGCCATTCGTCGGGATCAATGGCACCGGCATGCACACCAACTTTTCTCTGAGCAAGAACGGCAAGAATATTTTCTACGACGCGAAGGGGAAAGACGGGCTTTCCGATGGGGCATGGGACTTCATTCTCAAACTCCTGAACCATGCGCCGGAGATTTGTCTTGTGTTCAATCCGTCGGTGAATGCGTATCGCCGTCTCGATCCGCACTTTGAAGCGCCGAATCAGGTCAAGGTTTCCGCGATCGATCGTGGCTCCATGATCCGCATTCCGATGGCCAATGAAAAGACGGCCCGCATCGAACTGCGTTCAGTCGCTCCCGATGCGAACCCCTACCTTGTGCTGTACACGATGCTCAAGACCGGCTTTGAAGGGGAGCGCTTGGAAAAGAAAGAGACGACGGGGGACCGCGCGCGATTCCTTCCGAGCAGCATCAATGACGCCATCGCGCTGTTTACTGAGTCGAAGTTTATCTCCGACATCCTTGGCGAGGACAGCAAGCAGAAATATTCCAACTTCAAGCAATTAACGGCAGATCGATCCCCGAAAGAACTCGGCACGATCGTGAAGGCGTCGGAAGTGCTCTTTCACCATGAAGTCACGAACCAAATGCTGTGGAATCAGTTCTAACAGGATGCTGAAAAAGGCCGCCAGCGTCGTTCTCGCATCGCTCAAAGGCTCAACGTACCGAAGCGAGTGATGAAGAGCTGGCGGAGGCAGGTTTCATCGCAGCGGCATTGAGAGCCGGCGCTGCCGTCACGCACGCGACCCATCTCATCAAAGACTGACGCGTTCCGCTCTCACCACCTCGACAACCGGCGCTGCAGAAATCCTCGCCCCATTGCTGCTGCTACAGCCCAATGGTCGGTGGTTGGACATACGTGCGTCGTTCGTCCCAGCCGAATTAAAACGATGCACACGAAACGGGCTTGCCTCGCTCATTCTGATGGAGGTATGATCCGTCCATTCCTGTCTCATTGAGGAGGGTGTCATGGCCACGACGCGCACCATTCCCAAATCGACACGGGTTTCCCTCGACCGCAGCATCGAACGGATGCGAAAGCAGTTGGCTGAACTGGCTCAGTTTCTGGGCAAAGGGAAGCCGGCCCGCAGTCTGGAGGAATTCGATCTGGACACTGAACGGTTGATCGGCGATTTGCTGGGGCAGGCCTCCGACTTGCTGCATGCGTATGAATACGCCGAACTGGGCGAGGCCGGCGGGTTGGTGAATATGACTGACGAGGCGCCGGAAGGCGCCGGGATGGACAGCCATCGGCAGAGTCTCTTGCAACGGTACCGGGTGTTGGAAAGCTGCGTGTCGGAGCTCGAAGCGCGTCGGGCTGCCGAGCCGAAACAGAAGAAAGTCGGGCGGACTCTCATCGGCCCGCAAATCGCCGAGCATATGTCGCCGGAAGTCCGGAGTCTCTCGCAGGAGGCCACTTTGCGCGAAGCGGGGCAGCTCATGCAGAAGTGGAAGCTCGGCGCACTCCTCCTGACCGACCGACAGTCCTATGTCGGCTTCATCACGGATTCGGCCCTGGCGCGTGAGGTGGTGGCCAACGGGATGGATCCCAACACCACTCCTGTCAAGACATGCATGCGCAAGCCGGTCGTGGCCATCGAAGGCGATCGTCCGATCATCGATGCCGTGCGTACGATGAAAGACCAAGCAACCCGGCATCTGGCCGTGACGCAGGACGGCCAGATTATCGGCGTGATTTCCGTCTCCAATATTCTCCGCTACTACTCAGGTGTGGTCTAACCAGCTTCACGTCAATCGAGGAGGTGAGATGATGGGACCGACCAAAGTGATCGTAAAAGACGGCGGGCTGTACGATGTCGTATCCGGAAAACTGGTCAAAGATGGGTTCGCCAATCGCCGCGAGATGGAGGATTATGTGAAACATCACTATCTTGCCTTGCCGGTCATCGACAATGCCGGCCAGCCATGGCAGCTCGACGGAAAACCGGTGTACTGCCTTCGCGGCGTGCAATACGAGACGGTGAGTGATCAGAAAGTCCATCTCGCCCGGTGTCCGGACTGCGGCGGCATGGGGATTCGTTCCGACGAATTCACGGTGGAGTCGGATTGCATCCGGTGCACGGGGTGCGGACACGAGTTTGATGCCCGGTTGGAAATGATGGAAACATAGGCAAGGGATAGCTTGTCCGATATTTCCGTGACCGGGCTAGCGTAACCGATTTCAGTGATCTGCCTTCGCAAAAATCTGGAAGTGTTGGCGATCAACGATATCGTAGTCGTTCACAAGCCGATAGCCGGCGTCCTCCATTTCGCGTCGGACTTCTTCTTTCTCGACTCGGTGGCCGAACATGCCGGAAAAGAATCCACGAGGGTGAAAATCGAGAATCGCGACGCGACCGCCTGGCCGTAGCGAGGAGCCGAGAGATCGAAAATAGGCGACCCGATCATTCATGAGATGGTACGTCTTGCAACTGAACACCAGGTCGACGGGCTCTGGAAGTCTTGGATCGTGCGGCTCGGCCAGGACCGGTCGGACATTCGGGGTCCCTCGGGCGACCATTTCCTTGAAGATCATGTCCAGCGCCGTTTTGTCGATATCAACCGCATAGACCGTCCCTCTTCCGCCGACCGCCTTGGCCAGATGCCAGGTAAAATAGCCGCCGCCGGCGCCCAAGTCTGCAACCCTCGCTCCCCGCGCGAGGGACAGTTTTTCAACGACTCCTTGTGGTTTCTGCCAGACGTCCCTCGAGGGATCGCTCATGTCCTGATAGTTCCACTCGGCGCAACCGGTGAAGCCTAGGATGACCACCAACAGTACACCAACGTATTTGCGTAGGAACTTGTGGTACACGGCACCTTCCTTTCTCAAGACTGGTATGTCGGGTCGGCTACAGAGGTCAGAATGAGTTTCTCCGCAGCTTGCTAGGGTTTTCCGGCCTCGTAATTCTCTTTCGAGTTAGTCTTGGCAGCTTCCACGACCGCGACGAGGATTCCATCACGAAGCTTAAAGGATCCCACCGCGGCGATTTGCTCGCCGGCCGTCAGACCGGCATGGATGACGATCTCGTCGCCGAACATGGTGCCGCTTTCAACCTGGCGGGTGTGGACTCGGTTGCGGCCCTCCTTGTCCGGCACGATGACGAATACTTGGTCGCCTCCCGGCCCCTTGCGTAACGCGCTGACCGGTATGGCGACGACATTCCGCGTGGGACCGACCGGAACCCGGACGCGTACCGAAGCTCCTGGCGCCGGTACATTGCGGGTGCCTTCGATTCTGGCACGTATCATGGCATTCCGGGTCGTCGGATCGACACGCGCGTCGAGAGCCACGATCCTGGCCACGACAGTCGGGGAATCACCGGCCGCGAGCACGTCGACGCCTTCGCCGACCCGCAAGCCGGCGGCGACCTGCTGCGCGACCGTGAAGTCCACATGCACGGCCTCTCCGATGCCCTGAAGCGTCGTGAGCAACGTCCCTTCATCTAGATACTGGCCGGGATGGACGTCTGCGATGCCGACGCGTGCGCGAAAGGGGGCTCGGATGGTCTTCTTGGCGATGACCGCTTTGGTGCGGGCGATCTGGGCCCGTGCCACATCCAAGTCTGCGCGCGCGCGATCCACTTCTTCCTGCGTGGTGGCGAATTCCTGGTTGAGATTTTGTCGGCGATTAAGCACCGTCTTGGCGAGCGCGGCCTGGGCCTCTTGTGCCCGAAGTTCAGCTTCTTCGACCGAGACATCGAGTGCGACTAACAGTGTGCCTGCTTCGACGATCTGCCCTGGTAAGAGCCGGACTTCGCGAACCGTTCCTGCTAACTCGTTCTTCAGCGTAATCGAACGCAGCGCAAGGACTGTTCCGATCGAGGTCGTGGACTGGTGATGGTCGATCGCTCGCGCGACGGCGATGGTGACCGACTCCATCGGCTCCGGTTGGTTGGCTGAAGCCGCCTTTTCGCTCTGGATGGATTCGTATTTCCACGCGGCCAGACCGACGCCCATGAGAATGACCAACGTAAGCAATAAGACTGATCCAATCCAGTTGTTGTTCACGACATAGACGCTGAAGCGCCTCCCTACGAAGACTCATCTTAGAGCCCGAGTTGCCGAGCCGCGCATAGAATTGATGCATGTTCGATAGGCTCGACGAACCATGTTACCAGATTGGAAGCTTCGTTGGCGCCTAGCTCCGCTCCTCACCGATCCGCCTGCTAGGGAATCAGCCAGGTGGTACATGGCCGATGAGTATGCTTAAATAGCGTTGCGATGATCACTTGCCAGATCGAGCGTCCTGATCCAGGTCAGGTTCTTCCAGATCCCAGTCCGTTTCCATCACCGCAACCACCATGGCCGAATCCGCAGCCGCCGAATCCTCCGACCAGACCGCCGATTCCCCAGCTATTGGTATCGATGTTCGCCGCCATCTGTTTCAGTTTGGGCGGATGGTCGACCGGATCAGCCCAGATCGCTCCGGGAACGCTTCCAGCCCAACAATCATCGGGGGTTATTTCTCCGGTTCCGCCGGTCGGCGCGCCGGCCTCAAGTGGGATTTCGGCCAGGGTAATTACGCCGAGCACCACCAATCGCTTGGCGCCAAGTCCAGAGCGGCCCGAAAATGCAAGAGGTTTCCGTAGTGCGGGACGCGGTTTGCCGGGAATGCCGGGCGGCCCTCCTCTCACGAGTCCGCTGGGGGCCCGGGAGCCACGGGCACCAACCGTCGGTCCACTCTTCTGCGATCCCGTTGTCGATTTTCCTTGCTGAAGTTCGGGTTTAGCGGCGTGCTTCCTCAAAACCGCATCAATCCAGGGAGAATGAGACTGTCTTGCCCGGCCTATCAGCTTACGCACAGGTCTTGAAAGCTCGAAGGAGCGTTACCGCATAATCGTGTGAGTCGGCTCCGCGCTTTTAGTCCCATCCATCAACTGCTACTGCTTTTGTCCGATGCATCGCCGGCTTTCTCGGGGTTCGTCGAGTCACGTATCACTAACGAATATCCCCGCAGACGACCGAAGCGACTCCGAAGTGGTTTGATCACCATATGCATCCGGCGCCAAGAGCCATCTTGACATTGGTACGCTTCCTCTCGAACCGCTTTTCCCTTCATTCTAGCCTCTTAGCTAGCCTCCGGGTTCCTGCTGCTTTCCACTATGGCACCGCTGTCGCAACAGGACATTTTTAAACCCATTCCTTGCAGCCAATAGAAAATACGACCTAGTACACATCCCCCACCTTCGCATGGTTGTGTGTACTTCGGCTGAATAGCGAAGCGAGCTAGGAAGGGAATACGTTTCGCGAATGATCTTTCCCAGAAAGAGCCGGATGCCTGTCCGAGTCCAGCAGCAGTTGCTGGAACATTTCCTGGCGGGCACGACGGCGCGAGCTGCCGCAAAGTTGGTTGGGGTGCAGGGACGAACTGCCGTGGTCTTTTTTCAACGGCTCCGTCAATTAATCGCCAGTAAGCATGCAAGTTTTCTTCTCTCCGGCGAGATCGAATCTGATGAAAGCTACTTGGGGGAGGAACGAAAAGGACGGCGCGGGCGAGGGGCAGCAGGAAAAGTGCTTGTCTTTGGATTGTTAATGCGAGGCGACAAGGTCTATACGGCGATCATCCCGGATGCCGAAACAAAGACCTTAATTCCCATCATTCGAGAGAACGTGACCCCGGACAGCATCGTCTACACGAATAGCTTTCAGGCGTGCGACGTGCTGGATGTCTCTGAGTTCCATCACAAGTGTGTCAAACCCAGCAAGACCGTTTTATCGAGAGGCGGCTACCATATCAATGGTCTTGAGAACTTTTGGAACCAATCGAAGCGATACTTGCGACGCTTCAACGGCATCCCGAAAAATAGTTTTTACTGTTTCCTGAAAGAATGCGAGTGGCGCTTCAATGAATCCGATCATCACGCATTGTCTAAGCAGCTGAAATACTGGTATCGGTCAGGAATCAACAAGGCTTAGCTACATCACCCCATAATACATCGGTAGGATTGCTGGGACTCTGTTGTTCTGGATAGATGTCACCCGCGTCCAAACACAACCTTTGGCAATTGTCCCCTCATGAATTTGCTTTCGAAAAAGAAATTCGACTCCAGATCAAGAAGGGGGCGAAGACCTGACCATAAAAAACCTGACGGAATGTATTCACTATCAATGTTTCAGTAACAACAAGTATTAGGAGGTGTCATGGCCACTCAGCTTTAACGTGAACAAAGCCGACCTGGAATTCATCCTGAAGCAAATCAAGATTGCCGAGTCGACGTCGGCGGCCT
The DNA here is from genome assembly GCA_963711905.1 of uncultured Nitrospiraceae bacterium. Taxonomy (GTDB): domain Bacteria; phylum Nitrospirota; class Nitrospiria; order Nitrospirales; family Nitrospiraceae; genus Nitrospira_D. Next base: position 400,455 of record CAVQFZ010000024.1, on the reverse strand, counting down.
ACACCGCCACACCGCTTACCATGCTGCAGGCGCTTCAGACCCTCTTCCCGGACGTGTCGGTTACCGATGCGGCGATACTGCCGTTCGGCCTACGCACGGTCGATGGCTCAGACAACAATCTGTTGCCGGGCGGGAGCGACTTCGGCGCGGCCGATACGCTGTTCCCGCGGTTGACCGATCCGGTATTCCGGAACGATGCAGACGGTGATCAGATGCCGCTCGGCCCTCCCGGATCGGGCGCACCGACCATCACGAACAACAATTACGGCTTGCCGGGCCAAAGCGTCGCCGACGCCGACCCGCGCATCATTTCCAACTTGGTCGTGGATATGACGCCGGCGAACCCGGCAGCGGTCGAAGCGGCACTGCGCGGGGCGGGCTATAGCGGCAATATCGCCGCGGCACGCACCGCGATCGTCAACGCCTACAACAATATCGCCCTGACGGCCCAGGCCGCCCACGCCGCGCAGCTCGCGGAAGAGCAAGCGCAAGCCACCTTGACCACGGAGACGACCGAACAGGCCGCCGCCGCCGCCGCCAACGCTGCGGCGCAGGCCACCCTTAACGCGTACAACACCGCGCTCGCGCAAGACGTGGAAGTCAAAGTAGACGCGGCGCAGGACGCCGTCGACGACCATGGTGACGGCACTCGGCGCGGTTGGCAGCCCTGTGACCCCGTCCGATGTCGCGGCCGTCGACGCCGCAGTCGCTGCCGCGGCAACAGCCGACACCGCAGCACTGGCTGCTTATAACGCGTTGCTGGGGGACCCGGGTGTCGCGCCGGCCGACGTGGCGGCCGCGCTGGCCGTTTCGGACCACGCCGCGTTGTTGCTCTCTCAACTGACGGCGCTGCAATCGTCCTTGGATTCCAGCACGCCAAACTTGGATATACCTGAATTTAACGCGGCTGCCGATGCCAATACCGCAGCCGTCGCCAACGCATCTGCAGCAACGACGCATACGGCTCAGCTGGTTGCTTCGCAAGCCATCGCGGACAGCAACGCTACCGCGGCCGCAGCGGCGCTTGTCACCGCAAACGCAAGCGGTGACCCAGGACACCACCGACCTTGCTAACGCAACCGCCGCCAGCAACGCTGCGGATGCCGCCGTCACCACCGCACAGAACGCCGCGCTCGCCGCGCAAGCTGTCGTCGACGCAGCCCAAGGGGTCTATGACGCCGCGCTGGCCGCCAATCTGCCGTTCGCGCAAACCCTAGGCGCGTACAACAACGCGCTGGCGGCGAACTTGGACCTGCATACCGCCGCCGCGAGTACAGCGGTAGCCGCGCTGGTGATTTCTCTCGGCAATGCCGGTATCTGCTTGATAGCAGGTGATCTCGATGCCGTCGATGCGGCGATTGCCGCTGCGCAGATTGCTTCTAACGCCGCAGCCGCGGCTGTCACGGCGCTGCAGGGCGGCCCGAATGTCGTCGCTTGACGATCTGGCGGACGCGCAAGCGCTTGCAGCCGACGCGTCTGCACTCCTGACTCAGTTGCAAGATCTGCGGGCCAATTTGGATAACGATTTGACGACCGGCGATTCAGTCTTGGATCTGTCTGATTTCGACACGGCGGCCTTGGCAAGTACCTCGGCGGGTAACATTGCCGCGACTGCGGTCGCACTGATGGGGCAGCTCAATCTTTCGCAAGACGCTGCAGAACTCGCCAACGCACCCACGGCTGCAGCGCTCGCTACCGCCTTCGCCGACCTCGGCGCAGCCAATGCCGCTCACGCCCTAGCAGTAACAGCCGTGACCGATGCACAAAGCCACGCAGCCGCGATGCAACTGGCCGAAGAGACAGCCATCGCCGATCTCGCTGCGTCCGAGCTCGCGCAAGCCGCGGCCAACACGGCGAATACGCAGGCGCAGACGATCCTGAATGCCTACAACGCCGCGCTGGCACTGGACGTAGAAGTCGCCGTCGCCGCCGCACAATCCGAAGCCGCCGAGCTCGTCGTGTCACTCGATGCGGTAGGATCGATCGTAGACGACGCCGATCACGCAGCCGCCGCTGATGCGGTCGCCGCGGCCACTGCGGCCGCCACCGCCGCAGGCAACGCGGCTGACTTGCTGCTGGTAGCGCTAGGCGCCACGCACGCCGACGTCATCGCCGCGCAACAGGTCGCCGCTGACGCAATAACGCTCGCGAACAACCTCACGGCGCTGCAATCCTCGTTGCTGTCGGCCAGTCCGCTGTTGGATCCAAGCGAATTCGCCGCTGCGCAAGCGGCATTGACGCAAGCCAACACCGCCGAGTCGTCCGCCAATAGCACCGATACGCAGTTGGACGCAGCGCAAGCCACTGCCGACGCGGCGGCCGCTGCCACAACCAGCGCGCTCAATCAGGCCAACGACGAGCTGCAAGCCGCGACCACTGCCCACACCAATGCCGTAGCCGCCAGCGATTTGGCCGACGTAGCCGCGGCCGCCGCGCGCCCGAACTTCGAAGCCGTCTTCGCTGAGCCGGAGCTCGGCATCCAGTCCGGCCTCGAGCTCGAGCCGCTCGGCAGCTTGGTCATCCCCAACGTAGCGCCGGACGCCGGACTGACGGCGCCGTTCAATTCCTGGATGACCTTCTTCGGCCAGTTCTTCGACCATGGCCTGGACCTGGTCACTAAGGGCGGCAACGGCACGGTGTATGTCCCGCTGCAGCCGGACGATCCGCTGATCTGGTCGGGCCAGACGGCATCGCCGCTACAGGCGATGAGCTGACGAACCCGGCCCTGCAGTTCATGGCGCTGACGCGGGCCACGCCTAAAACGTCGATCGGCGTTACTGGACAAGAGAACACAACGACCTCGTTTGTCGACCAGAACCAGACCTACACGTCGCACCCCTCGCACCAAGTGTTCCTTCGCGAATACACGCGGTCGGCTGGGAAGACCGTCAGTACCGGCAAGATGCTCGACGGCTCCAGCGCGAGCGGATCGGTCGCTGGCGCGATCGGCAACTGGGCCGAGGTCAAGGCGCAAGCCCTCCAATTCTTGGGCATCAAGTTGACCGATTTCGACGTCCATAACGTGCCGCTGCTGCGCACGGACGCCTATGGCAAATTCATCCCGCATCCGACAACGGGCTACGCTCAGATGATCGTCGGCGCCGCGCAGATCTGAAGCCGATACGGCCGACGATGTCGTCGTATCGGGAACGCCGGGGGCGCCTGTCGATCTTGCCACCGTCGTGGTGCAGCGCACCGGCCATGCGTTCCTCAACGACATCGCGCATCATGCGGCGCCGAGCTTCGTCGATTTCAATCACGACGGTGGGATCGAACGCCGAAGATCGCCAGGTCGCGGATGCAGACATCGATCGGAATGGCGATGGCGTCTACGATGCAGGTACTGACACGCTCACCGACGTAGACGGCAACGGCATCGTCGACGACCGCCGACTTCTTCGCGGCGGACAAGAACCTCGACGGCAGACTGAATGAATTGACCTACGACAACGAAATGCTCAATGCGCACTTCGTCACCGGCGATGGCCGCGGCAACGAGAACATCGCACTGACCACCGTGCACAGCATCTTCCACTCGGAGCACAACCGGCTGGTCGACGCCAACAAGGCGACGATCTGCATCGGCGATCTCGCGTTCATCAATCAGTGGCCGCGCGGTTCGTCAAGTCCTGGCTGACCAACGGCACCACGGCCAACATGGCCGATCAACGCACCTGGGTGTGGGACGGCGAGCGGCTGTTCCAGGCCGCGCGGTTCGCCACCGAAATGCAGTACCAGCACATGGTGTTTGAAGAGTTCGCGCGCCGCATTCAGCCGGATGTGGATCCGTTCATCTTCAACACCAGCCCCGAAGTCGACCCGTCGATCGTGGCCGAGTTTGCGCACACCGTCTACCGCTTCGGCCACTCGATGCTGACCGGCACCGTCGATCGTCTGGACAACAATCTGGACCTGCTCAACGGAGACCTGGACCAGCAGACGCTGCTGGCGGTGTTCCTCAACCCGCAGGCCTACATCGGCAGCGGCGCCGACCTGGAAGAAATCAACGGCAACATCATCCGCGGCTTATCGCGCGACGTGGGCAATTCGATCGACGAATTCATCGTGAATAACGTGCGCACCAACCTGCTGGGCCTGCCGCTGGACCTGGCGGTGCTGAACCTCTCGCGCGGCCGCGAGACGGGCATTCCGTCGCTCAACCAAACCCGCGCGCAGCATTACAACAACACCGGCCTGCCGACCTCACCCCCTACACGAGCTGGTTCGACTTTGCGATGAACATCAAGAATGCGGCCTCGATCGTGAACTTTATCGCGGCTTATGGCACGCACGACGCCATCACTCAGCAGCCACACGCTGGCTGGCAAGCGCGCGACGGCCGCGTTCCTGCTCAGACTCGGTGATGGCGGTGATGCGACGCGGTCACGATTCGCGGCGCCATCCTACACCGATCGCCATGGCGTTCTTGAACGGCACCGGTGCCTACGGCGCCGCCAACGGCAGGGGCGGCGTGGACGCGATCGATCTGTGGATCGGCGGCTTGGCCGAGAAGCGGCCGGAGTTCGGCAGCGCGATGCTCGGCACGACGTTCAACTATGTCTTCGAGTTCCAGATGGAGCATTGCAGTTCGGCGATCGGTTGTACTACCTGTCGCGCACGCAGGGAATGAACTTCCTCAACCACCTGGAGCCCAACACCTTCGCCGATATGGTGATGCGCAACAGCGAGCTGGGCGGCCAGTATGCGACGCACTTGAGCGGCGCACTGTTCCTGACGCCGGACCTTATCCTGGAGCTCGATCGGGGCATTGCGCAGGAAGACTACAACGGCAGCGAGGCCGGCATTGACCCGGATTGGGAAACGCCGCCGAGCCTGCCGGTCGAGAAGGTCTCGCGCGACTACAGCAACCGAGCACGACCGTCGTGACGGGACCCACGATTTCGGCGGCTGATCATCTTCAGAGGCACCGAACACACTGTGATCGGCGGCACCGAAGGCAACGACTATATCCGCAGCGATGAAGGCGACGACACCATGTGGGGGGACGGCGGTAACGATCACATCATATCCGGCGACGGCGTGGACAACGTGTTCGGCGGCGACGGCGACGATGTCATCGAAGACATCGAAGGCGTCGGCGACTTCCTGCGCGGTGAGCGCGGCAACGACGTCATTGTCTCGGCGCGCGGGCTCGACGTGTTGTTCGGCGGTGAGGGCCAAGACTTCGTCCAAGTCGGGCTGGATGCGATGGAGGTGTTCGCCGGGGAAGGCAACGACTTCGTGCTCGGCGGCGTGGGCATCGACTTTCTGCTCGGCAACGAGGGCGACGACTGGATGGAAGGCGGCGGCAGTTTTGACACCCTCGCGGGCGACAACTCCGAGCTCTTCTTCAACAGCCCGATCGTCGGCCACGACGTGCTGTTCGGCCAGGGCGACGAAAACGACTACGACGCGGAATCCGGCGATGACATCATGGGCTCGGCCCCGAGCGTGTACCGCAACGAAGGCATGTTCGGTTTCGACTGGGGCATCGCCAAATTCGATCCGTCGCAGATCGACTTCGACCTGAAGGTTCCGATCTTCACGACCGACCCGGCCGACATCCTCCGCGACCGCTTCGACCAGGTGGAAGCGCTGTCTGGTTGGAACGGCGAACGACGAGTTGAAGGGTGACGACCGCGGCGCCGTCGCGGGTACGACCGCGCCGAGCGCGACCACAACAGCACTGTTCGTCAACAACGAGCTGACCCAGGAAGGCGTTGACCGCATCGACGGCTTCAGCGAGCTGCTGGACGGCGCACGCGCCACCTTCGGTCTCGGCACGACGTTCCGCGAGGGCAACATCTTGATCGGAGGCGACGGCAGCGACGAGATCCATGGACGCGGCGGCTACGATATTCTCGATGGCGATGCGTGGTTGAACGTGCGCATCAAGATCGACATGGGCGGCGGCGTGGTCTATTCGGCTGAGTCACTCAGCACCAACACCGCTCTGTCCGGCCCGAACGCCGGCAAGGTGTACGCGACCGACGCCAACGGCGATCCGGATTTTACGGACGTGCAATTCGGCGGACGTTCGCTGCAATCGCTGCTCCTCGACCGCACCATCAATCCGGGCCAGATGAGCATCGTTCGCGAGATCAAATACGACGAAACCCCGAACGACAACAATGATATGGCGGTGTTCCAAGGCACCTCGGCCGAGTACGACATCGAAGGCGCGCGGCATTGAGGTCGACGACGTCATCCAACGCGCCTTCGACCTAAACGGCGATGGCTTCATCTCCGTCACCGACCGTGACAACGGGGCGACCGGCGCCACCGTCAACGGCGTGGTGCTGCAATCGCGCGGACTACTGACCGACGACATCGACTTATTGAAGAACATCGAGCTGTTGCGTTTCTCCGATGAAACCATCGCGATCGCCGGCAACAACTCGGCTGCGACCGGCACCGTGACACTGAACGATCCGACGTTGTTCGCCGGCGTGGTGACGCCGTTTGTCGGCCAGGTGCTGACGCCCACGCTGTTCCCGTTCGCCGATGCCGACGGCATCCCGCTCGACGCCAATAGTCTGCCTGTCGGCCTCAGCTACGAGTGGCAAATCTCGCGGCTCGGCGAAACCGCTTGGATTACGGTTCAGGAGAGCAACACCTACACGGTGCGCGACCAAGACATCGGTCACAATATCCGCGCGGTCGCGGTGTTCAAGGACGGCACCGGCGTCACCGAGCGCCTCTACTCCGCGCCGACCGCCGAGCCGACCGTCGCATTCACGCTCGACGAAAACAGCCCTGCCGGCACGGTCGTCGGTCTCATTCCGTTACCGACTGCGGAGGACGCCGGGGTGACTTACGCGATCAGTGCCGCCACGGTACCGGGTCTTTTCAGCTTGAACGTGACCGGTCTGGATGCCAACGGCAGTGCGATCACGCAGTTGGTAGTCGCCGACAGCGCACCCCTTGACTACGAGGCGATACAAGCCCCGGCCGACAATCAGTTCCAGGTCATCATCGACAGCTTTGATGACGAGAACCAGCTGATCGATCAGCGCGAGTTCACCATCCTGCTGCGCGACGTGGTGAACGAAGGCATGCCCACCAACATCAACTGGACCGGCACCACGCCGGCCGGCAACACACTGCCGACCGGTGCGATCGCGCAGCTTTCCACCGTGGATCCGGACGTCGGCGCGACCCACACTTACCAGCTTCTCGCGGGTAGTGCTGCCGGCTTCGCGGTGAGTCCCGAGGGTGTGGTCACGCGAACCGGCGCGATGGCGTCGAACTCGACCTATCTGTTGAACGTGCGCACCACGGACAACACCGGGCTGACGTTCGACGAGACCTTCACCATTCGCACGCAGGCGAACAACGTGGCTAACGTCTTTGCCGGCACTAGTGGCGACGAGATCGTCTACGGCCTTAGCGGCGGGGACAGGAATGCACTCAACCCAGACAGTGGTCTGAACGGCGGTGCGGGCGATGACAACCTGTTCGGCCAAAATGGCGCCGACACGCTAGTGGGCGAAGCGGGCAACGATATCTTGGTCGGCGGCGCGGGTGTTGACAGAGTCTTTGGCGGTCTCGGCAATGACACGATACGCTACGTGATCGGCGACGGTGTCGACGCGGTGATCGACGGCGGCGCCGACACCGACACGGTAGAAGTTCTCGCCAATGGCGGCGCGCAAACACTGGACGTCACCTATAACGGCACCGCTATTACCAACTTCGAAAACAACGGTGCGCTCAACTCCATCGAGCGCTTCACTGCGAACCTCGGCGCCGGCAACGATACCTTGGTCTACACCAGTGCCGCGAGCGTCGCGGTGGATCTGAGCGCCGCAACCGCTTCGGGCTTTGCATCTGTCGCTGGAGTGGAAAACGTCACCGGTGGTGCAGGTAGCGACCAGCTAACCGGCGACTCCAACGCCAACACGCTTTCGGGCGGCGGCGGCAACGACACACTCGTCGCGACTGTCGATAACGTTCGCGACACCATGGACGGTGGCGGTGGCACGGATACGGCCAACTATGCGGCCTATGCTGCGGCGCTGACCGTCAACCTGGGTGGAGCGGTGCCGATCGTCGTCGGGGGATCCGGATCAACGGCGGCAAACTCCGACGTGCTCGTCACAATCGAGAGCTTCACCGGCGGCACGGGCGCGGACACGATCACGGGTAGCGGCGCGGCCAACGTCCTTCGCGGCGGCGCCGGTGTCGATATCCTGAACGGCGGCGGCGGCAACGACCAGTTGTTCGGCGATGCCGGCAACGACATCATCAACTACGTGATCGGCGGCGGCGCCGACACCGTGAATGGCGGCGCCGATACCGACACGCTGAACATCACAGATAACGGTGGTAACAATACGCTAGACGTCCTCTACAATGGCACTGTCATCACCTCGGTCGAAGGCGGCACGATCAGCAACATTGAGAATGTCACTGCCAACATGGGCGGCGCCGCGGACACGCTGTCCTACGCCGGGTCGACTGCCGGCGTGACCGTCGACCTCGCAGACGGGGTTGCCTCCGGCGCGGCCTCGGGCTTCACCCAGCTGATCAGCGTCTTGAACGTGACAGGCACTGACCAGGCCGATAACCTGTCCGGTAACAGCGGCGCCAACACGCTTACTGGTGGCGACGGCATCGACCAGTTGAATGGCGAGGCAGGCGCCGATATCTTGATCGGTGGTGACGGCGCCGACGCCATCGATACGGGTGCGGCCAACGACAACCTGGCCGATCTCATCCGCTTCAGTGCAACCGGCGAATTTGGCGACACTGTCACCAACTTCGATGCGAACGGAACGGTCGATCGTGTCGAGTTCGGCGGCGCGCTCAACACCGCCTACGACGACGGCAACAACAACAATAACTTCCTGTTCGTGACAGGAACTTCCGGCGGTGCAACTACGGTTGCTACTGTAGGACAGGCCGACGCCAACGCGGAAGCGCTGCTGCTGATCAACGGTGTGACGACGGCGGACTTGTTGAACTTGGGGGCCGTCTCCACAGCGATCAACAACGAGTTCGTCATCAATGGAGCGGCTGGACCAGCCAACGGCGAGGACGCACTCCTGGTCGTTGACGCGAACGACGGCAACAGCTTCGGCGTCTATCAGTGGATCCAGGCCGGCGGCGGAGAAACCGATGCCACCGAGCTGACCCTGATCGGCGTAGTCAACGCCAATGCTCAGGTTGCTGCCGCGAGCTTCGACTTCTTCTGATGCGGACGCGATTCACACCGGGCGGCGGCTTGTCCGTCTCCCGGTGTGGCCGATCGCAATAGCGCCTTCTGGGCGTCAACTCTGCTTCCAGCCGCGCCTAATCAGGCGCGGAGTTGCGCATAGGGCCTGCGTCGTCTTGAGGGCGTCATTTATCTCGTGCTCAGGCGAAGGGTCAGCATCAAAGTGTCGGCGCTCCAGCTTAGCGCGATGCGTTGCGGCCCTGTTAGAGCACGCCACCGCCACCAAACGGCGGGCCTGCCGGGTGATTGATCAAGCACGCACGCAATCAAAATTCTACAATCGCTGGTGTCGAACGCGAGATCGTTAGACAATGTTCCGGCACACATCGGCTGCCGTTTATCCATCACAAAGGAGTGCACGCTCATGAGCGAACGCAAAGATACCTCCATTGGGTTGAAGGTCCAGTTGACCCCCTCTGATTCCTCCGCGCACCCGCGTGTGGCGAACTACACCACTATCGGCGTGGCGCAAGGGATGGCCTATCTCGATTGTGGCTTCATCGAACCGGCGTTGCTTGCCTCTGTCGCGAAAACGGCCAAGGACGGCCCTGCGGCCCCAAAGCGATTGGGCGGTCACCTGGTTGCCCGTGTCGCGATGGACGTCAATGCGCTCGCGCATCTGCACCAGCAGATTCAGCAGGTGCTCGTCGGTGTCCGAGACGCACGGAAACCGCAGCCGAAAGGATCGGAATAAGAGGGTCGGGCGGGACGGGATGGCGGCGTGACGAAGACACGACAGTGCATCCCACAATGATAGTGTTCGGTTTTACCACAGTAGACATGTCCTCCTCCTGGATAGGCTGCCCGTTCACAGATGGGAATGTATGACATTACGCTTTAGTGGTAATAGGTCACGCTTTTGGTACAGATGCTTACACAATTGCCAATGATATATTTCCCCTGATGTCTCCGCCTGACAACAAGTGCGCGACCGGCCGTCGGCTGAATGGATCTCCAGCTTCCATATCCAGCATGTCCACTCCAACAACCAATTCCACGAACGAGCTGTCCGATCTGCGCCAAGCCCTGGGTGCCTGTCGCCGCTCCTTTCTGACCACCGCGTTCTTTAGCCTCTTCGTGAATGTGCTGATGCTCGTGCCGGCGATCTACATGATGGCCGTCTACGATCGCGTGTTGATGAGCGGGAGCGAATCGACACTGATGATGCTCTCTCTCATTACTGTCTTTCTGTTTTTCGTGCTCGGGGGTCTGGAATGGGTCCGGACCCGGATATTGGTGGCCACGAGTGCGCGGCTCGACGAACAGCTGGGCGACCGGGTCTTCGATGCCATCTTTGCCCAGTCCCTCACCAGCAGCGGGACGGCCGCGACGGCCCAGCCGTTGAATGACCTGGTGCAGATCCGGCAATTTCTGAGTGGGCCGGGGTTACTGGCCTTTTTTGATGCGCCGTGGATCCCGATTTATGTCGGGCTCATGTTTCTCTTTCATCTGTATTTCGGGGCTGTGGCCTTCCTCTCGATGCTGTTGTTGGCGGGGTTGGCGATCTGGAACGAGGTGGCGACACGCGCGGATCTGGCGGAGGCCAACCGAGAGTCGATCGAGGCCACCCAGTTCGCGCAGCGGAATTTGCGCAATGCTGAGGTGGTCGAGGCCATGGGCATGTTGCCCCGCCTGCGTGCGCGCTGGCAGGTTCGACAAATGAAGGTGTTGGCGCTGCAAAGTCAGGCCAGCACCAAAGCGGGGTTGATCAACGCGTTGTCGCGGACGTTCCGTCTCACGGTTCAATCGCTCGTGTTGGGCCTCGGGGCCTATCTGGCCATCCATAAAGAGATCACGCCAGGGCTGGTCATCTCCGGATCGATTCTCTTGGGGCGGGCGCTGGCCCCGCTCGATCAAATGATTGGAGGATGGCGCGGGTTTCTCGGGGCGCGGGAGGCCTATCGGCGGCTCGATATTCTCCTTCGCACCATCCCGGAACGAGAACCCCGGATGGCGCTGCCGGCGCTCCGGGGGCAGGTCACATTAGAGGGGCTCGTGATTGCGGTTCCAGGCCGGACGGAGCCGATTCTCAACGGGATCACGCTCACCATTGAGCCCGGGACCACGGTGGCGCTCATTGGGCCAAGCGCAGCGGGCAAATCGACGTTGGCACGGGCGATGCTCGGCCTGTATCCACCGACGCACGGACGGGCGTGCCTCGATGGAGCGGACATCCTCAACTGGGATCGGATCCAGCTCGGTGAGTCCATCGGGTATCTTCCCCAAGACGTCGAATTGCTCGACGGCACCGTGGCGGAGAATATCGCCCGCTTTGGGGCGGTCGATGCCAAACGAGTGGTGCAGGCCGCGCAGTGGGCGGGGATCCATGAGATGGTGCTGACCTTGCCGCAGGCCTACGATACGCCGCTGATCGGCGGGGGTGTCGCCCTCTCGGCCGGACAACAGCAACGCATTGGCATTGCGAGGGCGATCTATGGGCGCCCGCGAGTCGTGGTCCTCGATGAACCCAATGCGAACCTCGACATGGCTGGTGATACCGCCCTCATGGCGACGATCCAACACCTCCAACGGGACGGCTGTACCGTCGTGGTGGTCACCCATCGCACGAATGTGCTCCAGGTGGTGCATAAGATTGCGATGATCGTCGGTGGCAAAGTCGCCAGCTACGGGCCGCGTATCGAGGTCCTGGCGGCGATGGCCCAACCGTCACAACCGGCGGTCCCACCAAGACAGGCAGGGTCAGCGTCCTTGACACGTGATGCCGGCCATCCCAGGACCGAAGTCGTGACGAGTGTGTCCTTGCCCAGTGAACAGGTGCCCCATGGCTGAACAGTTGCTTGAAGGCCCGCGTCAGGTGTTGAGCGACGATCGTGCGATCCGTCGGCAGGGATTTGCGCTCGTGCTGGTGGTCTTCGGCGGATTCGGAGCCTGGGCCTCGCTGGCCCCCCTCACGAGTGCCGCCTTGGCTCCCGGCGTCATCACCGTCGAGCACTATCGCAAAACCGTCCAGCATCTTGAGGGCGGGATCATTCGCACGCTTGATGTGCATGACGGGGACTCCGTGCAGCAAGACCAGGTGCTCGCAACCCTGGACGATACCCAATCGCGTGCCCAGCTCGAAGTCTTTCGGGGGCAGCTCTATATTCGGATCGCACAGGAAGCTCGCCTGGCTGCGCAGCGCGACGGACTCCGATCCGTGCACTATCCCCAGGAATTGCTCGCGCACCGCGACGATTCTCGGGTGCAGGAAGCAATCCGGTTGCAGGATCAAACGTTCCAGGTGCGTCAGGCGGCGAACGACGGCGAGAGTGCCGTGTATCGCCGACAGATCGAGCAACTGCGAGCCAAAGCGGAAGGGCTCCAGGCGCAGAAGCACAGCAAAGATCGGCTTGTGGATTCCTACCGCGGCGATGTGGCCGACTTCAAGAGCCTGCTGAAGGAAGGGTACACCGAAAAGCAAAAGGTCGAGGAACTGGACCGTGCCTTGGCCCAGAGCGAGGGGCAACGTGGGGAGTTGGTGTCCGACATTGCGGCGAGCGAGTTGCAAATCGCCGAGATTGAACTGAAGATTCTGCAGCTGCAGAAAGATTTACAACGGGAAGTGGCCAAGGAACTGAGCGAAGTCCAGGCCGAATCATTCCAACTCCGAGAGAAAGTGCAGCTGCTTGAAAGTACGCTTAACCGCACCGTCATCAAGGCCCCGGTCGCCGGGATGGTGCTGGGGCTGGCCGTGCATACCATCGGGGCGGTCATTTCCCCGGGAGGCCGACTGCTCGATATCGTGCCCAAAGATCAGAAGCTGATCATCGAAGCCCAAGTCGCTCCCATCGACATCGATCGAGTGAAGATGGGGCAGCTTACGGAGGTACGGTTCAGCGCGTTCAAGACCCGCGATGTGCCCATGATCATGGGTACGCTGATCAGTCTCTCGGCGGATCGGATGGTCCCGGACAGCGCAGACTCCAAGAATTCCAAGGAGTCCAGTGGAAGCAACGCTGCGTACTATCTGGTGCGTGTGGCCGTCTCACCCGAGGGGCTGGAAGCGTTGAGTGCGGCGAACCTTGAACTGGTGCCGGGCATGCCTGCAGAGGTGCTCATCACTACGGGAGAGCGGACTCTGGTGCAGTATTTGGCAAAGCCCCTGACGGATACCTTCAAACGCGCCTTCATCGAGGATTGAGCGAACACCCATGGCCACCACGGACAACACGATGATGCACTACCGAGCCCTCTTTCTGTTCTTGCTCACACTCCTCAGCCCGGCTATGACGGTGGCGACAGCAGCCGCTGATGGCCAACCAGCTACCCAAGGGGCCCCGGCGAATTTGTTGCAGCTCTACGATCTGGCCATTGACCACCAATCCCGTGGTGGAGGGCCGGCGGTCGTCCATCGTGCAGGCCGAAGCTCAGAAGGATCAGGCCCGCAGCAAACTCTTGCCGCAGGCCTCGGCCACCGGCAACATCGGGTGGAACGAGTTCACTCAAGAAACCCCCAACCCCTTCACCGGGCAGGTGACGGATATCACCTCGCAATATCAGACGTTGCGCGGCGTGGTGCAGGCCCGGCAAGCCCTCTTCGATCTGGCATCCTTTCGGGCCTTTGAAGGCACCGGGTTCTCGGTGAAGCAGGCGGAGCAGGATTTGGAAGATGCCCGCATGAAGCTCACCACCGATCTGGTCGATCGCTACTTCGAATTCTTGCAGGCCACCGATGAAGCCAGTTACCTGCAAAGCGAGCTGGATCTGACCGAGGGGGATATGCAGCGGATCCGCCGCATGTATGAGCGGGCTATGGCCAAGGTCACCGATCTCTATGAGGTCGAAGCCTACTCCCAGACGCTCAAGACGCGAGAACTCGAAATTTCCAATGCGATGGCCGTCGCGTTGGAAAAAGTGCGGGAAGTGGCGGGGGTGCCGGTCACCGATCTGGCGCGGCTCAAGAAAGACGAGTTGCCGCCGGTGCCTGGCCAGCCCGACCAGTGGGTGACGGAGGCGGTCCAGCGGCATCCGGCGATGCAGGCGTTACAACACGCGCTGGAGGCGTCCGCCAAGACCATCGCCAGTCAGTGGGCCAACCACCTTCCGCAGGTGTCCCTGCAGATGTCCGGCATCTACGCCAAGAACGGAGGGTTCGACAACCGACAGCTCGACCCCTACACGGTCGGCACCTTGGGTCTGCAATTCAATGTGCCCTTGTACTCCGGGGGCAGCGTGAAGGCCGGAGAACGCGAAGCCATCGCCCGGTTTGAAATCACCAAGTACAAGCGTATCGAAAAGCAACGGGAGATCGAACGGGAGACACGCACGGCGTATCTGAGTGCGCAAACGGGGTACTCGCGCATTGCCTCGACGGCGCGCGAGGTGGAGGCCCGCGTCAAGGCCCGCGATGGTCAGCAACGGGGCTACGAGTTGGGAGCCTCCACGATTGTGGCCCTGCTGGAAGCAAAAAAGAATCTCTTGAAATCCCGGTTTGGCTATGCCAAGGCTCGCTATGACTATATCCGATCGCTTGTGGCCCTGCGGGTCTGGGGTGGGACCCTCACGCGTACGGATGTTGAGCAGATCAACGGGTGGCTGACCAAAGACCGGTTGCCGGCCCAGCACTAACCCCACAGTATTCATGAACGCTTCTCCTGCAAATCCCGACACGCCGCTGCGACAAGCCTCGTCTAGGGATGCTCGATCCGGCAGCTCAGGTGACGCTGACAAACGGTACTCCGATCCAGCTCATAATTCCCTTCAGCTCGCTGACTTCTCAGGCTGTCGGACCGCTGCTGAGCGACTTTGAGATGTCGCTTCCCAATCGTACCTTCCTACACATTGCCGAGAAGGTCTTACAGCCGTTGCCGGATACATTGGATGCGGTATCTAAATGGATTCACCTCCGACTTCAGAAGGCCTGACTCGAGCAAAACAGATCCATGATGCGGCGGACAACTCCCGCTCAAGGATTGTTAGGAATGCTTGTCATTCATGAATACGATAATTTATAAATGTTTGCAGTTACTACGTAACCCTTAAGATGGAATTGAAGAGTGCTGCGTTTAGGAGTATATCCCGGCAACCATGTCTCAGTGCTCTCATCATATAATGATTGCATTTCCACTAACGGGTACTTCTCCCTCGCCGCTGAAGTCCCTTCTTCCAGATAATACCGGACAATTCGGAACTGGAATTTACGTTTACCGCAATTTCACTGTCGATTCTTTACGCACGAACAGTTCGTACGTCAGTCGGACTCATCAGCTGGCGAGCAAAGATCCGCGTCTTGTTTGGTCAGAAACTCACTGTGTCTCCTCGATGCACATGATCCCTACGGCTCAGGTCCCCCACGGCTACGACAATCGGACGATATCTGGCCGAACAAAAAACTCCGCAATAGTCGATGAATGCAAGAGATTCATAGACGCATAAATACATTACACATACGAACAGAGGAGTCTGGAGATGAGCGAACAGGAATCAAAAAAACTTAGCCGAAGAGACATGCTGAAATTAGGCCTTGTGGCCGGTGGTGCGGCCATCATCGGTCCAGGACGGATCGGGGACGCCTTTGCCATGTCCTGTTACGACAGCTCGATGAATACCTCGTGCGGAGACGCGAGGGAAACCTTTCCGATCAGCCCGCTGATCGGTGGACGGATCGTACAAACGACAGTAAACGGCAAGACGGTGAACTCGGTGTCACGGGTCGCCGGAGATTTCGATGCATTTTCACAAGAACTTCCGATTCCCACCGCCTTAAGGCCCGTGCAGCAATTTGCGGCGCCCTACGCAGGCACCACACAGGACTCTGATGGAGAGGTTCATCAGGTCGGAGTGGATGGCAAGAGGGCGGACAGTAGTTCTGTGCCCAACTATACCTCAACGCTCGGCGACTGCAGCTATTACAGACTCGAATTGAAGGTAGCCCCTCATAATTTTACCAACCAGCAAGTCGTGCCCATCAATGCCGCAGGCAATGTCGTCCGAGCCCCAAGACAAAGCAACGTCGGCCGGCTGAACTTACCACCCAGCACGATCTGGGGGTTCAACGGGCAATTCCCTGGGCCGATGATCAACGCCGAGTATGGCAAACCTTGTCTGATACGCATTGTGAATATGCTGGGCGACAATAACGGCCTCGACTCCCAGGACTTTGGCGCTCCTGACCGAGCGTTCCTGACCCACCTGCACAATGCCCACACGGCGCCGGAAAGCGATGGGAATCCGTTCCACAAATCCTGTCCCTATGGACCAGGGCAGTGGGTGGATAATCTCTATCTGAACTGGGCCTGTGACGGCGATAGCCGGGAAAAACAGTCCTTCTTCTGGTTTCACGACCACCGGATGGACCATACCGGCGACAATGTCTACAAGGGAATGGTCGGTCTCTATCCCATCTATGATCCAGTCCTGGATAGCGGCGACGAAACAGCCGGACTTCGGTTGCCAGGCGTCCGAACGAACCGCTACGACGGCACCAGCGCCTTCGATGTTCAGTACGATATCCCACTGGCGTTTGCCGATTACCGGTTGAACGATGGAGTCACTCGCCATCAGGATTATCACAGTGGTTGTGACGAAACCCACCCGGAATGGTGGGGGAAGACCTTCTATAAACATTTCCCCAACAAGGGCTTCGTCGGCGACGTCTTTACGGTCAATGGCGTGGCTTGTCCTGTGTTGCATGTCAAGCGCAGAAAGTATCGATTCCGATTCCTGGATGCCTCGATCGCACGGCAATATGAGTTCAAGCTGATGCGAGGGAGCGTGGGAGCCCGTCCCGGCCAACAAGGGCAATACAATTTCATCGACGGCAACGGGGGGAATACCCTGGGCGAGCAGGTGATGAGGTTCCGGCAAATTGCCGCAGATGGCGGCCTGCTTCCCTTCTCCATCGACCGCAACTCCATCGACATCTGGCCGGCCAAGCGCCGAGAAGTGATCATCGACTTTAGTCGATATATGGACGGCAGCCCGACCACCAACGGAGAGGCGATCTACCTGGCGAACATCTTCCAAATGCTCGATGGGCGGAAACGCACCGAGCCGGACGATCGGGCGTTCGACAGAAACTACTGCGTGCCGGTCCTCAAGTTCGTCATTGACGGTGACGCGGCGGATAACAGTATCATGCCGGCCATGAACCAACCGTTGCGCCCGTTGCCGCCGCTGCCGGACCTCACGAGGCTCCCCAAGAGAGTCTTCAGGTTCGAT
The DNA here is from genome assembly GCA_963711905.1 of uncultured Nitrospiraceae bacterium. Taxonomy (GTDB): domain Bacteria; phylum Nitrospirota; class Nitrospiria; order Nitrospirales; family Nitrospiraceae; genus Nitrospira_D. Next base: position 383,078 of record CAVQFZ010000024.1, on the reverse strand, counting down.
AAACGGGAAGTGGGCGGGGAGCTGATCTGGACGATCAATGGGAAACCGTTTGATCCCGCTCGAATAGAAGCCTCTGTCAAACGAGGCCAACCAGAACTCTGGACCTTCCGGAACGAGGGCGGCGGCTGGACCCATCCGGTCCATGCCCATATGGAGGAACACCAGGTCGTCTCCCGCGATGGGAAGCCTGTGCCTGATGCGGCCCATCCGGATGATCGTTCCCGGGAAGACACCGTCGCGCTTGAAGGCGGTGAGTCCGTGACGGTCTACCGAAACTTCCGGACCTTTACCGGCAAATACGTTACACATTGCCATAACCTGTCCCATGAAGACCACGCTATGATGTTCGGCTGGGAGATCAAGCCGTAACCGTCATTTCGGCGAGCTCCAGTCCCCCGACACGGAAGTGCCGGGGGACTGGAAAGGGAGCTGGGAACGACCGCCAAGGCAAGGCGAAAAGGCACGCCGACGGTTTTAGCCCACATTATTCATGACAGTTCGTCGCGACATTGCGGAATCGCCAAGCGAGACAGACGCGCGGAGCGGCGAGGAAGGGAGGCAGACTTGAAACAGTCTGTTGACCGACCGAGCGGCGAGTCCCCAAAATGTTGGCTTGTCGCAGGAGTCCACAATTGCAGCAGAAGTGCTCATGAATAATGTGGGTTAGCGTTACAACTCCGCCAGCCGCTTTCTTAAAAACCGCTGCTCCGGTTCTTGCTTCGTGAGGGAGAGAGCTTTCTCGTATGACGCGAGGGCCTCTTTCTTTTTTTCAAGTCGACGGCAGAGATCGGCCCGTGCTGCGTGTGCCAAGTGATAGTTCATCAACTCACCTTGCGCCAGGAGTTCATCGACCAACTCCAATCCTTTGGCTGGTCCATCACGCATGGCCACCGCCACGGCCCGGTTGAGCGCGACGATCGGCGATGGGTCTGCTCGCATGAGCAGATCGTACAGAGCGACGATCTGGGCCCAGTCGGTCTCTGCGGCGCTGGGCGCTTCGGCGTGGACGGCGGCGATGGCTGCCTGCAAGGTGTAGGGACCGAAACGCCGTGAGGCCAGCGCTCGTTCGATGAGCGCTATGCCATCCTTGATGTGATCACGATTCCAGAGCGCGCGGTTCTGATGCTCCAACAGGACGAGATCGCCGTTCGTTGAAGTCCGTGCCGGTCTGCGCGATTCGTGCAACAGCATGAGGGCGAGGAGACCCATCACTTCCGGTTCCGGTAAGAGCTGCAAGAGGAGTCGGCCAAGGCGAATCGCTTCGCAGGAGAGATCCGCCCTGGTGAGCGAGGCCCCGAACGACGCCGAATACCCCTCGTTGAAAACCAGATAGATGACATGGAGCACGGTATCGAGACGGTCCGGTAACTCGGATGGCGGCGGCACTTCGTAGGGGATGCGGGCATCACGGATCTTCGCCTTGGCTCGCACGATGCGTTGGGCCAGCGTGGGGGGAGTGGAAAGAAACGCGCGGGCGATTTCTTCGGTTGTGAGGCCACAAACTTCCCGAAGGGTCAGGGCCATCTGAGTCTCCGGCTTCAGCGCAGGATGGCAACAGGTAAAGATCAACCGCAAACGATCGTCTTCGATGTGCTCGTCCTCCTGTTCCAATGGATCTCTGGTGGTGGTCTCGATCTGTTTGGCCAGTTCGCCCAGGGACGCATCGTGGCGGGCGCGTCGCCTCATGCCATCGATCGCCTTGAAGCGGCCGGTCGATACGAGCCATGCGCGAGGATTGGCTGGAAAGCCATCGCGGGGCCATTGTTCTATGGCAGCGGCGAAGGCTTCGTGCAACGCTTCCTCAGCTGTGTCGAAATCACCGAGCAGCCGGATCAATGTCGCCAGTACCTGGCGAGACTCCGAACGGTAGACGGCCTCTACCTTCTCGCGTATTTGTGTAGGCGTATCTTCGCTCATTGCCGACAAGCCGTCAGAGTGGGAGGGGCTCGATACACGAACGGAACAAACGCCTCGCGCACGAAAGATCGAAACACAGTCCAGGACCTCTTTGCCTCGCCGGTACAGATCTCAAGAGGATTGCGTCTGGGATCTTGTAGGAAGACGATACAGCAGTGCAAGTCTACATAAGCATGCCCTTCAATGTGCTGGGCGTCAGCCTGGATGACGATTGCAGTCAGCGATGCCACTCATGAATGCTGCCAGCCAAAACGTGATTCGACCGTATTCCCTATGCCTTTTTCATTGGTCTGTAAACAAACAGGTCTCACCATGCGCTGTTTCAAGCCTCATCATGCACACCACGTGAGATGTATCTATTTCGTCAAGTGATGGTATCGAATAAGATACGTAGTACTTGTAAAGACTCCATCATTCTTTGTCGTGTCCGCATAGTTTTCGCTCAATTGGGTCTTGTCTCTTTCCGGCAAGCTCCTTGCTCAGGAAGTAATTGAGGCATGCCTGTCGGAATCATATCGCTGAGTGAATGAGTCCGACCAGCCGGCAAGCAACGATCCAACTGTTATCTAAGCTGTGACTCAACTTGGATACGTACGTCATACTCACACATGGAGGACAGCATGATACTCGCTAAACGCATCGGATATTCATCTTCGCGGTCGGAATGCTGGGCTTCGCCGAGACAGTGGCCCACGCACAACAATGGAACGGCGCAGCGAATCCAAGAGGCACCATTTGGAGACCAGGCAACGTAGCGGTCGGCGAGGAGCCGCAGCGAGGAGATGATCCAAGGGCCATGATAGAGGTGACCAGGCCTCTCGCTATGTCAAAAGATTTAGATGACCGCTTATTCAGCGCAAATATGATCTTCAGGGATAGCAGGAGTCCGAAATTTGAGGTGGATACAAGACACGCTTACGCCGGTGGGGCCAGGAGCAAGGCAAGCATCTTGGATCCCACCTTGGACTTTGCAGTCCATCGAAGTGCTGTCATCGGGTTGGTCAACATCAACGAGATGCCAAGGCCGAATGATTACATGTTGTTGGTGGGGGGGAAGATCCTGGCCGAAGAAGTCCGCATCAAGTTGATCAAGGACTGGGCCGACTATGTCTTTGCCAAAGACTACCCGCTGAAAAGTCTGTCTGAAGTTGAAAAGTTTATTCATGCCAATCATCACTTGCCTGAAATCCCAAGCGCAACCGAAGTGGAGAAAACCGGTGTCAGTCTCGGCGACATGCAATCAAAACTGCTGCTGAAGGTTGAAGAGCTCACGCTCTACCTAATCCAGCAGAATAAGACCATCGAAACGTTGCAGGCGAAGCTTGCGCGAATGGAACAGAAACCCAAGCCCCAAAAATCAACGGGGCGGCGCTGAGTTGTCGGCGAACACAAGTAAGAAGGGAACGTAACCATGAAGGGAATAACATCATGCGCGATTATGGCGGCCATACTCGCCATAACACCCCATGCATACGGAGAATCCGAATTGGCGCTTAACCAAACTCTTGAGACATTTGTCATCAAGAAGTATGGCCACCAATACAGCGTTGTGCTGGCCGACGGCTTTTGGGCAAAAGCCGGGAGCGATGTCACGGTAACAGTCGGGAACGGACTGCTTCAGATGCTCAGTGGCGTTGTCAAAATCGAACCAGGTCGTCAACCCGACGAGCTAGTTCCTTATTCCGGGGGAGCCGCAACCGATAACGTCTTGGTTGAGGTGGGGAAGAACGTCGATTTACCCAATCCGACGAGTTACTATGCGGTCGATGGTATCGGCATCCGGGAGGAAGACGATCAACCCTGCTATATCTCACTCTGGGGACGGATGGTTGATCCACGTTACAAGGATAATCTCTTCATGGGGCGAAAGGTGGGCGAATTCCAGCTTGCAAAATGCAACGTGAGGCCGGAAAAACAGTTTTTGAAAGGGAAGGACGTATCGGTAGGCGAGCTAGACCTAAAGGGAGGATTCATCCGCTCTGTCCGAGTCTGTCAGTACGGGGGACCGATAGGAGGTGGGATCGACGCCGGCGAACTCAAGGGAATCAGGATTCTCCCCGCCATCGTGTCCAGAAGCGGCGACGTCATCCCGAAGGACCTCAAACCAGAGGAACAGCCGACGCTCGTTCAGCCCCATTGCCCGAAAGACGTCATTCTGGCAAACTATCCAACAGACGCGAGCGATGGGATCACTGGGTAAGCTGCCCTGCGGATCAGGTTGTCACGGGCTGAAGTGTACCTATCGGGAAAAACAGTATTACCGCGCTGAGACGTGCGCTGCAAGCGCGTGGGGTGGCTCACCGCTCCGAAAGAGCCCGTTCAGGATTTGCTGGGACTATTGACCGGTGCGGCGATCACCAAGGCACTATGCCATGAAGGAATTTAAAGAAGAAAACGCACAAGATTCTTCCATAAAGAGCTTGTCTCAACGAGATCGCCATAAGCGATACGCTTGCCTGAGATGTAATGCTGGTCTTTTAAACAGAGAATTGGCTAATGCCGTAGACCAGAGTCGCTCGATGTTTGCTCAGCATAGTCTGTGAGTTCCATGTAACTTGCCCGCGAATTGGCTTTCTTTGTGCCGTGCAGGTTGTTTCACCTCATCATTCATTACGGATTCGGTTATGCGCAACTGTGTTCCTTCATGGGGCGGACTTCCACACTGCCGAAGCGGGCTGCCGGAAAGTGAGCAGCCACACGGATCGCATCGTTCAACTCTGGCACGTCAATCAGGAGAAATCCGCCGAGTTGCTCTTTGGTCTCGGCGAATGGCCCATCGGTGGTCATCGTTTTGCCCTATCGGACCTGCACTGTGGTGGCTGTTTACACCGGATGGAGCGGGGAGGCGGCGAGCAACTGGCCGACTTTCTGCAATTTGTCACAATAGGCCATAGATTCATCGGAGATCGCGAGGCGCTCGTGGCTTGGGAAAGCATTCAGCAATGTTTCTTCGACGTAGACCAGGCAGAGGTATTTCATGTGGGACTCCTCATGATGTTTATAAAATGGTGGAACGACCCTCACATGATAGTCGTCACAGTAGTCACAAATCGACAACGGCCTCTGTCTAAGTTGGATGGGGTTCGAAACGAGGACAACCGATATGAAATCTCATTGAATGAGGTGAATAGACACGTATGCGCCTAGAATTTAAGCGGGGCAGAACATTTCAAGAAACTGTCTACAAATTTAGAGGGCAGTACACTTCCGACCCTCCTTTTTTCGCGTCAAGTTTCGTCTTGACACTATGTAGTTGCATATGCAATATTATGGTTAATGAGGCTGGAATTACCAAAAATGAAACAAAACAAAGATTGCATTGAACAGATAGTATGTGAGTGTCTGTTGAGTCGTGCACGCATACTCAATCGTGTTCTCACAGGCATCTATGATGATGAATTACGCTCCTACGGTTTGAAAGCAACACAACTTAATCTCCTGGTCCTTGTAGAGAGGGTCGGCCCCGTTCGACGTATCGACATTGGGAAGCGTCTTCACCTCGACCCATCAACGCTGACCCGGAATCTCAAGATAATGCTGACCAATGGTTGGATAGGAGAGTTTATAGATGGAGAAGACGGTCGAGGCTCGCCGTTGCAAGTCACTGCGAAAGGTCGTGATCTTCTGAATCAAATCGTTCCGTCTTGGCGAAAGGCGCAGGATCGCGCGCGAAAGCTGATCGGGGATGAGGGCGAGACACTTTTGAGAAGGCTCGGAGCAAACAAGTTCGGACTTCCGTCGGGATAGGTGAGTTTTTTTGATTATGTACTTGCATATACAAACACATGCCATTTTGGCACTTGCCGCGCAAGAAACCGAGAAGGGAGACAGCATGACACAACCAAGAATGATGATCACGGCAGCGCTCGGACAAACTGGGTTCCAAGCCGCAATGCTACAGCTCGCGAATGGGTTCCTGGTGCGGGCTTTCGCAAAACCACGAGCAGACCTCCGGCGGTCTTCAGTCATCGGAGACAGACCGCTGTCATCGATCATGAACGTGCGAGGCAAATTCCTTTCTTGCCTGCTGCTGCCACTCACGATGTTTCTTGGGTGCACCCCACAAGACAGACAACCCCAGCAGATTGTACGGCCTGCGAAGGTCGTCCGAATCGGCGATGAGGCCGCCGCAGGGGTGATGAGTTTCGCCGGGGAAGTACGGGCACGATACGAGACGACCTTAGCCTTCCGGGTATCGGGCAAAATGATGAACCGTCCCGTTGAGGTGGGAGATCGCGTGCACAAAGGTCAGCGCTTAGCGAGACTTGATGCCAACGATTATCAACTTGGAACGGACGCGCTTAACGCCCAGCTCAAATCCGCCCAAGCCGAACAGGATTTTGCCCGGGATGATCTGACACGTTACCGTGAACTCCTGAACCTGAGGGTCATTAGTCCAGCCGAGTTCGACCGGCATGACACTGCGTACATCACCGCGCGGGAACGGGTAGCGGCGCTGAACGCGCAACTGAGCCATGCGAACAACCAAGTACAGTACACCGATCTGCTGGCGGATCGGGACGGCGTGGTGACGGCGCTGGAAGCCGAGATCGGGCAGGTGGTGGCAGCCGGTCAGCCGGTCGTCAAGCTGGCCCGGCTTGATGAGAAGGAAATCCTTATCGATATCCCTGAGCAGCGCGTGGCTGGAATCGAACTCCATCAGACAGTCAATGTGACCTTGTGGGCGGACGGCAATCGCCGGATCACAGCGCGTATCCGCGAAATCGCGGCGGCGGCCGACCCGGCGAGCCGCACCTATCGCGTCAAGGCGACACTGCTTGAAGGGCAGGATGAAGCACGGCTCGGTAAGACGGCGACGGTGTGGATTCCGTTGACTACACCACCTCGCATCGCCGTTCCACTCTCGGCCGTGTTTACCCCTCAGAACGAGCCTGGACGGCCGCGTGTATGGCTGGTGGACGAGCAGGCTGGTACGGTCAGATCCGTGCCGGTTCAACTGGGCGAGGTATTGGACGGAGAACGCATTGTCGTTGCGGGAGTCGTGTCCGGACAATTGGTCGTCAGGGCTGGGGTCCAGCGCCTGGCTGAGGGACAGGCGGTGCGCGTCCCGGAACAGGCCGCGGTGGCCATGCAAGGCTCCGTCGCCGAAAGCAAGGAGGATCAGCCATGAAGGATTTTAATCTGAGCGAGTGGGTACTCAAACATCCCTCCATCACCGGGTTTTTCATGGTGCTGGTGCTGCTCGGTGGAATTGTCGCCTATTTCCAGCTGGGACAGCGGGAAGACCCGGCGTTCACTTTCCGGGTGATGGTCGTGAAAACCCTCTACCCTGGGGCAACCGCGCTGGAAACAGAGCAACAGGTGACTGACCGCCTGGAAAAGAAAATCCAGGAACTGCCCAATCTAGACTTCATCCGTAGCTACTCAAAATCCGGCGAATCGGTCATTTTTGTCACACCCCGTGAAGATACGCCGGCTAAAGAAATTCCCGATCTCTGGTATCAAGTGCGCAAGAAGGTCGATGACATCCGCATGACCTTGCCGCCCGGCATCGTCGGCCCCTTTTTCAATGACGAGTTCGGCGATACCTACAGCCTCCTCTATGCCTTTTCCGGGGAAGGCTTCAGCTACGCCGAGCTGAAAGCTGCGGCAGATTCGGCTCGACAGCAGATCCTGCGCGTCAGGGATGTCGAGAAAGTCGATCTCATCGGCGTTCAGGACGAAAAGATATACGTCGAGTTTTCCGACAAGAAGCTTGCCGAACTAGGTCTGGACCCCGCGGCGGTCGCCCAAGTACTCCAGGCGCAGAATAGCATAGTGTCAGCCGGGACGGTGTTTTCCTCGCAGCGCAATCTCCCCATACGACTGACTGGCCCATTCGACTCGGTGAATAGCGTGGCGAACCTCGCCGTGCGTCTCGAAGGCCGGACCATCAGGGTTAACGATTTCTCCAAGGTGACGCGAGGCTACACCGATCCGCCGGAATTCAAGATGCGCTTCAACGGCAAGGCGGTCATCGGCCTCGGTGTGACCATGAACAGGAAAGGCGATGTGCTGGAAATGGGCAAAGCACTTGACACCGCCATGACTCGGATCGAGGGGGAACTCCCGGTAGGCATGGAGGTCGAGCGGGTCGCCGATCAATCGCGCGTCGTCAAAACGGCCATCGGCGAATTCCTGCGTACCTTCTTCGAGGCGCTGGCGGCGGTGCTGCTCGTCAGCTTCCTGAGCCTCGGATTTCGCACCGGCTCCGTCGTCGCGCTCACCGTGCCCTTGGTTCTGGCCGGAACGCTACTGTGCATGTGGCTCTTAGACATGGAAATCCATCGCATCTCGCTGGGCGCCTTGATTCTCGGATTGGGTCTTCTGGTGGACGACGCCATGATTGCAATCGAGATGATGGCGCGCAAACTCGAAGAGGGGTGGGATCGGATGCGCGCCGCGACTTTTGCCTACCGCGCCACGGCCTTCCCCATGCTGACCGGCACCCTGATCACCGTCGCGGGATTTTTGCCGGTGGGTTTGGCGAGATCTCAAGCCGGCGAATACACCGTGGCGATTTTTCAGGTGATGGCCATCTCCTTGTTCCTGTCGTGGATCGGTGCGGTGGTCTTCACACCCTATCTGGGCTTTCTGATGCTCAAGGTTCGGGTGAACGACGGCAAGCCTGGCCGCGACTTGTTCGACACACCTTTTTACAACCGTCTGCGCCGCTGGGTGGATCGTTGCGTGGAACATCGCAAGACAGTGATCATCGGCACGGTGGCGCTGTTCGGCGTCGGCGTCGGGACTTTGACTCAAGTCCCCGAACAGTTTTTCCCGCTATCCAATCGGCCGGAAGTCATCATCGACCTGTGGCTGCCGGAGGGCAGTTCCTTCGCGCAAACCGAAATGATCGCCAAGCGCATGGAGACGCTGCTTGCCACAGATGAGGATGTGGTGAATTACGCGGCTTATATCGGCGGCGGCAGCCCAAGGTTTTTCCTACTGATCGTGCAACAACTGGCCAATACCAACCTCGCCGAATTCATCGTGATGACCCATGACAACGTCGCCCGCGAACGGCTCATGCAACGCATCCGGCTGATTTTCGCCACGGATTTCCCAGAAGTGCGGGGACGCGCCATGCGGCTTAATGTGGGGCCACCGATGGATTATCCGCTCGTGTTCAGGGTGTTCGGTGAAGATCCCAAGATCGTTCGAACCATCGCCGACCGGGTGGCCGAGGTCGTGCACGCCAACCCCAACGCGGTGGATGTGAACGACGACTGGCACGATCGCATTCCTTCGTCTCGTCTCGTACTCGATCAGGACAAGGCGCGTGCACTTGGCGTCTCTACTTTAAGCTTGTCGCAAGCCTTACAAGCTCACTATACGGGAATTCCCGTCGGACAGTTCCGCGAGGACGACAAGCTCATCGACATCGTCTGGAGGGCGCAAAAAAACTTGCGCGGCGCCGCCGACGAGTTGCCTGATGTGGCAGTGCGAACGGCCAACGGAAAATCGATGCCGCTGGCGCAACTGGTCAAATCCGAAACCGTTTTCGAGGATGGCGTCCGTTGGCGCCGTAACCGCTTCCCGGCAATTTCAGTGCGCGCCGATGTGGTAGACGGCATGCTGGCGCCCGATGTAGCCGCGCAGATCGTTCCGAAGCTCGAGCCCATCAAAGACAGCCTTCCCGCTGGCTATTTCATCGAAACCGGCGCGGCCAAAGAAGACGCCTGGATCGCTCAGAAGTCGATCCTGATCTGGATTCCGCTGGTTGTAATCGTCACGCTCACCCTGCTGATGATGCAGTTACAGAACCTGTCCCGAACGTTCCTGGTGTTCGTGACGGCTCCTTTGGGTGTGATCGGGGCCGCATTCGCCCTGTTGCTGTTCGGCGCTCCCTTCGGTTTCGTAGCCCTGCTCGGCATTATCGCCCTGGCCGGCATGATCATGCGCAACTCCGTGATCCTCGTGGATCAGATCGAGCAGGACGAAAAGGCCGGCCGTGATACCTGGACCGCCATCGTAGAATCGACCGTCCGTCGTTTCCGGCCCATCCTGTTGACTGCTGCGGCGGCGATCCTGGCGATGATTCCGTTGTCGCGCAATGATTTCTTCGGACCGCAGGCTATCGCCATCATGGGCGGACTCACGATCGCGACCATACTGACCGTGTTCTTCCTGCCCGCGTTGTATGCAGCCTGGTTTCGGGTCAAACGGAACCATGCTCATGCAGATGCATCGCTCGCAGGGTCGAATGAAAGTCGGTTTCCCAGGGATTCAGTAATTGTTGATGGAGCGATTGCCGTGATGACGCGCTATTCACTACCACTTGTCGTCCTTACGATCGTCATGTTAGGGGGGTGTACACCGACGCGTGTGAGTGATCGGATACTATTATCGAGTCCGACGGATTGGAATCATGCCCCAGTTGTTCAAGACAATTCCAGTCAGGCCGATCTCAAAGAATGGTGGCGAGGATTTCGTGATCCACTTCTGAACGAGCTGATCACCCAAGCAATAGACGCTAACCACGATCTTAGAATCGCAACGGCTCGCGTTCGCGAGGCCAACGCGATGGTCACTGTTGCGGAATCAGCACTCTACCCCAGTGTTGATTTCTTTTCCTTTGGCGGCCGGGAAAAGCGGATTGACCGGATCATCGCAGTACCAGGTGACCAGGGGCCACAGCTCGTCATACCCACCGCCAATATCGGCACCGGTGGTCTTGCTGCACGGTGGGAGGTAGATGTTTTCGGTGCCAGGCATCTTGAAGCTGAGGCAACGGGTGCTCAAGCCGCTGGAACCGAAGAAGAACGGCATGGAGTACAGGTGGGATTGGTGGCTCAGGTGGCGACGAACTATCTGGAACTACGCGGCGCACAGGAACGGACTGCGATCCTGCGCCAAAACATTGACATCCAGCGGGAAAGTCTCAGAACTCTGCAGGCCTTTTATCGTGCGGGTTTAACGAAAGAAACCGAAGTTTCCCGGCAGGAAGCATTACTGCATAGCACCGAGAGTGTCCTTCCGGTATTGAACGCAGCAGAGGTAACTCTGATCCATCGCCTCAGCGTGTTGCTGGGCGAATCTCCGGCGAAACTTGAACATCGGCTTGTTGCTGCAACAGTTCATCCTTCCGACCTGCCGGGTATCCCAAACATTTTGCCTTCAAGCCTACTACTACAACGGCCTGATCTGCGCCTTGCGCAAACCGAAGTGAGTGCAGCAGCGGCCAGCCTTGGCGCAGCGCGGGCCGATTTGTTTCCGAAGGTGGTGCTGTCGGCGAGCGGCGGGATCGGCGCGCTGGCCGTCGGCGGATTTCCGACTCTGGTGGAGAGTGTCTATGCGCTGGGGGCGGGCCTCACGGCTCCGATATTCAATGCGGGACGCATTCGGGCTCACATCGCTGCCGCGGACGCGCGGCTGGATCAAGTCGCGGCGAAGTACGAAAAAACCTTCCTCCTCGCCTTGGAAGACGTGGAAAATGCCTTTGTCGCACATACCTCGTCGAAGGACCGCCGCGAACAACTATTGAAGGCCGAAAAAGCAGCAGAGAAAACGTATCGCTTCTCCGAAGCCTTATATCAGAGGGGAGCGAGTGATTATTTATCCGTGCTGGATGCTCAACGCACCAAACTTTCAATCAACGACGAGCGTGTCAAAGCTGAAACCGCAGTTCGTGTCTCCTTGGTCTCACTTTCCAGGGCATTTGGTGGCGGTTGGGCCGTGGACAGCGCAGTAAGCCGAGGTAGTGATAATGACCCCGTAAAAATAACAGAGAAGGACTAAGTCGTGCGGCTCCGAGAACGTAAATCGGTGAACCCAGATGTGCCATGAGGAGTGGAGAGTCGGATAGAACTGAGTTCTTTGCGGAATGAATGGTTATCAAAGTTCAACAACCTGATTTTTAATAAGATCACGAACCGAATGGCGGAGGCGCTGTATGGCCGGGCCTTGGCTTGATGAGCGGAGCCATGGACCGAATCATCCCCACGTGGTCATCGACCGCAACGGTCTCGCAATTCATAAGTAAGCGGCGCCCCAGCGAATGACTGGATGGTGGAATACTGCTTGACGGCGAGGCAGGAACGACGGTATCCCAGTGTCCATGAGTCAGCCTTCCACCACTGTCGCCTATGGGTCGGTCGTGCTTGCGGCGGTTCTGTGGGGCGGTTCGATCGTGGCGCAGAAGATGGCCCTCGGCTCGTTCTCCGCTGTCGAGGCCTCGGTCCTTCGCGATATAGGTGGGCTGGCAATCTTCTTGGCGACCTGGTGGTCGAAAGAAGGCGGCGCACTCAAAATCAGCCGCGCCGACATGGGGTTGCTGGGGCTTCTCGGGCTTGGCGTCTTGGGGAACCATCTGCTCATTCTCATGGGGCTCAACTATGTGAGTGGTGCCGTTGGCGGCGTGATCATCGGATCAAGCCCCGTCGTGACTTCCCTGCTCTCGGCCATGTTGATTCGGGATATGCCGTTGCGCGCAGTCTGGGCCGGCGCGCTGCTGTCGTTCGCGGGTGTCGGACTGGTCTCCGTGGCAGGATTTCACGCGGCCGGCGAGCAGCCGTTGCTGGGGAGCACGTTGGTCTTTCTCGGCGTCGTGAGTTGGGCGCTCTATAGCATCGGCAGCCGCGCGATTATGGAGCGGATTTCGGCCCTGACCGTCAATTGGACGACGTTGTTGGTTGCGACGGTGCTTCAGATTCCACTGCTCTGGACAGATCAAAAGGTGATGAACGCCGGGATCGGATCGGTGACGACCTCCGATTGGCTGGCGCTCGGCTACCTCGTCGTCTTTGCGACGGCGGTGGCGCAACAGGCCTGGTTATTCGGCGTCAAAGGGATCGGTCCTTCACGAGCCTCGGTCTTGGGGAATCTGACGCCGGTCGCAGCCATCGGGTTATCCGCCTTGATCCTGGGAGAATCCGTCGGACTGATTGAAATGATCGGCATCGGCCTCATCCTGGCCGGCGTGTGGGTTGTCAACCGTCAAACGGCAGAGCAAAGTAGACTAGAGGTTTTGTCCCTCTCCTCCAGTCTCGATCCCGGTCCGGCATTGGAGTATCATGGATGATCGGTCGTCAGTGAGGATGTCATGGCTTCTTCGTTTTGCTGTCATCGAACCATAGACTCTTCGTCAAGTCAGGCAGTGTGATGAACAGTAACTATGCCAAAGTACTGATTCCGCTGATCCTGGCTGGGACGTTCCTATTCGACGTGTTCATGCCGTGGGGGTATGCGTTCTGGGTCGCTGGGGATGTCCTCAGCGTGTTATTGACTCTGTGGATTGAGTGGCCGATTGCCCCCTATATCATTGCGGCCATCGGGACCGTTCTCGTGCAAATGGGACAAGCACTGTCTCTTCCGGGCATCCCAATACCAGTAGACGTGGCGGTCATGAATCGAGTCGTGGGGATAGCCCTCCTATGGGGTACGGCGAGCTTCGTGGCGCGAGCGAAAAGGGCGCAGCTCGACGATGCCACCAGGCGACTGGCCGCTATCGTGGAGAGCAGCAGCGATGCCATTCTGAGCGTGACGCCTGACGGATTCGTGACCACGTGGAATACCGGCGCAGAGCGTATCTTCGGGTATACCGCCGTCGAGATGATCGGTCGTTCAATCATCACGATTATTCCGGCCCATTTCCAACGGGACAGAGTCTGGGAGCTGGCCACGGTGCGCGCAGCGCATGACATTCACAACTATGATGCCGTCCGGTTGACCAAGGACGGCCGATGCATCGATGTGTCCGTGACATTATCGCCGCTCAAGGACGCGGTCGGTCAGTATGTGGGTGTCTCGAAAGTCATCCGGGATATCAGCGAGCGGAAGCGGGCAGAGACACTCCTCCAACAGGCGCATGCCTCAATGGAGATGAGAGTTCAGGAACGAACCTTCGAATTGAGCCACGCCAACCATTCCCTGCGGGAGCTCTCCGGTCGGCTGATGCACGTGCAGGAAGAGGAGCGAAGCCGGCTGGCGCGCGATCTGCACGACGAAGTCGGGCAATTGCTGACCGCGCTGAAGATCGATTTGCAAGACATCCAGTATGGCGAGGTCGAGGAGGCCCGTGTCAGTTCTCTCACGGATAGCCTTGAGCTGGTGGACCGGTTGCTGACTCAAGTGCGGACTCTGGCGCTGGATCTCCGACCGTCACTCCTTGACGATCTGGGTCTGGTGTCGGCGCTGCGATGGTATGCGAATCGGCAGGCGATGCGTAATGGATGGACCCTTTCGCTCTCTGTCGAGGGAATGGCCGGGCGAGTCCCGGTCCCCATCGAGGTCACCTGCTTTCGGGTCACCCAGGAGGCGCTGACGAATATCGCGAAATACGCGCGGGCCAAGGTGATCGATCTGACGTTGCGTCGGCAAGATGAGGACGTCACGCTCATCATTCAAGACGACGGTGTGGGATTCGACGTGCCGTCAGCCCGACGACGGGCACAGGGCGGGAAAAGCATCGGGTTGCTCGGCATGGAAGAGCGTGTGCGGCTGGCCGGCGGCAGCTTTGTCATCTCATCAGCGCCGGGCGAAGGGACCAGGCTCGAACTGTGCTTCCTGCTCACAGAGGAGGAGCAGGCCAAGCCGCTTGCGACGGTTGAGGTCATATCGCCATGAGCCACCTCAAGATTCTTCTCGTGGAAGATCATGCCTTGGTGAGGGCCGGTATGAAGGCGCTCATGCAAAAAATCGAGGGGATCGAGGTTGTCGCAGACATGGGAGATGGGTTGGAGGCCGTCAAGTATGTGCGGACGGCCGCTCCGGATCTCGTCCTGATGGATATTGCGATGCCCGGATTGAACGGACTGGATGCGACCGCCCGGATCGTCAAGGAATCGCCGACCACGCGCGTGATTTTGCTGTCGATGCATGCCAATGAAGAATACCTCCGACAAGCGTTGCACGTGGGGGCTTCAGGCTATCTGTTGAAAGGCGCAGAATTGGCTGAGCTTGAATTGGCCCTCAAGACGGTCGCCGGGGGGGAGCGGTACCTGACCCCGGCGGTTGCGAAGTATGCCGTCGAGGCCTTCCGCGAAAAGTCTGAAGGGCCGGTCGGTCCGCTGGCGAAACTGAGCATGCGCCAGCGCGAAATCCTGCAACTCGTCGCAGAAGGGCAAACCACGAAAGACATCGCGCACCGCCTGAACCTGAGCGTGAAAACCGTCGAAACCCACCGAAGCCAATTGATGGAGCGGCTCGACATTCACGATGTGCCCGGGCTCGTCCGTTTCGCGATGCGGGTCGGATTGATTCAGCCCGATTCCTGACTCCTCGCCGGTCTCCACATCGCCGCAACAAGCCAGTAACCTACTTGAGTTTCCTCAGGGATCTCCCCAGTTGTTTTCAGGATTTCCCCGATAGGCCTACGCCGTCTTTTGTGAGAGGTTGTGCGCCACAACAACCGGCTATAACCGGCTATTATGAGCAGAATGATTCGCGCAGCATTCTTAAGGAACAGGCCCAAGCGAGGAGGGGAGATGAGTCTGTTCACGCCAGGTAGTTCGGTATCATGCCGCGCGGCAGTCGGATCGAAGTACCTGTTTCTCTCGAACGACTACTGCCGGGCGGCCGATCGTTCCGGAAGCGTATCGCGGCGAAAACATCCACCGACAGTTGGCAACTCACGGCAGACGAAAAGGAGTGATGGCACATGGACACGAACACCCCCCAGGATTCGAAGGACGTCAAAGGAGCAGCAGTTCCTACCGAAACCGTTGGGTCGTCGCGCAGAGAATTTCTCGGCCAGAGCGGGCGCGTGGCAGCCGGCGTCGGCGTGGCCGCCCTCCTCGGGAACCTCGGCCAGTATGCGTTGTCCTACGCGGCCGGCGGCCCCCCGATCAAGATCGGCATCTTACATTCGCTGAGCGGCACGATGGCCATCAGCGAAGTGTCATTGCGCGACGTCGTGCTGATGGCCGTCGAAGAAATCAATAAGGCGGGCGGCGTCCTGGGGCGGCAGATCGAGGCAAAAGTCGTCGATCCCGCGTCGAACTGGGATCTGTTTGCCGAGAAGGCCAAACAGTTGCTGTTGGAAGACAAAGTCTCCGTGGTCTTCGGCTGTTGGACCTCGGTGAGCCGGAAATCCGTCCTGCCGGTCTTCGAAAAGAACAACGGCCTGCTGTTCTACCCGGTGCAATACGAAGGCGAGGAATGTTCCCGCAACGTGTTCTACACCGGGGCGGCGGTCAATCAACAGGCGGCGCCGGCGGTGGAATACTTGATGAGCCAAGAGGGGGGCGGCTATAAGAAGTTCTATCTTCTCGGGACCGACTACGTCTATCCGCGCACGACGAACAAGATTCTGCGCGCCATGCTGTTGGCGAAGAAAGTGCCCGCGTCCAACATTGAAGAAGAATACACCCCGTTCCATCACCAGGACTATCAAACCATCTGCGGGAAGATCAAGAAGTTTGCCGCCGGCGGCGGCGCCGCCGTGATCAGTACGATCAACGGGGACAGCAACGTGCCGTTCTACAAGGAATTCGGGAACCAAGGACTCCGGGCCGAAGACGCGCCGATCATGGCGTTCAGCGTCGCCGAAGATGAGCTGCGCGGGATGGATACGAGCGCCCTCGTCGGACACTTGGCGGCCTGGAACTACTACCAGAGCGTGGACACGCCCCAAAACAAGAAGTTCGTCGCGAACTTCAAAGCCTATTGCAAGCGGAACAACCTGCCGGATGGCGAAAACCGCGTCACCGACGATCCGATCGAAGCCGCGTACTTCGGCGTCTATGTGTGGAAGCAGGCGGTGGAAAAGGCCGGGGATGTCGGCGTCGATAAAGTGCGCAAGGCCGTGTACGGGCAAAAGTTCCTGGCGCCCGGCGGCCAGATCATGATGGATGAGGGCAATCAGCACACGCATAAGCCGGTGCTGATCGGGGAAATTCTCAAGGATGGGCAATTCAAGGTCATTCACCGGTCCAAAGGCTTGGTCAAACCTGAACCCTGGAGCGAGTACACGAATCCAGAGAAGGGCTGCGACTGGATTAACCATCAAGGGACGTATCAGAAGAAATAAGAGCGGGATGCTGGGCAGTATCTCTGTGTCACGGACCGTTCCGACGAAGGTCACTGTCGGCAGGCAACAGATTGGAATCTCTTGAGAGCACAAGGTGCCGGTGTGCCTGCCGGCAGCTGCCTCGTTGGGCAAGGGTATCGTAGGGAGGTTGTTGTTGATGAACCTGGCCGGTATCCCGAAACCACTACTCGCACTCATGCTGTGTGTCTTCCTGCCGTTGGGGTTTGACCGACAGTCAGCAGTGGCAGCGGATGACGCAGTGCCGACGGCCACGGTGAATCCTTCACCCGCAAGTTCAATCGACCAAGCCCTACTCGACGTCAAAAGCGAGGACGCGGCGGTCCGTAGCCAGGCGGTCCTCCTCCTGATCGAACAGGGCGATGCGAGCCTGATTCCCAAACTGGATGCGATCCGTGCGGAGGGCGATCGGGCGACCCGGATCGCCATCAAGCCCGTGATCGACCTGCTGAAGAACCATGCCAATCTGACCAGCGCCCAACCGGATACCCGACGGTCGGCCGCGGCGGATTTGGTGGGCACCGGCCGGCCGGAGGCCATTACCTGGTTGGAGCAGGCTGCGGTCAAGGAAAAAGTCTGGTGGGTCAAGTACACGATGGAGGAATCGGCACAGCTGATCCAGCTTCGCGCGAACGATCCCGCGGGTCGGTTGGGCGCCGTCAAGAAGCTCGGGGAACTCAGAAGCCAGAACGGCCTATCGACGCTCAAAGAATTGGTAGACGTGGGCACACGCAGTGAAGCGACCGATGAGCAGAAGACCTTGGCGGCGGCAGCCGACGTGTCGATCGGACAGATTGACTCCTGGGGGTGGTGGGCCAACGCCATTGAGACGCTGTTCCGGGGGATCAGTCTCAGTTCCATTCTCTTGATCATGTCTCTCGGGCTCGCCGTCGTCTTCGGCTTGATGGGCGTCATCAACATGGCGCACGGCGAGCTGATGATGATCGGCGCGTATGCCACATTTGTGACGCAACAAGCGTTTCTCGCCTGGTTTTCACCGGATGTCTTCGATTGGTATTTTCCTGCGGCGCTCCCCGTGGCTTTTCTGACAGCCGCGGCCTTCGGGTGGGTGCTCGAGGCCACCGTCGTGCGCTTTCTCTATGGGCGCCTGCTCGAAACGCTGTTGGCGACCTGGGGCGTCAGTTTGATTCTCATGCAGGCCGCCCGGGTGTACTTCGGGGATCTGACGGCCGTCATTGCGCCGCAGGCGCTCAGAGGCGGGGCCCAGGTGATGGTCGGGGTGTACCTGCCCTATAATCGCATTTTCATCATCATTCTTTCCATCCTGTGCGTCCTGGGGATTTATTTCTTACTGTTCCGATCCAATCTAGGCATTCGGGTCCGGTCGGTGACCCAGAACCGCAACATGAGCGCCTGTCTCGGCATCCCCACCCGCAAAGTCGACTCCTATACCTTCGCCTTTGCCTCCGGGTTGGCGGGAATCGCCGGCTGGGCGCTCACCATGGTCGGCAATGTCGATCCGGGACTCGGGCAGAACTATATCGTCGATGCCTTCATGGTGGTCGTGACCGGGGGGGTCGGCAAGCTCGCCGGGACGATCTGGGCCTCGTTGGGCATCGGCGGGCTGAACAAACTGATCGAGCCGGTCAGTGGCGCCGTCTACGGCAAGGTCTTTGTCTTGGTCGGGGTGATTCTCTTCTTGCAATGGCGGCCGCAGGGGTTGTTTGCCGCCAAAGGACGGAGCGCCGATGCCTGAACACATGGTCTCGCGCCAGGACAGCCGCGCCACGGGGGCCTTCTACGTCACGGGGCTCCTGTTGCTGGTGGTCCTGCCGGTCTTGAATGGGCTGACACCGGAGGACTCCTGGCTCCATTTCTCAGATTTCCGCTTGAATCAATTCGGCAAGTTCTTATGTTTTGCCATTCTCGCGTTGGGCCTCGACCTGATCTGGGGCTATTGCGGTGTGCTGAGCTTGGGGCAGGGAGTATTTTTCGGGCTCGGCGCCTATTGCATGGGAATGTATCTGGCACTGCAAATCGGGACGGAAAGTGTCTATGGCAGCGAGCTCCCGGACTTCATGGTCTGGACGCAGGTCAAAGAACTGCCGTTCTTTTGGTATCCCTTCAAGAGTTTTGCCGGCGCCGTCGTGGGGGCCATTCTGGTGCCGGTGCTCTTCGCGACGCTCTTCGGGTTTCTGGCGTTCCGCAGCCGGATCAAGGGCGTATATTTTGCCATCATCACCCAGGCCTTGGCCTTTGCCGCCTGGCTGGTCTTCAATCGGAACGAGACACGGCTCGGGGGCACCAACGGCTTGACCGATTTTAAGCAAGTCCTCGGGTTTCGACTTTCTGACCCTTCGACGCAGCGGGGGTTCTATATCCTGACCGTCCTGGCCCTTGGTGCCGCCTACCTGTTCTGTCGCTGGATTGTCGCCTCGCGCGCCGGCAACGTCCTGATCGCGATTCGCGACAGCGAATCGCGCGTCACGTTTTCGGGGTACACCCCCTGGATGTACAAGCTCTTCGTGTTTGTCGTGGCGGCTGGGCTCGCTGGATTATCCGGGATGCTCTATGTGCCGCAAGTGGGCATCATTACCCCGGCGCAGATCGGGGTCTTGCCCTCCCTGGAAGTCGTCATCTGGGTGGCGGTCGGCGGGCGCGGCACGTTGATTGGGGCCGTCGTGGGCGCGGTGGCCGTCAACTATGGCCGCAGCGTGTTGACCAACTACTTTCCCGAGGCCTGGCCGTTTATCCTCGGCGGCCTCTTTGTGGTCGTGGTGACGATGTTCCCGGACGGACTCGTGGGAATGATCCGGAAATTGACTGAGCGAAAGAAGACCCCTGCGCCGTTGATCAAGGCGGAAGGGAGCACGGCGGCGTGACGAACGGAGCCCCGATTCTCACCTGCGAACACGTCGTCATGGACTACGACGGCTTCAAGGCGCTGAACAACTGCAACTTCAGCGTCCAGTATAACGAGTTGCGGGTCGTGATCGGGCCGAACGGCGCCGGCAAGACGACGCTCCTGGATGTGATTTGCGGCAAAACCAAGCCGACCTCCGGGAAGGTCCTGTTCGGCAACGAACATCAATTTAGTCGGCAAGAATGCGGAGGATATCACCAAGCTGGGCGTCGGGCGGAAGTTCCAGGCGCCGTCGATCTATGGGAATCTCTCGGTGTGGCAGAATTTGGATCTGTCGCTCAAACGCGCGAGCAAGGGCGTCTTTCCGACCTTGATGGGACGGTCGTCTCCTGCGGAGCGGGCGCGCATCGAGGAGACGTTGGAGACCATCGGCTTATCGCTCCATGCGCAGGATCGCGCGGGGTCCTTGTCGCACGGCCAAAAGCAATGGTTGGAGATCGGCATGGTGATCTTGCAAGACCCGTTGTTGCTCTTGGTCGATGAACCGGTCGCCGGCATGAGCGATAAGGAAACGGAACAAACCGGCCGCCTGCTCCAGTCGCTGTCGGCCAAACACGCGATCGTCGTGATTGAACACGACATGGATTTTGTCCGGCAGATCGCGAAGATTGTGACGGTGTTGGCGGAGGGCACGGTCATCTGTGAAGGGACCGTGGAGACTGTGCAAGCGGATGATCATGTGCGAGAAATATATCTGGGCCGGGCGAAAGTCGGGCATTAATTGCAGAGCGGACACGATCGGCTATGATACAAGACACAAAACCGTTGACGCTGGCGCTTGACAATATCAACGCCTACTACGGCGAAAGCCATATTTTACGCAACGTCTCTTTCACCATCGAGCCGGGCGAAGTGGTGTGTCTCATGGGCCGAAACGGGATGGGAAAGACGACCACGTTGAAAACGCTGACCGGGTTGCTTCCGGCCCGGTCGGGAACCATTACCTTTGCCGGCACGGACATCACGCATGATCGGACAGACCTCCGTGCAAGAAAGGGGCTGGCGTATGTGCCGCAGGGCCGAGAGATTATCCCGCATCTGACCGTGCACCAAAATCTGCTGCTTGGGTACTGGAACCGTCCGTCCATCAGCGGAGATGTGTCCGAGAAGGAGGCATTCGACGAGGTCTATCATCTCTTTCCGAAGTTGACGCAGATTCTCCATCGTCCGGGTGGCGTGTTGAGCGGCGGTGAACAGCAGCAACTGGCGATCGGCCGCGCCATTCTCTCCAGTCCCAAACTGCTGCTGTTGGATGAACCGACGGAAGGGATTCAGCCGTCCATCGTCGATCAGATCGAGGATGTGATCATCGGCTTTAAGCATTCGCGCCGGTTCGCGATTCTGTTGGTGGAACAAGGCCTCCACTTCGCCGCACGCCTGGCTGAGAAGTATGTGGTGATGGCCAAGGGCGCGGTGATGGCGCAGGGCAAGAGCACGGAGTTGAATGCCGACATGGTGCGGCAACACTTGACGGTGTAACTTTTCCTAAGCTCACACTCACAAGGAGGGCTATCACGATGAAGATAGATCTGACAAGCTTGTGGAAGAAGGGGGTACTTGCTGGAGCTGCAGCGGCGCTGGTGGCTGGAATGGGATCCACGCTGCCGAGTGCCTATGCGGGCGGCACGATCAAGGCCGATGACGACAAGTGGATCTCCATCGGCATGGGTATCCGCAGCAGTTTCAACGCAATCGAGGGGGCTCAAGGGGGCGGTTTTAGCAACGACTTCAAAGTCGACAACGCTCGTATCTACATCAATGGGCAAATTCACAAGTATGTGAAGTTCACCTTCAACACGGACTGTTTTAACTGCAACGTCGGCGGCGGGGCCAATCGTTTTGGCGGCAATTCCAGCATCGGGCTGCTCGACGCGATCGGGAAATTCGAGATCAACGAGAGGGTCAACCTCTGGGTCGGACGCACCTTGGTGCCGAGTGAGCGGGGTGAGTTGAACGGTCCGTTCTACCATGCGACCTTCGATGGCTTCCGGACGCCCTTCAACCCATCAGACTTCAGCGGAAACCATCCAAGCGGCCCCAATGGGGCTGGACCTACCACCGGACAGGCTGGGCTCTATGGTCGTGACAACGGCGCGGTCTTCTTCGGCAAGATCCATCCCTTCGGGACCCATTTGTTGTATGTCGCTTCGGTGTTCACGGGCCAGCGTGGTGGATCGAATCCCACCGGCAGCATGTTGTATGCCGGTCGTCTGCAGTGGAATCTCTTGAACGATGAAGACAATCCCGGCTACTACACCTCCGGCACCTATTATGGGACGGCTGGAGATATCGTGGCGATTTCGGGCAACGTGATCCATCAAAAAGATGGCGCGGGGGATCTCACGACCGGGAATGTCTCCGATTACACCGGCGCGATTGTCGACCTCTTGGTTGAAAAGTTGATGCCGAACAACGCGGGCGTCTTCACGTTCAACGCCGAATTTAAGCGGTACTGGGCCAATTATGGGGTCGGGGCGTTCACGAACCCTGCCGGGTGCGCGTTCTGCATCTTCAATGGCCACTCCTGGACGGTGTACGGGTTGTATCTCATTCCACATGAGGTCGGCATTGGACGGTTCCAACCCTATGTTCGGTTCGTCAGTATCGATCCGCTGTACAGCGCCATGCGGCAGGAGTTTGAGTATGGGGTGAACTACATCATTTCCGGTCACAATGCGCGCATCTCCGCCTATGGCCGGTACGGCGATATCGACACCAAGGGCTTCGTCGGACAATTTTGGGCCGGGTGCGACCGGCAACAAGGTCGATTCGTTCCACCTGGCGTTGCAGCTGCAGTATTAACTCGGACGGTATTGTCTCGAATTAGCCATTCTCAGAATGGTAGATCCTCGGAAGAGAGATTGGCTGTAGTCCGCATTATTCATGATGAACTGTCATGAATAATGCGGGTTCGAGTACAAGTCTCGTCAGTGCCCGGTTTGTTCCTGTAGCCTTTCTCCTGTTGATTCCCCTGAGAAATATCCTCGCAGCGCCCCACTGGCTTGCAGTATGATACGGCTCCGCTGACTGAGAGGCGCAGCGTGCTGAAACAGCGTATCGAAGCCGTCACGAAAGCCAACCAGACATTCTACGAAGCTTTTGAGAGTCTTGACATCGCCAGGATGGACGAGATCTGGGCTCATCAAGAATACGTCACCTGTATTCACCCGGGCTGGACGATTCGTTCTGGGTGGCCCGCCGTCCGCGATTCCTGGGTGCTGATCTTCAATAACACCTTCTCCATGAAGTTCGAACTCACCGAGGTCTTGGTTCAGGTCGCAGGCGATATGGCTTGGGTCATCTGCGTCGAGAATCTCACCACTCAACAATCCGACGAACCGCAACAAGCCAAGGTCCTCGCGACGAACCTTTTCGAACTCATCGGCGATGAGTGGTTGCTGATCCATCACCACGGCTCGCCGGTGATGGGGTGAGGGGAGGCGCAGGCAGCCTGGTAGTCTCCTGTGCTCGCCCAACGCGTGACCACCGGGAAAGCGGACACTTCGGTGTCCGTGGGGTAGGCGGGTGAAATCGGTTGCCCTCGTTCTATGCGCGCAATGAGGAGACCACCAGAAGGAGACCACCAGGCCACCCGCTTGAGAGGGGGTAGAAAAGAGAAATGGCGGTGCTTGCTCAATGCGCGCAGAAGAAAACCACACAACGCTCCGCCTCTTATGCGCGGGAAGGGGATTACTGTAAGTGCGACTAAAATTGGGGTTGGCCTTCGGGTTCGTCGGTCGATATAGATTGGGAACGATATCTGAGTGCGAGGAGAAAATAGGAGGACGGAGCTAAGGACGTATGGAACCGTTCTCGGTCAATTCTTCTTCGAGACGACGGAGCTTTCTGTAGCTCGGAGGCGATGGTAGAGGCTCGCTCTACTGATTCTTAAGCGTACAAGGAAGGCAGTTCCGGGCTTGCCTCAGAAGCACGTTTGGATATACTCTGTGACATACTTCCAATTGGGAAGTTTGAAATGGCAAAGGTTCCATCAACCATTCCACTCACGGATCTCCGCCAGGATGCGGCGGCTGCTCTGAAAAGAGTTCGCGCCTCTCGACAGCCGGTCGTGATTACTCAACGTGGGCGGGCTGCCGCGGTCATGCTAAGCATGGAAGCCTACGAGGACAGAGAACATGAGCGCGAGCTTTTGCGTCTGTTGGCTCGTGGGGAGCGGGAGATTGCAGAGGGCAAAGGACACGATCTCGATAGCGTTCTGGCCGAAGCCGACATTCTGCTGGCTGCAGAGTGATTCTGCGGCTACGATTTACGCCATCTCTCTCATTTTTGCGGCGATCATATACATACAAGCCGATAAACCAACGGCCGCCCAACGCTTTAGAGATCGCGCAGAAGAGGTTCTGCGCCGTCTTGAGCGGTTTCCACAGTCAGGGCGCGTCATTCCTGAATTTCCGGACCTACCACACCGTGAGGTCATTGTCCCGCCGTACCGATTCTTCTATCGGACAGCCGCCAGGATAGTTTGGGTTGTAGCCGTTTGGCACAGTGCACAGCTTCCTCGGAAACCCTTTCCCAAGCACAGCGGCTAGCACATTGTTGGAGCTGATGGCTGTGAATGGGTGGTCATTGTTAAGAAATGTAGTCTCATCAGTCGGCAGGCTGGAGTTCGTTGGTTAGGTTTTGCAGCTCTTGGCCAGTGCGATCACAGTTTCCATACGGAACATGGCTCTCAAACCAAGCACCAAGAGGCACCTTCGATCACAGCTTGAGAAAGCTGTCGGCGACGAAGACGAGCTGCTTTCTAAAGAGTGGATCAGGGAGATCAAACGGCGAGTGCGGGATGCTGAAGATCCGGTACGGTACATGGTTGCGTCGGAGTTCAGTCGTCGGTTTGTGCTCTACTACAACGTGTCATCCGATTCATTCGTCATGAACAGTCCGGAGCATGGGACGCAGTTCAAAAGACGCGAGATTGCCGAACGAGTGAAGCAGTTGCTTGGAAAACGTCATACCCTGGTCAAATTCACGACGAAGAATGGAAAATTGAGACGCTTATCTCCACATCGTGAGAATAGAGGATAAAGAAACAATATTGGGTCAACCTCTTCGTATCAGCTCATGACGGACAGCGTACGTCGAGCGAGTATTCAGGATCCGGACCGGTTGGTGCCGTTGTTCTTCCTGTATGGGTTTATCACTGTAGTGAGATTGTTTGCTACAGCTTCTGTGCAGCGATAGGCGCTTCATCCAGGCGGATGGTTTTCATCCATTCAGCGACGATCACGTCGCGTTGCTCCATCGCCATGCCCGCATAGGTGTGAAACATTTGTGCCCCGCGACGCCGACGCCACGTGAGGAAATTCAAAAAATGGTCTTTGCAGACAGACCTCGTGCCGGCAGGGGCATAGGGTCTCGCTAGGCAATTAGGCACGCAGCAGTTTGTCTCCAACATCTCGGTTCTCCTGCAATCTGATGAGTATGCCGGGCGGCTGCGTCGATTTTCAAGCCCGCCGTTTCGCTCCGATGCTTGACCTCAACAGCTGTATAGGGTAGGACTGCCCGATGCACGCGGTCTTTCTGCCTGCCGGTATTCTGGTGCTGGTCTCCTCTTTCGTCGGCTGCGCCGTTTTTCCAAGTGAGAGTATTCGATCCAGCAGTTCGTCTGAGGGAAAGCCATTCGCGGGCTCAGATTTCCTGCCCCAAGGCATTGCGGTCGGCGATGTCAGCGCGCACAGCGCGTTGCTCTGGCTGCGTACCGATGGACCGGTCTCGGTTCAGATTGAGTGGGCCACGGTCTCACGATGGGAGCGGGCCTCGAAGTTTGCGACGGTCGTGGCCCCGGTGTCGAGGACGACGTCCATCACGACGACCGCGGAGACGGATTATACCCTGAGTATTCCACTCGAAGGTCTGAGCCCCGCCACGCGCTATCGGTATTATGTCCTGATCGGGTCTGCCGACCAGGCCACAAGGCAGCTCTCGGCGAGTCTCGCGGGCAAGGGCGAATTCACGACCTTGCCGGATGAGAAGACCTCCTCCGCGGTGACGTTCGCTTGGAGCGGAGACCTCGGCGGCCAAGGACGGTGCCGTCAGGGAGCGCGCGGCTATCCCATCTTCGATGTGATCCAGCGACACAATCCCGACTTCTTTTTGTTTCTCGGCGATACGATATATGGCGATCATATTTGCCCTTCGCCGCCGAACGAACCGGGCGCCGATTTCAAAGCGACCACGCTGCAGACCTATCGGCTGCGCCACCGCTATCAACGCGGTGCGGAGGCTCTGCGGCAATTCTTGGAGGCTACGCCGGTGTATGCGGTGTGGGATGATCATGAGGTCCGGAACAATTTCGCCGGCCCGTATGACGAACAAATGCCGGCAGGCAGGCAAGCATTGCGGGAGTACTGGCCCATCGCTTCTCCAGCCCACGATCCGCCTCGTCTGTATCGACGCATTCGTGATGGCGCGGACGTTGAGCTCTTTATTCTGGATACCAGGCAATATCGGAGTCGCAATGCTGATCTCGATGGTCTTGGCAAGACCATGCTTGGAGCGACGCAATTGGCCTGGTTGCTCGATGGGTTACGCACCTCAACTGCGACATGGAAAGTGATCGTGACTTCCGTTCCGCTGTCGATTCCTAAGGGTGGTGGCGCCACGGTGCCAGGCAACGATGGCTGGGCAGGAGGGCCGGACGGTACCGGCTTTGAAGGGGAACGGCGAGTGATTGTCGATACTATTCTAGGTCATAAGCTGAAGAACGTGGTGTTTCTTGCGGGCGACGTTCATCTCGCGCAGGTTAATGCTTATGATCCCGATCGGGACGGCGTGATTGATTTTCATGAATATGTAGTCGGGCCACTGTCTGCCCGGCATGTGAAACTGACAGCGACGGATGTTGGACTGCATCCGACCCAGCTTTTTTACGAGTCGGGGTTCGACAATTTCGGTCTCGCTCGGGTTACCAAGGATGAGTTCGAAGTGACGGTAGTGGACGAGGCGGGTACCAAGCGATTTTCTCACGTTGTGCCGGCTAGGCCGTAAGCCGATCTCACTACTCAAGCCCCTTGCAATTTCCGCAGATGGCCGGTTACCGTACGGCTCCCCAGGTCATTGGTCAGATCCACTTCAGCGATAGAGAGGGAGCACACGTCATGTCAGGATTGATGTCCGCCGGTGATATTTTCTCGAAAGCGGAAGCCGCGGCCGTCGCGGCGACCGGGCCGGATGAAAAGGCCCTGCAAATCGACTATGACGCATTGAGAGAGAAATTTCGCAAGGCGTTGGGCGACCGAAAAGTGGCGCTTTGCCACCTCAATAAGTTCTTGCCGGAAGGATACGAGGAGCAAGGTCGGTTCAATTTGGTGCTGCTGACGGCGGGCAATGTGGTATTCGATGTCGTCATCGGCGATTCCTACTTCCGGTACGACGTCGTCTCGGTCGATCAATTGGACAAGGTTCAACTGATCGATGCGATGTGGGACAATAAGGAAAAGCGACGTGAGGAGCCGTTCTTAAGCCTTCGCCTGATGCATGGCGAGGAAGCACATTTGTTGCTGGCGTTGGACGACAAGGAGCGGGCCAGTCTGCTGACTTTTGCCTCGGCGGTCACGGCTGCGCGGAATCCGGAGCGCTGAGTCTACGCTCGGAGTCAGTGCGGACGTATTAATCTGCCTCATTCCATTTTTCGCAAAAGCTCAGGTGTTGAGCGGAGGTCTCTCGCCAGATGAGGCAGAGTTTCGTTTCGTGCGGATTGCCCAAAGTATCAACGTACGACACGATTCCAAGTATCACAATGAACCAATCTTTGCGCTCCAAATGCATGCCCTGCACGTCGGTGAGCGGAGCTATCAAAGAAACGGCCTGAGGCACGACAGATCCCGGACCGATCTCTCTCATGGTTTCGGCATCGGTCGTCAGTTGCAGAGGCATGTCCCAGTCCGGGAATCTGTTAGAGGTCCAGACGGTCATTACGAGACGGGCTTTGGTCGTCAGTGCCGGGGAGTGTCCAGTATTTTTGAGGAGAACCGTTGCTGTTGGAATGTTGTGTTGGACGAGTGGGCCGACGATCGTCGCTTCCTGAACGGTCAGCCGCGCACGCTCGGCAGTCTGATAATTCGCTCCTTGCATCGACACAATTGTTATGGATGCCGCGATCAGGACGAATCCTACAAGCGTAATTGAACCGACCAACGATAGCTGCGCTTTTTCAGGAAACCCTTCGAGCTCGATTGCTCGAAGGGTGCTTCTTCTTGGTCGGCGCTGGACTCTGGCCTAGGAGAATTGGTCATTCATCGGGTGAGATATCTCTGAGAGAAAAAAACATTCCTTCTTCTGTAGGTATCGCGATCACTGTGCCGCGCTAGTCTTTGTCTTGCCGGTGACGAGCAAATTAGGTGGTGGCCCGATCGGTTCAAAATTCTTCAGCAATGGAACGTCATCTTTGTGAACCCACCGAATATCGTGAATATAACTGTCTCGCGGTCCCCAGCTTCCCGAGAATATTTTTCCATCGGGTGTAAAGGTCCAGCACATATCTTCGCCGGCTGTGTTGATGGTATCGCCGAGGTTTAACGGCTCTTGCCATTCCCCTTTTGGATTCTGATAAGAAATCCATTCGTCGTGTCCGCCACGCGAGCCCAGGTCCTGACGCGTACTGGTAACAATGAGGCTCTTCCCATCTTTTGACAAACCGGTCCAGTGCATATGGTCACGGTAAGGCGAATTGATGCGTGGCCCCAGGCTCTCCGGTTTTTGCCACACGCCGTCCTTCTTCTCGACTTTCCAGATGTCGCTGTCTTGGGTGACCCCCGGCTGTTGATAGTTGAAGTAAATCAGGCTGTCGGAGGCGATAATCGGACAGTGCTCCTCGCCGGTCGGCGTATTGATGTGCGGGAGTTCCGGGACATCGTTCCAATTCCTGGCCGGTTGCCAGACACCGTTGATTTTCTGGGTCACATAAAGGTCGCCGGTAGACAGATTCCCAGCCTCGTATCTTGTGAAATAGATGACATTGCCGTCATCTGACAGACTCGGTTCCAGCTCCCATGCGGACGTATTGATGTTCGGTCCCACCGTCGGATCGATGCCAGGCCCCAAATGAATCGGAGCTTGCCACGTACCGTTCAAATTGTGAGACATCCAGATATCGAAGTTGTAGGGCACCCCTGATGATGGAACACTCCCTTGCCGTCCTGAGACGAAGATGGCGGTTTTCCCATCGGCGCTGTAGGTCATCTCGATCTCTGGTTCCGATGAGTTAATGGGCTCACCCATACTCTTCGTTGGTGAGGAACTCGTGCTCGCGTGTCCGCTATGCGGCATCTCCATGCCTGACATCGCATATGTCAAAGCAGGAGTCAGAAAAAGCGTGAGCATGGCCATACAGTGATGAGGGAGCAATTTGTGCGCATTCATAACCACCTCCGTGTTTCGATCCTACGCGTCAGTTGTGTAGGTTCCGATCATTCCTTCGCCCGTGCCGTCACCACAATCGCCTGCATCGTTGAACGGTATGGGTTGTCTCCACCAGTCCGGGCTAAGGTTGTCGCCACTGCATCGACGATTGGTCCGGGCGAACCGCCGCGTTCTTGAATTTCGGCGAGGACCGGCGCGCCTTCGATCAGCCCAGTTGCCAGCGATGTAGCCGTGTCGCTGGAGCATTCCTTCTGGACTGTCTGAATGTTGATTGTATCGAATCCACTTGTAGTCAGCAATTTGCGCAAGACGTTCACATCATAAAAGCTACAGGGTGCTTTGAAAAACTGCGGGGGATTCTCCGGAAAGAATCCCCCGATGGTCTCATGCGCAATGATGCCCCAGGGGTTATTCTCCATCCGATCCCACACGTTAAACGCGAGCAAGCCACCTGTGACCAGCACACGGCGTATTTCTCGAAACGCGCGGCCTTTATCCGGCACAAACATCAGTCCGAACTGACACACGGCCACGTTGAGTGATGCATCGGGAAACGGCAGATTCGTGATATCCGCCTGTTTCCAATCAATGCCTTTCAGATCCTTCAGTTTTTTCTGCGCGTAGTCGAGCATGCCGGGGTTGATGTCGGTTGCTGTAAGGACCACAGTCGACTTCAGGTGCGCACGCAACTGGCGCGTGACAATGCCGGTCCCACACGCCATCTCAAGAACGAAGCCTTCCGTGAAGTCGGCGGCCACGTACCGCGCAAGATCGATCGCGTAAGGCTCGAACAAAGCCGATCCCAGGTGCCGTTCATATAGGTCGCAGATCGGAGCATAGTCATGTTCGATGGTGCTCATTGCGTTCTCCATGAGCTTAGCCGCAGTTAAACTGTAAGAGATTCTTGTTTGGACCGATCATTTGGGCACTCCGCGCAAGAGGTCAGTGAGGAAGACATCAACGTCGTTTTTGACAAGGTCGTCATAGACAAATGGTGCACCGAGAACTTGTTGCGAAACGAGAGAAGCAAAGTCCTTTAGTGCGTCAAAGTAGCGCTCATCTTCGCCAGGCTCAAATGAGCCAAGCTCACGCGAAGCGAGCAGAACTGCAAGATCATTGTGAGACAGGATTTTGTTCCTTGCGTCACGCACCGGCTTCGCCAAGACCTCCATCTTGGTCTGAAGATCAACTAGCGCTGCCTTGGTTGCGGCATCCCAATTTCCATATTCGACAATATACGAAATAGAAAGATTAATATGGCCCTTCTGTCCGCCCAGAACCGCTGGATCATGAAGCTTCGCGAGTTGGTGAAGCCGAACTTTCTTGCAGAGTCTCCTGCAATCGGTAGAAGAAGTGCGCGTGTCGTGGCGCTCTAAGTGCTTCAGCGTTCGGATTATCATCAAATAGGAACCTACGCATCTGCCACGTTTGCATCAACCAGTCGCACAGTTCGCAGAACTTTCTTGCAACTTCCGGAGCGTGAGAAGCCATTTTGGCGCCTATGTATTCCAGCGTACAGATTGACAGCTACAATCTATATTTTGTATCGGTCATGACTCCATTCTCGTGATGGCGCATGCCCTTGTCAACTTCGGACATGAGGTAGGTGTGGCAAGCACCATGGGCTACACCATTTTGTTTTGGGGTCCCAGGTCCGGCCACTCTGTATCTGGTGTTACGGCTGGGGCTTGATCGTTTTGCGGTGGCTTAGTCGCGGCCTTCGGCGGAACCTCGCCGAAGCTTCCGACGTAGGAGGGCGAACGATTTTGTCAGAGAACCGTGGACAGGAGATGAACCTGAGTGGTCTTCAGAGATTCTGCGATCTCCAGCGATCGATTGCACAGAATTTTCTCTTGCAGAAAACCGGCCCACGTCGATCCAGGCTTCGCAACCGATCGAGTTCAGTTCCGACGCGATCGAAGGGGTGAGTCCATGTTGTGCGGAGCTGTGTGAAATGAAATTCATCTTGTGAACCGTTAGAACCAGTGCTCACCTTACAACGCAGATTCCCTGACAGCCTATTCCTCTCTAGTAGGTCTGCAGTTTTCTCAGCGTCCCTTGGGCTTACCTGAGTCGATCGCGTTCCGTGAGTAATGATCCGACTCGTGCCCATTCTCAACGCTACAGCAAGGAGAATGCCACGTGAACAATTGGATAAAGTGAGTAGAGTTTTCGTTCATCGCGTTGATTTTGAAGGGTAACGGTTCTTTAGATGGACCGCATGAAAATGGATGCCCTGTATCCTGAAGGATCCAGAGTGTATCTCAATGTGCGAGTGGAGTAATCCCAGATTCCGCAGTTGAATGGATGTGATCAGGGGCGAGCGATCAGAACCTCTCGAAAGATAGAGAATGACGCAGTCTGACAGAGGTCTGGTCATGCCCGCGGAAGCGGGCATCCAGTCGTTCCGGATTTCCTGGATTCCCGCTTGAAACATGCGGGAATGACGAGAGGGAAAGGGATCAACTGCGGAATCCGGGGTAATCCGAGAGGAACCGATCAGCATGTGCAGGCTACACGAGGGAGCGGACAGGTCTAGAACTCTCCTGCGTTTACTTCTCGGACTCGTTCCGCTGGGATGCTGAGTGCGGCTAAGAGGTAGTCCTTGAATTGGTCACTATACGGCTGGACGGCGATGGCTCGTTGCATGCAAAGCAGCCAGGCATCGCGCTCTTCGTACCCAATAGGAAACTGTTTGTGGAATGCGGGAATGCTGATCGGTCCATAATGTTGCTGAAATAGCTTGGGGCCTCCAAGCCAACCACTGAGGAAGTAGGTGAGCTTTTTTCGCGATTCAGTCAGATCCTCTGGGTGCATGTTTCTGATGGTTTCGGCTTCCGGGAACGTATCCATGTTGACGTAAAACTCGTCCACCAAGCGAGTGATTCCCGCAAGTTCACCTGCTTCCTGATACGGAGTGGTTCGCGCACTGTCTTCTTGTTCATCAGCAGACATAGGTCTTCAAGGGGATGACGTTACGTTACTGCTTGGCGTAGAAAGGGAGGGTCTGAATGGTGGCTGGATGTCTGCCGCCGTCGAACTCCACGGTCAGTTCTGTCCCCGGCTTACTGAAGTCGCGCAGAGGAAATCCGAACGCAATGGCCTTGTTGAGCTGGGGGGAACGGGCGGCGCTGCTGATCCAGCCCACTTCACGGTCGCCGCTATACAGTTTGGCTCCATGCGGCGGAACAACGAAATCTTTAAGGACTAGCCCAACCAGCTTGCGGCGAACGTTGCCATAGGTATCCATGCGCGCGACGACTTCTTGTCCCGGATAGCATCCTTTGCTCAGGCTGAAAGCCTTTCCCTCAAGATTGGCTTCGGGCGGGACGATTTCTTCGTTCAAATCCGGCCCGGCCTTTGGGATGCCTGCTTCCATCCGCAAGGCTTCCCGCGCCTGGTTCCCAACGGCCTTGATCCCAAACTTGGCTCCGGCTTGCATGGCACTGGTCCATGCGGCCGGCAGGCTGTCTGCGGGAAGCAGCACTCCTATATCAACTTCTCCCGTTTCTTCGGTGCGCATGACCAGGGCGTGATGCCCGCCGATCTGTGCGGTGACAAAATCGACCGGCTGTAAGTCCGTAACGTCCACGCCGAACGAGGATTGCACTACATGCGTGGCCTTCGGGCCGCTGATCAACAGCAGCCCCCAGCTCTCGGCACAGTTTTCCATCTTGGCTTTGGTCCCGTAGAGCAAGAATTTTCGTAGGGCCTGGAACGTGATCTCCCCGATCTCGCCGACGTCTTCCAGCATGATGGCTTCTGTCTGCATGTACAGGCGGAAGAACGTGAGCATCTTGCCTTTGTGAGTCAACAAACTTGAATAGCGACCTTGCCCTGGTTGGAGGGGAACGATGTCGTTGCTGATGACGCTTTGCAGCCACCTCACGCGATCCTCGCCCGTGACCCTGAGCTTACCTCGATGGGAGAGATCGGCGATCCCCACTGTCTGACGGACAGCACGATGTTCGGCCGCGACATCGCCATAGTGGGCCGGGATTTCCCAGCCGGCGACATCCTCAAACGTCGCCCCGAGTTGGGCATGTTGTCCATGAAGCCGGGATTGTTTCATATTGAGCTGTAAAGTCTGAAAGTGTTCAAGTTGAAAGTCACAGAACGTAAAGTCTTTCCGATGTTATGACTTGCCGACATGACCGAGCATCAACTCCTCGACCAACTCTCTCGTTCGGGCTGAAAACTCATTGCGAGAGACGATCTTCGTCACGCCAAGCGCTTTTGCGCGGTTCCAGGTGTCGACTTCTTCATGATTGGCAAAGGCCAGCGTCGGAATGCCCTTCAACCGTGGATCGGCTTTCAGCTTTTCCAAGGCCTGAAAGGCATCAAGAGTCAGGTCGTTCATATTGAAGAGGATCACGCCTGGGCTCGCCGACAGAGCTTTGTCGACAATATCCTGCTGCGTGCGCGCTTTTTCAAGCTGGTATTCCGGCTGGCGTAATGCGTCCCGGACTTTGGTGTAGAAGAAAAGATCGGTAATGGCGACCAGGATGGTTTTGGGGTTTGTCGGGTTCATTTGGTTTGTCTGGTTTCCTTCGTTATCTTTAAAGCAAGAAGGCGGCCGTAAGTTCGAACTGCCCAAATCTATCGTGACTACATAACCAGATAAACCGGATAAACTAAACAAACCATGTCAGTTCAATGAGCTGACCAACCGTCCGAGCGCCTTCCTGGCCAGCGCGTAGTTTGGGTCCAGGGCGAGCGCTTTCTTATACGAATCGATGGCCTCCGTCCAGTTCCCTTTTCGCTCGTACACGCGGCCGAGATTCAGGTGCGGATAGGCCGGATTCTCGTAACGCTTGGCCTGGATCGCCTTCTGAAACCAGGGAATGGCCTCGTCGAATTCACCCTTCTCGATCAGGTAGGCGCCGATATCGTTGTAGGGGTTGCCGAAGTCCGGATCCTGCGCGATGGCCTTCTGACATTCCTCAATCGCTTCGTCAATCCGCCCCATCCAGCTATAGGTCCACCCTAAGAACGTGAAGGCCTCGGCAGTGGGATGGGTAGCCAGCGATCTCTTGTACAGGTTGATGGCTTCTTCCAGTTCACGCTTCATCTGTTGCTCATAGGCCTGCTGAAACAGGTCCCACGCCTGGCGCTTGTCTTCCTCGCGCCCTTCGCCTTGGATCAAAAAATCTTGAATATCCATGGTCAGGCTGCTGAAAAAGGTCCCCTGCGTCGTTCTCGGTCGTACGAACTCCTCAACGTACTGTGAAGTACGCCTCCGAGGTCGCACTCCCTGCGGCCTTGCCGGATGACCTTTTTGATCAGCCTGCAGGCTGTGGGTATGCTGTTCTGTTTCATTATTCCTGTTTCAGTTTCTTCTTAATCAACTCCGCTCCGTACCGGCCGGACAGCAGCATCGAGCCGAAGGCGGGGCCCATTCTTGGGGTGCCATATACGGCGGCGACAGCCAAGCCGATGACGAAGCAATTTGGATACACTTCTCCGGTACGATCCATCACCTCTTCTTCAGATCGTGCGACCCACATGGCGCCGTTTCCCGGCACCTTATTATACAGGTTCCGCTTATGAAGAAGTTCGACCAGAACTGCATCGTGGCCGGTGGCATCAACGACGATCTTGCTCTCAAGGGCGATGGGATCGACGTGGATGAGATCGTGACCGGCCATCTCGGCGGTGGTGCTGTTGACGACGACTCCTTCCAATAGGCCGTCATTGCGCAGGACCAAATCCACCACTCGCGTGAGGTTCATGATCTTGGCGCCGCCTTTGTACGCGGCCGCGATCAGGGCACCGGTGGCATGGGGAGGATCGACCATGTACATGCCTTCGCATTCTTTGATCTTCTTGCAGGGCACACCGATCTCTTCAAGGATTTCATTCGCCGGCTCGCAGATCGTCGCCTTGTTCATGAGATACCCGCCGGACCAAAATCCACCACCGAGAGCCAGACTTTGCTCGATGAGGACGGTGCGAAATCCCATTGCTGCCAGATCATGGGCACAAATAAGCCCTGATGGCCCCGCGCCGACGATGATGACGTCGCTCTCGATCAGCTGATCAAACTCTTTATAGTATTCCCGGGCAATCTGTCGCGTGATATCTCGTTCACGTAAGGGGGCGGGTTTGGGCTTAGGCATTGCGACCTCGTTAATCGTGAACCGTGATCGTTAATCGTTGCGCTGCGAATCAGACATTGAACTTTACATTTAACGTTTAACCAATAACGGTTAACGATAGATCTCGGAAC
Source organism: uncultured Nitrospiraceae bacterium (assembly GCA_963711905.1). Lineage (GTDB taxonomy): Bacteria > Nitrospirota > Nitrospiria > Nitrospirales > Nitrospiraceae > Nitrospira_D. The sequence goes on along the minus strand of CAVQFZ010000024.1, from coordinate 347,681 downwards.
CGGTTTTCTTGAACTCTTCGGCTTTCTCTTTCATGCCGATCTGAATGGCTTGTTGCGCATCGACTTGTAGCTGCGCGGCGTACTCTCGGACGTCTTGCGTAATTTTCATCGAGCAGAAGTGCGGTCCGCACATCGAGCAGAAATGGGAGACCTTGGCGGCGTTGTCGGGAAGCGTTTCGTCATGGAACTGCTGCGCAGTCTCCGGATCGAGTGACAGATTGAACTGGTCTTCCCAGCGGAACTCGAATCGGGCCTTCGACAGCGCGTTATCACGCGCTTGGACGCCGGGATGACCTTTGGCCAGGTCGGCCGCGTGCGCGGCAATTTTATAGGTAATGACGCCGGTCTTGACGTCCTCGCGAGCCGGGAGACCCAAATGTTCTTTGGGGGTGACGTAGCACAGCATGGCGCAGCCGTACCAGCCGATCATGGCAGCGCCGATGCCCGATGTAATGTGGTCATAACCGGGGGCAATGTCGGTCGTCAGTGGGCCTAGCGTATAAAATGGAGCCTCATGGCAGGCCTCAAGCTGCTTTTCCATGTTGGTCTGAATCATGTGCATGGGCACATGGCCAGGACCTTCGATCATGACCTGCACATCATGCTTCCAGGCAATCTTGGTCAGCTCGCCTAATGTCTCAAGCTCGGCAAACTGCGCCTCGTCGTTGGCGTCGGCGATCGATCCCGGTCGGAGTCCGTCACCCAGACTGAAGGCCACGTCGTAGGCCTTCATGATCTCACAGATTTCTTCGAAGTGAGTGTAAGCAAAGTTCTCTTGATGGTGAGCCAAACACCATTTTGCGTGGATCGAACCGCCCCGCGAAACAATCCCGGTCATCCGCGTTGCGGTCATCGGCACATAGGCCAGGCGTACACCGGCGTGGATCGTGAAATAATCGACGCCCTGTTCCGCCTGTTCGATCAGGGTGTCGCGGAAAATTTCCCACGTGAGATCTTCCGCCTTGCCGTTCACTTTCTCGAGTGCTTGATAAATCGGCACCGTTCCGATCGGGACGGGCGAGTTGCGAATAATCCATTCCCGTGTCTCGTGAATATTCTTGCCGGTCGACAAGTCCATCACGGTATCGGCGCCCCAGCGTGTCGACCAGATCATCTTCTCGACTTCTTCTTCGATAGAGGAGGCGACGGCGGAATTGCCGATGTTGGAATTGATCTTCACGAGAAAATTCCGCCCGATGATCATCGGCTCGCTTTCCGGATGGTTGATGTTCGACGGGATGATCGCGCGGCCACGGGCAACCTCGTCGCGCACGAACTCCGGCGTGATGACCCGAGGAATATCGGCCCCCCAGGCAAATCCAGGATGCTGCTTCACGCCGCCGCCATGGCCGTTCTGGGATGCAGCGTCGGATTCGGTTTGGCGTGACTGATTCTCGCGGATGGCGATAAATTCCATCTCCGGTGTGACGATGCCTTTTCGCGCATAGTGCAGTTGAGTCACGTTTCTACCGGACTTCGCCCGCAATGGTTTCCGGATGTGCTGAAAGCGGAGCTCACCTAACTTCGGATCTTCCGCACGCAGGCGTCCATATGCGGAAGTCACTTCCGGAAGTTCTTCGACGTCTTGCCGACTCAGCACCCAAGGGCGTCGCAATGGGTCGAGCCCCTTGCGGACATCGATCGCTGCAGAGGGATCGGTGTAGGGGCCGGAGGTGTCATAGACGATCACGGAGGCATTCTGAGATTTCGTCCCATTCGTTTCTTTGGTGGGCGTGAGACTGATTTCCCGCATCGGGACACGAACGCCGGGTTGCACACCGTCCACATACATTTTGCGCGATGCTGGAAAGGGTGTCGTCGTCAGTGGAGACGAAGGGGCCGCGACCCCATTCCCATTCACAGACCCATTGGTATTTGTTTGGATGCTCATAACGAGATCCTTTCGTAGTTAGTCGACAACCGTTCAGCCAAGAACACGTCCTTTGTGTTGCAGGAGCTGAAAACCGACAGCAGGCAATAAAAAAGCCGCGTTCCCATGAGCAGAGAAGGCGGCTGAATCCTCACAAGGCCCGATGTTATCCGGCTTCCCTACGCTGGTATTACCCAGGTCAGGTTGTGAGGGTCATCCGATCATTCGGACTCTCAGCCTCGAGGCTCCCCTAGCGATAGTTGGTGATCGTATTACTCCGTGACACCGAAGTCAACCGGCTATTAGGCCCATTCCGCTTCCTCTCCTTTGGACTGGTGACTAGGACTTTTCCTCAATGGGCGTTCGTTGATTGTGGCAGGGGCCTATCGTAGAATGAATTCCCTTACGCGTGGAGGACTATTGTGACGGCTATTGCGACGTTACCGAGGCCAATCACCGAGTACCAGGCACAGTCGGCGGGGGAATTATACCGTCGGACGGCAGCGGCGAAGCAGGCACTTGGTGAGCGAGTGATGATCCTGGGCCACAATTACCAACGAGACGAAGTGATTCAGCATGCTGACTTTCGCGGCGATTCGTTGTTGTTGGCGAAATTAGCCGCCGAACGTTCTGAACGTCCCTACATTGTCTTTTGCGGTGTGCACTTTATGGCCGAGACGGCGGACATCCTCAGCCGTTCTCAACAAACCGTGATCCTGCCGGATATGGCTGCGGGTTGCTCAATGGCGGACATGGCGGCGATCGAACAAGTTGACCAGTGCTGGGAAGCGTTGGGACGGGTAGTTCCCGTGGAAGATACCGTGATGCCGGCGGTCTATGTAAACTCCGCAGCGGTGCTCAAGGCGTTTTGTGGCGAGCATGGGGGGATCACCTGCACGTCCTCCAATGCCAAAGCTGTAATTGAATGGTGCTGGGCCAGGCGAGAAAAAATTCTCTTCTTTCCTGATGAGCACTTGGGCCGCAACACGGCGAACAAGATGGGCATTCCCCGCGAACAGATGATCGTATGGGACCCCTATCAGCCCAACGGCGGGAATACCAAGGACGCCATCAAGCGAGCCAAACTGATTCTATGGAAAGGTCATTGCAGCGTCCATCAAATGTTTCAGCCGGTGCATGTGGACCATTTCCGCAAGCAGTATCCAGAAGGCAAGGTCATCGTCCATCCGGAATGCCATGAGGATGTGGTGAACAAGGCCGATCTCATCGGATCAACGGAGTTCATCATTCGCACGGTGACCGCCGCGCCGGCCGGCACGACGTGGGCAGTTGGGACGGAACTGAATCTTGTCAATCGATTAAAACACGAACTCACCGACAAGAAAGTGTTTTTCCTGTCATCCACGGTCTGTCAGTGCGCCACCATGTTCCGGATCGATGCGGCACATCTTTGCTGGGCCATGGAGAATCTTGCCGAAGGCCATGTCGTGAACCACATCGTGGTACCCGAAGACGACAAACAGTGGGCGAAGGTTGCGCTGGACCGCATGATGGCGGTGAGTTAGCCGGATCGTGAAAAACGGCTTGATTCCACCCACCCAGCCCCGGTGCGCCGAGACGCACCTTTCACCGGGCGTCGTTCTCGCATCGTTCAGACCCTCAACGTACCACCGGGCAAGAGCTGCTCAGCGCAGCTCGGGGTGGGCCGAGTGAGAAAGGGTACGCCTCGGCTCTTCACTCGCTGCGATCTTGCTGGAAGACATTTTTGACGATCCCGCAAGAAGGCTAAGGACTAGTAGCCCGCGCATCATTCCGGTATATTCATTCGTCAATTCCATTAGATCGGGAAAGCCCTTAAAGCCTATGGACTACAAGGCGACGCTCAATCTTCCGAAAACCGATTTCCCGATGAAGGCCAATCTGCCGCAGCGCGAGCCTGACATGTTGGCCTGGTGGGAGCAACAGAGGCTCTATGAGCAGATTCAGGCAATGGGGCATGGACGGCCTCGGTATGTGCTCCACGACGGTCCTCCGTATGCCAATGGCCGAATCCACATCGGACATGCTCTGAATAAGATTTTGAAAGACATCATTGTCAAATCGAAGACGATGACAGGCCTTCACGCTCCCTATGTGCCGGGGTGGGATTGCCATGGCCTGCCCATCGAGCATCAAGTCATGAAGGAACTGGGGGACAAGAAGAAAGACTTGAGCGTCTCGGAGATCCGTCAACTCTGCCGCACCTATGCTGAGAGATACGTTGATACTCAGCGTGACGAATTCAAGCGGCTCGGTGTGTTGGGAGAGTGGGCCCATCCGTACCTCACGATGACTCCAAGTTACGAAGCTACGATCATTCGTGAGTTCGGAAAATTTGTCGAGCGCGGCGGGGTGTACAAAGGCCTCAAGCCGGTGCTCTGGTGCACGCAGGATCAGACGGCGCTGGCGGAAGCGGAGGTCGAGTACGATGACCATGCATCGCCGTCGATCTATGTGAAATTCCCCGTCGTCACATCACCGTCCGTACTGGCAAAAACCTTTCCCGGTGTTTCCTTTCCGGAAGGAACGAAGTTAGTCTCCATCGTCATCTGGACGACCACACCGTGGACCCTCCCCGCTAATCAGGCCGTCTGTCTGCACCGCGATTTCGACTACGCCTTTGTTCAAGTCGGTGAAGAGCTGTTGATCGTCGCAGAGAAGCTTGTTGAGACTGTCGCGAAGGCCTGTGCCCTCGAAAACTATCGCGTCGTGGGGGTGAAGAAAGGCGGAGAGGGCTTGAAGGGTTAGAAACGCAACGCCCGCTGTCCACCGGTCTGTCGCCGATTTTGCTCGGCGATTTCGTGACGCTTGATCAAGGAACTGGTTGTGTCCACATCGCGCCGGGACACGGTATGGAGGACTATCTACTCGTGTTGGAGCACAATGCCAAGGCGTCATCCGGCGAGCGCCTCGAAATCTTGGCGCCGGTCGATAATGGGGGGCGCTTCACGTCGATCGTGAAGGAATTTGCCGGCCAGCACGTTTTTAAGGCGAATCCGAAGATTGTCGAGTATCTCGAGGCGAATGGGCGTTTGCTCGGTCACGGTTTGCTGAGCCATTCCTATCCGCACTGTTGGCGCTGCAAGAGTCCGGTGATCTTTCGCGCGACCGAGCAGTGGTTCGTGTCGATGGAGACCAACGATTTGCGAAACGAGACGCTGGCGGAGATCGACCGGGTCCGGTGGATTCCCAGCTATGGCCGCGAACGGATTCGTGGCATGATTGAAAACCGGCCGGATTGGTGTCTCTCGCGTCAGCGTGTGTGGGGCGTGCCGATCCCAGGGTTTACTTGTAGTGCCTGTCATCATGTCCTTGCCGATCCTATCGTGATTGAACATGTCGCGGCTTTGATGGAGTCCAGGGGCGCGGATGTCTGGTTTGAGCGATCAGCCGGCGAGCTGTTGCCGGCAGGGACGAAGTGTCCGACGTGCGAAGGAACCGGATTTGAGAAGGAACGTGACATTCTCGATGTGTGGTTTGAGTCTGGCGTGAGCTATGCGGCTGTGGCAAAGCCTAGGAAGTGGTGGCCGGCTGACTTGTATCTTGAAGGATCCGACCAACATCGTGGATGGTTCCATAGTGCGTTGCTGGCCGGTGTGACGACGGATCATCGAGCCCCCTACCAAGCGGTGTTGACCCACGGGTTCGTCGTGGATGGGCAGGGCAAGAAGATGTCCAAGTCGGCGGGGAATGTCGTCGCGCCGCAAGACGTCATCAAACAGTCGGGGGCGGAAATCCTCCGTCTGTGGGTGGCGGCTCAAGACTATCGGGAAGATCTGCGCATCTCGCAGGAAATTCTAAATCATCTGATTGAGGCCTACCGAAAGATCCGTAACACATGCCGGTTCCTGCTGAGCAATCTGTACGATTTCGATCCGGCGACGCATCGTGTCTCCTATGAAAAATTGCCTGAACTGGATCGATGGGCATTGTTGCGTCTCGGGGAGCTGATCGCGAAAGTGCGGCAAGCCTATGAGGACTTTGAGTTTCACACGATCTTTCACGCATTGAACAACTTCTGCTCCGTCGATTTGAGCGCCATCTATCTCGACATTCTGAAAGACCGGCTCTATACGTTTCGCAAAGACGCACATGAGCGTCGCAGCTCCCAGACCGCCCTGTACGACATCGTTGTGACTGTGGCGAAACTTATGGCGCCGGTGTTGAGTTTCACGGCGGAAGAGATCTGGCGAACGCTGGCTGCGCAGGTACCGGACGGTCTAGGAACGGCGAGTGTGCATCTCGCTTCGTTTCCCGATCCCGATCCGGCTTGGGCCGATGCGAAGCTGACCGAGCGTTGGGAGCGGCTGCTGAAATATCGTACCCAGGTACAGGGGGTGATGGAAGAGAGCCGCCGGGGGAAGACGATCGGTTCTTCTTTGGAGGCTCATGTGCACATCGAAGCCAATGCCGACAATTTCCGATTTTTGAAGTCGTACGAACAAGACCTCAGCGCCCTGTTCATCGTCTCGAAAGTGATGCTAACGCAAAGTCCGGAAGATGGAGAACCGATTCGTGTGACGGTGTCGAAATCACAAGCAGGGAAATGCGAACGTTGCTGGAACTATCGAGACGCGGTCGGCAGGGATGCTGTCCACCCAACACTGTGCGATCGATGTGTGGAGGCGATTCGTTGAGTGCGTCAGGCCTTCGCAATCTGGCACTCGCGTCGGTGACCGGTGGCATTATCCTTCTCGATCAGCTGACCAAACAGCAGATCATGCAGACGATGCGCCTACATGAATCCATCCCCGTCATTCCCAATCTCTTCAGTCTGACCTATATCCGGAATCCCGGGGCGGCATTCGGTCTCTTGGCCGGGAGCAGTAACGCGTTTCGGATGGTCTTTTTCGGGTTGACGTCGATTTTTGCTCTTGGATTGTTGGGTACGATTCTGTTGCGGATGCCGGAGCAGGATTGGATGGGGCGCGTCAGTGTCGCCGGGATTCTTGGGGGGGCGATCGGGAACTTGATCGATCGGCTTCGCTTTGGCGAGGTGATCGATTTCCTAGACGTCTATATCGAAAACTACCACTGGCCGGCGTTCAATGTGGCGGACTCAGCGATCACCGTCGGAGTCATTTTCCTCATCATTCACTTTGCCTTCGAAAAACGAGCAGATCCCCCTACCGCTTCCGAGACCTCCTCGGTTCCCTGACACGTGAAGCGTTCTGACTCTCAGCGAGATACGAGATACGAACGACGACCCGCAGCGCGAAGCAAATGCGCTATGCTGGCATTCGAACGATAAATCCGCCCGTTTCCTTGGCTTGCTTCTGCTGCTCCGCAGAGAACATGAACAGCGGTTCGCTGTGGCAAAATTGGCACTCCTTCGTCGTGATCGTCGCATTCGGTTCCCCGATGCTGACCAGGTATTCCTTCGCGAGTTTGAGGGCGGTGGCTTCATCCGTCGTCATTACATCGAAATGAATGCGACCGCTTTTGCCGTTGACCCAAGTGTCGTAGACGTGAATCGTATCCGAGGACATGAACAGCTCCTTTCAGCGGACGACCAACATGACCAAAATTCCGAGGATAATACGATAGTATGCAAAGACCCGCAAGGTATGCCGTTGGACATAGGTCAGAAAGGCGGCGATGACGGCCCAGGCCACCAGGAATGAGATGAGCATGCCGAGGCCGAGCGCCATAAAATCCTGCTCGGTAAACATTCCTTGTGCCTTCCACGTTTCATAGACCGTGGCCGCGATGATGGTCGGGAGCGCGAGAAAAAAGGAATATTCCGTGGCCACTTTGCGGTCCAGCCCGGCGAGCAGACCTCCGATGATGGTGGAGCCGGATCGAGACATGCCGGGAATCAGAGAGGCGCATTGTGCGAGACCGATCCAGAAGGCATGGACCGCCGACACCTGATCCAGACTCTTGGCGTGGCTGGTCCGTTTCGTCGCTTCCACGATGAGAATGATGATGCCTCCCAGGATCGATGTGGAAGCGACCGTCAGCGGAGTGAACAGATACGATTTGATCCACCCGTGAGCCAACAGGCCGAGTATGGCCGCCGGTAGAAACGCAATCCCGAGTCCCAGCAAGAACCACAAGTTGGGATGGCTGCGCATGGAGGTCTTGACGCGGTCGGACCAGGTGGCGCGGGGCTGGTTTCCAGAGGCTGCGCGCAAAGCCTTCTGTTCCCGCCAGGCGCCGGACAGAAGCCGCCCGATTTTCTCCCGTTCAAAGACGATGACGGCAAGAATTGCACCCAACTGGATAGAGATTTCCGCGTTGGCGGCTACGTCGCCGGTGAAGCCGAGGGCATGGCCTACCAGAATAAGATGTCCCGTGGACGAGACGGGCAAAAACTCCGTGAGTCCTTCGACGATGCCCAGTATCACCGCGAGCGTCGGGCCCCATTCATTCATGCGTACACCATGTCATGTAGGATAGTAAGCGAGGGGGTTTAACCTTCCACGGCCATCTCTGATTAGGATGTGAGCGATGATCACAGAGCGACGACGATCCGTCAAGCGTCAGATGTGTTTATCATTGGTCGTCGCGTCAGAACAGAACCGAGCCCTCCAAAAGCAAATATGTTGACAATGTTCGGATGTTGGCATACACACAAAGAACGAAATCGGAAGAACCACGGTCGCAGCCGGGTGGACGTGATGCACGGGCAAGCCGTAGGATTTGATGGAGGGAGGATCGTATGAGATGCGAGTGGACGGCGATAGTGTTGGTTGGGGCGGTGTTGACCACGGGTTGCGTATCCAACCAGAAATATCAAGACGCGTTGGCCGAGGCAGACAACGTCAAGATGGAACTGGAGAAGACCCGCCAACAGAAAAACGCCATGGAGCAGCAGGTCCGAACCCTTAAAGAAGTGAACGTGAAGTTCGGCAATGAGGCACAAGCGGCTCGCGATGAACTCCAGCGCATTGAGCACGGACGTGATGCGGAGCGAGGCACGATCGAAGGACGAACCAAGGAACTCGAGGACAAAGTCAAGGCGTTATCGGCGCAGAATAAGAACGTGCGGCAAGAATATCAAGACGTGAAACGTCATAACGACACGCTGAAATCATTGGTCGCCCGTTACCAAAAGGAGCTGAAAGATCGTTCCAACGGCGGGTCGGCACAAACAGCGACCGTGACCCCGAGCCAAGCTCCATCCAGAACCGCGACGGTCTCCCCGCCGGCCGCTTCAGCAGCGATGAACATTAATAAGGTCTCTGCGAGCGACATGATTCTCTTCCTCGGACTGAAACAGGACGAGGCCGATCGCATTGTGAGCAATCGACCCTATCGCGTGAAGGGTGAATTGGTGGCCAAAAACGTGGTTCCGAAAGAAACCTTCGATCTGATCAAGGATCGGATCTCCGTCAGTCCGTAGATCAGCTCGGTCGGTTCCCGGTCATAGAAAAGGCCGTTCTCCGAAAGGAGGACGGCCTTTTTGTTGTAGGGACAAATCTTAATCTTATATTTTGGAAGTGCTCAAAACAAACCAAATGAACCAACCAAACCATCAATCGTCATGTTTCACGCGAAGAGAGTCGTTCCATCGCAATGCGCTTCACGCCCCGTAAATCGAGCTTGCCGGTCCCAAGGACCGGTAACGCATCGACCTTGATGAATTGGTGCTTCCCCGGGATAAATAAATTGGGCAGGCCGCTTGCCGAGACCTTTTCCAGGATGTGAGGAATGCGGGACTCCTCCAGCGTATGGAGGACTGCGAGACGCTCTCCCTTTTTCTCGTCGGGGAGCCCGGTCACCGCAAAGACTTGCTGGTCGGCTTCAACAGCCTGTTGCAAGGCTTCTTCAACTTTTCCATGAGGGACCATCTCGCCGCCGATTTTTGAGAAACGTGACAGCCGGTCGGTGATCGTCAAGAATCCGTCTTCATCCAGCGAAGCGATGTCACCGGTGATGTACCAGCCGTTCCGCATGACCTGCGCCGTGAGATCTTCTCGCCCAAGATAGCCGTTCATCACATTCGGTCCCTTCACGAGCAACATTCCGGCTGTGCCGGCCGGCAGCGGCGCGTAACTATCCGGATCCACAATCCGCACCGACACGCCGGGAAGCGGCCGGCCGACCGTGCCTCGGCGCGAGGCCGGTTGATAGTAGCCCGCTGCGCGGAAGTCCGGGCAATTAACGGCAATGACAGGGGCGCATTCCGTAACTCCATAGCCTTCGATCGGGGCGATTCCAAACGTGTCTTCGACAGCCTCAGCGAGCCGGGCCGGCAACTTTTCCGCGCCGGTGAGGATGACGCGCAGCGAGCTGAACTGTTCCGGCGTACAGCGGCGGGAGTACAGTTGCATGAACGTCGGCGTGGTGACCAGAAACGTGATGCGGTACTGCCGGACAATTTCGCCGATCGCTGCCACATCGAGCGGCGAAGGGTGAAAAATCATGGCGGCGTTGTTGAACATCACGAACCAGAACACCATGTATCCGAACGAATGGAAGAACGGCAGGATGCCGAGGACGCGTTCGTCCTGGTAGAGATGGAGCATCTGCGTGGCGCCTTGGCTGTTCATGTCGACGCTGAAGTGCGAGAGCATGACCCCCTTGGGTTCTCCGGTGCTGCCGCTGCTGAAGATGATCGTGGCCAGGCTGTCGGGGGTGAGCGGGATCGTTTGCCCGCAAGCCCGTTCAATAAAGCGGCAGGGTGAGAACAGGGCCAGCAAAGCGGCCAGCGCTTTCTGACCCTTGCCGATTGTCGCGGCCACGTCTTCCAGCCAAATCACCGACGGTCCGTCCGGCAGCTCGAGTTTGGCTTTTTCGATGAAGGTCCGGCTCGTCACGATGGTGCGCAGGCCGGCAAGACGCACAGCGGCCTCTAAGCCGGATTTCCCGACCGTGTAGTTCAAGTTCACGATGGTTTTGCCGCAGAGAGGCGCGGCGACATTGACTAAGGCGGCGGCCACGGTTGGAGGAAGCAGGACGCCCACCCGTTGTTGGTCCTCCCAATACGGCCGAAGCGTTCTCGCGAGGACGATTGAGCCGATCAGAGCTTGCAGGGATGAGACGTGGGGGCGATTCTGGTCGGCCATGGCTAAGCGGAACGGATAGCGACGCATCGACCGAATAAATTCACGATGGAGCGGCCGGCGACTCGGTTTTCTCAGCTGCCAAGTTGCTTCACCGAGCTCGTGAATCTTCCCGCGCAGCTCATGTGCCGTGGTAGTCGACGGCAGGGGCGCCCCGAACGAGACGGTCACGGGATAGGGCAATCGCTCCGGCATTTTCCACAGAAAGCGGCCGTGATTGAAGCTGAAGATGCTGCCCCATAGGCGGTCCAGGTGAACCGGGATGATCGGAGCCGTCCGTCTCGTGACGATACGTTCGAATCCACGTCGGAACGGCAACAACGTTCCGATGCGAGTAATCTGGCCTTCGGGGAAAATGCAAACCAGCTCACCCTTGTCGATGGCGGCGCCGGCTTCACGGAGCGCCTTCAAAATGACCCGCAAGCCCCAATGAGACGAAATCGGAATGACTCCGAGCGCCTTCATGAAGGGTTTGAAAACCCGCTGCTCGACATACCGCGAGTCGACGACAAATCGGACCGGGCGATCCAAGCTCGCAATCAGGAGAAAGCCGTCGATAAAGGAGACGTGGTTTGGGACGAGGAGCGCGCCTCCGGATGGCGGCACATGGGCCTGGCCGACGATGCGGAGACGATACACGGTATTGGTGAGGACGGCCAACACGAAGCGAAGAAAGATATCAGGCAAAAACCAAAGCGCCCACCCGATGCCGGTCAGGGTCATGACGGCCGCAGCCAGAAAAATACCGGTGGTCGAGATACCGACAGTGGCCAGAGAACCACCGGCGAGTGACCCCAATAAGATACCGGTGAAGACGCACGTGTTGGAAAATGAAATGACGGCGCCGCGCCGATCGGGTGGGGATTTCCATTGGAGAATGGCGTTCAACGGAACAAAGATGAACGAACTGGAAATTCCCAGCGCAACCATCATGAGAAACGTTCCGGACAACGGAGGTGTCAGCGCGCCGAGCAAGAGCAAGGTGAGAAAGACACCGATGGCGCCCAAGGGAATCAGCCCGTATTCCACTCGGTTCTGCGAAATCCGTCCGACCAGCATCGCGCCGAGGCCGATGCCCACCGACAACACGGTGAGTGGAAGACCCGACATCGCATCGGACAGATGCAAGACCGCCTTGGCATACACGAGCAAGTTTTGCCCGAACAGGCTCGCAACCGTCCAGAAGAGGATTTCCATGGGAATGGCCATGCGCAGCATCCGTTCGGATTGAATCGCTGACCAGGCGCCTCGGATAGTGGCTCCCACGCCTCCGGTCGCGCGCGCGGGCGATACCGGTGGAACGCCAAAGGCGGTTGCGAGGCCGATGACTGAGAGTCCGGTCAATGCGAGCGGAGCGAGCCAGGTATGATCCCCGGCCATCTGCAGGAGAAAGCCTCCGGCTGCGGTGCCGGTTAGGATGGCCGCAAAGGTCCACATCTCCAACAGACCGTTGCCGGCGGCGAGCCGTTCATGCGGGACCAATTCGGGAAGGATCCCGTATTTCGACGGGCTAAAGAGTGCGCTGTGCACCCCCATGCCGCATAGAACGATCAAAGGCAGGACACCCCCGGCGGGATTCAACCAGAGCGCGACGGTGCCGGCGGCCATGAGGAAGACCTCGACGACTTTGATCGAGATGATGACCGTCCGTTTACTGACGCGATCGGCCAATGTGCCCCCGACAAGAGACAGGAGCATCAACGGCAACGTGAAAATCACGAATGCCATTGCTGTTTGCGTCTGGACGACGGTCTCCAATTCCGGGCCGGGCGCCAGGCCCGCTGTCGCTTGCCGGATGGCCAGCAAGGCCACCATCAGCTTCCAGGCGTTGTCGTTGAATGCCCCGCAGAATTGAGCGATCAGGAGGCCGCGAAGGGGATGGGACACAGACTGAGTCGTTGGACCGGCAGAGGTGATCATCCGTGCGGGTTATTGTGCCTGATTTGAGAGGTCGAGGGAATAGGCAACCCTTCCAGTTCCATAATTCGAAGAGCATTCGTCGTGGGGCAAGGACCCGGTCTCAGCCTGTAGTCGAACTGCCAGCGCACCGGCCGAGACGGTTTCTTGAAAATGCGCGTTGGCCAAACCCGGCACCGCTGATTCCAGATCCGCCAGCTCCAAATCGTGAGTGCTGACGAGGCCGAAGCCGTGTCCTTGCGACAGCGCGGTGATGTAGGCGCGGCTGCCGATGAGCCGCTCCCGATTGTTGGTGCCCTTGAAGATCTCATCGATGAGGAACAGGACGGGTGGTAAGGCGCGCTCCTGAGTGGCATCGAGGATCGTTTTGAGCCGTTTCACCTCGGCGTAGAAGAACGACAGACCGGCATCGAGCGAATCGTCGACGCGAATGCAGCAGGCCAGCCGGCTCCACGTCCACTCCAATGCATGGGCGCAGACAGGGGCGCCGGCTTGCGCCAGGCAGAGATTGATGCCGATCGTCCGCAGAAATGTACTCTTGCCGGACATATTCGAGCCGGTAATCAGATGGATGGAGCCCAGTCCCTTCAGATGCACGTCGTTTGAAACACGGTTCTTAGCCGGCAGTAACGGATGTCCGAGTTGGTCTGCGTGGAGAGCAGGGAGTGTGCCGTTCTGCTCGCCGGCTGCGATGAGGGGAGCGGGCCATGCGTAATCGGGATGGAGATAGGCAAAGGTAGCCAGAGTCGATGCCGCTTCGACTTCTGCCAGGCAGTCCAACCACTGAGGAAGCGCATTCTTGATCTTGTACTGAGTGTGAATCAGTTGTCGCATGAACCACAAATCCCATGGACCCAATGCATTGACGGCCAGATGGACGAGGGGATGGGCTTTGATGCTGATGGCATGAAGCGTCCGTGCGGCCTGTTGGAGGTGCAGCATGGGACTGGCTCCACCCATCAGATTTGCACAGACCGACGCAAGGGCGGTGTCTTTTCGCCGGGCATGGCGCTCGAGATAGCCGAGGACCGTAGCAAGCCGCTCAGTTTCATGGTGCAGGCCAACCGCATGTTCCAACAACTCTTCTCCTTGATCAGTCATAAAATAGATCAACGCATAGGCCGCAAAGGAGAACATCCAATAGCCGGGAAGCAGACCAAGCATCGAAGCCGAGGCAAGGCCTATCGTGGCAAGAGCAAGGACACTTTGAGCAGCAAGTATGGCGTCTAAGCGAGGCAAGCCGATCGGGTGTTCAAGTACCGCGGCCAGTCGCCTGCCGTTGATTTCCTGTTCTCCCGTCAGTCCGGCTTTGAGAGCCAATCGGTCGCGGAATAGAGAGCGCGGTGCAAGTTCTTTCACCAACGACTGCCGCGCATGCCACTGTGAAGGGGGAGAGGGTTGGTCCAGTAACCAGCTCCGCAAACGCTCTCTGCCATGGTCGGATACGGTGGTGTCGAGGAGGTGCGTCAAGGAGTGAGCGCCAAAGAGATCGAGGTCGGTGGCGTAGGGATGAGACTTCGGAACTTCGCCTGGTCGCGTCGGAATGGCCGCCCAATCCAAGGCGATGCGCGCAAGATGAGCCAGCTTGATCTTTTTCCATTGTCGAAGGCGATGAATCCTGGTTTCAACCTTGTTATGATACGCGGCCACTGCAATGAAGATCGCCAAGAATATGGCAAGAGCCAGATTGCCGCTGTGATACCGATCGAGCTTGTAGAGGGTCACGGTGCCGACGAGGCCGATGAGGAAAATGGCCAGCCGCCATCGTGTAAACGTTGCGCTGGTCCTGGTTCCTTGAGCAATGAGGCGGTTGGTGCGTCGGATGATCGTCTCGATCTGGACGATGCGTGAGCTTGCCATAACAGGCGACCTTACTGGGAACGGACGGGGGACGTCAAATCATGAGCATCTCCGGCTGATGTGACGGGTGTGGCTATCACGAGTGATCATGACGATGCCGACTGACTGGGTGGATGTGTGTATTCGTAGTTCTCTCGATACGGGGGAACTGCTGAGCCGTCTTGATGATCCGACGGTGCAGGGAGCCTGGGAGGATGGAAGCGAGATTCACCTCTATTGGGCGGAAGAGCAATGGAATGAAGAGCGGCTCGCTTCGGTGCATGCGGTCCTTTCGGATCTGGTGCGGCCCAACGGCGAGATTCCTCTCTCTGTAACACGGATCCCGGCGCAAGACTGGAACGACGCGTGGGCGCGCTCGGTGAAACCACTTCGAATCGGCCGGCTGGTGATTCGCCCAAGTTGGGAGCCGGTCGCGCTCAGTCCGAACGACATCGAGATCGTGCTGGACCCGAAACAGGCCTTCGGCACCGGCCACCATGCGACGACCCGCATGATGCTGGAATGGCTGCAAGAGGATATCCACGGCGGAGAAGAGGTCCTGGATGTGGGGACGGGTAGCGCGATCTTGGCCATGGCAGCGGTAAAGTTGGGCGCAGCATCTGCCATTGGAGTCGAGATTGATTCTGTTGCTGGAGATTGTGCGAGAGAGTATGTCATGCAAAATGGATTGAAGGATCGGATCGACATCATTGCCGGCACATTGGCTGATCTGCCACAGGAGAGACGACAGACGGCCGATCTTGTGCTGGCCAATCTCGATCGGCAGACGGTCTTGGACCTCGCCGAAGATTTGGCAAGTTTTGCGTTGCGAGGAGTGAGGATCATGGTCTCCGGCATTCTGATCGAGCAGCAAGCGGAGATCGTGGATCGGTTTTCCAACCTCGGATTTGCGTGCTTGGAACGGCGTGAAGAGGAAGGTTGGGTGGCGATGAAATTCCTCAGGCCGGAATCCTGCGACGGAGAGATATGACGATGGCCACCAGGCCGCCGTACCCACATGTCCATCAGATCAATGTGTCTGACGGTGGTGTTCCGAAGCTTCCTGTCTGGGAAGCCAAGGTGAGCGAACGAGGTTTAGACGGCGATCGGCAGCGGAATCTCAAGTTTCACGGAGGTCCTGACCGCGCGGTTTGTCTGTATTCACTCGAGCTCATCGAACAACTTCAAGAAGAAGGCCATCCTATCGATGCCGGATCGTCCGGTGAAAATCTGACCTTGTCCGGTTTGGAGTGGGACTTAGTCCGACCAGGAGTGCGGTTGACCATCGGCCCAGATATTCAGGTCGAGGTGACGAGCTATACGACGCCCTGCAGCCACAATGGCTGCTGGTTTCTTGACGAGGACTTCTCGCGCATGTCGCAGAAAGTAAACCCAGGCTGGAGTCGCGTCTATGCGAAAGTCCTACGTGGTGGCGTGGTGCGACCGGGAGACGCAGTCAAAGTGGAATAACTGTGAATGTTTAGTGTTTAGTTTTTAGTTAAGAACCCAACTCAACATTCAACATTCAAAACTGGGTTTGTTATGGATCGAATACTAGAGCCAGAACTCATGGACGATCCGAAGCAGGCGGAAGCCTACGCGCGCGCCGATTTCGCGGAAGAGAACCAAGGATTCGTCGATCGATTCAAAGAATACTTCCCGGAGTTTGCAACCGGTAAGGTGCTGGATCTCGGCTGTGGCCCGGCTGAAATTCCGATTCGATTCGCCAAACTCTATCCCGCCTGCCAGGTCATCGGCATCGACGCCTCAGCCCCGATGATCCAGTTAGGGGATGAAGCGGTGAAGCAAGCGGGGCTGGCTGATCGTATTACGCTGCGCTGTGAACGGTATGAAGAGGTCGCAGGCGCGAGAATCGTTGAAGCCGCGATTTCCAACAGCCTGCTTCATCATCTGCCGAACCCGCTACAGTTCTGGCAGAAGCTTCGCCAACTGGTGAAGCCTGGGGCGCCGGTGCTTGGTGATGGATCTGCTCCGTCCAGAATCGCCGGAAGCGGCACAGGCCATTGTCGATCAGTATGCCGCCGATGAGCCGGACATTCTACGCCGTGATTTCTACAATTCCCTGCTCGCGGCTTTCACCGAAGATGAAATCGGTTCGCAGCTCGCCCGCATGAATCTCACACGCTTGTTGATCGACATTCCAGATGACCGGCACTGGGTAGTTGGCGGGATCATTTATTGAAAGGGATTCTGTGAGAAGACGGTATGTGGATGAATGCTTTGGAGGAGACAGTTGCGCGATCACCTTATTGTGGCCAGCTCTCATGATCTGAGTGCAGTGATCTCTGTCGGGTGCGACAACCGCGAGACGACCCTTGTGATCGAAAAGCCGACGGAGGTGCACAGCATCACTCATGCACCGTCTTCTCAAGACTCGAACGCGAATGTTCAGCTGGGAAAGGTTATTGCGACCCTGAAGGCAGGTGAGACGGTACACGCGATCGGTGTCTACCATGGTCAGGGTGTTGATGGTTTTCAGGTCAAACTTGCCGACGGCCCCGAGGGGCTTATCCTCGCTGGCGATACCTTCAAAGTCGTGTCCCGGTGAGACGCGTGATCGACCAATGGATGCCGTGGCTCCGAGAACTATAGCGACCCTCTTTTTATCGTTTTAAAGTGGTAGGGGTAGGTTACTGCATCGCTAATAATAGGTTCGAGAGCTTGGACGCGCCATGAAGCGGTGCCCCGCTCAACGCGGGCATTAGATCGCATGAACAAGCAAGAAACGCGCGAATACTGGCAGTCGATGACGCACGAAGCGAAATTATTCTTTGCGGTGGCAAAAGCGGGAATGCGACGTCATTTGCTTATGGTCGTCTTCAGATGCATCGCTTGGCAGCCCAGGCCCAAATGACTCGTATAAACCAGGCAATAGCCGCTTCGAAATCAACTATCCCAGAGCCAAGAGCCGGTGCCACGCAGCTGGAGATGCGAAACTACAAACGCGACGGTGCCCGGCGAATTCAGCAGGTAATCGCTGAGGTTCATTTGTATTTTGTGTCGTGGGCGGGATGCCGCAACATGCTCAAAATACTCGTCGGGCAA
Source organism: uncultured Nitrospiraceae bacterium (assembly GCA_963711905.1). Lineage (GTDB taxonomy): Bacteria > Nitrospirota > Nitrospiria > Nitrospirales > Nitrospiraceae > Nitrospira_D. Next base: position 329,978 of record CAVQFZ010000024.1, on the reverse strand, counting down.
CCAGAATTTCTTGAGGCCAAGAAGGTCTTCGATAGCTATCGGAGCGAGTTCGAGCATTACGTCGCAGGGCGAAACAGTTTCGAACACTTCCACGACCGCTTACCAGGGTCAGGCGGATGTCATCGAGTAAGGAATTTCCGCCCGACCCTCGGGCAGGCCCTCGTCATGTCTTTGCCGGCTTCTCTAATGATCGGTAATCTTGTTCTCACTCGGATCTCGATTGCGATATATCGTCAGCCAGTCTTCAGCAGCTTGAAAAGTACATCAGCGAAATACTGTCTGTCCTGTCTATGTCAAGACGATGAGGAATTCATACGTAAAGGCGTGGCGAGCTAACAACGGCTTCCAAGCAACAGAGCTGGAGTCACGTCTTGTTCTGTTTCCTGCACTACGCTAAGTGAGAGTGCCAGGCAAGGCCGCACCGCGCGCATCTAGTTTCCAGGCACGCCTTACCGCACACAGCCCTGGCTACTGCAGCACATCTGGCGGGGTTTTGAGGAGTTTGGCGAATCGATTCTTGTCGATGGATTTCTCATACGCCTCTTCCGGCGAGATCCATTTCTTTGTGAGGAGATCCTGAATCGCGTCATCCAAGGTCTGCATGCCGACGTTCTTCCCGGTCTGCATCTGCGAGGCGATCTGAAACGTTTTGGCGTCCCGGATGAGATTGCCGATGGCCGGGGTGCAGACCAAAATCTCCAGTGCGGCACACCGCCCCTTCTTGTCGATTCGTTTGAAAAGATTCTGTGCGACCACGACGCGCAACGCCGTGGAGAGGGTGTTGCGAATTTGAGGCTGCTCTGAGGCAGGAAAGACTTCGATGATGCGGTCGACTGTCTTGGCGGCATTCTCCGTATGCAGCGTCCCGAACACCAAATGCCCGGTCGCCGCCGCCTCCACCGCCAATGCGATGGTCTCCAGATCCCGCATTTCGCCGACAAGAATGATATCCGGGTCTTCCCGGAGGGCGCCCCGTAGGGCCGAGCCGAACGTAATGGTGTGTAAGCCGATCTCTCGGTGGTTGACGATGCAGTTCTTACTTTGGTGGACGAACTCGATCGGATCTTCGATGGTCAGAATATGATCCTTCCGGTGGCGATTCGCATAGTCGACCATCGCCGCCAGCGTCGTCGACTTTCCGCTGCCGGTGGGACCCGTGACCAGCACCAGCCCTTTCCGCAACATCGCGGCGCGTGTCAGCACAGGCGGCAAGCCCAACTCTTCGGCAGAGAGGACGGTGGTGGGAATCTTCCGAAACACCGCTCCCATCCCGTGTTTGTGGTTGAAAAAGTTCGAACGGAAACGGGCTAGTCCAGGAATTTCATATCCAAAGTCCATATCGCCTGTCGATTCGAACATGTCCTTCTTCGCGCTCGGTGTGATCTCGTAGAGCATGTCATGAAGCGCTTGGTTGTCGAGTACCGCAGTCCCCGGCAGACGCTCCAATTCACCGTTGATGCGAAAGGTGGGGACTTGCCCTGCAATCATATGAAGATCCGACGCCCCATGTTCGATCATCATGCGAAAGAGTTCATCGATTTTCGGCATCGTTCATCAGTCTCCTTGTCATGTGTTTTTGGCAGGTCACCAAGCAAAACGCAGATCGCATACTTCCCAGATTTGCCCGAATAGCACCAGGCGGGAACTTGCATCCCCTACTCGGCACACGCGAAACGCCGGTTCTGTCGGCGCCCATGGGACAGCCAATCAACCGCACAGCGATGCAATTTTATCGGAAGAAAACAGTCTAAGGTTGAGTGCCTTGAAAGGAGAAAATGTACCGCAAACCTGACCGGACCAAAGAGAAGAGCGGAGCTCTCTACGGCGAATGGGATGGCATCATCACTTCTTTGACGTGATCTCAGGGCAAAGCGGACGTCGGAGGTGAGAGGGTAGGACGGTTTCAGCAGCCGTTAGAAGATGCTTTTGCTGACTTCATTGGAGAGGGGGCTCTCGTTTCCGGCGATGTCATAGGCGGAGATCGCAAAGAAGTAGGTCGTTTTCTGTTGAAGATTCTTCATCGTATAACTCGAGACTTTATCGACTCGAAACGGCGAGCCTGGGAAGTCATAGTTTCCTGAGGAGGTTCCCACATAGATTCTATACCCGGCCAGGTCCGACTCCGTATTCGGAATCCAGGTGAGTATGGCGCTGTTGATTGAGGAGGTTGGGGGTGGAGTTGGTGGGGGAGGAGGTGTCGATGCGACAGGGGGAGCCACTTGCAAGAGCTTGCTGAATGCCGGGTTTTCCCGAAACAGACGTTGCAGGGGGCCGGGAAGGCGGGAGGTCTCCGTCCTGGGGCTGACGGCTGCAGAGGTAAGTGGCGCAGCTGATCGTCCCACTGAGGTGTCAGCTTCTGGTGCGGGTGCAATCCCAGTAGGGACAGGTCGGCTCATCGCAGGTCGGCTCATCGAAGGAGCCGAGGCCCCTAATTGTGGAGAACTGACCGAGGGAAGCGCACTGGCTGGTGCGAGTGGCGGCGAAGGCGGCGTCGGCTTCTTGAGCAGCGTATGGGGAATGGTCGGGGAGGGATTCGATTGGGCCTGGCTTGGGCTAAGGGTGAGTCTTCGCGCCGGTGAGCTCTCTGGTGGATGTTGGATCAAACTGTGAGGCCTACTATTGGTCCCTTCTGCCCACGCGACGCTCGAACATGACAGAAGCACGAGTGTAACCCACAGCCTGATGGCCAGATGTCTTCGACAACCGGGATAAGTCATACGATGCATAAGTGGAAGCCTGTGCTCCGTGCAAAAGGAAGTCACGCAACTACGCAACCAATGTGCCAGGACTGCTCGGCGGGAGCGTCCAGGGACGGTGTTCATAAGGGCTCGATTCAGAAAGTTTCTTTTGGATAAGGAGCGTCGAAGGAGGGGATGAGCCGACCGGCTTGTATGCAAAGTCATTCACCGAGTGAACCAATCGGTACAACGGCCTGTCATATCGATGGCTGATGTTAGGCCAAGAGGGAGGTCGTGATAGTGTTGCGCCGAACCATCGTTCGCTTGGGGCGGACTGGTTATGGCTGAGCGGTCGACAGGTGCTGTGTCAGCCAATCGGCGATGACCTGGGTCATCCGTAGGAAATCCGGACCCTTCGTAAACTGATGGTCGGCACCGGGCAACAGCTCAAGATGTTTCTTGACCCGTAGTGCTTCGTACAGCTGTCGGCTTTGATGAAGCGGGACCTGCTCGTCCTTGTCGCCCTGCACAATGACGGTCGGAGCCGTGATCGATCGCGCGGGGACGTAGGCGATCTGCTTGAGAGCATCTTCATAGAAAGCGTAGTGAAGCGCGATTCGGTCGGGGCCACCCATGATGTTCGGAATCGTGTCGGTGGCCTTCCATTGCGCCATTCCGTCATCCCCGAACTCCAGCCGTAGCTCTTCGGCAAAATCGACGACGGGACATTTCAGGGCCAGACAGGCCAAGTCCGTCCGTTGCGAAGCAGTTAGAATCGAGACCAGCCCGCCGAAACTTGATCCCATCAGGCCGATGTGCCGATACCCGCGCTCTCTCATGAGATCGACCGCTCTCTGTGCCTGTTCAACTGCCGAGCTGACGGTGATCTGATCCAACGGGCCCTCGCTTTCACCCTGGCCGAAGAAGTCGAAGCGAAAGGTGGCGATGTTTTGGTCGACCAGCAGGCGGGTCAGCGCATTGTTCGTCGAGCTGGTTTTCGATGAAAGAAACCCGTGACACAGGATGGAGATCTTATCCGTCCCTCTATTGGGGACGGCTAAGATGGCGGCTACCCGATGGCCATGAGGATCCAGAAATGAGAACCGTTCTTCCACGGAAGGGATTCTATCAGAACCTGTGTCTGAGGTCAGGATGAGAGTCGAATCAGTCGGACGTTCAAGCCGTGAGCTTGAGTTCGTCGGTGGAGATCTGTCCTGTCCGAAGCTGGTCGGGTTTCTTGGCGATCATCGAGGTCAGCTTGACTGAGAAGAGGACCAAACCGGTCATCAGGAGGCCGAGACAGGTCCAGGTTGCAACAGGGATGTAGATTGAGGTCAGCGGCACATTCCAGGTGAGCGCGGCCAAGAGGCCAAGCCCCATGGTTCCCAGACTGAGCGTGGCGATTTGAACGGTGCTCCAGCGGTTCATGATCGCGTTCAGTTGATCAAGATACGGCCCGCGCTTCTTGGCATTGGGGATGCGATCGGCTGCTACTGTGATGGGAATGATGTAGGAGAAAGCGCCCAAGACGGCATTTACGATGAAGCCGACGAACGTCATATGTGTATAGGCGACGAGGTGGAGCTTGCTGTAGGGTAGCATCGGGGGACTGGATAGGCTGTTCGCCCCTATAAGAACGCCTAGGATGATGGTGAACAGGAGAAAGAAGGTGCTGACCAACAGATGGTCCGAGGCGGCGCTGCCGGTGTGGGTCGATGACCACCAGGTTCGAAACAGATTGCCGGCCCAGAGGATCCCGCCCATGAAGAGAATGGCGCCGGCGGCCATTTCAGCCGGGACCGATGAGTTCAAGAATCCGCCGATCAAGACGGCGACGCCTAGCGGCATCAAGACCATCGTCGTCTGCGCGAGCGTGGGGCTTACGAAAGGGCTGTTCCAGACTGTCGGTAGGATATGGTGCATCATGCCGATGATGGCCAAGACCACAAAGCCCAGCAAGACCAGGTGAATATGCGCGAGCCGCACGTAGCCATAGGATTCCGGAACGAACCCAAACGCCAGGATCTCTCCACAGGCTGATCCAATGACAAGGGCCAAGAGAGAAAGTGCGTAGTACCAGGAATGTTTCAGTGAGGACTTCCACATCCGACGTGCCCGGCTCCATACGGAATAGATGACAGAGCAAAACGCGGCCATGACCACGAAGCCGGCGACGCCTACGACCAGGGACTGATGCAGCCAGAACCCCATGAGCATGCCGACCAAGCCGCTGTTCATTCCCCAGAATGAGATGGGGTGAGCGTCTGGTTCTTTTCGGTCAACCGAGTGGAGTGCGGAGATGAGCAAGAGAAATCCACCGAGAATAATCTGGGCGACACCGCCGACCAAGGCCGCGTGGACATGGAGCGTCCGTACCCACGGCGGTAGCGGAGTGCCGTGAACCAGCCCGACAAGAATCGCCAGGCCGAGAATCGACGCCAGCGCCAGCCAGCTGAAACCCGTGTAGAAAAAGGTGAGGGGTGGGCAATGTCGTATAAACATGCTCGTGATTTTATCGCTCCAGGAAATAAAAATGATCCGTGGGGCCCTGTCCGTGACCGATCGCCAAACCATGCCGGATCGCTTCCGTGACATATGACTTGGCGGCCTGCGCAGAATCTAAGACGGATCGCCCTCGCGCAAGATGCGCCGCCAATGCTGAGGCGAACGTACAGCCGGTGCCATGAGTATGGCGGGTCTCGATGAACTCCCCCTTCAAGACGTTGAAAAACCGTCCATCATAAAGCAGATCGGTCGCCCGTTCATTGAGCAGATGTCCGCCTTTGATCAGGACATGCTTGCATCCGAAGCCATGAATCACTTTAGCCGCTCGTCGGGCGTCGGCCAACGACGTAATCCCAATCCCTGAAAGCTGCTGCGCCTCATGCACGTTCGGTGTCACGACCAAGGCAAGTGGGAGCAACCTCGTCTTGACGGCCTCGATGGCGTCCGACTGCAAGAGGGAATGACCGCTCTTGGAGATCATCACAGGATCCACGACCAAATTCATGACGTTTTGAGGCTTCAACATCTTCACAACCACTTCAATGACTGCTGTGGAAGACAACATCCCGGTCTTCACCGCCGCGACGTCGAAATCGTCGAAGACTGCGTCGATCTGTGATGCGATGATCGCGGGCGGCAACTCGAAAACATCCGTCACCTCTTCGGTATTCTGAGCCGTGATTGCCGTGATGACGGACATGGCGAACACACCGTTAGCGGACATGGCTTTGATGTCCGCCTGGATACCGGCGCCTCCGCCTGAATCCGAGCCGGCAATAGTGAGCACCTGTTTCAATGTATTCGACATGATCGGTGGCGGAGCCTCCTCTTTTTGCCATTATACTCAGGGCCGAACCAGTGTCTAGCGGGCCGTTAAAAAAAGAGCGTGATCGCGGGCCTGGTCTGAGAGGGGTGCGAGAGAAGGAGTGAGTCATTAACGTTCACGCTTAACGAGTCTCGATTCCCCACAAGGAATCGAGCGACCAGCTTGGCAGTCGGTGAGTGCCCACTAGCGGTATGTCTCTATAATCTGTTATCAGTCCTCCTTGATTGACCGGCCTCGAAGGTGGATAATTCAAATGAGTGAGGTCAGTCCATGCCTGTATCGCGAACTAGAACCGGGATTTTTGCAGGCAGTATTGTCGCGTTGATGGTCGGATTGCTGATCCTCCATCTTCCCACCGAAGTCGCGAAATCTTTTCTGTCGCTATTTTCCCAACAAATATCGACGCCGTTCGAGGTGGAAAACCTCCTGTCTTCGGCACAAGAAAATGTCACATCCCTCTCACCTCAGGCTTCCGATGAATCTTCGTGGAAGCCGTTAGTGACTCGGGTCTTGAGCATGGCATTGATTGGGCTGCCGATTTGGTACCTTTTACAACGTCGTGAACGCGAAGAGGAGCTCCAGCGGCTCGATAAAGGCTGGGCAGCGCGCCTACACGCGCGCAGCGAAGAGCTGATGGCCGTCAACAACGCGCTCGTCAGCGAGGTATCGAAACGAATTGATACCGAGCAATCGCTCGAAACCAATCGGCGGGACCTTCGCCTGCTTGCCTCGCAGCTTCTTCGGCTTCAGGAAGATGAGCGACGGCGGATTTCGCGCGATCTGCATGACGACATCAATCAACGGCTGGCACTCTTGTCGATCGACATCGAAATGTTGGAGCAACAGCTTCCCGACGCTCCCGCCGGTACGGTCAGAACAGTGCGCGCTGTTCAGGACCGTATCGTTGAGCTTTCCGAAAGTGTTCGCCGCCTGGCCTATCAGTTTCACCCATCCATCCTTGATGACCTCGGTTTATCCATCGCGCTTCGACGCCTCGTCGATGACTTTCAAACCCGTACCGGCATCGAGGCCCGGTTTATAGGCAAAGACATACCAAAACACGTGGCAAAGGACGTCGTCACGTGCTTGTACCGCGTCGCGCAAGAAGGTTTAGCGAACATTTCCCGCCATGCCAGGGCAAAAAACGTTCGTGTTGAGCTTCGGCGAGTGCGAGAGGGCCTCCAGCTGATGATCAGCGATGACGGAGTGGGATTTGACGTGAATCGTGACGACGGTCGGCGAGGAAGCCTCGGCTTGTTGAGCATGAGGGAACGTGTTTCCTTGGTTGCCGGCACTCTGGATATACAATCCACACCGGACAAGGGAACACGTATCTACGCCTGGGTGCCGTTCAAACAGGAGCGCGCATGAGCAAGCCTCGCGTGCTCTTGGCGGATGACCATACGTTGGTGCGGGAAGGATTCAAAAAGCTGCTGGAAGAACATGCCCAGGTCGTGGGTTCCGTGGAAGACGGTCGGTCGTTGCTGGATGCGGCTAAACGATTGCGTCCGGACATCGTGATCTTGGATATTTCGATGCCGAAACTGAACGGCCTCGACGCGGCGCGTCGTTTGCGGAAGATCATCCCCGAGGCGCGATTGATTTTTGTCACCGTCCATGCCGATCCGGACTATGTCAACCAAGCGTTCAAGGCCGGCGCATCGGCTTATCTTTTAAAACGGTCGGCCGCATCCGAACTGTCCCAGGCTATTGAGGCGGTGAAGAACGGCAATTATTACGTCACTTCTTTTATTGCAAAGGATCTTGTGCAATCTGCGATCTCCGACACGGAGCCAAGCCCAGGCGGCCAGGACCGCTTGCCGATGCGCCAGCGAGAAATCTTGCAGCTTGTGGCCGAAGGACTGACCCTTAAAGAAATCGCCTCAACGCTCGGCCTCTCTCCCAAGACGGTCGAGTATCATAAGTCGAAGTTGATGGAACAGCTCGGTCTCCATACGACGGCTGAACTGACAAAGTACGCGCTGGCCCATGGCCTCACTCCTTCCTCCGAGTAGCCGCGAAGTCTTCATTGTGTGATTCTCCTTCCGATTCCTTCCCGTGGAATTTCCTCTCGGCTCCTTAGGCAAGTGCCTAATGGCGCACGGACCGACGCCCTGCTAAGTATTGGATGGGACCGGATCAGTTCTTCAACGAAAGGAGGCATACCCATGGCGGATTTTTTCCCTGCCTGGAACAAAAAGTCCGGACAGGACCTGGCGCGGTGGTTGTTCTCGATGTTTACAAGAGGGATCTTTTCTTATCGGTATGCCTCTCTACAAGTGCGGTCTCGCGTGTTCCTATTAAAAAAGGAGGTCTATTATGGCATCACCTCAAGCAACTGCTGATAAAGGCTATGACATCTCGCAGTGGTACGATTCGAAGCCGGTCAAGATCGGCTGGTTAGCGATCCTGGGGATCGGGGTGTTCTGGGTCCTGTACCAGCGGGCGTTCGGGTACTCGCATGGGTTGGATTCCATGACCCCGGAATTCGATTCCGTGTGGATGGGGCTGTGGCGGTTTAACATCCTGGCGAACGCGACCTTTTTTGCCGTCACCATCGGCTGGATTTGGGTCACGCGGGACCGGAACCTGGCGAACCTGGACCACAAGCTGGAGCTGAAGCGGTACTTTTACTGGATGGGCTGGTTAGTGTGCTACATCTGGGGCGTGTACTACGCGGGCAGCTACACGTTAGAGCAGGATGCGGCGTGGCACCAAGTCATCATCCGGGACACGAGCTTCACGGCCAGCCATATTGTGGCGTTCTACGGGACCTTCCCGTTGTACATCACCTGCGGCGTGGCGAGCTACCTGTATGCGCAGACGCGGTTGCCGCTCTATGCGCAAGCGACCTCGTTCCCCTTAGTGGCGGCGGTGGTGGGGCCGATGTTCATTCTGCCGAACGTGGGGCTCAATGAGTGGGGCCATGCGTTCTGGTTTGTGGATGAGCTGTTCTCTGCCCCGTTACACTGGGGCTTCGTGACGTTGGGGTGGTGCGGGTTGTTCGGAGCCGCGGGCGGTGTGGCGGCGCAGATCGTGAGCCGGATGTCGAATCTGGCGGACGTGATCTGGAACAACGCGCCGAAGAGCATTCTGGATCCGTTCCCCAGCCAGGTGGGGACGGGAGCCAAGACCGGATACTGACAAGACCCGCTCCTAAGATTTGGGAGCGGCGGCAAATTGCATCGTACGTCCGAAGTGTAGCTTGCGATGGAGCGGCGGACCAAGCAGTCCGGTTCCGCCGCTCCACCCGCCTAGAATGACGGAGGATGTCAGTTATGTTTAGAACCGATGAGATTATTAAGGCTTCGAAGCTGCCGCCGGAAGGCGTCGCGATGTCCCGGCACATCGACTACATTTACTTCATTCCGATTTTGTTCGTCACCATCGTCGGCACGTTCCACATGCATTTCGACCTGCTGGCGGGCGACTGGGACTTCTGGATTGACTGGAAGGATCGGCAGTGGTGGCCGATCGTGACCCCGATCACCGCCATTACGTTTTGTGCCGCCCTCCAGTACTACAATTGGGTGAACTATCGGCAACCCTTCGGCGCCACGATCACCATCCTGGCGCTGCTCGCCGGGAAGTGGGTCACGATCGTCGCGGCCTGGTGGTGGTGGTCGAACTATCCCTACAACTTCGTCATGCCGTCGACGTTGCTGCCGAGCGCCATTGTGCTGGACATCGTGCTGTTGCTCACGAGGAACTGGACGATTACGGCGGTGATCGGCGCCTGGATGTTTGCCGCGCTGTTCTATCCGACCAACTGGGCCATCTTCGCCTATAGCCATACGCCGCTGGTCGTCGATGGCACCTTGCTGTCCTGGGCGGACTACATGGGCTTCGCGTATGTGCGGACGGGCACGCCGGAGTACATCCGGATGATCGAGGTCGGTTCGCTGCGCACGTTCGGCGGGCACAGCACCATGATTTCCTCGTTCTTCGCCGCCTTCGCGTCGTCGTTGATGTATATCTTATGGTGGCAGTTCGGGAAGTTCTTCTGCACCTCGTACTTCTACCTCACGGATGACCGACAGAAGACCACCAAAGTGTATGATGTGTTCGCCTATGCCACGCTGGCGCATGGCGACAAGGCAAAAATCGGGGGGAAAGCATGAACGCGAAACACGCCTTTACAGGCTGCGGAAAAACTCACTCTGATCGCTGTCGCCATCATGGATATCGAGGTTGAGACGATGCTGAACAGCCATGCAGGATGCTCAAAAAGGCTGTCCAGCAAGGCCGCAGCGAGCGAAACGGCGAGGCGTACGCTTCGGTACGTTGAGCCGCTGAGCGATGCGAGAACGCCGCTGGCGGACTTTTTCAGCATTCTGCTAATTCTGAGAGGCTGCCCTTGAATACTAAGGCCAAAAAACTACTGTTTTGGATGGTGTTAGGTCTGTTCCTGATCTTGCTCCTCAACCTCTGGACCATGCCGACGCGTGCACTCGAGGAACAGGTCATTTTCAGCGATTTCATGGCGAAGCTCGACCAGGGCGACATCGTCAAGGTGACCATCAAGGGACATCATGTCAGCGGCGTATTAAAAGATAATTCCCGGCTTCGAACGTACGCGGCGGACTATCCTGATCTCGTCCAGGTGCTGCGGGAGAACGGTGTTCAGATCGAGGTCAAACCACCCGATGAAAGCCCTTGGTATATTAGTTTTCTCGTGACCTGGGGGCCACTCGTGCTCTTTCTCGGCCTGTTTGTGTTCTTCATGCGGCGGATGCAGACTGGGAATGCGGCCCTGTCCCTCGGGAAGAGCAAGGCCCGCATGCTGACGGATGACCGGAAAAAGGTGACGTTTTCCGATGTGGCGGGAATCGATGAAGTGAAAGAAGAAGTACAGGAAACGGTTGAATTTCTGAAGGACCCGCACAAGTTCAAGAAACTCGGCGGACGCATTCCCAAGGGGGTATTGGTCGTGGGTCCGCCCGGAACCGGGAAGACACTCTTGGCGAAAGCGATTGCCGGCGAGGCGGGAGTCCCCTTCTTCAGCATCAGCGGGTCGGATTTTGTCGAAATGTTCGTGGGCGTCGGGGCCTCTCGCGTTCGTGATTTGTTTGAACAGGCGAAAAAACATGCTCCCTGCATCGTGTTCATCGATGAGATCGACGCCGTCGGACGGTCGAGGGGAGCGGGGCTCGGCGGCGGGAATGATGAACGTGAGCAAACACTCAACCAGCTGCTGGTCGAAATGGACGGATTTGGCACGACGGAGGGCGTCATTCTGGTGGCAGCCACCAATCGGCCTGATGTGCTCGACCCGGCCCTGCTCAGGCCAGGCCGATTCGACCGGCAAGTGACGGTGAATCATCCGGACCTTCGAGGTCGGTCGGAGATCCTCAAGGTCCACACAAAGAAAGTCCCGGTCGCAGCCGATGTAGAGCTAGAGAAGATTGCGAGAGGGACCCCTGGTTTTTCGGGGGCCGACTTGGAAAACTTGGTCAATGAGGCTGCGCTCTGGGCTGCTCGGCAGAACAAACACGAAGTCGAGGCATTAGACTTCGAAATGGCCAAGGACAAGATCTTGATGGGCGCCGAGCGCAAGAGCATGATGCTCACGGACGAGGAAAAGCGGGTCACCGCCTACCACGAGGCGGGGCATGCCCTGATGGCCAAACTTCTGCCGGGCACCGATCCGGTCCACAAAGTGTCGATCATTCCAAGAGGCCGCGCATTGGGAGTGACCATGCAGTTGCCGACCGACGACCGCCACAATCATTCCCAAGAGTTTTTGTACAACACGCTGGCGATCCTCATGGGTGGCAGAGTCGCAGAGGAACTGGTGTTCCAACAGGTTACCACCGGCGCGGGCAACGATTTGGAGCGCGCGACGGACCTTGCGCGCAAAATGGTCTGCGAATGGGGCATGAGTGAAACGCTGGGGCCGCTGACGTTCGGGCAGAAAGAGGGATCGATGTTTCTAGGTCGATCCTTTGGGAGCAAGCGGGATGTCAGTGATGCCATGGCGATGGAGATTGATCGAGAAATCAAGCGCCTCGTCACTGAAAACTACGAACGGACCAAACGTGTTCTGACCGAACAGATGGTGACCTTGAAGGCGCTGGCGGAAGCGCTCCTGGAAAAAGAATCGCTCGACGCATCGGAAATCGACGAGATTATTTTGCAGTCTTCCGCTCAAGCGGTCCCGGCCTAATAGATTTCGATCATGTCGGCTTCCATTCATGGAATGGGAGCCGACTCGACTTGAGGGGCTGTACAAGTCAACCCATCTCTCACCCTGCCGACAACAAATCTCACGCCAGCCAAGGAACCGTTTTGCGCCAGTCGCAGGTCCTCACAAAGACCTGGTAATTCCTGCCGATTATCGCTTACTGCGGCCTCGTCTCCCTGCTGTGTGACGATGCGGGTTAGATTACTGCGTCGGTGAGAACCCATGGTGGGGTTTGACAAGAGCGCTCGCCAATGGGGTACACTGCTCCCCCTATATCCCCCCATTTCACTCCTACTGTCCAAGGAGGACTCAATGCAGAACCGCTTCTGGTTGACGATGCTCAGCGCAGCAAGTCTGTTTCTCCTGTGCGCCGCGAGTTGGGTCGGCGCCGAAGAGCCGGCGGGTGCCGTCAACGAGGCGCGCCTGGTCGCGCAATATAATTACTCGATCCACATCTTGGCCATGTTGCTGGTCGGCTTCGGATTTCTCATGGTATTCGTCCGACGGTATGGCTTCGGGGCGACGACCGGCACCTATCTCGTCGTCGCAACCGGATTGCCCCTGTACATGTTGTTACGCGCCAACGGGATGGTGGGGCATACGATACAGGCTCATTCGGTCGAGACGCTGATGCTGGCTGAATTTTCGGTGGCGACGGCGTTGATCGCGATGGGAGCGGTGCTCGGGCGATTGCGCGTGTTTCAATATGCGCTGCTCACGCTGTTGTTAGTGCCGCTCTATGCGCTGAATGAATATTTGGTGTTGGACAATGGCTCGGGGCTTACCAAAGGATTTCAGGATTCGGCGGGGTCGATCGTCATCCACGCGTTCGGCGCCTATTTCGGCTTGGCCGCGTCCTTGGTTCTGACGACGGCGCAGCAGCGCAGTCAACCGATCGAATCCGATCCGACGTCCGATCGATTCGCGATGCTCGGTTCCATGGTTCTGTGGCTGTTTTGGCCGAGTTTTGCAACCGCGATTGTGCCGTTTGAGCAAATGCCCCAAACCATCGTGAATACGATCCTTGCTCTGAGCGGAGCCACGCTCGCCACCTATTTCCTCAGCACACGGTTCCATCATGGAAAAACCTCGATGGTGGATATGGCTAATGCGGCGTTGGCGGGTGGGGTCTCCATCGGTTCGACCTGTAACCTCGTGAGTCCCACCGGCGCGTTTGGTATCGGATTGCTTGCCGGCGGTCTCTCGGTGATTGGGTTCGTCTTTATTCAGCCCATGCTCGAGTCCAAGATCAAGCTCGTCGATACCTGCGGCGTGCACAATCTGCATGGGATGCCGGGCCTGCTTGGGGGACTCTGCGCGATCGTCGTTGTTCCTGGTGTGGTCGGGGTCCAACTCGTGGGCATCGCCATGACGCTCGGTCTCGCCGTGGTCGGAGGGGTGATCGCCGGCCTGGTGATCAGAGCCACAGGCACGACGGAACAGGCGTATGAAGACTCCCATGAGTTTTCCCACGTTCCGGGGCCGGAGAGTGGGACGCTCCACTAGTTTTCTGATGGGGTCCTGACGGACTTGCATGGACGTTGGTCAACCGGTAGCATCAACATGCCGTCGATTATGACCAAACGATGAAGATTGGAGAGTAGTTCCACCCATGGAACGGGTTAAAGCGCTGCTTATCGGATTGGTGACAGGGTACATCGGGCTGTTCGCCTGGTTGGCTTATTCCCCAGTGGATCGCCAGTTCTGGGCGATCGCCAGCATTCTCCCGGTGCTCTTCGTGATCGTGCTCATCGCAAGCTACCGATATGTGCCGCTCTCTCCGCTGTCTTATATCTTGATCATGGGATTTTTGACGCTCCATACGGTCGGTGTCCATTACACCTACGCTCAAGTTCCAGTGGGGGCCTGGTTGAACGACTTGTTGCACCTGGGGCGCAATCACTTCGACCGCATCGTGCACTTTAGTTTCGGTTTTCTGTTGGCATATCCCATGGAAGAGACCTTTCGCCTGCTCGGCCATGCGCGCGGATGGGTGCTCTATTACCTGCCTGTGATCACGGTCTTGGGACTGAGCGCCCTCTGGGAAATCTTTGAGGCCTGGGTGACTCAGGCGGTCCACCCGGAGCTGGGTCTGGCCTACTTAGGCGCACAGGGCGATGTGTGGGACGCCCAAAAAGATATGGCTGCCGCCATGTACGGATCCATTTTGTGCATGGGAATACTCCTTGGTCTCCGTATCCTGCGCAGGATTTCTTCGGGAACCGCGCCCGTTGGAGTGGAGGAACATGGGCCGGTCGACCAGGCGCCGCGCTCTTCATTTTGAGAAGAGGAGCCTCACCACATCTCGCACGGGATGGGCGATGCATACCCGCGTTTCTGTTTCCCATGTTCTATTGGCCTGGTACGTCATGTGGTGGAGCCTTCTCGCGATCGCTCCGCTTGATCGCAAGGATTGGGCATTAGAAAATGTGTTGGCCTTCGCCTTGGTCGGCACGTTGATCGCGACCCATCGACGATTTCGATTTTCTTCTCTTTCTTACCTGCTCATCACACTGTTTATGACTCTCCACGCGGTGGGAGCGCATTACACCTATGCGGAAGTTCCACTTGGTTTTTGGCTCAAAGATATACTGTCGTTGAGCCGAAACCCGTTCGACCGTATCGTCCATTTTGCCTTCGGTTTCTTGCTGGTCTATCCGCTGAAGGAACTGCTCATGCGAACCGGTCGAGTGCGTGGTTTTTGGTCGGTCTACCTTCCCATCAGCGGCATCCTGGCCCAAAGTGGATTTTTTGAACTCGTTGAAGCGCTCATCGCGCAGATCGTAAGTCCCGATCTGGGCGCTGCGTATCTCGGCACGCAAGGGGATGAATGGGATGCGCACAAGGATATGGCCGCGGCGCTTACGGGTGCCGCGCTGATGGCTGTTCTCATGCGGCTGTTTCCCCAAACCTTCAGAGACCCAGCGTAACAATTCGTGTGGAATATCCGGTGAGCCGGGTGACATACTAGGGATATCTCTAGTCGAATCAGTCAGTAGCAGCTGCCATGATGATGAGG
Source organism: uncultured Nitrospiraceae bacterium (assembly GCA_963711905.1). Lineage (GTDB taxonomy): Bacteria > Nitrospirota > Nitrospiria > Nitrospirales > Nitrospiraceae > Nitrospira_D. The sequence continues at coordinate 314,766 of CAVQFZ010000024.1, read as the reverse complement.
ATCTCGCCACTTTGGTCATGTCATGTTCGGAACGATCGCGCGAACGAAATGTTGAGCCGGGCCGGCCGTATGCCGCAGAGGTTCTGTGATGTATAGCGCAAGAATTTTGCTTGGTGACGATCACCCGTTAGTATTAGAGAGCGTGAAGCAATTGCTCGAGCCGAACTTTTCAGTGGTAGGGACCGCGCAGACGGGGCAGGAAGTGCTGGACGAAGCGAAGAAGTTGCAACCGGATATCGTGCTCCTTGACGCCAACATGCCGGGAATGAACGGGTTCGAAGCGGCTCGAAATCTGAAACACACCTTGCCCTCGGTCAAAATTATCTTTCTCACGATGCTGAGTGAAGCTGTCGCAGTCAGCGAAGGGTTCCGCGCGGGAGCCATGGGCTATGTGTTGAAGCAAGATGCCTCGGACGAACTCCATGCCGCGGTCAAGTGTGTCATGGAGAATCGAAGATTTGTGTCTTCCAAACTTAATGTGGAAGTCCGCGAAGCCATTGAATGTCGATGGTCGAGGCCGGAAGGCTTTTCGACCAACTTGACCGATCGACAGCGCCAAATCCTTTCGATGCTTGCCGACGGGACCTCCACCAAGAATATCGCCAAGCAACTCAACATCTCGATGAAGACGGTGGAATTTCACAAAGCGAACATTACCCGCAAGCTCGGTGTCCGCACCACGTCCGATTTGATTCGCGTGGCGCTCGCTTCAGGTATGACAGCCCTGTAATTGGACATCGACGGAGCGGTTCAGTGTATCGGACTTGCCCGCAGGATGTTCAAAAAGGCATTCGTTCTCACCCGCCCACCCCGGCGCGTCAAGACGCGCCGTTCCGCGAGACGGCCGCAGATAGCGAAGAGGCGAGGAGGTACATACCAAGCTTCGCTTGACCCGCTCGCTTCGATCACATGCGAGCGGATAAGTACCTTGCCTTCGCCTTGCATACGTTGAGCTTCTGAGCGATGCGAGAACGAAGCTAGAGGACTTTTTCAACATCCTGCTAGTGAATGGTGATGAGCCCGTTCGCGATGGCATACTTCGTCAGCTGAGCCGCCGACCGCACGCCGAGCTGCCTCATAATCCTCGTTTTATGAAACTCTACGGTTTTGATCGATACGTTCAAGACGGCCGCCACTTCCTTAATAGACTTTCCTTCAGCCACGAGCTGCAGCACTTCTCGCTGTCGCTGACTGAGCGCGTGGTCGAAGCCCGCCGGTTCCTGATCCCCCTCTGAGGATGGGAGATCTAAGGCTTGCTGGGCGATGGGCGAGACGAACGTGTCGCCTTTCAAGACTTCGTGGAGAGCCTGCACCAGCTCGGTTCCGACCGACTGCTTGAGCACATAGCCCGATACGCCTATTCGGAGCGCTTCCGTCACAAAGCTCGGCTCCGAGTGCATCGTAAGGATGATGATCTTGATCGAAGAGTGGTGCTTAAGGATGTGGCGAGACGCATCCAATCCATTGAGTAGCGGGAGAGAAATATCGACGATGGCCACGTCGGGCCGGCATTCTTCGATCGCTTTGAGCAAGGCTCGGCCGTTCGGAACTATCCCCAGCAGTTCGAATTCCGGTTCCAACATTTTTTGAATCCCCTCGGCAACAAGGACATGATCGTCCGCCAGCAAGATGGTAGGCCGGATGCTCATGACGAATCCTCCTTCTATGCTTGTCACGAATTGAACATTCAGCCCTTCTCACACATAAAAAAGCCTCGTAACTCATGCCGGTCTGGGCTGCTTTCGTGAATGACAGTGATCTTGTGCAGGTCCTTATCAAGGGAGCTTCCTAGTCCGCCGAGCCAGGATCCGTTGCTATACTGCACCCATGATGATTGATTGTCAGAGGATAAACAAGGGTCGATGTGATCAGCGGCCGGATCCTGACCCCGATCCCATGCCTCCCGACCCTAACCCGTTTCCACCTCCACAGCCTCCCTTACCCAATCCTCCGACGCCTTTCCCTCCTACTCGTCCACCGATTCCACAAGTTCTGCCGCCACAGTGTTCACTCGATCAAGCAACCGAGCACCCAAGCAGGACGACCGCGTATCGTGAAGCGCATCCTGACATAAAGGAGAACAATCATGCGTTATTTGATTCTCTGGCTATTGGGCGTGCCGGGCACCTTGCTCATCTTGTTGTATGTTTTTGGAGTTCTCTAACAGGATGCGAGAATGCCGCTGGGAGACTTTTTCAGCATCCTGACAATACGACTTTCCTTGATGATCATCGGCCTGCGGCTAAGGCCTGGTGAATCAGGTCGTGCAATTGATCGACCGCGGCCTCTTTGGTCAACAGAGCAGCCGCGCCGGCTTGTCTCATGGCCGTCTGGTTGTCATCGCCCGCATTCACCGACAGCCCGAGGACGACGATCTCAGGATGTCGCGATTTAATGATCGCCGTGGCCTCAATGCCGTTCATCTTCGGCATATTGAGATCCATGACGACGACTGAAGGCCGCGCGTGTTCGACGGAGACGAGCGATTGTGTTCCGTCGGCGGCTTCACCGACGACCTCAATGTCGTGATAGCTTTCCAGGATGCTGCGCAATCCTTGTCGCACCATCGCGTGATCGTCTACCAACAGGACGCGAATGCGCGGTTTCTCATGGAGCGCGGAGTCCTGATCGCTGGGTTCCGAGTGGCTCATCAAGAGCACTGTTGTGCCTTGACCGACCCCGGAGTCGATGAAGACTCCACACTCTGCGCCGTGATGGTTGCTCCACTGAGGCTGTCGAAGTGTAATGCCTTGTCTGGCTCCGGTTCGGATTCAACATTCCCAACATTCCATTGTGAAGAAGTCGCGCGTTGAGGTCGAAGTCGATAGTCGAGCCATGCCTCGAAGCAGTCGAACGTGTCTATAGCGGCTTCGATGGCGAGGGTTTGGGGGCCCGGCTCTCCCACGGACGTCGTCATTACCGTTTCGAACTCCTGCCGGTACAGATCCATACGTGGGTCATAACTGGAGAAGAACGATCCGCCTTGCGATGGATCGATGCCGAGCGTTTCACGCGCATGCAGGCCGTCGATCTGTTCACCCAGAGCGGCGCATTCGATGACATACTGCACGCCGAAAGCCTGAGGAAGAGTGGGAAGCGCCGGCAACCGTCCACAAAGCGGCAGCGCGGCAATGTCAGCCTCGGTCATGCCGAGGGACAGCAAGTCCTGCGCCAAACGGGGAGCCTTGAGCCATCGTTGTGAATAACGTGAAGGAAAGATATGGTCGGCGAGGACGACGAGCTTACGCTCCAGCGGTCGATAAAACCCCCACAAATCTTGGAGCAGCCGTCGATAATTGTGGACGGCGAAACTCGGACGATAGATATCCACTCGATGTTCAAGTCGCCGATGCGCCAAGTGGGTGGCCTGACGTAACTTCTCAAACAAAGGGGTTCGTTCGAGCATATCGTCCTCCATCACAGCATGGTGGGTCTGTTTGTGAAGGTACCTTCATGGATAGCTTAATATACGATTTCAACCTTCGAACAGGTCTAGGTACATCCCTAGTTTGAAGAAAAAATACGATGGTTAATGGTCAGGAATGGTCTGGTGTGGAATGAAGTCAGAGGAAGGCATGAGGTGGGTGGGATAAGGCCCATATCATGACTCACGACAAAGTGGCACCAATTCCAACCGCCAGAATCACTTCAGGATGCTCAAAAAGGCTGTCCAGCAAGGCCACAGCGATCGAAGAGGCGAGGCGTACGCTTCGGTACGTTGAGCCTCTGAGCAATGCGAGAACGCCGCTGGCAGACTTTTTCAGCATCCTGCTAAGGCGCAAGTCTGTTCAGGCGATCCGTCAACCGGATGTTTTCCCGATAATCGATCGGACAATCGATCACGGTCGGCACATGTTGCTGTAGCGCCTCACGAAGAATCGCCGGCAGTTCGGATGACTCCGTGACTCGATACCCGGCTGCTCCAAAGCTCTGTGCATAGCGCACAAGATCGGGGGTTGCCGAACTCGACGCCTGACGCGCGTCCAAACCGCAGCTGTTGCTTCCAACGGATGACGCCGTATCCATCATCTCGCCACACGAGGATGACGACCGGGAGCTCGAGGCGCATGGCGGTTTCCAGTTCCTGCGAGTTCATCAGGAAGCCGCCGTCGCCCGTCACCGCCACGATGTGACGCTGCGGGAAGAGTAATTTGGCGGCGATGGCTCCGGGCACTACGATCCCCATCGCGGCAAAGCCGTTCGAGGATGAAGCAAGAGTTGGGGGTGTCGCAAGGAAACATCCGGGCCATCCATAGCTTATGGGCGCCGACATCGCAAATAACGACATCGTCCGGTTCAAGCGCGGCTCGCAACTCCCGCATCAAATATTGTGGACGGATAGGCCAGGATGATGCGCCGGAAAGTTCCGCATCGAAGCCGTCAAGGACTATCCCGCGAGCGACAGAGCCCCAGGCGGAATCGAACGGGGCAAGTTTGGCGCGGAGCAGGTCCAACGAGAGGCGCAGATCTCCCAATACGCCCACGTTGAGGATGTAATGTTCATCCACTTCAGCGGGGGATACATCCAGATGCACGATCTGTTTATCACGACGTGGATTCCATAAGCAGGGAGCATATTCCACGAAATCATAACCGAGCGTGAGGACGACATCGGCCTGCTCCATCACGATGGCGGTGTAGTCTCGGTCCCGCAGCCCGAGCGTATAGAGCGAGAGCGGATCGCTGTCCGGCACGACACCCTTGGCCATGAATGTGTGCAGGACGGGTATCCGGAGCCGCTGGGCGAACCGGCGCACTGCATCGGACGCCCCTCCACGCACAACGCCGTTTCCGGCAAGGATGACGGGACGCTTGGCTTTGCCGATCGTTTCAACAGCTCGTTCGACTTGACTCGGAGCCGGCTCGGGCAAGACCGGTGCTTGCACGAAGAGGGGAGTGAGGGAGTCCGTGTCGTCGACGGATGCGTCGGCGACGTCTTCCGGCAGTTCGAGATGAGTGGAGCCGGGTTTTTCCGTTTGGGCGATCTTAAACGCCTTCCGCACCGCTTCCGGAATGACCTCGGGCTTTGGAATAAAGGTGTTCCACTTCGTCACGGGTTTGAGCATCGACATCACGTCGATGTATTGATGCGATTCCTTGTGACGTTGATTCAAAGACGCTTGCCCGGTAATCGCCACTAACGGCGCGCGATCCAGGAAGGCATCTCCTATACCGGTCGCAAGATTCGTGGCGCCGGGTCCGAGCGTGGACAAGCAGACTCCGGCGTTCCCGCTGATTCGCCCATAGACATCCGCCATGAATGCCGCTCCTTGCTCATGCCTGGTCGTGATCAGTCGGATCGTGGAATCGGCAAGCGCGTCCATGAATCCGAGGGTTTCTTCGCCGGGGACGGTAAACAGGAACCGGACTCCTTCATTCTCCAGGCACCGAATCATCAGTTCAGCCGTATTCATATTGTCACGCAGCTTCTAACGAGTGAGGGAGTGTCGAATGTGCTCGTCAACATTGCAAACGAGAGACAGAGTTGAAGGCCATGCCCCGTGGTCGGCGCACATCCGAATGCAGATATACTCTTCAGGCATTTCAAAAGCGACTAGGGTTCCGCCTAGTTCGATTGATCGGTCGAGACTCCCTAGAGTTAAGAATGTGGAGGATCGCAGATATGGTGCAGGTATGGTGATTGTGGTGTTCGGCGTGACCGGCACAGGAAAAACTCGGGTTGGAAGCGCCTTAGCGGAAGCGCTGGGATGGGTGTTTATCGACGCGGATGATTTTCACGAGGAGGCGAATCTCACTAAATTGAACCGGGGCATCCCCTTGAATGATGAAGACCGCCGACCATGGCTCGCCCATCTCCGTGGACTTATTCAAGAGAGCCTGACGCAACGTCGGAATGCCGTGCTGGCCTGTTCAGCCCTCAAACGGGCGTACCGCCGGTATTTGCGTGTCGGCCCTGAAGTGGTGTTCGTGTATCTCCGGACCGAAACCCATGTCCTCGAAAAGCGCCTCAAAGGACGCCAGGACCACTTCATGAATCAGGCCTTGCTCCAAAGTCAGCTGGAAGCGTTGGAAGAGCCGCTCGATGAGACTCTGACGGTCGATACCGCGCGCAGTCCAGCTGAGATTGTGGGTGTGATCCGAGATTCCCTCAAACTCTAGGCCTCGGGTTTTTCCGAGTACCTGGCAGAATCCCTGGTCGCTACTATGAGTTCGCTATGAGACCTGCGCGAGTTCTGGGGATGATTATGGCGGGAGGAAAAGGCGAACGGCTCATGCCGCTCACGGCCGTGCGCAGCAAGCCCGCCGTGCCGTTCGGAGGGAAATACCGCATTATCGACTTTGTCCTGAGCAACATGCTCAATTCCGGCATCACCGCCAATTATGTGTTGGTGCAATACAAGTCGCAATCGTTGATCGAACATATTCGGGAATCGTGGAGTATAGCCGGCCGTCTCAAAGACCAGTTTATTACGGTTGTGCCTCCCCAAATGCGGGCGCGAGGAGGGTGGTATGAAGGGACAGCCGACGCGGTCTACCACAACCTCAATTTAATTACCGACTTTCGCCCCGACATCGTGGCCGTATTCGGCGCGGACCATGTTTTCCGGATGGACGTCTCGCAGATGATCCAGTTGCACAGGGAACGCGGTGCCGAAGTCACGGTCGCGGCATTGCCCGTCTCGAACGAGCAATCATCCCAGTTCGGTATTCTCGAAATCGATGCCGATGATCGGCTGATTGGGTTCGAGGAAAAGCCTCAAAAAGCCAAAGCCATGCCTGGACGTCCCACGATGGCTCTTTCTTCAATGGGGAACTATATCTTCGATACCTCCCTGTTATTGCGCAGGTTGGAATGGGATGCCGCCCATCCCGGCAGCCATGATTTCGGCCGCAATATCATTCCGGATCTCATCGGCGATAAGAAGATCTACGCGTACGATTTTTTGCGCAACGACGTGCCGGGTTTGCGCCCATATGAAGAACGGGGGTATTGGCGGGATGTCGGCACGCTGGACGCCTATTGGCGGAGCAATATGGACCTGTTAGGCGAGACGCCGCTCTTCAATCTCCGAAACGATGAATGGCCGATTGTCTCGGCCGGATATGAAGGCCCCATGGCGTCGATCGTGCGAACGTATGTGGATCAATCCATGATCGGTCAGGGAAGCCATATCGTGGATGCGGAAATTCGACGCTCCGTGATCGGGCGCGATGTCCAGATCGAGTCCGGCGCGCGCCTCGACGAGTGCGTCATCATGGACGGCGTGCGTATCGGGGCGCGTGCGAGGCTGCATCGCGTGATCGCCGACCGCTACAGCAGTATTCCCGCCGAGAGCGATATCGGTTTCCAGGAATCGCCTCGACTTTCCGGGTGTCATATCTCGCCGTCAGGCCTTGTCATCATTCCGCGCGACACCAAAGTGCCCATGAATCTGATGCAATCTATCTCTTGAGCCATGGAGTCGTAAGCCACGGCGGGCGAACAGTATCTTCACGATCTACAGATGATGGACTAGGGCGTTACCGAGTGGTCCGTTCGAGTCGACGTGATACGATCCAGATAAAGATTTGGAGGCTGTCACGATGGAAAAAGAAGAGATCACGAAGATCGGGAACGAATCGCAGGAATTGTTCATGCCTGATCATGGCACTCTTGAAGACGCATCGACTCTGAGAAGAGGGGAGCGTCTGCTCGAACGGGCGGAAACGATCATGAAGCGGTACCCCTGGGTGGTGCTCACGATGGGAGCCGGACTTGGTTATATGGCATCTCAACGGCGGAGGCTGTTGTGAGGACTCAAGAGGAAATGCACAGGTCGGGAAACGGAATCTTCGGGCTTCTCGGTGGACTGATTGGAGATGCTCGGACATTGATTCGCCAAGAGCTGCAACTTTTGCGGGATGAGGTTTTCTCGGAGATCTCCAAGTTCCGCCAAGCGGCCGTCGCGATGGGAGTGGGAATAGGGTTCGCGGCCCTGGGAGGTTTGTTTGCGCTCATCATGCTCGTTCACGTGCTTCATGAGTTCGTTCATCTTCCCTTGTGGGCATGCTACGGCCTGATCGGGGTCATTCTCCTCGCCGTCGGTGCCGCGCTGCTTATCAAGGCCAAAAATGCGTTGCAAAGCTTCAATTTGATACCTCGCCGAACCCTCCATTCAGTAAAGGAAGACGCACAATGGATCAAAGAGCAAGTGTCGAACAAGACATAAAAGACATCCTGGAAACCCGCCTTGAGATCGGCCGAAAAATACAGTTGATCGACGACAAGGCGCGCTATGAGTTGGAGAACATGAAGTCACAATGGTCCGGTCTGGTCGGCGCCGTGACCGAGACGGGGAAAGACTTCATCGATCAATCCACGCGGACGCTGAATCCGGTTCGCCAGATGAATGTGCGGCCATGGGTAGCGCTGGCCGGCATGGTGCTGGTCGGTTTTGTGATTGGAACGTTCGAAAAGAAATTTCGTCGCGAGAGAGTCTATCCCTACTATCCTCCCAAAGCGCATGGAGTGCCGGTGATGCCTTCGGAGGGTGAAAAGAAAGACAGAGAAACAGAATCCGGTGTCTACCCGTATTTTCCGGGAAAGAGCATCAGAAGGCAGATAGAGGGGGGTCCTCCTTTGTGTCGGATCTCTTGAGCGATGTGAAAGGCACGGTTCGCGGTGAACTGGGGCGTTCGAAAGACGCTGTAGGTTACGCCTTTCGGGAGTTTGCGCGGGATATGGCCAAGGAAATCGTACCGGCGATATTGAGATCCGTAGCGCCGACTGTGTCACGCGGGTTCCGCCGATAACATTCGCCCCGCTACGCAGGAAGCCACGGCTGTCGAAGCCTTGGCCAGGAGGGATACGCTTCGGCGAGGTGTCGCCGAAGAACAAACAGGGACCACTGCTTGTGAAGCCGTGGGGCTCCACCTCGTTCTCCAGTCCATAACCGATAAGGGAAGGCACATGCCTCGAGTCCTCTGGAAAGGTGCCATCAGTTTCGGACTTGTCCATATACCGGTCGGACTCTACTCCGCTGAAAAGCGAAATAATTTCGACTTGACCATGCTGGATCGCCGCGACATGAAGCCCGTGGGCTTCAAGCGATACAACAAGGAGACGGGTGAAGACGTGCCCTGGGACCAGATCGTCAAGGGGTACGAGTACGAGAAGGACCGCTATGTCGTCCTCACCGACGAAGATTTCCGCCGAGCGAACGTCGAGGCGACTCAGACGATCGATATTTTGCGTTTTGTCGAGGGCAAAAAGATTACTCCGATGTATTTCGAGACGCCCTATTACCTGGCTCCTGACCGGCGAGGGGAGAAAGGGCTATGCGCTGTTGCGTGAGACGTTGAAACAGACGCACAAGGTCGGTATCGCCAATGTCGTGATTCGCACACGTCAATATGTGGCGGCGCTGATCCCGGTGGACGATGTGATCGTCATGAACACGCTACGGTATGCCGACGAGGTGAAGGCTGCCGATGAGTTAGAGGTTCCTCCAAAAAATTCAAAAGCCGCCGGCGTGACGTCTCGGGAGACCGATATGGCCATGAAGTTGGTGGAAGAAATGACGGGCGACTGGAATCCGAAAGACTATCACGACACCTATCACGAGGATCTGCTCAAGTTGATCGACAAACGGATCAAGGCCGGAGAAACCGAGGTCATCAGCACCGCGGAAGATCAAGAAACAGATGAGGAGCCGAGCCGGGGAAGGTGGTCGATCTGATGGCGCTGCTGAAACAGAGCGTACAGGATAAGACGAAGGGACGTCGGTTTTCATCGTTGCAGTCGCGAGGCGCTCGCTCAGATCGATCTCGACGTAAGATCGCTTGAACTCGGATTCCGCAGTTGATCCCTTTTCCTTCTCGTCATTCCCGCATGCTTCAAGCGGGAATCCAGAAGTCCGGAACAACTGGATGCCCGCCTCCGCGACGCAGGCGGGGTATGACCCCCCACCTCCATGAGACCGCATCATAGTCCCATCTTGCGAGGTTTCTGATCGCTCGCTTGTGATCGTACCGTTCAACGGCGGACTGCCGGCGGGAATGTAGCAGCACCATAAAAAACAAGCTCCGCTCTCTTTCGAAAGCGGAGCTTTCCAGAACTTGCAATTTTTTCATTGCGTCACATAACGTTTCCGTTATGTCTTCACAATGTTTCCACTGCAAGCTCTGTTAACCTGACTATACTCTGTGCCGTCGATGCGTCATACAAGGAATTACCCTAGGACGCTTATCTTCGGCGCTTGCGCGGACTAGGGGTTGCGCTAGTACTCTTCCATCTTCCAAACGACTATAAGAAAAAAATTTATCTCTCCTATGCATGATAACTCTGTCATTCCAAAAGAGGTCGCGCGGTTCATCCTGGATCGGATCGATTCCATCGCTCAGCTGGAAGCGGTGCTGCTGCTCCGGCAGAGCCCGGATAGCTGGTGGGAGTATAAGCAGGTAGCGGACCGGTTATATATTTCCGAAGAGAATTGCGCGCAGGTGCTGGATGGACTGTGCCGGCAAGGCTTGTTGACTTGCGCGAGGGAGCCGAGGCCGGTGTACCGGTACAAGCCTGATACCGGAAACCTTCGAGAAATGGTGGATCGGCTCGCCTACTACTATTCGAAGCACCTCGTGCCGATATCGAACCTCGTCCATGCCAAGGCGCGGATGCGGATGGAGCAGTTTGCCGACGCATTTAGATTCCTTTCGAAGGAGGAATGATGGCCACATTCATCTATGCTCTCTGTGCCATGACCGCCGGCCTCTGCGCGTGGCTGCTGCTGCGCGCCTACAGAGGAAGCCGATATCGGCTGTTGTTCTGGAGCGGGCTCTTTTTCATCATCGTCACATTCAACAACCTATTATTGGTGGCCGACAAGCTGGCCATGCCTATGGTGGATCTCACTATCCTCCGCTATATCATCTCATTGGGGGCTCACGGCCTCCTGTTGTTCGGACTGATTTCGGAAGCCAAGTGAGGCGCGACCCATGTTTGAGTTGATGGAGCTGAAAGAGTTCTTGCTCGGGGCGCTCGTGATGAGCGATGTTGTTCTGGCGTTGTTTTTTCTACACTATTGGAAAATGACGAAGGACCGGTTTTTTCTCTTTTTCGTCTGGTCCTTTGTGCTTGGAACCGTGAGTCGTCTGGTGTTGGCCGGAGACTTCGTGAGCTCCGAATCCGAACCGCTTGTCTATTTCATACGATTTCTCTCGTATGTGATGATCGTGGTCGCGATTCTCGATAAGAACCGCCTCACGATTGCCAAGCTTCTGTTCCAGCGGGCGTGATGAACACAACTCAAGCCAATCCCCCCTAAGGAATACTCATCTGATCGATAGTTGAAACACTAGGGATTGACCTAGTACCATTCCGTCACGCAAGTGTCTACAAGGCCAATACTCCGGCGGGATCATGGGTGCGTTCGCCTCAATCAAGTCATTCGTCGCTGTTCAACCAGGAGAAGCAGAATGCCGGTGAAGAGCAAGATGTCGTTGAAGAACGGTTCGCGAGACGAAGCAGAGCTGGATCCCAGAGAGCTGCTGCGCGTGTTGAGGACCCTCAGGAGAGGGGATTTCACCGTGCAGGCGCCCGTGGAATGGTCGGGGATCGGCGGCAAGATCGCCGATGAATTGAACGCCATCATCGAGCAAAACGGCAAAATCGTGGAGGAAATCAAGCGAGTCAGTCATGTGGTCGGCAAGAAAGGGCGGCTCTCCGAGCGCGTATCGATTCCTGATGCGACGGGAGCCTGGAAGTCGGAAATCGAAGCGTTCAATGAGCTGATCGACGATCTCGTTCGCCCGACGAATGAAATGGCGCGCGTGATCGGCGGCGTGGCCAAGGGGGACCTCACGCAAACCGTCGCGCTGGAGACGGAAGATCATGAGCTGAAAGGCGAGTTTCTCAAGACAGCCAGAACGGTCAATGAAATGGTCCGGCAGCTCGATGCCTTTGCCGCTGAAGTCACCCGGGTGGCGCGTGAAGTCGGGACGGAAGGCAAGCTGGGCGGGCAGGCGGTCGTGCCGGGTGTCGCCGGCACGTGGAAAGACCTGACCGACAGCGTGAATTCCATGGCCAGCAACCTGACCGGCCAAGTCCGGAACATTGCCGAGGTCACCACGGCGGTGGCGAGCGGCGACCTGTCCAAGAAAATCACGGCCGACGTGCGCGGGGAAATTCTCCAGCTCAAAGAAGCCATCAATACGATGGTGGACCAGTTGCGGAGCTTCGGGTCGGAAGTCACGCGCGTGGCGCGCGAGGTCGGGACGGAAGGCAAGCTGGGCGGGCAGGCGGTCGTGCCGGGTGTCGCCGGCACGTGGAAAGACCTGACCGACAGCGTGAATTCCATGGCCAGCAACCTGACCGGCCAAGTGCGGAACATCGCGGATGTGACCACGGCCGTGGCGAACGGCGACCTGTCCAAGAAAATCACGGTCGATGTGCGCGGGGAAATTCTCCAACTCAAAGACACCATCAATACGATGGTGGATCAGCTCCGCAGTTTTGCCGCGGAAGTCACCCGGGTGGCGCGCGAAGTGGGGACGGAGGGCAAGCTGGGCGGGCAGGCGCAAGTGCGCGATGTGAGTGGTGTCTGGAAAGACCTCACCGACAACGTCAATTCCATGGCCGGCAACCTGACCGGCCAAGTCCGGAACATTGCCGAGGTCACCACGGCGGTGGCGAGCGGCGACCTGTCCAAGAAAATCACGGCCGACGTGCGCGGGGAAATTCTCCAGCTCAAAGAAGCCATCAATACGATGGTGGACCAGTTGCGGAGCTTCGGGTCGGAAGTCACGCGCGTGGCGCGCGAGGTCGGGACGGAAGGCAAGCTGGGCGGGCAGGCGGTCGTGCCGGGTGTCGCCGGCACGTGGAAAGACCTGACCGACAGCGTGAATTCCATGGCCAGCAATTTGACCGGCCAAGTCCGGAACATTGCCGAAGTGACGATTGCCGTGGCAAGCGGCGACCTGTCGAAGAAAATCACGGTCGATGTGCGGGGGGAAATTCTCCAACTCAAAGACACCATCAATACGATGGTGGATCAATTGCGCAGTTTCGCTGCGGAAGTCACCCGGGTCGGGCGGGAAGTCGGCACGGAAGGCAAGCTGGGCGGGCAGGCGGTCGTGCCGGGTGTCGCCGGCACATGGAAGGACCTGACCGACAACGTCAACTCCATGGCGAGCAACCTCACCAATCAAGTGCGCAACATCGCGGAGGTCACCACGGCGGTAGCGAACGGCGACCTCTCGAAAAAGATCACCGCGGATGTCCGCGGAGAGATTCTCCAGCTGAAAGAAGCCATCAACACGATGGTCGATCAGTTGCGAAGCTTCGGGGCGGAAGTGACTCGTGTCGCACGCGAAGTGGGGACGGAGGGTAAGCTGGGTGGGCAGGCGCAGGTTCGCGATGTCAGCGGTGTGTGGAAGGACCTGACCGAAAGCGTGAACTTGATGGCCGGCAACCTGACCGCACAGGTCAGAAATATCGCCGATGTGACGATCGCGGTGGCGAACGGTGACCTATCGAAAAAAATTACGGTCGATGTCCATGGCGAAATCCTTCAATTGAAAGAAGCCATCAACACGATGGTGGATCAGCTTCGCAGTTTTGCCGCCGAAGTCACCCGTGTGGCCCGCGAAGTGGGAACGGAAGGCAAGTTGGGCGGGCAGGCGAGAGTAGGCGATGTGAGCGGCGTCTGGAAAGACTTGACCGACAGCGTGAATTCCATGGCCAGCAACCTGACGGGCCAGGTGCGGAACATCGCCGAAGTCACTACGGCGGTGGCGACCGGCGATCTCTCGAAGAAGATCACGGTCGATGTGCGCGGGGAAATTCTCCAGCTCAAGGACACCATCAATACGATGGTGGATCAATTGAACGCCTTCGCCGCGGAGGTCACGCGGGTCGCGAGGGAAGTGGGGACCGACGGCAAACTCGGTGGTCAAGCGGCCGTGCCAGGCGTGGCCGGCACATGGAAAGACTTGACCGACAGCGTGAATTCCATGGCCAGCAACCTCACCGGCCAAGTGCGGAACATTGCCGATGTGACCTTTGCCGTGGCGAGCGGCGATCTGTCGAAGAAAATCACGGCGGATGTGCGCGGCGAAATTCTCCAGCTGAAAGAGGCCATCAACACGATGGTGGACCAGTTGCGGAGCTTCGGAGCGGAAGTGACTCGAGTCGCGCGGGAAGTGGGGACGGAAGGCAAGCTGGGCGGACAGGCCGTTGTGCCGGGTGTCGCCGGCACCTGGAAGGACTTGACCGACAACGTCAATGCGATGGCCAGCAACTTGACCGTGCAACTACGGGACATGTCCAAAGTCGCGACGGCGATCGCGACCGGCGATTTGACCCGCAAGGTGACGGTCGAGGTGCGAGGCGAAATGCTGCAGATCAAAGACGTCATTAATCTGATGGTCGATCAGCTCGGCGGATTCGCGTCGGAAGTCACCCGCGTGGCCCGAGAAGTGGGGACGGAAGGCAAGCTGGGCGGGCAGGCGGCTGTTCCCGGCGTGGCTGGCACTTGGAAAGACCTCACGGAAAGCGTCAATCTTCTCGCCGCCAACCTGACGAATCAGGTCCGCGCCATCGCCGAAGTCGCGACCAGCGTGACCCAGGGAGACTTAACCCGCTCCATTCAAGTGCAGGCGCGCGGAGAGGTGGCCGAGTTGAAGGACAACATCAACGCGATGATTCGCACGCTTCGCGCCACCACCGATCAAAACATGGAGCAAGATTGGTTGAAGACCAATTTGGCCAAGTTTACCCGCATGATGCAGGGCCAGCGGGATCTGGTGACGGTGGGACAGATGCTGTTGTCGGAGTTGACTCAACTCGTCAACGCCCAGTACGGTGTCGTCTATCAAATGGAAATGATCGACGGCGCGTCGTCGCTCAAACCGCTGGCCAGTTACGCAGCCGATCAACCGCTGAATACCATGTGCGATATTCGCGCGGGAACGGGCTGGTGGGCCAGTGCGCCTTGGAAAAACGCCGGCTGCTGTTGACGGACATTCCCCCGGACTATGTGACCATCCGATCAGGTTTGGGGCAAGCGCCCCCGAAGATGCTGGTGGTGTTGCCGGTTCTGTTCGAAGGACAGACCAAGGCGGTCATCGAATTAGCGTCCCTGACGGAACTCACGCCGACGCATTTGGCGCTTGTTAGTCAGTTGACCGAAACCATCGGGGTGGTCGTGAACACGATCGAAGCCACGATGAGAACCGAGGGGCTGCTGCAACAGTCGCAAAAACTGGCGGGCGAGCTGCAAACACAGCAGGGAGAGCTTCAGCAAACGAATGAAGAGTTGGCCAGCAAAGCCCAACAGTTGGCGGAGCAGAACGCCGAAGTGGAGCGCAAGAATCGCGAGATTGAGCAGGCCAGGCATGCATTGGAGGAAAAAGCGGGCGAGCTGGCCCTCGCCTCGAAATACAAATCTGAATTTCTCGCGAACATGTCGCATGAACTAAGAACGCCGCTCAACAGCATCCTTATTTTGGCGCAGCAGCTCGGCGACAACCCCGGACGCAATCTCACTCCGAAGCAGGTGGAATTTTCCAAGAACATCCATGCCGCCGGCGCGGATTTGCTCAATTTGATCAGCGACATTCTCGATCTCTCCAAAATCGAATCGGGCACCGTCACGGTGGAGCCCGAGCAGACGGCATTCGCAAAAGTCCGCGAAGCGATGGAGCGCAGCTTCCGGCACTTGGCTGAGTCCCGCCATTTGGCGTTCAACGTGGAAATCGATGCGACACTTCCACGGAGCATGGTCACCGATTTCAAACGGTTGCAGCAGGTGTTGAAAAATTTGTTGTCCAATGCCTTCAAGTTTACATCTCAGGGCCACGTGACGTTCCGAATCAGGCGGGCGATGGCCGGATGGAATCTGGACCATCAGATTCTCGCGAGCGTTCCTTCCGTGATTGCGTTCGAGGTGCAAGACACCGGCATCGGTATCCCGCAAGAGAAACAAAAGATCATCTTCGAGGCGTTTCAACAAGCCGAAGCCGGCACCAGCCGGCGGTACGGGGGCACCGGGTCTCGGCTTGGCCATCAGTCGAGAGCTGGCCATGCTCCTCGGAGGAGAAATCCGGCTTAACAGCGCGCCGGCCGAGGGAAGCACCTTCACGCTGTATCTGCCTGAAACGTACATGGGGGACGCGGCCGGTTCTGTTCGCGCGGCGTCCCGATCCAGCCAACGGGCGTCCTCGCTGGTCCAGGAAGTGTTGGTCCAGCAGGCCGAGCGATTTGACGACATCCCCGACGACCGCGAAACGTGGCTTCCCGGCGAGCCGACGATCTTGATCGTGGAAGACGATCCTCACTTCGCGAGAGTGCTGCTGGGCATGGCCCGCGAAAAAGGCTTCAAGGGTGTCGTGACCGCCCATGGGCGTCCGGCGCTTTCGTTGGCGCACCAATATAACCCGACGGCCGTTACACTCGATATTTTCCTTCCCGACATGCTGGGCTGGACGGTGTTGAGTCATCTGAAACAGGACCCGGACACGCGCCACATCCCGGTGCAGATCCTGACCGTCGAAGAAGAGCGGATACACGGCCTCGGCCACGGCGCCTACGCCTATATTTTGAAGCCGTCCACGACGCAAGAATTGGGAGATTCCTTCGATCGACTTACGGCATTTGCTCAGCCGCGCCGCAAACAGTTGTTGCTCGTGGAGGACAATGAGCTCGAACGCCAGAGTTTGGCATTGCTCCTCGGGCATGATGACGTGGACATCACAACGGCGGCGGACGGCGCTCAGGCTTGGCAGGCGCTGACCAGCCGCCCGTTCGACTGCGTCGTGCTTGATTTGCGGCTGCCGGACATGTCGGGTTTCGACATCTTGGAGCGCCTCCGCCAGGAGCCCGCGTTACGAGATTTGCCCGTCATCGTGTTTACCGGAAAGGAATTGACCAACGAGGAAGAACTTCGTTTGAGGGATCTGTCCCAAAGCATCGTGCTCAAAGGCGTCCAGTCGCCCGAACGGTTGCTGGACGAAGCGACGCTCTTCCTCCATCTCCTCACGGCGCAAATGCCCCCCGAGAAACAAGCCATGCTCCAACGGGTGCGGCAGAGCGACGACTCGCTCATGGCGAAGAAAATCTTGGTGGTGGACGACGATGTGCGGAACATCTTTGCCCTGACGAGCCTGCTCGAATTGCACGGGATGGCCGTCGTCAGTTGTGAAACGGGACAAGAAGCCGTCCAACGGGTCGAATCGGATGCGGACCTCGATATGGTCCTCATGGACATCATGATGCCGGAAATGGATGGCTATGAAACGATGCGTCGAATTCGCAGTAATCCGGCGCATCGATTGCTCCCGATCCTGGCCTTGACGGCCAAGGCCATGAAGGGAGACCGGGAGCGGTGCCTGCAGGCGGGGGCATCCGATTACATCGCCAAACCGGTCAATACCGACGAGCTCCTGTCGCTCATGCGCATCTGGCTCTTTGGGAAGAAGAAAGTGACGCGCTGACATCATGTCCGAGACACCGGCGCACGAGTCCATGAAGGAAACTTGGTCGTCCATGAATATGCCGGACGACTCCGCGCTGACGGCGATTCCCGCGCATATTCTGCTTGTCGATGACGATCCCAATTTTCTCATCGCCATGGAGGCCCTGTTGGAGGGCCGCGGTCGCACGGTCCTGACCGCCCAAACGGGCCAGGACGCAATGCGGCATCTGCTCCGCCATGATTGCGCGGTCATTGTGCTCGACGTTCGAATGCCGCACATGGATGGGTTTGAATTAGCGACATTGATCCGGCAACGGGACCGTTCCCGCTTCACCCCCGTCATTTTCCTCTCGGGCGTCGATACCATGGATGCGGACGTGGTGCGAGGGCTTTCGAGCGGGGCTGTGGATTACTTGGTCAAGCCGGTCCTGCCCGACATTCTTCGCCACAAAGTCGATGTGTTCGTGGAATTGTTTCAGCTTCGTGAATGGGCGAAGCAACAGGCCCGGCGGCAGGGCGAGGAGCGATTCCGCCGGCTGGTCGAGGGGATAGAAGATTGCGCGATTTTCCTGGTGGACGCCGAGGGCAAGGTCGCCACTTGGAACGTTGGAGCGGAGCGCCTGACGGGCTATCGCGGCAACGAGATGCTCGGCCAGCCCTACCAGCGCTTGTATGTTCCGGGCGATATCGCATCGCGCCGATCCGTGAGCGACTTGCAACAGACGACGGAGGCGGCGAGACAAGCGGCGCCGACCGATATCGATCGACAGATAAAGAAAAAAGACGGCGCCCGATTCATCGCGAATATCACGATCACCGCGCTCCGGGATGAGCAAGAGGCGGCACACAATTATGCCGTCGTCATTCGCGATGTGACCGAACGCAAACGCGCCGAACAGGCCACGGCACGCCTCGCCGCCATCGTCACATCTTCGGACGATGCGATCTACAGCAAGAATTTCGACGGAACCATTACGACCTGGAACAGCGGCGCCGAACGGCTGTTCGGATACCAGGGACGAAGAAATCATCGGACAATCGGTGACTCGCCTGCTGTCGCCCGATCGCGCGCAGGAGGAAGCGGAGATCCAGGACTGCATTCGACGGGGCGAACGTGTCGCGCAACGTGAAACTGTGCGACGCCACAAAACCGGGCGCGCCATAGAGGTGTCCCTGACGGTATCGCCCATTCTGGATGCTTCCGGAGCGATTCTCGGCGCATCTTCCATCGTTCGCGATATCTCGGAACGGAAAAAGGCCGAGCGCGCGCTGCGGGAAGCCAACAAGGAGCTGGAGGCGTTCAGCTATTCCGTCTCGCATGACCTGCGCGCGCCGTTGCGATCGATCAACGGCTTCGCCAAGATCCTGGTGGAGGATTTCGGCCCGTCGTTGCCTCCGGAGGCCAAGCGACATCTGCACGTCATCCAAAAGGGCGCCGGCCGCATGGGTGAATTGATCGACGACCTGCTGGAATTTTCACGGTTGTCCCGATCGGCGCTCGATCGGCAGGCCGTGGATACCCGACGGATCGTTCGAGAAGCATGGCTGCGAGCTGAAGCGGCAGGATCCGGATGGAACGGCGGAATTGATCGTGAGCGATGTGCCGAAATGTTGGGCCGATCGCCGGCTGATCAAGCAGGTGTGGGTGAATCTCCTCTCCAATGCGTTGAAATATTCCCGCCCGCGCTCAGAGCCTCGAATCGAGATCGGATGGCGCGAGGACGAGCAGCAGCCGGGCAACGTGGTGTATTGGATCCGAGACAACGGGGTGGGATTCGATCAACAATATGCGGGCAAACTCTTCGGCGTGTTTCAACGGCTGCACCGAGCGGAGGAATTCGAGGGAACCGGCGTGGGACTTGCGCTGGTGCGCCGGATCGTCCAGCGCCATGACGGCCGCGTGTGGGCCGAAGGACGGCTGGACGAGGGCGCGACATTTTATTTCACGCTGAAAAAGGTTAAGGGGCATGAGCATGACGGCGCCGGACAACATCTCAGTCTTGCTGGTCGAGGATAATGAGGACGATGCGGAGTTGACGCTGCGGGTCTTCCAGCAGTATCACCTGGCCAATCATATTCATGTGGTGCGGGACGGCGCGGAAGCGTTGGACTGCCTGTTCGGTTCCGGGGCCTATGCCGAGCGGAGCCCGTGCGCGCAAACGAAATTGATTCTGTTGGACCTCAAGCTGCCGAAAGTCGACGGGCTGGAAGTCTTGCGCCGCTGCAAGAACGATGAGCGGACGAAATCCATTCCCGTCGTCATGTTGACGTCGTCGCGCGAGGAGCAGGACGTGGTCGAGAGTTACAAGTTGGGCGTCAACAGCTATATCGTGAAGCCGGTGGATTTTCACCAATTCGTCGAGGCCGTGAAACAACTGAATGTGTATTGGCTGATCCTCAATCAGAGGCCGGAGTGATGGACATGAGAAACTCGCTGAATATGCCGACGTGGAGGGTATATGGCTGAACCGTTGCGCGTCTTGCTGCTGGAAGATCTGGAAACGGATGCTGAATTGATGGTGCGCGAGTTGAAACGGCGCCGGTTTCGATCCCTCTGGGATCGGGTCGATACGGAAGAAGAGTTGCTGGACTGTCTCGATCAGCCCTATGACCTGATTCTCTCCGACAATTCGATGCCGACGTTTGATGCGCTGGCGGCGCTCAGATATCTGCAGCAGCGCCGGCTCGATATTCCCTTCATCATCGTGTCGGGCTCCATCGGTGAAGAGCAAGCCGTGTCCTTGTTGCATCATGGAGCAGCGGATTACATCATGAAGGATCGCCTCGATCGACTGGGATCAGCGGTCGAGCAAGCGCTCGAGCGGAAGCGATTGCGCGGCGACAACCGAGCCGCCCATGCCGCGCTGCAAGCGCGGACGAATGAGCTCATGCTGTCTCAGGAACGGTTGCGCGCCTTGGCGAGCGACTTGACGTTGACGGAGCAGCGGGAGCGCCGCAAGCTGGCCGGCGATCTTCATGACTACCTCGCTCAATTGCTGGTCGCGGGCCGGATGAAGCTCAGACGAGCCTCCGCGTCCATGACCGATCCCTCGGGATCTCAACTGCTCCAGGAGTTGGACCACATCTTTCAAGATTCCTTGAACTATACGCGGACTCTCATTGCGGATCTTGCCCCTCCGGCTCTGCAGGAATTCGGCTTGACGCACGCGCTGCAATGGCTGTCGGAGCACATGCGCGCCCATGGGTTGACCGTCCGGGTGCAGATCGAGGCGGACAGCATCGAGCTCCCGGACGATCAAGCGATTCTCCTGTTCCAGTCGGTGCGGGAGCTGCTTTTTAATGTCGTCAAGTATGCGCAAGTCAAGACCGCTACGGTCATCTGGTCGAAGCAATCGAACGCCGAATTGCGTATCACGGTGGCGGACGAGGGGAAGGGCTTCGATCGCGAGGCTGCGGCCGTCAAAGATCCGAATTCCGGTCGATTCGGACTGTTCAGTATCGGCGAGCGCATGCAAGCAATGGGAGGACGATTCGAGCTGGAGTCGGCCTGTGGACAGGGCACCAGGGCGACCATGATCCTTCCCTACTGGCCACAGACGAGATCATCCTCATCGCAGGACATGGATGCAGCAGAGAATGTGCCGGCGGCGCGTGGGATGAAAAAGCCGTCTTCCAGACCAGACGGACAGCGCCCCTTCACGAAGGGGACCGACGGTGCCGGGGATTCGTGTTCTGTTGGTGGATGACCATGCGATCGTGCGCCAAGGCATCAAAAGTCTGCTCGACAGTCATGAAAACCTCCGAGTCGTCGGCGAAGCGTCGGATGGCCAAGGAGCGATTGATCTTGCCAAAGAACTCCAGCCCGACGTCGTGATCATGGACGTGAATCTTCCGGTTGTCGACGGCATGGCGGCGACCAGTTGGATCACGCGCGATTGTCCGGAGACGGTGGTCATCGCGCTGTCGGTCCATGACGACCGCCATATCGTCGAAGCCATGCGCGCGGCCGGCGCGGCGGCGTTCGTGTCGAAGGGGTCCGTGAGCGAAGACCTGTACGATGCGATCACCCGTGCGTTACTTTCCAAAGGCAAGCTGCCAGGCTCGCCTCGAAGAGATAAGGAGCCTGCGCCGAGCAGGGTCTAGCACACGGCGCTCGTCGTTAGTCTCGCTGACAAGGAACAAGCTGGCACTCGTGATTTTCCGCCTTGCCCGCATCGATGACTCCGACCTCGGCTTCGCCGTGAGGCGAGCGAGGCGTGTCAGCCTTCACCCTTTTGCGCTTCAAGCGGCGGCGGCAAGAATCTCTTGCTTGCGTCGCTGCATTTGCGCGCCGAGCGTTTTGGTGTCCACGCTCAGCTGAGCTTGGGCAAAGAGCTCATCCTCTTCTTCGAACACATGATTCTCCACCGCCTGCTGCAATTCGATCATGATCTGCCGGAACTCCAGGCTTGACGCGTCGCTGTTTCTGATCTCAGCGATAATGTCTCGAACTGCGCGGTGATCGTCGTAGGCGTGAGTGATCAAATCTTCGTCGACCTCTCCTGAGGCTTCGTTGTCTTCGCTCTGGTTCATCACCTCTTCTCCGTCGATCTCCTCGCTTTGGCTGACCGACGCGAGAACGTCAGGGTCGCCTTGATTTTGAAGCGCCGGATAGAACAGCTCCTCTTCCAAGGTGCTATGCACTTCAAGCTCATGAAAAATCTGTTGCGCGATGTGCTGTTTCTTCCCACCTTCTGCTTCCAGAAATTGATCGAAGAGCGCTTCAACTTTACGGTGATCTGCTTTCAGCATCTGTATCGCGTCGGTAGATTTATTTTTGGCCGCCGTGTTCGCTTTGCTTTGGCCTGAATCACGCTTCGGCATAGGAATTTCCTTTCTGATTCTGGGATGATCACGTGTGTCATCAACCTACCCATTCACCACGGTCCCTCCGTTGGGGTGAAGGACTTGTCCCGTCATGTACGAGGCATCGTCCGAGGCGAGGAAAACATAACTTGGCGCCACCTCCTCAGGTTGGCCTGCGCGTTGTAGCGGAACGTCAGACCCGAACGTGGCGACTTTGTCCGGAGGAAATGTCGATGGGATCAGGGGTGTCCATATCGGGCCAGGCGCCACGGCATTGACGCGGATGTTCTTCTCGGACAGGGACAAGGCTAATGACCTGGTAAACGCGACGATGGCACCTTTGGTTGCAGAATAGTCCAGCAGATTGGGACTTCCCTTATAGGCGGTGACCGACGTGGTATTGATGATAGTCGCACCCTCCCCAAGATGAGGAAGCGCCGCCTGCGCCATGAAGAAATAGGAAAAAATGTTCGTGCGAAACGTCCGTTCGAGCTGAGTCGGTGTGATTTTGTCGAGGCTGTCTTGGGGGTGTTGCTCGGCGGCATTGTTGATCAGGATGTCCAGCTGCCCCAGGTCGTGTAGCACGGCGCGCACGGTTTCCATGCAGTGCTCGTGGCTGCCGACATCGCCAGGAATGGCGAGACAACGCCGGCCCTCCTGTTCCACCAGGTGTTGAGTTTCTTCCGCGTCTTTCTTCTCGTCCAGGTACGCGATCGCGACATCCGCCCCTTCTCGGGCAAAGGCGATTGCGACGGCTCGTCCGATGCCGCTGTCGCCGCCGGTGATGAGCGCGACTTTGCCGTTCAGTTTACCCCTGCCGTGGTGCTTTTGGTTTTCCGATTTCGGTTTTGGAGTCATCTCAGACTCGAGACCGGGCTGCCGATGTTGCTGTTGTGGGGGGCGTTGTTGTTCCGGCATGCGCGAGATCTCCTGCCCATCCGCCATCGTTGTGTGACATACACGCGAGGCAGGTGGGAACCTTGTCCCCCCTGCCTCAGTGAAGTTGTAAAATCCAAAACAAATACACTCGCCTAATAGCCGCCGGATCCAGATGACCCTGTGCCGCCTGATGGACCGGTTCCGCCGGACGAACCCATGCTGCCGGATCCTGAACTCGACCCGCTTCCACCACTCGATCCCTTTCCGGTGGTGCTTCCAGGATTACTTTTGCTCGAATCTGGGATTCGTCCTGATCCTCCCAACGTCGCTTCGCCACCCACTTTCGGTTCGTCGGCTTGACCGTAGGGCGCTGCTCCCATCTTGCCGGACGATTCGTGACCTTGCTTCATGGATCCACTCGATCCACCCGTACTTCCGCCACCTGCGTTTCCGGATCCACTTCCTGACCCACTCCCCATTGTGCTACCGGACTGGCTTCCACTCTTCGATTGCTCCGCCTGAGCTCCGCCGCCAGCGAACAGCAAAATTCCACCGGCCATCAACATGTACGCGCACGTCTGTCGTAACCTCATAAAGTCCTCCTTCGATAAAAATTTTGGCAGACATTCAGTCTGATTGGTGCAAGTTGGTGCAAGATACAGACCCTCTCTTGAAAGAGTTGGCGAATTCCGCTTTCCGAATTCCAGTTGGAATTGCCATTGCCCAGTATAAGGATCGATTGCCGAACGATCTGACTGACAGACAAACTGTCTTAATAAGGACAAGACATCCCTTGTTTGGTTTTGCGCGATGGATACGAGCCTGCCTTATGACTTCGGCGATCACCGTGGAACTTCTTCACCCTTCACGGATTCCGCTTTGCTTGCATCCGTCGGCGGCGGTCCGAAACATCGCGGGCTTTCAGCCTTCTCAGATCGCTGCGGTTGACTCATCTGGCCATCCTTCTCTTTCTGTCTCGAGGAGTCCTTCCCCATTTTTTTGTTCTTATCCTGCTTCATCGAACCGTCTTTGTTCATCGATTCACCCGTGCCTCCCTTGCTTCCGGAGCCTTCCATGGCTCCAGACTGCGTCCCACTGCTTGATGGGTTCGCATGCACCGTCATGCCGGTGAAGATCAGCCCACCGGTTATCAATGAACAGGCACATATCCTCGCAATCTTCATGGTAATCCTCCTCCGTTAAAAAGAGTTAAAGAGTCAGTAGCATCGAAATGTCGATGCAAGTTGCAGGCCCCCTCCGTTCGAACAACAGGACATGTGCACTAGGGGAAGCCCTAGATTTAAAAACTTTCCGGCCAGCGTATTGTCATGTGTAAGAAGACGGGAAAACAAAACATGATGTGCATTGACCAACAGGGGAGGTTCGCATGAAAACAAGTCATAAGATCGTCGGGATTGTATTGTGCGGTGTGGTGTTGGCCATAGGGCCGTCGAATGCCGTCCAGGCTGAACATTCACCTGGGGCTTCGGACGTGATGAAGACCGATTCCGTAACTGAGGGTGAAAAGTATAATTTCCAATCGGATGATGATAAGCAACAGACTGTGAAAACTAAGAGGAGCAGCGCTCAGGGCGCGAAGACCATCAAAGGTGAATTGTTGCGCGTTGATAACGCCCATTATTTTGTCAAGGACAAGGACGGGACTGAAGTGCAGTTGCACACCGATAAGACCACCAAAATGAAAGGAAAGATCAGAAAGGGTGATCAGGTAAAAGCAACGGTCAACGATCAGAATCATGCGCTGTCGATTCAAGCGACCAAGTAAAGCGAATTGAACGATAGAGTCGGCAGGTCCTGCCCTGAGTTGCTGGAGCCGATTTCCGCGAGACTAAGAGCAGAGCCTGGTCCCTCTCCATTAGGGATCCTCCTAGTACAACTCAGCTGCAGGATCGGTTATGCCAGGTCCATGCTCACTGTGACCCCCCGCCCTCGTTCCGGCATGTTTGGGGAATCCACTAATGATGAAGCATACAGCGTGCTTCCCGGTGAAGACCGCCTGGTGAAAGACATCATGATTCATGAGGTCGCTACCGCCCCGGCCTCCATCACCCCCAAACAAGCGCTTGAAGTGATCCGAAACCGGAACGTTCCTATCCTGGTTCTATGCCTAGAGAACGAGCCGGCCGTGGCGCTCACCGAATATGATTTGGCTCTCCATGTCATCACTGACGAGCGCGCTGATTCGGTCACTCTCTATGAGCTGGTCAAGGAACGTATGGTCATTCGCTGTCGTGAGGATGCCATCCTCGCCGATGCGATTCATGCCATGCTCAACCATCGCATCCGTCATGTTCCGGTCGTCGATACAAACGGCAACCTAGTCGGCGCGCTTTCGCTGGTCGATGCGGTAGGAGCCATCACGCCGGATGCCGCGGCGCTCTGGCAAACACAGGTCCGACAATTGTCGGCTGAGACGCCGAACCTTAAATGATGTACCAAGATGTCATCCGATAGGTATGGTGAGTGCCGGCTGGAAGAATCCTCTCGCTCAGTAAGCCGGAATTAATCAAAAAGAATGGAGTTGATGCGGAAGGATTTCAAAGATACCTGGGTGAAAGCGCGTTCCAGCGTGCTCGGGTTTCTCATCGCCTTGACCTTCCTCGGCACATTCATTATCGATACCGGATTGCCTGATGGAGTCGCAGCCTGGGCTCCCTATTCCATTGCCATCGTCCTCGCCTTGTTGTGGGGCGGCGCGCGTACCATCGCGTCCGTCACCGCAACGGCGCTGGTTCTCACACTGATAGGACAATGGATCGGTCCGCTGGGAGATTTACAGACAGGCACCATGAATCGCGCGATCGGCGCCGTGACGATCACATGCCTCGGGTTGGCATGTCTGTATGTGGATCGAGCGAAGCGACAACTCCTCCAATCTCGTGATGCGCTTGCCGCCAGTGAACAGCAACTCCATTCGTTCGTCGATGATCTAAACAGCGTCGGCATCGTGTTGTGCGATCTTCGTGGGCGTGTCACCGAATGGAATCACGGCGCGCAACTTCTCACAGGCTATACGAGCGACGAGATCAAGGGTCGGCCCCTCTATCGTGTCTTTCCAGGAAAGATGAATCCCGTTGCCTATTGGGGGCAAATCTGTCACTGGGCCCGCCACAAGGGCGAAGTTGCATGGGAGAAAGCCTTTCAGCGACGAGATGGTTCATGGTGCTCGATGCATATGACGGTCAAACCCTTGCAAAACCGGTTTAGGCGCCATCACGGGTATTCCATCGTGATGCACAACCTCGCCACGTCTCCCTCAACGACTTCTTCCCCCGCTACGTAGATCCACTTCTAGGGCTCTTCCGAGTACCGAGTCCTGCTGCAGAGCTTATAGCTTATAAGGAGTAGATAAACCGTGCGCCACCTGAAAGCTGAACACTATGGGGGACACAGGCAGAACCGCGCTGAAGGGCGAGGCGTTCCCTATGGTCCATACGATCCCGCTCGGAGCGCGGGTGGTGGAAGACGGGTGTGCAGTTTAGGGTTTGGGCGCCCAAAGTCAAACGTCTCGACGTTCTGCTTGAGAGCGGCAAAGTACAGTCGCTCAAGAGAGATGATGACACGGGCTACTTCAGCGGAATCCTTTCAGATGCGCGCCCGGGGATGACCTATCGCTATCGATTGAATGGGGAAAAGGATTTTCCGGATCCTTGTTCGCGCTTCCAGCCGGAAGGCCCGCATGGGCCGTCTCTCATCGTCGACTCATCGGCCTATCGTTGGCGGACCAACTCTTGGACAGGAATCCGGATGCATGGTCAGGTCATCTACGAACTGCACATCGGGGCATTCACCGTGGAGGGAACCTTCGATGCCGCCATTAAAGAACTGGATGCGCTGAAGCGCCTTGGGGTGACTCTTCTCGAACTGATGCCCATTGCTGAATTTCCCGGTCGGTGGAATTGGGGATATGACGGCGTAGGACTGTTCGCTCCATCCCACACGTATGGCGATCATGACGCCTTAAAACGCTTCGTGGACGCCGCGCACGAGAAGGGGCTGGGGATCATTCTGGACGTCGTCTACAACCATTTCGGCCCGGATGGAAACTATTTGCCATGGTTCAGCGATGACTATGTCACTGATCGGCATCCGAACGAATGGGGGAAAGCCGTCAATTTCGATGGGCCTGGATCGGAAGGCGTGAGGGACTTTATCATTCAGAATGCTTGCTATTGGATTGATGAATTCCGGCTGGACGGCCTTCGGATCGACGCGACCCAGGCCATTCACGATGGCGGCCCCAGGCATATCCTTGGTGAGCTATCCACTCAAGCGCGGCTGGCGGCGGGACAGCGGTCGATCGTACTGATTGCCGAAAACGAGTCTCAAGCGATTCGCGCCATTCGGCCGGTCGATGAAGGAGGCTGGGGGTTGGACGCCATATGGAGCGACGACTTCCACCATGTCTGTCGCGTCGCCGTGACGGGACGGCGCGAGGCCTACTACACGGATTATCTCGGCACGCCGCAAGAATTGTTGTCTGCCGTGAAACGAAGTTTTTTATACCAGGGACAGCGGTACCACTGGCAGGACAAGCCGAGAGGAACGGTGGTTCGGCAGGAACCGGCGAGCAGTTTTGTCTTTTATATTCAGAATCATGACCAGATCGGCAACACGTTGATGGGGGACCGCCTCCATACCATGACCAGCCCCGGCCGATACCGAGTTATTACAACTTTGTTTTTGCTGAGTCCGCAGACTCCCATGTTGTTCATGGGGCAAGAATGTGCCGCCTCGAGCCCGTTCCTTTTCTTCGTGGATTTTGCGGGGAGGGACCTCGGCCCAAAAGTCCGCAAGGGGCGACAAGAATTCTTAAGCCAGTTTCCCAGCTATGGCTCGGCAGAGGCTCAAGCCTCCATGCTGGATCCGAACAATCCCACCGTCTTTGAACGATCGAAGCTGGACTGGAGCGAGCGGCGTGAGCACGAGCCGATTTACCGCCTGCATTGCGATTTGCTGCGCCTGCGCCGCGAGGATCTCGTGTTCTCGGCGCAGGCGCGAGATCGGCTTGACGGCGCCGTGTTAGGGTCACATGCCTTCGCGATTCGATATTTCGAAGAGACAGGGTACGACCGTCTCTTGGTCGTCAATCTGGGCGCCGACCTCCACTTGGTTCCCGCTCCCGAGCCTTTACTGGCGCCGCACCCGACGGGGTATTGGCATCTCATGTGGTCCAGCGATCATCCGCAATATGGGGGTCCCGGCGCGGTGAATCCGCTGACGGACAAGGGATGGCACATACCGGGCGAGTCTGCGACGGTGTTTCGCATCGAGCGCGATGTCGTCGCGGCAACGCGTGAGGAGCAGCATGGGTGAAACTTTCACGCCGGCCGTGCCGGTTATCACCCTGTCGTGGACGCGAGGCGGGGATATCGACCGTCTGCTGTCCCGCGAATGGCTCGTGACGAATGGGCTGGGAGGATATTCCTCCAGTACGCTTTTACAGGTTGCGACGCGCCGATACCACGGCATATTCGTTCCTGGTTTGCCCTCGCCGCGAGGCCGCACCATGGTGATTCCTCGCTTGGACGAGGAGCTCCAGATTGGAACCACCACGGTGCGGCTCAGCGGAGCCGAGTATGCAGACGGACGCCTGGATACCGACATGGTCCATCATCTCACGAATTTTCGTCGAGAGTGGCAAACACCGACGTGGCGGTTTTCTTGCGAGGGCAGGGACGTCGCCAAGCGGATCGTCATGCCCTATGGGCAGAATACCGTGTATGTGGAATATCGATTGGAAGCGGGGGAGCCGGTCACTCTCCGACTGCGGCCCTTCGTGACGTTTCGCATGCCCGATGCGCCGTTGAGCGAGGCGCGTCAAGCGCCGTTTCTCCTGACCATGATCAGAGACCGGTATGAAATGCCGCTGTGCGAAGGGGTGGCCTCGTTGAAGCTTTGCTTGAGGCCGCAAGCAGGCGCGTTCGTGGCCGATGCCCACATCAGTCGCCAGATCTCCTATCGGGTAGATCGCGATCGCGGTTCTCCGCATGTCGAGGATCTGGAAAGCCCCGGGTACTTCGCCGTGCAGTTGGATCGGGAGCATCCCGTGTCCTTTGTGGCCAGCATGGAGCCGTGGGAAAATCTTCAACACGATGCCGACGCTGTATTTGCGGCTGAACAGGCGCGGCTGCAGAAACTCGTATCTCGGGATAACCGGGTACCCGCCGATCGTCTTGAAACGCTCCTGGCCCTAGCAGCGGATCAGTTCATTGTGTTTCCCGGCAGCCGGATGGAGGAGCATGCCTTTGCGCAGGCCTCGGGAGACGAAGCGCGGACGGTCATTGCGGGCTATTACTGGTTCACCGATTGGGGGCGAGACACGATGATCAGCTTGGAAGGGCTCACCCTCTGCACCGGGCGGCATCGAGAAGGCTGCGCGATTCTGCGCACGTTCGGACATTACATCAAAGATGGGCTCATTCCGAACCTCTTTCCGGAAGGTGAGCGCATAGGACTGTATCACACGGCGGATGCCACCTTGTGGTTCTTCCATGCGCTCGATCGGTATTACGAGGTGACGGGCGACCGGGACACGCTGATGGTGCTGTATCCGGCGTTGAAAGAAGTGATGGAGCATCATGTGAAGGGAACCAGTTTTGGGATCGGTGTCGATGGTCACGATGGCCTTCTGAAGGCCGGCGCGCCGGGTTATGCGTTGACGTGGATGGATGCCAAGGTGGAGGACTGGGTGGTGACGCCGAGGCGAGGCAAGCCGGTGGAAATACAGGGGCTGTGGTACAACGCCGTTCGATTAATGGGACGGTGGGCCGGCGATCTGGGAGAACGATCGGATCGATGGGACGGATTGGCGAAGCAGATCGAGGACTCTTTCAACGATCGTTTTTGGTATGCAACCGGCGGGTATTTGTACGATATCGTGGACGGTGAAGGGGGGGACGACCCGAGTCTCCGGCCCAATCAGATTTTCACGATGTCTCTGCGGTATCCCATTTTGCAGAAGGAACGATGGAATTCTGTCCTGACCGTCGTGCGTGACAAATTGTTGACGCCGTACGGACTCCGCAGTCTTGCGCCCGGCAACAGGGACTATAAACCGATGTATTTCGGGGATCTGCGCGCGCGCGATGCCGCCTACCATCAGGGTACGGTATGGGCTTGGCTGATCGGTCATTTCATTGATGCCTCGTTGAAAACAGGCGTGGATCGCTCAGAGTGTCGGCGTCTGTTGGACGCGTTCGATAGGCACCTGGCGGACGACGGGATGGGAACCATCAGCGAAATATTCGACGCCGACGCGCCCTTCGCCCCGCGTGGATGCGTTGCGCAGGCCTGGAGTGTCGCCGAAGTACTTCGGGCGTATTTGAACACCAAGGAAAGGTGAAAAACCATGGCGGCTACAGTTGCGGATATTTTGGTGGAACGCCTCATCGATTGGAACGTGGATACCATCTTTGCCCTTCCGGGTGACGGGATCAACGGTCTCTACGAGGCCTTACGAACTCATCAAGACGCCATTCGATTGATACAAGTCCGCCATGAGGAAGCGGCGGCGCTGGCAGCCTGCGGGTACGCGAAATTTACGCGGAGGCTGGGCGTCTGCTTGGCCACGTCCGGTCCGGGTGGGATCCATCTTCTGAACGGCTTATATGATGCCAAATTCGACGGGCAACCGGTGTTGGCCATTACCGGTCATACGTTCCACGATCTGATCGGCACTCATTATCAACAGGACGTCGATCTCGATCGGGTGTTCAGCGATGTGGCCGCCTTCAGCGAGCGAGTCATGGGTCCGACTCATGTCTGTAACGTGGTCGATCAGGCCGTCAAAACGGCGCTCTCCAAACGCACCGTTTCCCACATCACGATTCCCAAGGACATCCAAGATTGGTCGGCGAATGGCACGCGATCCAAGGCGAATGTCGCCGAACATAGTGGTGATAGGTTCAGCGAAGCCTTGCCGCTTCCTGGAAAGGCGCAACTTGAGCGGGCTGCCGCATTATTGAATGAAGGAACCAAGGTGGCCATTTTAGCGGGGCGGGGCTGTTTGTCGGCGCGGGATGAAATCGTGCTGTTGGCGGAAAAGCTCGGAGCGCCGATCGTGAAGCCGCTGCTCGGGAAGGCGGTTGTGCCGGACGACCATCCCTACACCACCGGAGGGATCGGTCTGTTAGGCACGGCTGCGTCGCAGGACGTCATGGAGGAGTGCGACACCTTGCTCATCGCGGGGAGCAGCTTTCCGTACCTTGAGTTTTATCCCAAGCCAGGCCAGGCCAAGGCCGTCCAAATCGACCTGGACCCTGCCCGGATCGGATTGCGGTATCCGGTCGATGTCGGACTTGTCGGACAATGCTGGGACGTTCTGCGAGCCCTGTTGCCGTTAGTGACTCCGAAATCTGACCGGCGTTTCATCGAACGGGCGCAAGAGCGGAAAACTCAATGGGATACGCTCATGGAAGAACGAGGCACGCGTGACGACATACCCATGAAACCGCAAGTCATCGCCCATGCGCTCAACGATGTGCTCGCGGACGATGCGATCATTTGTTGCGATACCGGAACGGTGACGACGTGGGCGGCGCGGCACATCCGCATGCGCGGCGCGATGCAGTTCTCTGTGTCGGGAACCTTGGCGACGATGGCCAATGGACTGCCCTATAGCATCGGGGCATCGGTCGCATTCCCCGATCGACAAGTGGTCTGTTTCGCGGGGGACGGCGGTTTTACTATGTTGATGGGAGAACTGGCCACCGCGGTCAAATATCACCTGCCGATCAAGATCATCGTCATCAAGAACAACTCCTTTGGAATGATCAAGTGGGAGCAGATCGCCTTCGAGGGAAATCCTCAATATGGCGTGGATCTGCACGCCATCGATTTTGCGGGATTTGCTCGCGCATGCGGGGCCGTCGGATATTCCGTGAGTGACCCGGCTCGCGTGAGGGACACCCTCCGCGAAGCGTTTGCGCAGCCGGGACCTGTCCTGATCGAAGCGGTGGTCGATCCGTATGAACCGCCGTTGCCGGGGAAGATCACGACGGATCAGGCCTGGCAGTTCACGAAGGCCATGGCTCGAGGACAAAAAGATCGCTTGGAAATCGTGAAGACGGTTCTTGAGAACAAGATTCGTGAGGTGGTTTAACGCGAGTCTATCGCCAAGAATCCTCCTGCCCCCACGCGAGAGGATTGGTACAGTCCTTGGCATCGAACCAAGCGTATAGGCACATGCCTGTGGCATCATCGTAATTCCGCCCGACAGTTCTTCTCAATACAGATTGTCCTGCTTTAGACAGGTTGTCCGCAACAGCGTGACTTGGTTTGAGCCGCGGGCATGTCGGAAATGCTTCGTGGGGCGATGTCCTTCATGTTTTCAAGGCTGACTCGCGCGCAAGTCTCAGTGCAGGTAAAAAATGATAGGGCAGGGTTTGTGCAATAGAAATATAGGAGATGATGGCATGCAGACGAATTAGCGGACCTGTTGTGGGCCGAGCAACGGGACACCAACGAAGCTTCAAAGCGTTTATACTTCAGCAGTGAAGTGCCGGGAAATGTGGAAAGAGAAAAGGTCCGCTCGTGATGAGCAAGGCTGATTAACATATACACACAGGAGGGGGATATCGCGATGGTAAAAAAACAGACGAAATCGAATGAAGACCATGATGAGATGCATGATGAAATGACGGAGCAAAAATCCATCAACGCGCTGGAACTCTTGAAAGAAGATCATCGGGAAGTGGAACAGCTGTTCACATCGTTTGAAGAGGCGGATAGCCGTTCCCGGCAAAGGATTGCTGATGAAGCACTCAGAGCCCTGGAGGTCCATGCCAAAATTGAAGAGGGTCTCGTGTACCCGGCGATTCGCGAGGCGACCGATGAAGAAGACATGATGGATGAGGCGGTGGAGGAGCACCACGTCGTCAAACTGTTGATCAAAGAGCTTCACAAAATGAAGGCATCGGCTGATGGCTACAAGGCTAAATTCAAAGTATTGAGCGAGCTTGTGAAGCACCATGTGCTGGAGGAAGAACAGGAGATGTTTCCGCAGGCAGAGCAGACGGACATCGATTGGGAAGAGATTGGACAGGAAGCGATGAGCATTAAAGAAAAAATGATGTCGAAGTCTTCCCGAGGCCAGCGACGAGCGGCGTAGCTTCCATGCCCCACAGCAGGTGGTCCTTGTCATGTCGGCAGTTCCGCCTGCCACGCCGGCCGGTCAACATCGCTTCTCACGAAAAGGAGGTGACGTTTGCATGGCTAGTCGGAAATTCTCGCAAATTATTGGAGTCCTATTCCTAGTGGTGGGAATTCTTGGGTTTATACCGTTGTTCGTATCCACTCCCCATCCAAACGCTGTGCCGAGTCTATTTGCCGACGGGGGATATGGTCTTTTGTTTGGTCTGTTTCCCGTGAACTGGATTCATAATCTGGTTCATCTAGGAGTGGGAATGGCAGGACTGTTCTCTGCCGGCAGCGTGAACAAGGCGATAGGATTTGCTCGGATTCTCACATGGTTTTACGGCATCCTGGCAGTCATGGGTACCATCCCGGCGCTCAGTATGGGGTTCGGCCTGGTTCCCTTACATGGATGGGAGGTATGGCTCCATGGAGGGACCGCCGCTTTTGCCGCCTATTATGGGTACGGCAAGCGCGCGAAAGCCGATGAAATAGCTGAAGGCTATCGCAGAGCTGCCTGATCTTTCCTCAGCGCAATGAGACAACGGCGCTACCTATGCGCCGTTGTCTGCCACTTGCACAACGTTGGAAGTAGACTGCAATCTGACATATGAGCAGCCATATGAGGAGAAAACGACATGGGAAAAATACGAGGGAAAAAGCTGATGACCGCGAAACTGCCGGAGAAAGAACAGTACCAGACCAATACACAGGATTTAGGATGGAAAGAAGAACGAGCGGAGTTCGATGGTCATGGAGAAAACATAGGCGACGCGCAGCGGGTGCTGTCCGCCATAGGGGGGATGGTCTTGTTAGCCTCGGGGTTGTCTCGCCGGAACTGGTCGGGCTCGGTGTTGGCGGTTGCAGGGGGTGCGTTTCTCTATCGAGCGGTCAGCGGCTATTGTCCCGCGTTCGGGGCCATGGGAATCGATATGAGCGACAGCAATCAGCTACGTGAGCCGAACGACACGAGTCGATTGGGCCGGCGCAAGGTGCATACAGACCACGCGACGAAAATTGAAAGGGCGATCGAGATCAATCGTCCACCGCATGACATCTATCGGTTTTGGCGGTCGTTGGATAATTTGCCCCGCATTATGGACCATGTTGATTCGGTGCAGGTCATCAATGATCGACTGTCCCATTGGGTGGTGAAGACGATGCCGGGCGCGCCCAAAGTGGAGTGGGATGCTGAAATCATCAACGATGTGGAGAATCAGCGCATCGGATGGAGGTCGCTGGAGGGTGCGGACGTGGACAATACCGGTTCGGTGGAGTTTAAGCCGACGAATGATGGACTGCGGACCTGGCTGACCGTGACGTTGCAGTATGAATCTCATGGCGGCAAGCTCGGCGCCGCTGTGGCCAAATGGTTCGGGGCAGATCCGAACACCAAAATTGCCGTAGATCTACAGCGATTCAAAGAACTAATGGAGACCGGACGTCTTGTCCCATCCCGGTTCCCAATAGTTCACATTGTTGGTGCAAGTGAAAAAACCCATAGTCCACGGAGGGGAGAATCTGTCCCATGGAGGACAGAATGTCCGCTGAAACTGTCATGGGGCGATGAGTTCCCGCCGTCTGAGGCCGTAAGCAGGAGATCCCTGAACGCATCACCAGAAATCAGCCATCAGGACCACCTTTTGCACAGAGCGTTAATCAGAGCGGCAGGCTCTAGTGGAGGAGAGAGATCTAAAGGCTACTCACCTTATCCAAGGAGCATCCCATGTATCGTATGCTATTCGCGAGTTTTTTCCTGGCTGCCACATTGAGTTTTTTTACCGGAATGGTGGGAGCGCAAACGGATGTGAAATCAGATCCTGCAGGAGAAAAATTGGATCCTAAAGCTGATACGCAAACATTTCTCACCATCGCCGCCGAGGAGCAACAAGTTGCGATCGCTCTCGGTCAACTGGCTGCACAGCGGGCCAAAAACGATCGAGGTAAAGGAATTCGGCACTAAGACGGTCGAAGCGCAATAAGAAGTTCCGTCGAGAGGCAGAAGAGCTGGCATCGAAACACCAGGTGCCGCTGTCTGCCAAACTTACTCCGGAGGATCAGAAAAAAGCAGACGAGCTGTCGAAACTATCCGGCCATGAGTTCGATCGCGGCTACATGGATTTTGCCCTGCATAATCACGACACCACTCTCGATGAGTTCCAACAACATATCGAAACGATGCGATATCCGGATCTTCGGGAATGGTTTAAATCTACCCTGCCGGTCTTGAAGACCCATCGTGATCAGGCGCGGTCGATCAAAAGCTCTCTGCAAAC
Organism: uncultured Nitrospiraceae bacterium; assembly: GCA_963711905.1. Classification (GTDB taxonomy): domain Bacteria; phylum Nitrospirota; class Nitrospiria; order Nitrospirales; family Nitrospiraceae; genus Nitrospira_D. The sequence continues at coordinate 279,239 of CAVQFZ010000024.1, read as the reverse complement.
GAATCCTTAAACTGCAATCTGTTCGTATGGCTGAAGATGACCCGGACTGTCGCATTAGAAATTGAGCGACAGTCCGGCGCTACGCCTCTCCCTTGATCCCGACCCTCTCCGCTATAAGTTTCTTTTCTGGGGATATTGCTAGTCGCTTGCGAGCGTAATTCACGCTACAAGAAGATGGATCGGAAGTCGTCGTATGAGACCGGCGCAAAGTCGAACGAATGAAGACTTTGGTGAATGGGTCGAATGGCGGGGAAATCGCTGAGAGAAAAAGGGAGGGAAGCGCGATGATCACACACCAAAATATTCTGAAATCATTTCTCTGCGTCGTCGCTCTCTTCAGCTTCCAGACGCTCACGGGTTGCCACACGCCGCAGACGGAAACCTACGGCGGCGGACAGCGAAAAGCCGAGGCTCCACCCGCCAAAGAGGTGAAACAGGCGATGGCCGCCACGAAGTCACGGGCCGATAAGGACATGGCCGCCGTGCTGACGGAGTTTGAAAACCTAAAACCTACGCCCGTTATTTCGCTCTCCGCCGAGGAAGCTCGAGCGCAACCGACGCCCGCCGATGCCGTCGCGGCATTGCTGCGGGAACGAAAGCACAGTACGGCTCCCCTATCGATTGGAAAGACGAAGAATCAAACGATTCCCGGTCCGGGGGGTGATATCCCGATCCGTATCTATACTCCGCAAGGCAACGGTCCGTTTCCCGTGATCGTGTATTTTCACGGGGGAGGGTGGGTGATTGCGACGATCGACACCTACGATTCGTCGGCGCGGGCGCTCGCGAAAGATGCGGATGCCATCGTGGTGTCCGTGGAATACCGGAAAGCTCCGGAGCACAAATTTCCGGCGGCCCATGAGGACGCCTACGCAGCCTATCAGTGGGTATTGCACAACGCGGACACCTTCGATGGAGATCCTTCAATGGTCGCCGTGGCCGGCGAGAGCGCCGGGGGTAATTTGGCGGCCGCGGTCTGTCTGATGGCGCGGGCGCGCGGTGAACTGCTGCCGGTGCATCAGGCGCTCATTTACCCCGTGGCCGGATATGACTTCAACACCCCATCTTATCGCGAAAACGCTCAAGCCAAACCGTTGGACAAGCCGATGATGGGATGGTTCTTTGAAAAGTATTTGAGAGAGCCGGCGGATGGGAAAAACCCTTTGGTCGATCTGGTCAATGCCCCTAACCTAAGCGGACTTCCGTCCGCCACGATCATTACGGCGGAAATCGATCCCTTGCGATCGGAGGGAAAACGTTATGCCGAACGCCTCCTCGAAGCCGGCGTTCAGGTGACGTACCGAAATTTTGAGGGGGTGACGCATGAGTTCTTCGGGATGGGGGCGGTCGTCGGCGACGCAAAAAAAGCCGTGCGACTGGTCGCGCATGGTATGAACGGGTCGTTCGACGATCCGGTCTTTTCCCGCTCGGAGCGTTCCGGGCGACATGTACAAATAGAACCGCTGCAGGACTAGGTGACATGATCACATTGGCAGCACGTAAGAAGGAGAACAATATGTCGAGGTTCCTCTCGTTATGCCTGGCGCTGTGCGGGACTGTGGGGTTCATTTCATCGGTGTTCGCCCAGGCGGGTAAAACCGACGCTCAATCGTTTCTGGAGAAGGCGGCTGAAGGACAGCAGATTGAAATATCCTTAGGCCAGCTCGCGACCCAACGCGCAGAGAGCGAGCGGGTCAAAGAATTTGGGGCGCAAATGGCGGAGGATCACAAGAAGGCCGGTCAACAAGTCGAGCAATTGGCCATGAAGGGCGGCATGCAACTTGTTCCAGGGATCAGCGAGGAGCGTAAGCAGAAAGTGAATAAGCTCTCCCTCCTGTTCGGCCATGCCTTCGATCGCGCATACATCAACTACATTTTAGAAGACCACGAATCCGTCGTGGATGAGTTCCAGAGGCGTATGGAAACCATACAGGATCAAGATATTAAGCAGTGGATCGCGTCGACCCTTCCGACTTTACAGGGCCATCGGGAAAAGGCGCGCCAAGTGAAATACAAGCTGCAGACGAATCCATAGCGTGTGACGTATGGCGGGTATGGCGCGCGATCATCTTTCCTCTGCGAATCTCATTGCTCGGGATTGTACTTGTCGCCCGCAACCGTCATCGACGATACAAATGAAGAGGTACTCGAGTCAGCTTGATGTCGATCGCCACTGCCAGGGGGATCAAAAGGGAGATCACTATGAAACCAACCCATTCTTCACTCCGGCTGTTCATGGCGGTGACAATGACCGTCTCGGTCGTGTCCTGGACTCTTTACTTCAACAAGAGCGGCCTTGTCACGGCCGCCGAGACTCAGGACTCGAAGGCACCCCGCCCGCCGCACGATGCGGTGGCCGAGGCGCAAGAGTCGCGCACTGTGCCGATCGAACGCCCGGAACAGCGCAAGACGCGAGCACGATCGCTCCGGCATCTTCGACGCGCAGAAGGCGCGGCCCTCTTCGCCTGCCTTCGAGAACCAGCTCAGGGACGGTAAAACCTTGGGGTTCGACTTCTACCGTGATCCGTTGGGCGCGGAGAAGCCCATGCAAGAGCCGGAAGAGATCATGAAGAAGGATATCGCCGCGAAGGCAAAGGTGATGGAGACGCAACGCAAGTTCCTGGAGCGACGCTATCAGCTCAAGCCGAAACTGGATTCCGAAGCCAAGATGTCGCGGGGTAAGCCGCTGCCGGTCGGCCCGACGGCTCGCTTGTCTGAAGGGATGACATGGGAACGGCTCGCCGGGCTCAGTCCGGAAGAGATCAAGAAGCAAGGCATCTTTCCCTATCCTTCGCTGCCGCACCCGCTGCAATCACCGGGAGGCATGGTCTTCCCCCAGATGCAGATCGACATGTTTCCTCGGCTTGAGCGGGTCGATGTCGATTTCGATCTGCCTGACGCGTTTCTACCGGAATTTCCTCCGGCCATGTTTTTGAGTAATCGCCCGGAACTGGGCGACGTGTCGCGTGGGGAAGTGGTCTCCATCAACAATTACTACCGGCTGTTCAAGGATATCCTCACTCCGGTCCAGCTCGATGGGCTCAGGATGTTGCTGACCCCGTTTCCGCAGGAAGAGTTCAACCCAACCGATGATCGAAAGAGCCGTCATCCGAGCCTGGGTGTGACCTGTTTCGACTGCCATATGAACGGCCATACGACCGGACAGTTCCATCTGAACCCCGATACGCGGCCTGAAGAGCGGCGCATGCGGCTCGATACGATGAGCCTACGGGGAGTATTCAATCAGCAGATCCACAGCTCCAAACGGAGCCTGCGCTCGATTGAGGACTTCACGGAGTTCGAGCAACGGACGGCCTATTTTAACGGCGACCCGATCCATGCCATGAAAAAAGGGATGAACATCTTAGACCGCATTCCGGTGAGCCACATGGCGCAGATGCAGAACATGCTCGATTTCCCGCCGGCCCCCAAGCTCGATCCCATGACCGGGTCGGCTCGACCCGAAGAAAGCCACAGAGAATGAGCTGCGCGGAGAAAAGGTCTTTTTCGGCAAGGGCCAGTGCGCGGCGTGCCATGCGCCACCGTTCTATCTCGACCACCAGATGCACGACCTGCACCTCGAGCGTTTCCTCAAGGACGAGCCGGGCGACGGCCCGATCAAGACGTTTACGCTGCAGGGGTATCAAGGATTCGCCGCCGTATTTTCATGACGGACGGCTGTTGACGTTGGAAGACACGGTGGAGTTTTTCAATCTCGTGATGGGGCTGCAATTGTCTCAAGACGAAAAGAAGGACCTGACGTTGTTTCTGAGAGCGCTGTAGAGAATGCGAAGCCAAGCCGCTTGGGCTACGATTCATCGATCGAGCAGATCGATGGAGTGAGGCGCACTCCGCCGCCGTCGATGATGGGCTCGCGTTCAGCTCGTGGCACGGCTTGGCTGCGCATCGGCCGCTCGGTTCCATCATGCGGGCGCGAGAAACCGCCTATGCGATGGGGGCGCGGTTCCGGCAAGAACACAATCGCCAAACGGTGGACGAACCACGATCCGAACCGCGCATTGCCGAGCTGAAAGAATGGGATCTCTGTAGGACGTATGGAGGTGACGGCATGGCCCCACAACAGGCGGAGCGACGAAGTCGCAACAGAAGACCAATCGCAAAAACAAAAACAGCCACGGAATCACTCCAGCCAAGACGTTCTGCTGAACGTGCACGGCGAAGCCGTCCGGAATACAACGGCGAACCGGCTGACGGTTATCTGACTCAGGAGAAAAATGGGCGTATGGGCTCGGCCTCTTCGGGATCGGGCTGGGGTTGGTGGAGTTGATGGCGCCAAGGCGGCTCTCGACGGATGATCGGCGCGCCTCCCCAACATGATGGATTGGTTCGCGCCATGGGGTTGCGTGAAATCGCCAGTGGAGTCGGCATCTTGACACAGCGCGCGCCGGCCACGGCGGTCTGGTCGCGGGTGGCTGGAGACGCGATCGATCTGGCCTGTTTGGGCGCCGCCTTCATGTCGAATCGCTCGAATCGCGGCCGGGTGGCGTTGACGACCGCCGCCGTGGCAGGCGCAACACTGTTTGATCTGATCACCGCGCAGCAATTGAGTCGTGGCGTCAAGACTAGGAACGGCGCCATTCCGCTCACGGAGACGCTGACAATCAATCGCAAACCCGATGAGCTATACCGGTACTGGCGCGACTTTTCCAATTTGCCGAAGTTTATGAATCACCTAATGGTGGTGGACATCATCGACGAGCGGCGATCGCATTGGGTCGCAACAGGGCCGGCAGGCTCGACGATCGAGTGGGATGCCGAGATCACGGACGATCGGCCGAACGAACTCATTGCCTGGCGGTCGGTGGAGGGTTCGGAAGTTGACCATGCTGGTTTGATCCGATTTGAGCCGGCTACAGGCGACCGGGGCACGATCGTCACCGTGGAGCATGCACTATCGACCTCCATTAGGGACGGTCGGTTCCGCCGTCGCCGCCTGGTTCAGTGAAGATCCGAATCAAACGGTGAAGATGGATTTGCGCCGGTTTAAACAAATGATGGAAACAGGAGAAGTCATCACGACGGAAGGGCAACCGGCGGGACGAACGCAAAGTACTTCGTGGAAATATGACAGCGCCGTGAGGCGAGAGGACTGACTAAGGACTGAGGAGAATGCCATGAAAGCTAACTGTTGGTACGGCAAACAAGACATGCGGGTGGTGGATGTGCCGGAACCCAAATCCTCAATAAAAAAGATGCGATCGTGAAAGTCAGCTCGCGACGGCCATTTGCGGGTCCGAGTTGCATCTCTATAACGGCTTCGTGCCGACGATGGAGAAGGGCGACATCATGGGCCACGAGTTCATGGGCGAGATCGTCGAAATCGGTCCGGAGGTCAATCAACGCGCGTCGGCGATCGCGTCGTCGTGGCGTTCCCGATTTCTTGCGGCGAGTGCTTCTTCTGCAAAAAGGAACTGTATTCGCTCTGTGAGAATACCAATCCCGAATGCCTGGATGGCGGAGAAGCTCCTCGGTCATTCGCCGGCGGGCATCTTCGGGTATTCGCACTTGGTCGGAGGATTTGCCGGAGGCCAGGCCGAATACGTGCGCGTGCCCTTCGCCGATGTCGGCACGGTCAAAATCGAAAACGGATTCTCCGACGAACAGGTATTGTTTCTGTCGGATATCTTCCCGACCGGCTACATGGCGGCCGAAAACTGCAACATTCAGCCGGGCGATACGGTTGCGATATGGGGGTGTGGTCCGGTCGGGCAGTTCGCCATCCGGAGCTGCTTCATGCTGGGCGCCGAACGGGTTATCGCTATCGATCGATTTCCGGAGCGGCTCCGCATGGCCCGTGAAGGCGGCGCCGAGACGATCGATTACGAACGGACCGACGTGTACGACACGTTGATGCAGCTCACCGGCGGACGTGGCCCGGACTCCTGTATGGATGCGGTCGGCCTAGAGGCGCACATGCCCGGTCCGCTGTATTACTATGATCGCCTCAAGCAAGCCATGATGTCGGAGTCGGATCGTCCCATTGCCCTTCGGCAAGCCATCATGGCTTGTCGCAACGGCGGCACGGTGTCCGTGCCGGGCGTTTACGGCGGCTTCATCGACAAATTCCCGATGGGCTCCGTGATGAATCGGTCGCTGACGATCAAGACTGGGCAGACTCATGTTCAACATTATCTCCAGCCGCTTCTGAATCGCATCGCCCACGGTGACATCGACCCCAGCTTCGTCGTGACCCATCGCATGAAGCTGGCCGATGCGCCAGATGGGTTCGACATGTTCAATCGCAAAGCAGAGGGCTGCATCAAAATCGTGATGACGCCGTAATGTCCGTTCCTGCTAGGCTTTCGATCTGACGACAACCGGAGGGAAGTCCTTTCACCGTCGGGAACCGCACGCTGCATGCGTGGCAGGCGCGGCCGCCACCGCGTCGGGAGGAGCAATTATTCAACACCGCTGCGCTCGTCCTAGGCTCTCGAAGGATGGCAGCAACATGAACCTCGCGTTCCGCCGGTCGCGGAAAAATTCGCGAAAGGCCAAGTCGCTCTGTTACCAGCTACCGTCGTTGTTTTTCCTCATGCGGTAGTCGTGGTGTCTCCGCTGACTCTGATCGGCCTGGTCTCTGCTAGGGTATGTCCCTAGTATCAAAAGCAACCTGAATCGATGTTGAGTAAAGCATGGAATTGATGCCATCGGACTACTCTCATCAAAGGAGGCAGGTCCGCGGTCGCGATCTCTTCGTTATTCCAAAGAGCGATCCGTCTGCAGCCGATCCGGTTTTGAGAGTCGCCAGGGTTAGTGTCATGAGAGGTGCATCTGATGAAAATCGGCAATGTCGAGATCGACCAAGATCTAGAATTTCAGCAACGCATGTGGAGAGCCGAACGGATCGGCTGGGCCGTCATGGCGATTCTTTTGCTATGCGCGGCGTTGGGTATGTTTGGACACGGCGCATTGAGCCGGACGATGGCGCTGAAAGGCGATCTTCTCACGGTGGAATACCAGCGCTTCGGTCGGTACCAGGCTCCTATGGAAATGCGAGTATACCTCTCAGCCGGCTCAAGCCAGGACCATCCCCTCTTCTTCCAGCTCGATCGTGTGTTCTTGATGAATGTTCAGATCACCAGTATCTTTCCCAAGCCGGTCACAGAACAGCCGATTTACGACGGTGTTCAGTTCCTCTTTTCTCCCACTCGCGTCAAGGGAGAGGGTTCTCTTGTCGTGACGATATCGTATCAGCCGAAACAGATGGGGCTGTTGAAGGCCGCCGTGAGAGGAGAAGAGACGACCTCGTTATCGGTGACGCAATTTATTTACCCATAAAGGAGTTGCTTATGGATCCCATTGCTCGGTCTGCCGCTATATACGTCGCGCTGCTGGTATGTTTCCGTCTGGCCGGACGCCGGACACTCATGCAAATGACCAGCTTTGATTTGGTGCTTCTCCTCATCATCGGAGAGGCGACGCAGAACGCGCTGCTGGGAAACGATTATTCAGTGACCAACGCATTGCTGGTCATTGTGACGCTGATCAGTCTGAATATCGGCCTGTCATATATTAAACAACGATTTCCGGTTGTGGACCGATGGATGGATGGGCTTCCAATGATCATTGTCGAGGACGGCAGGCCATTCAAAGACCTGATGGCCCGTGCGCGAGTGGACGAAAGCGACGTCCTATCGGCGGCGCGGGAGACGCAAGGCTTGGAGCGAATGGAACAAGTGAAGTATGCCGTGCTCGAGATCAATGGACACATTTCGATTATTCCGCGACAATAATCGTGGCCGGCGGCTTTGTGAGTAAATTTGGCAAAAGTGCACGCTAGATAACTTTTAGTTCGAAGCCGATGCCTGTGTGTTGACTATTCTCAGAGGAAGGTTGAGGCTGTGAATTGCGTCAACGACGGGCAACCCCCCATCGCGTTGTTGCTGCTCATCTGTCTAATCGGGGGTGGTTGTGCCACCACGCTGCCGCCGACTCAATCTACATACAACTTCGATCGTGGCTGTGTCTCAGCCGAAACCGCCTCGAAAAACGCGCCTGTCCATGAGACAGAATCCTCTTCCGCGGATACAACGGCGAATCAAGGCGGCGAAGCCGAAGAAACCTATAGCCCCACGGCGATCGAAATCGCAGATACCATGCATTTTCTTCCCTTGCTGAACCATCTGGCACGTCTGGAAAAGAAACATGATGACATGGCGAAGACCGATCGGATCCGACGGAGGCTGGTCACGAGGCTGCAGCTCGCGACGCTGGAGGTGTCGAGCCTCGTGGCGGAATTGGAATGCGAGGTTCACCGCGCCGATGAAGTCCAGGATCGACTGAAATACCTTCAATACACACGCAGCACGTCGCAAACGATCTTGTCGGTCGTGATCGGCGGTCTCGTCAACGTCATGACGGGAGGGCTCGGCATCGCGACGGGCGCCGGTGATACGGCACACCTCGTCTCCATCGCCGGAGGCACTATGGAGGTATTGTTCGGGACGTCCGCCAACTTCACCAAGGTGAGACAAGAGTTCAGGCATCCGCACAATCATCTCGAAAGAATGTGGACCGGTGAAGAGAGTCAGGAATTTTACCCTGCGCGAATTTGGCGCTTCTTAACTAAACCCAATCGTCGTGATCTCCATGGACAGAGTTTGCGGGATGTATTGCTCCAGAGCTGGCAGGAGGAAGGCCGACTGGGCAAGCCTGACTCTCGGCGGGAAAAAGAACGAAAATCTCTGCTCTTCGGGCCCGGCGGCATCTACGATGCGGACGATCTTCATATCCGAGAAACCATGTTGCAGCAATTGGAATCGAGCATTCAACTGATGCATCAGGATCTGGAGACTTTGCTGCGCGAAGTGTTGATCCATCAAGCAGGTGAAGAAGAAGAAACTTAGCACTCTCCCAAACGAAACGATGGGCTTACCGAAACGAACCTCTTCGTCAAGAACGGCGAGGTCATCTAAACAGGACCGCCGGCTGTCGAGCCGATGAGGGCACCATCAAGATCATGCTGACGCCGTAGGGCTCGCTCCGCTCCTTCAGCCCGACACAGGTTTTATTCCTAGCGTTCTCCCTAGTATGTCATGCCGAATGCTCTTGTCATAATCTAATAGCCACAGACCTCTATCATGAAAGCAGATCTACGGCACGGACCCGGATTTGCACCGGCGCGACCTGTGGAAAACGATCGACAACGGGGATTTCCCAGAAATGGGAATGGGGCGTCCCGAGGTACGAATGGAGACGCTATAGATCTTCAGCCGCTCAAACATTTGTCATGGAGAGGCCCGGGTGTCGCCCGCCGGCGCGCTTCAGCTTCTTCAGGTCGATGACACGGCTGGGCCTTATGGTCGTATTTCGCAACATTCGTAGAGGTCGCATATGAAACCATGTCTCGCGCTGTTGATCGCCGCACAGTTCGTGGTATTACTTTCCGGTTGTCTCAGTTGGGGAAGGAACGAGCCCCCTCACGAGGCTACGATGGAGAGGGAAGCGGCTGAATTGGTCAAGATCTACCGGCAATGCCTTCAGAAATATGAAGAGTATCCCGAGAAAGCCAAGGAGCACTGTTCGGCCTGTAAAGACGCCATCCATGACAATTGCTCCGGAACATCAGAAGTCACTCGTCTCGGAATTGCTTGATCGTCTGCGCAACCAAAGTCGATGAAGCGGTACAAGAGACCAAAGCGCGCGGCCGAACCACGACGTGCCGTGATATTCTCGGCAGTACTCATATTTACCGGTACAGCCTGTACGACGACATCTGCTCCATCCGTCTACGACTTTCATGATCAAATCCTGCGGCCGTTCGCCGCTCAGAAGGCCGATGACCTGGCCGAACAGAATCGTCTTCACGCGCGCAAGGCTTTTGAGAAAGCGAAACGGGCTCCAAATGATCGCTGGTTTGAGTATTTTTATTGGGGCTTGGATGCATTGGGAGTCGCCGGCTATGGAATGCCCGGCCAGGGCCGTCTCCTGGAGAAGGTCAAGGACTATTATCAGCGATCGTCCGCCAAGAACCGCGACGCCGTCCTGAGCGCGGTTCTCATTCAAATCGACGAGGAGCGCATCACGGATAGGCAGATGATGCTGAAAAATCTGATCGACCATACGTCGCGGGAATTCTCGGTATTCGTGACCGTGTATGCCGTATGCGATGAAGGTATCGCGCGGAGATATCGAGCCCGAGGGAATTCCTTTAGCCGTCTAGAGGACAAATCCTGTTAGACATCTGGGTAGATCGCGTGGGGGCAGCCCGAGGCGGGCTCGGACATCGAGAAAAAACGGATCGCATTGCTGTTCAGCGAGGGAGGCGTGTATGAGCTGCAAGATCTCCGCGCCAGGGCGGCGATGCTGAAACTGCTCGGCAGCACGGTCGAACTCATGCATCAAGACCTGGAAATGCTGATCAGGCAAGCGCTGATTCAAGAGGCGCTGGAGAGGTAGGCTGCATGGCGCATCCATCGAACGGCTTCGACCGCAACCGGATCTTCGCGCTTGTCTTTCTGGCGTTGCTCGTCGTCTTGCTCTACCTACTGGCGCAGATCTTCAGCCCATTCCTCATGCCGATCCTTTGGGCCATTATCCTGGTCCGGGTGTCCTATCCGATCTATCAATGGCTTCTCGCACGTCTCCATGGGCGATCGAATCCGGCCGCCGCCATCATGACGATCGCCGTGTTGATGTTGGCGGTGGCCCCCGCCGCCTATTTCGTCTTCGCGCTCGTGCATGAAAGCATGGCGGCGTATGAGAACGTGGCTCAATGGCTCCGTGCCGGCGGCTTGACCCAGGCGGCCGAATACATCTCGACCTTTCCGCTGATCGGAGTCCACAGTCAGGAATGGCTGGGACGGCTCATCGTCCATCGAGAGGAATTCGAAGCGTCGATCATGACGGGTGGGCGGGCGGTTAGCGGGTTCTTGCTCGCTCAAGCGGCTGATGTGGCGAAGAATGCTCTTCTCATCGCCACCGATTTCCTCGTGATGCTCTTCACCTTGTTTTTCTTGTTCCGCGACGGCCGGCGTCTGTTCGAGCGGCTGTATCGCGCCGTGCCGTTAAATCCCGACCATAAAGCGAAGTTGTTCGAGCGCATGCGGACCACGATCGTCGCGGTCGTGAGCGGCACTCTACTGACAGCGATGGCCCAAGGCCTCGTGTCGGGGCTGGCATTTTGGTTGCTCGACGTGCCATTCCCGGTTTTCTTGGGGGCGCTCAGCGCTCTGCTGTCACTTCTGCCGTTCGGGGGGACCTTCTTTGTCTGGGGCCCGGTGGCACTGTACTTGTTTGTCGTCGCGCCGGTCTGGAAAGGAGCCGTCATGATCGCCGTGGGCGGCGGTCTGGTTGGGCTCATGGACAATGTTCTACAGCCGTATCTGATCGGCTCCGGCACGAGCCTACCTGTATTGGCGCTGTTCTTCGCTTCGGTGGGCGGTCTTGCCTATTTCGGATTCATCGGGTTGTTTCTCGGCCCCATTCTGTTGGCTATTGCGATGGCGGCCTTCCAAATTTATGAGGAAGAATACCAAGACGGCACCCCTCCTTTCTCCATACCTATAAAGAAAATTGATTCGTACTCCAAGACAGAATAACCGCTAGCAGGGACAACATCAGTATGGATCAGGATAAGCTCGAGGCGAGACAGTTCGAGGAGCAGATCGTGCTGTCTCCATAAGGCCCGCTCCGTTCCTTCATTTACTAGCGTTCTTCCTAGGTGCTTCCCCGTCAAATCGAGACTACTGTTCTTATATGGGTCGCTGTGGGGGCTGGCTACATCGAAGTCATCCAAGTGGAACAGATAGAGCAGAATCTCTCTGCTCTTTTAATCTCTTCAGACAATAGGCATGGGAGGAATGATGGGCAAGGCACTAATTTTATGGTTGCTGGGCGTTCCAGGGGTCATCGTTCTCATGCTGTATCTATTCGTTTTCTAGAGAGACGTAGCGGATCGGCTTTGCGTTCGGTACGGAACCAACCGTTGCATGAGGCGCCGTTGACCGTAAATGAAGGGAGGGCTATATGCCTACCAATTCAGACTCTTCTTGGGGTCTCTGTATGAATTGTCAGTGGTGGCAAATCGAGAAGGAAATGGATCAACTGTAGAATCCGAGATCATGAAAGGCGGTCGGCGATGAAACGAAACAAGAAGACCAAGGATAACGCCAAGGTGGAACGGCTCGCCGATCACCGCGAGAGCAGCGACGAACAGATGATGACGACCAACCAGGGGCTTCGGATCAACGACGATCAAAATTCCCTCAAAGCGGGAGAGCGGGGACCATCGCTGCTCGAGGATTTTCATCTGCGCGAGAAGATCACGCACTTTGACCATGAGCGTATTCCAGAACGAGTCGTTCATGCTCGTGGCATCGGCCGCCCATGGGTCTTTCAAGTCTACGAGTCGATGGCTGCCATCACGAAAGCCAAATTCCTCCAAGATCCCGCAGCTCAGACGCCGGTCTTCGTGCGCTTCTCCACGGTCGTCGGGTCCCGAGGATCGGCGGATACGGTGCGTGACGCGCGCGGCTTCGCGGTAAAGTTCTACACCGAGGAGGGAAACTTCGATTTGGTGGGCAACAACATGCCCGTGTTTTTCATTCAGGACGCCGTGAAATTTCCCGACTTGGTTCACGCCGTCAAACCGGAACCGCATAACGAGATGCCCCAGGCGGCGGCCGCGCACGACACATTTTGGGATTTTATCTCGTTGATGCCGGAGTCGATGCACATGATTATGTGGGTCATGTCGGATCGCGCGATCCCGCGGAGCTATCGGATGATGGAAGGGTTCGGCGTCCATACATTCCGCTTCGTGAATGAGAAGAACAAATCGCGCTTCGTGAAATTCCACTGGAAGCCGCTGTTGGGGTGCATTCCGTCGTCTGGGATGAAGCGCAAAAGATTTCCGGCCTCGATCCGGACTTTCATCGCCGCGACCTGTGGGAAGCAATCGAAAACGGGGATTTCCCGGAATGGGAATTGGGCGTCCAACTTGTCGAGGAAAAGGACGAGCACCGCTTCGATTTCGATCTGCTGGACCCGACCAAGATTATTCCCGAGGAACTCGTGCCGGTGCGGCGCATCGGGCGGATGACGCTCAACCGGAATCCGGACAATTTCTTTGCCGAAACCGAGCAAGTCGCCTTTCACCCTGGACATTTGGTCTCGGGCATCGATTTTTCCGACGATCCGCTGTTGCAAGGACGGCTATTTTCCTATCTCGACACGCAGCTGATCCGGCTGGGCGGTCCGAACTTTCACGAGATCCCCATCAATCGCTCAGTGGCGCCGGTTCACAACAATCAGCGAGACGGGCACATGCGCCAGAGCATCAACCAGGGCAGGGTGAGTTATCACCCGAACTCGCTCGGCGGTGGCTGCCCGATGCAGGCGAAGGCCGACATGGGCGGCTTCGTGAGTTTTGCGCAGCGGCTGGAGGGGCAGAAAGTGCGCGCGCGGAGCGAGAAATTCTTCGACCACTTCACCCAGGCGGCTTTGTTTTGGAACAGTCAATCCCATGCCGAGAAGGCGCATATCGTGCAGGCCTTTCGGTTCGAACTGGGGAAGGTTGAAGTGCCGGCTATTAGAACCCGAATGGTGGGTTTGCTTGCGCAAGTGGATCGTACGCTGGCCGGCCTAGTCGCTCAAGGGCTTGGAATTGAAGTGCCGGCCAAGATCGAAGGGCCCCTCAACTTGAGCGTGCCGGCAGACGGCAACATCAAGCAATTTCAACCGAAGCCTAAAGCTCCGTCGCTGGAGCGATCATCAGCCCTCAGCATGGCGAACACCGTTCGTGGAGTTGCCACCCGCAAGGTCGCCGTTCTTGCCGCCGACGGGGTGGACGATGCGGCCCTTGCCGGCATGAAAAAGGCGCTGACCGCCGCCGGAGCGCACACCAAAGTCATAGCTCCGAGACTCGGCACATTGACCGGCGTGAAAGGAACAGAGGTCCCGATCGATTTCAGTTTCCTGACAGCCGGTTCGGTTCTGTTCGACGCCTTGTACTTGCCTGGCGGGGATGCCTCAGTGGAAATCCTAAAAGGCGACGCCAAGGCCGTGATCTTCGTTCAGGAAACGTTCCTTCACTGTAAGACGATCGCCGTCACCGACGCGGGTGTGCAATTGCTGCTCGCCGCCCATCCTGGGCAGGACAAGCAGTCGGAAAGTCACGCAGAGTCGGTCATCGAGGATCCGAATGCTTTGCTGACGTCGGACCCGGGCATCATCCTCGGGCGAAGCGCGAAAATAGGCGCTATCGCCGAGAAATTCATCCGCGCGATAGCGCAACATCGCCACTGGGACCGTGAGCTCAAAGGGCAAGTGCCGGCATAATCTCATGGCGCGAAGGCTATGGAATCCATCAATCACCTCACATAAGGAGACGTCATGAAAACGGAGCAAGTCCACGAATTGTTGTATCAAGCCTTGGAAACTGAAGCGGGCGGTGTGCAAGTGTATGAGACCGCGGTGCAATGCGCGGTGAATGAGGATCTGAAGGAAGAGTGGCAAAAGTATTTGGAACAGACTCGGACTCATGAGCAAGTGATGCGTAATTTATTGGAACAGATGGGGCTGGATCCGGCGAAGGAAACGCCTGGACGCCAGATCGTTCGGCGCAAAGGAGAGTCGCTGGTCGAGGTCATGAAGCTGGCGATGAAGAAGAGCGATCCTCAGGCATCCCAACTCGTGGCGGCGGAATGCGTCGTCACTGCCGAGACGAAGGATCACCAGAACTGGGAACTGCTCGCCCAAGCGGCGGAAAAGCTGGGCGGTGCTGAAGGCACGGCGCTCAAACAGGCCTGCGAAGAGGTCGAAGATCAAGAGGACGAGCACCTGTATCATTCCATGGGCTGGAGCCGCGAGCTGTGGATTGAGTCCCTCGGTCTACCTGCCGTATTGCCGCCACCGGAGGAAAAGAAAGATGTGAAGACCGCTGCGGACGCGGCCGAAGCGAAGAAGTTACGAGCGGAGGCCGCCTGAGCGTTGCGCTAGTATTTGCACGACGGACGACTCTTGACGCTCGAAGACACGGTGGAGTTTTTCAACCTGGTCGGTGAATTGAAGCTGACAAAAGAAGAAAAGGCAGCGCTGGTCGCCTTCATGCGGGCGCTGTAGAAAGATAGACCAGACAGACGAGACAAACGAGATGGACCAAACCAATCAAACCACCGATCAGTCGGTGCTTCGACGAATCAATGAACTAGTCGGCCAGGAGCATGAGATGCTGGCTCGTGAAACCACGAGCGAGGAAGATCAGGGCCGGTTACGCGCGCTGCAAGTCGAACTGGATCAATGTTGGGACCTTCTCCGCCGGCGACGCGCGTTACAGACCGTCGGACAAGACGCAGATAAAGCGGAGGTCAGACCGCCGGAGATTGTCGAGGAGTATGAACAATAAGACCACTCACTAACCATGAGCCATTATCCACCGCCAGGCTGAATTCTTCGTGCCGGCGCAGGAGCTTTACTTGAGGTGGACGCAAGGGCACCGGCAAGGAGAGGACCTGCAGAAAGAAGAGCAGCCCAAGGCCATCGTGATCGCCTTGCAGAAAGCAATGGTGCAACATGCTGTTCCGGCTCAAGTTCCTGCCGACCGCTAGAGCGCCGCGTCTTGTCTCCCGTACGGCCGGCCTCTGTCTCTGGATGGGCTTATCTGTTTTATTGATAGCCGACCCGGCACGGGGAGGAGAGGAACAAACTGCCGCCCCTGGCGGCATCCCCAGCGCGGTGCCGCCAGTCGAGAAGGGATCCGAGCAAACCGCGCTGACCGGTTTGGACAACACGCCGGAAGGCGGCACGTTACCGGGCGGCACGGTGCCCGGCGGGACGTGGCCTAACGTCACTCCTCCCGGTGGGACGGTCCCGGGAGGCACAGTCCCAGGTGGGACATTGCCAGGCGGGACGTTTCCAGAGGAGACGGTACCGGGCGGCACGCTTCCCGGTGGGACTGTCCCAGGCGGCACAGTGACCAGCGACAAGCTGCCGGGCGAGGACCCGTGACCAGGGGTAGTAGGGTAGTTGTCAGTGGAGAGGTGAGGAGTGGGGGATAGCGGGACAGTCGAGACAACCAAACAAACCAAATAAACCAGGAATCACTCCAGCTCGATAGTCCGCCTTTTCATCGACTCGCGCGCGAAGCGCTCCAGTTCCTCGTAGAAAAGGTCGATCGTCGTCCCCAGGTCATCGAGCATCTCAGTGTGCGCCCGCAAGTCCTTGCTGCCGTAGTCGCCGCCCTCGCCGAACAGCAAAATCCTGGACAAGACCAACGAAACAAACCAGACAAACTAAACAAACGAGACAAACATGATCCCACGACGCACGTTCCTACGTTGGTCTTTGGCCTGGCCGCTTGCGCTGCCGGCGGCGCCTCTCGCGCTGCTGCATGCCGCCGAACGCCAGGACGGACAGCGGGATGAGACGCTGACGAAGGGACGCCCGTCGAGCGCCGAAGGTCTGGCCGAGGCGATCGTCATGAAGCATGAAAATCTGTTTTTTGTCGCGCAACCTGACGGCAACGTGCCGCTCAACAATTCCCACGGCCTGGGTCTGTACTATCACGATTGCCGCTATGTGAACGGTTATGAGATTGAGTTGGCGGGAAAGAAACCGGCTCCTCTATCCGCCTCGTCGGTCCAGGGGTCGGTAGGCGTCTTTACCCTGACGAATCCCAAACTGGAACTTCCGGACGGCACCATCATCGAGAAAGAGGAAATCGGCATCACGTGGCGACGGCTGGTCGATAGCGAGATCCCGGCCTTGCGCGAGCGCCTGCTGTTCCAAAACTTCACGCTCCGTCCTATCGAGATGTCCGTCACACTGACGATTCGGTCCGCCTTCGAAGATCTGTTCGCCGTGCGCGGGCTGCTCCCCAAACAATTCGGACGGCTGCATCCCCCGTCCTGGGACGGCGATGCGCTGCGGTTGTCCTATGACGGCAAGGACGGTCTGGTCCGCACGATGACCGTTCACTACGATCCGCCGCCTCGGCAGCGCCATGGCACGACGGCGGAATTCCTCGTGCGCATGAGCCCGCGTGGCAGCCGGCAGATCGATCTTTCTCTGGTAATCGGTGAGTCGAAAGACCGGCCGGCGCAGTCGCGGAAACCAGATCCCGGCGAACTGACGGCGTTGGAACACGATCTTGAACAGCATACGCGGGCCTGGATGCGGCACGTCGTCAAAGTATCGAGCAACGGGTCGTCCCTGGATCAACTCATGGAACGATCGTTCCGCGGTTTGCGGGTTCTACGCACGCATGTGGGCGATGAAACCTATTTCGCGGCGGGGGTGCCCTGGTTCGTCACGCTCTTCGGCCGGGATAGCCTGATCACCGCTTGGCAAATGCTGGCCTATCATCCGGGGATCGCTGAGCAAACGCTCCGTTTGTTGGCTCAGTATCAGGGCACGAAGGAAGACGACTGGCGCGACGAGGAGCCTGGAAAGATTCTGCACGAGCTGCGGAGGGGCGAGATGGCCAACATCGGCGCGATTCCGCACACCCCGTTTTACGGCACGGTGGATGCCACGCCGCTGTTTCTCATGCTTCTGGCGGAGCAGGCGGCGTGGACCGGCTCGCTGAATCTGTTCAACGAACTGCGGGACTCCTGCGAGCGGGCCTTGTCCTGGATAGATAAGCACGGCGACCGACATGGCGAAGGGTATCTGGCATACGACAGCCGCGCGGAGAATAAGAATAATAATATCGTCAACAAAGGATGGAAAGATTCGGGCGATGCGATCGTCAATGCCGATGGGAATCTCGCTCAACCGCCGATCGCTCTGGTTGAAGTGCAGGGTTATGTCTATGCCGCCAAACTCGGGATGGCGGGGCTCTTCGAGCGGGCTGGGGATCAAGATCGCGCAGAGCGTCTCAGACGCGAAGCCCAGCGGCTGCGCGAACGATTCAACCGGGACTTTTGGATGGAGGATCAGGGCTGTTATGCCATGGCGCTTCAGGCGGAGGGGCGGCCTGCCGCGGTGATCTCGTCCAATCCCGGCCAGGCTCTCTGGACCGGTATCGTCGAGGCCGACAAAGCCAAGCGGACGATCCAACGGCTGATGGCTGACGACATGTTCAGCGGATGGGGAGTGCGCACGTTGTCCTCCAAGGAGCGAGGGTACAATCCGATCGGCTATCATCTCGGTACGGTATGGCCGCACGACAATTCGATCATCGCGGCCGGCTTCCGCCGCTATGGTTCGGATGACGACGCGCTGCGCATCTTCCATGGATTGTTCGACGCCGCGTTTCATTTTCGCGAGCACCAGTTGCCGGAACTCTTCTGCGGGTTCGGCCGCGCGGAGTATGAGATACCGATCAACTATCCCGTCGCGTGCCATCCGCAGGCCTGGGCCTCAGGCGCGATGCCGTTTCTTCTGACGACCCTGCTCGGCTTGACTCCGGACGCGTTCGCCAAGCGACTTCGCATCGTCAGGCCTCTCCTGCCGAATTTTCTCGATCGCTTGGATCTCCGCAACCTGCAGGTCGGGCAGGCGACCGTCGATCTCCATTTTCAGCGCGCCGAGGAAGGCATTCATGTCGATGTGACCAAGTTGGACGGCGAACTGGACGTGCGGGTGGATAAGGGAAGGTAACGGCAGTGGGTAGTTGGTAGTGGACAGTGCCGGTACGCTGACGACCGTGGCCTTTGTGCCTCAAGTAATTCGTACCTGGCGCATGAAATCGGCGAAGGACCTCTCGTTGCCGATGCTGGCGACATTTACCACCGGCGTGGCCTGTTGGTTTTTATACGGCCTCTGGATAGATTCGCTGCCGATCATGCTGACCAACGGCATCACCTTTGTGCTGGCCGGCACAAATCTCATCCTCAAACTGCGGTATGGGTGAAAAAGGCACGCATCTCGTGAAGCGTTGTTCGTATCTCGTCTTTCGCGAGAATGGCGAGAGGAACGAGAAGTGCGAGACTGGTGAACACTGCTTTTCAACGAATCTCGCTTGTCTCGCCACTCTCGTCCGTCTCGCATGTCACGCCTGGAACCACGCTTCACGCTCGCCTCGCGGCAAAGCCGAGGGCCTCACACGCCTCGCAGACTCGTCGATGCGGGCTGAGTGGACGAAGCGTCCAACGCGGCCATGGCGGCCTCGAACTCGCGCTCGATGGCTTCGATGCCGACGCGATCGGCCAGGCGCTTGCGACTTTCTTCATGGATCGCCACGACGTGACGGCGCAGCGCCGCGAGGTCCGCCGGGTGGTGGGTGTGGCCCGCCACGATGCGCAGCTGGTGCAACAGGCGCGCGGCCACGACCGTCGTTTCGCCGCCAAAAGATTGGATTTGTTCGAACGAGCGATCAACCAACTCAGCGAACGTGGACGGCTGAGTGATGAGACGGGGCTGCCCGCCGTCATCGCGTCGGACGGCCGGAGGAAATCGTCGTTCGGCCAGCTGGCTCAGGGCAGCCCCGAGGCGATCGAGACACAGCATGGTGGTGAACGTGTCGTTGCGCCCGGGAGAGAGGCCGCGAATCGCGACTTGCACCAATTGATTCAGGCCGAATTCGATGTCCGCTTCCAACGTACGTTTAGCCCCGATGGGCATGGCTTTTTGCACGATGTCCGCCGGGATGGGCGCTCCTGGAGGTCCGTCGATCGTCGCCAGGCGGTCTCCCTGTTGGACGAAGCGGCCGATGCCTGATTCCAGACGGATGACGGCGTTGTGCCGCTGGGCGAGCGCCAGCAGTCGCTCGTGATCGATCATCTGCACATACCCTGTGGATTCCGACGTCACGGTTTGCGAGCCGGTCATCTGCGGCGCCGGTGGGTTTTCTGTGTCCGGTGCTCCACCCAGAGGCTCGGTGATCCGGTGGATCACTCGTTCGAGATCCCGGCCGAGAGCGGCGATGAGATTCGGCGCGTCGAGATTTTGGGACACGTGGTAGAGCAGGTAGACCAGCATGCCGAAGGACACCAAGGCCAGTACGATGCCGAGCGTGATTGCGATCCGGGGAAGCGACTCGTCGTTGGGCGCGCTATGGACCATCCGGAGAATAAGGAGGGCGTACACAAACGTGGCGAGAAACAAACCCAGGACGACTTGAGTGGTGAAATTGCGCATGAAGGTGCGGATGAGGAGGGTGCCGTAATGCTGAGCGATAAAGATGAGGGCCGTCACGGTGATCGAAAAGCTCATGGTGACAATGGCCACCATGGCGGCCGCGATGGCGGAGAGCAACTGCCGGGCGGTGGTCTGGCCTCCGCTGAACAGCCACCATACCGGCTTCAGACGGCCTTTCACCACCTGATCCAAGGCGTCCATCGTGAAGGCAAGGGCGACGGCTAGAAGGACCATCAAAAAAGGAACGATCCAATCGTGCCTTCGCACTCGGTCCAACAGACGACCGACATCTCTCTCAAGATTCGTCATCGCATGCTCCCTCTTGCGTGTCGATGAACAGCAAGGTCTGGACCTGTAACCGCCACGGCTTAGCCACGTACCTTTTCTAGAGTTTGAGCACATCAAGGGTTTTCCCTAGATCTAGGAGTAATTCCCTTCCTCCGCATTCTGTCCTCACCAAGACATGTTGGGCAGCATCGCATGACGCTAGGCTCCAATACTCGGCCTAGAGCCGTAAGAGAAACCGTTCATTCTCAGCATAAAAACATTATTTCTCTGGGACAAAGGCTCATCGGTCCGCAAGTTGCTTAATAATACTTTCTGAAGCGCAGTCGGGACGCTTGTATCGAAACGGCACAGGAGGACTTCGTGAGCGGTTTCATTCGGCAGATACTATTCGGAACCAGTGGATCTATGCCGAGTGATGCGCCCGGTATGGGTCGACAAGATACGGGGATTGCCGATCCAGCGTGAATCCCGGTCAGGCCGCCGGCACGAAGAACATACAAGGACGGATCGTTCAATCCGACGAAAAGACCCATACGGTCCGGCAAGGCAACGGCGAAGAGACGGTGCTCATCGTCGACGACTATACGAGGGGCGATACAGATTTGCGTCCCGGAGATTTCATCACAGGTAAACTGACCCGACAAGGTCGGGCCGTCATCGTGAAGAAGGAATCGCCGTCTGAAAGGTAAGCCACTTCATGAACACTTTTCCTGCAACCCGAGTCGATGAAGAAAGGAGTCACATGATGTATTCAACGGTAAAATCTTATCTGGCCATATCCATTCTGCTTTTCCTCGCCATGCCTGCCTGCACCGGTCGCTCCTCGGATCAACCGAAAGCTGATCTCACCGGCGAATACCGCATCGTCAGCGGCGAGCGTAACGGCTCGCCGATCGATCAGGGCGAACTGACCGACACATCCGTCTATATCAATGACAAGACCATTATTGTCTATGACAAGGATCGGAAAGAAATGTTTGCCTCGACCTATACACTTGAGACCAACCAAAAGCCATGGCAGGTCACGCTGATCAGCACCAAGTCGCCCGATGTCGGCGCGACTGCAAAGGGATTAGTCGAAGCCGACCAAAACAAGGTCAAATTGATCTATGCCTTGCCGGATGGCCAGCCGCCGACGAGCTTTAAGGCCGGCAAGCAACAGCAAATGTTCGTCATGGAGAAGGCCGGAGCTACCGGAGCGAAAGGGTGACGCTCCGAAACTCATCTGGTGTAGAAATACCCACAAAACTCATGAGGTCACGAATCATCGGCTCATAGGCTCGGCGAGTGTAGGGACGCCGAGGCTTCTGCGGTGTCGGTGAGGCGAAGGTCAGCGTTTTGCTGATAACTGCCTCCCGCGCTTAACGATATTGGCGGTATCAGAATCTCGCACCCGACCGGCGGCTACATCAGCCAGCCCCTTGTCGATGTCCGCTTTCAGCGCGGCTAATTCTTGCTCCTGCACCACGCGCCGAAGCGTCCATTCGCGCACGGCTTCACTGGTCGAGGCATAGTCCCCACCGTCAACCGCCGCCTTCACCACCGCCGCCATATCAGTGGGAATGGTAATTGTCAGCCGTTCTATGCTGGACATGCCGTCCTCCTTAAAATTCTCATACTCATATTAAGTCATGCCTTATCATACTGGGAGGATGACGCAAGTCATGTAACCTACCCTCGACAGGCAGGAATTATGACTGTCTCGTTAGATGGCGTCGCCCTAACCCCACAAGACCGATTAGACCGCTGCCGAAACGAGGAGCACACGCGGCAACGGCCGGAACTTAAAACTGGACATTTCTACTTGGGGAGGAAGAAGACATTTCTAAACTGGGTTGACAGCCCATTAAGATAGCGTTGACAAAGACGTTTAGACGTCTTATTCTCCGCCGCGTGTACAAGGCAATCACACAACAGAAGCGGCGTCCTGGAGAGGTCCGGGACGCCATCTTTTCGGCTCTTACTGCTAGACCAGGCGGCGCTTCCCTTCACGTGATTGAACAGTATGTCGCAGATCTCATTGGTGATGGAGCGCGATCGAGTGTCCGATCCTATCTAAGGTTAAACACGCCATCAGTCTTTGTACGGAGCGCGAGGGGGCAGTATGGGCTGAAGAGCGCCTTATTATCGCGGATATCCAAAGCGGCAGAAAGTTATCCTCAATATTATCGAAGGTTTTCATTCGGAAGCGCAGAGGTTTTCGAAGCCGATTGTCTGAATTGGTTGCGTCAACAGCAGCATAACACTGTCCACGGCGTGGTCACTGATCCTCCGTACGGATTGTTCGAATACACAGAAGAACAGCAGACCAAATTGAGGAACGGCAGAGGCGGTGTCTGGCGAATACCGCCCTCTTTCGATGGTGTGCAGCGGGCACCTCTTCCAAGATTCACAGTGCTCTCGTCACAAGATCTGCATGCTCTCGAGTTGTTCTTCTTTGAGTGGGCACAGACTCTCATCCCGGTGTTAGTTCCCGGTGCTAATGTCGTTGTTGCCACGAATCCCTTGCTCTCGTATGTGGTCTCGGGTGCTTTGGCGAAGGCCGGTCTTGAAAGACGCGGGGAAATTGTACGTCTTGTGATGACGATGAGAGGGGGAGATAGACCCAAAGCTGCACACGAAGAATTTCCTGATGTCAGCGTCATGCCACGTTCCATGTGGGAACCGTGGCTGATATTTCGCAAGCCACTAGAGGGAAGAGTTCAGGATAATCTGAGGAAGTGGGGAACGGGGGGATTTAGAAGGCCATCCCGGGATAAACCCTTCGGGGATGTTATTGCATCTTCGCCTACGCACAAATCAGAAAGGCAACTTGCGCCTCATCCAAGCCTGAAACCTCAGCAATTCTTACGGACGCTGGTAAGAGGTGTTCTTCCACTGGGACGTGGGATCGTGCTCGATCCATTCTGCGGAACCGGGTCAACGCTTGCTGCTGCCGAAGCGGCTGGATACTCAAGTATCGGCGTCGAAAAAGATCCACACTATTTTGAGATCGCGAAAAAGGCTCTGCCGCGACTGGCGCACCATAAGAATGGCGACCTTTACTCTGTGACCATATAGACCCAGTTCCTTCGAAGTTTTTCGATGCCGGATCTATGAAGCGTTGCTGTGCGGGTTCCTAATTCCCCCCTAGCATTCTTGCGAAAATCCTCCAATGTCACCTTCCCGAGATAAACCTCGCTGAAAGTCATTGGCGCGCGGTCCTTTGCCGGTTCAGTCAAGCAATCAACTTCGTACACAAATACGCACATCCATTGATTGCGAGCTCCGTGGGTATCTACCGCGCCGCCTGACTTCCTTGTGGTTTTAATTTCTACCCCTTGTTCTCCAGCCTGGACTTTATTGCCAGGATAAACGCCGTTCACAATTAAATCTGGATGGCCATTGTGATAGAGATTCACAGTAAGGCTTCTCGAGTGTTTCGACAGGCTTGCAGTCAGCATATCTGAAAGGAGACCTGACATGATTGCGGGGCGCAGTATGTCGTCCAGCCGGAGGAGTCCACGCCGAATGAGCCCTCTGTTGATGTCATAGAAGAAATCGTAAATATCCTGCATGGCCATCTCGAAATCTTTTAGTCGCAGGGCATATGGCAGGTTTGCATCCGCATTGAAACAATCTTGGCTGATGGTATTCCGTATCACCGGCATGTCAAACCCTCGTATGTGCTTTCCGGACCGGCGAGAGTCTAGATAGCGGCTCGATGCAAGTCAACCGACAGTTAGAACTCAGATGCCTTATGTGCTCACGTGATATCGATAGGACGAGGACTTACAGATCAGTGTGTGTTGGTATGCATAGCTGCCGGGATCAATTCCCAGAAGTCT
This sequence comes from uncultured Nitrospiraceae bacterium, assembly GCA_963711905.1. Classification (GTDB taxonomy): domain Bacteria; phylum Nitrospirota; class Nitrospiria; order Nitrospirales; family Nitrospiraceae; genus Nitrospira_D. The sequence goes on along the minus strand of CAVQFZ010000024.1, from coordinate 255,081 downwards.
CAAGGAAACGAATTGTGACTTCCAAGGCCGTCTCTGACTGGTCGGCATATCTCGCAAGAATAGCCAGGACCAACAGATCGATCTGCCGGCCTACCTTCAGCATAGGCGCTTTCAACGAACTGATATTTCTGCCACAGGCTCCTTGATCGATGATCTCGATCTGTCCGCTGTCATCTTCCACTGTGAGCGTCGTCCATTCGTGGGCTCGTCCACAAATCAGCCTGTTAGTGACGGTCTCTGTCTGAATCGTCGTGACGGTTCCAGTCAGCCTAATTTCTCTCATCTGATAACGATCCGGATGCGCTAAGATTGTGGCAATCGGAATCCGTTCGTATGAGATGAGAGGAACTCCTAATGGTCCCACACGGGATGATCGAGGCAAGTCATCCGATGCGGATCCAGATTGAAGACACACCACCCAAGTCGTGATAATGATGAAGATTGACAGACAGGCTCGAAAACGAGAAGCCATCACGATCATCTTTTCACCAAGAGTACCATAGGGCCAGCCGCAGGAGCCGGTCATTCGGCACAGTGCCGCTACTGCGGCACCTCGTTGGTGCGTTCTCTTTCTGCAATCCTGCGTTTTCCCCAGCCTTTCTCTCTTAGTTTCAAGAAGATCGAAGAGCCGAGTTCAATTCCTTACTCTGGGAACAGTAGTTGCCAGGCCTAGGATTCATGATTATGGCTTCCCAATAAACAAGGGTTTTGAGTGGTTTACAGCAAGAGGCTTCGGCATCATTATGTGAAGATGGTCGATAGAGGGAATGCTCAACTATTGGAGAGCAGGACTCAATATATGTGTCGTCGTTGGGGCTACAGGGAAACACGGGATCGGTCGTTGTAGAGACACTCATGAATGAACGTGAGCTTTTGATCGAAATCTACTCGGACGTTGTCTGCCCTTGGTGCTATGTGGGCAAACGACGACTTGAACGGGTGCTCAGGAAGTGGAACGGTTCCGTGCCTGTGAAGATCCAATGGCGGCCCTTTCAATTGAATCCGACGATGCCGAAGGAAGGGATGGTTCGAACAGCCTATCTTGAAGCCAAGTTCGGCAGTCTGGATACATTCAAAGAGATGGAGCAACGCTTGCTGGAGGCCGGAAGGAACGAGCAGATATCTTTTGCCTTTCAGAAAATCGCCAGGACGCCGAATACATTTCTCGCCCATCGATTGATTTGGTATGCCGGGCAGCAAGGCTGCCAGGACGCGGTGGTGGAATCGTTGTTCAAAGGTTATTTCGAAGAAGGTCTCGATATTGGTTCTTCATCGGCACTCGCCAAATTGGCCGATCGCGCAGGCCTCAAAGCGGATCAATTGTTTGCGGGCGACAAAGGAATCGCGGAGGTTAAAGCCGAAGAGTCGGTTGGTCATACGTTGGGCATTCGAGGAGTGCCGTACTTCATCCTCGATGGAACCTCTGGAATTTCCGGTGCACAACCGGCCGACGTGTTCGTTTCTGCCATAGAAAAGGCTCGAACCAACCCAAGTATTGCTAGGGGACCAGGAGGAAGGTGATTCATGTCGGTTCAAGTCTATGGTTGCAACCACGTCGTGATCGAAGTCACCGACGCGAAGAAAGCGGTGAAGTTTTATCAGGACGTATTCGGACTGAAGATGTTGCGCGGTGGCGAGGGGGCTGCCTGGTGCAAGCTCGGCGAGCATCAGTTCATGGCCATTTTTGAAGTGGAGAAGCTTCAGCCGGATCGCACGAAGCATTTTGGCCTCATGGTCCGCGACGCAATGCAGATTCAAGAAGTTCGTAAGAAGCTGACGAAGAAGTACAAACTGAAGCTGCATCCGGACTTTCGCTGCGATTTTCGGGACCCATGGGGCAATCGGATTCAAGTCGGCGACCTCAGCGATGAATCATTGGTGTGGCTGCTGCCGTACCAAGAGGTGCAAAAAGCGGGGATTAGGTTCACATCACAAAAAACATGAAAGGAGTTCGACGATGAGCGATCACAATCCGCAACAACGACTGAACGACCTGTTTGGCTATGTCCGCCAGGGCAAGATCATCGAGGCGATGAACGAGTTCTACGACAAGGATACGGTGATGCAAGACAACGCGAATCCCCCGACGAAGAGCTTGGCAGCCAACATCGAGCGAGAGAAACAATTTATGAGCGGCGTGAAAGAATGGAAAGGATTTAATGTCACGGCGACTGGCATCGGCGACAACGTGACGTTTTATGAATCTACGATGGATTTCATCGCCACAAGCGGACAGCCGGTTCATCTGGAGCAAGTCTCCGTCGCCAAGTGGAAGAACGGCAAGATCGTCCACGAGCGGTTTTATTACGATACCGGCAGAAAGGCCTGAGCGGTTCTGTTGCCGAAGAATCACTTGGGTCCACGGCTGCCCGTCTCTCCGCAGTAGTCTGCTACGGAGGATGGATCAAGCCGTGGAGCTCCACCTTGGAGGAGCAGGATGAGCGTCGAAGGGAAAGTCGTGCTGATTGCCGGAGGATCCGGCGCGCTGGGCCGGACGGTCACACCGGCCTTTGCGCGATCCGGGGCGCGCGTCATCACAGCGGATCGCAATCCGCCGCCTGAACAGGTGGCGGCGGGGAACGCGATGAAGGCCGATGTCACGGATGAGGCGGCCATCCGTCGCCTCGTGGATGACGTGATCAAAACGGCGGGCCGTCTCGATGTGTTGGTGAACTTGGTCGGGGGCTTTGCGATGGGGCGTGTCGTGGACACCGATGTGTCGCTGTGGCAGCGGATGTTGACGATGAACGTGACGTCGGCGTTCCTGCTGTCCAAAGCCGTGTTGCCCCATATGGTGGAACGCGGAACCGGTCGCATTCTGCACGTCGCGGCCTGGGCGGCGGTCGAGCCGTTTCCCGGCGCCGCCGCCTATCTCGTCGCCAAGTCGAGCCTGCTCGCGCTGATCCGCGTGTTGGCGCTCGAACTGAAAGGCTCGGGCGTGACGGTCAACGGAGTGCTGCCCACCACCATCGATACGCCGGCCAACCGCGCAAGCATGCCCCAAACTGATCCATCGACGTGGACGAATCCGGAATCCATCGCCGACACGCTGCTCTTTCTCGCCTCAGACCAAGCCGGTCAGATCAGTGGAGCAATGATTCCGATCGGCGCAGGGGGTGGCGCGAAATCTGGAGGTAAGCAGTGAGCAAGGAGAGGGGATCTTGCCGAGTCCGATTGACCGCACGTACTTAGACAATCTTTACTGGCCAGTGGCGTATCGCGATGGATAACCTACACCAGCTTGAACTCATCATACTGCTACTCGCGGTCGTGTTGGCTCTCACGACCGTGGCGCGCAAGATCTTGATTCCCTATCCCATTCTTCTCGTCATCGGTGGACTTCTCTTGGCCATCGTGCCGGGATTGCCGACCGTCGCCCTGAATCCCGATCTGGTCTTTTTGGTCTTTCTGCCGCCGATCCTATGGGCTGCCGCCTACTTCACCTCCTGGCGCGATTTCCGTCAGAACATCCGCCCCATCTCGCTCCTGGCGGTGGGGCTTGTGCTGGTGACCACGGCAGCTGTGGCGATGGTCGCGCATGTGGTGTTGGGATTCGGTTGGGCTGAAGCGATCGCACTCGGCGCGATCGTATCTCCCCCGGACGCCGTATCAGCTACGGCCATCGGCAAACGGCTCAATATGCCGCGCCGAATCGTGACGATCCTCGAAGGCGAAAGTCTCGTTAACGATGCCACAGCATTAGTCCTCTATCGGGCCGCCGTGGCGGCGGTCGTCAGCGGCGGTTTCGTACTCGGCGAGACGCTGTTCCAATTTGTGTATGCTGCGGTCGCGGGCGTCGGGGTGGGAATTCTGGTCGGCTGGATGACGCGATGGGCGCTCCACGCCATTGAGGACAGCTTCACGGAGATCGCAGCGACGTTATTGGCTCCCTATGTGGCTTGGGTGATTGGTGAATCGATCCATGCCTCCGCCGTGCTGTCCTGCGTTGCCGGAGGCATCTATCTACGGCAACACTTCAGCAAGGTGGTTGCGCCGACCACCAGGCTGCAGGGGCGCGCCGTGTGGGATCTGGTCATATTTATCCTGAACGGCGTGATTTTCATCCTGATCGGTTTGCAGCTCGGCGCGCTCCGGGAAGCCGTTCCCTCGGATCGATTGTGGTCCCTCGTTATCGGGGGGACGCTCATTAGTGTGGCGGCCATTGTTGTCCGGGTTGGATGGGTCCCCTTAATCGCGGCAATTCCCCGATACCTGAGTTCAACGCTCCGTGCTCGGGACCCGCTGCCGCCCTGGCAGCATATTTTTTTGGTGGCCTGGACAGGTATGCGGGGCATTGTGACCTTGGCGGCCGCGATGGCCTTGCCCGTCTCAACCAGCACCGGCGCGCCATTTCCCTTCCGGTCGGAAATCATTCTGCTCAGCTTTATGGTGATTCTTGCCACATTGGTCGTCCAGGGGTTGACGTTAGCTCCGCTGATACGGACACTCGGAGTGAGCGGCGGTTCGGAGGGAGAGGAAGAAGAAATGCAGGCTCGCCAACAGGCGGCCGGCGCGGCACTGTTTCGCCTGAACGAATTGACCAAAGAAGACTGGCCGAAACCGGCTCATGTCGAACAATTAGGATTGCATTATGGCGGACGCCTTCGGCGCTTCTCGCCGGATGCCGAGGTCGATCCTGATTGTAAGAAAGAAACGAGCGAAGCCTTTCTTCGACTCAGAGAAGAAACCTTAGCAGCCGAACGTTCGGCGTTGATCCGGCTCCGGGATGAGGGCACAATCAGCGACGAAGTTTTGCACCGCCTGGAACAGGAAGTGGATGTCGAAGCATTGCGACATGGACTCGGCGAACGGCGGATGCATGCGTAATGGCGTTGTTCGCTTGTGAGAAACACACACAGGGAGGCAGCATGATGAACACTGATCTCGAAAAAGTGAAGAAGTTGGCCAAGGATCTCCGAAAGAGTTATCCCCGCAGCCCTCGAGAAAAAATGGGAGGCTATGTGATTGCGGCGCGGTGCGTCGATAAATGCAGGGCATTCCTCGTGAATATGAATGGCGAATACAACTATTGGCCCTGTTCCCTGGCGAGCCAATGGTTCGCGTTTACAGGGATTAAACCGGAACAGTTCCAAGAAGTCGTCGCCACCGGCGCTTCAGATGAGGAACTTGCCCAGTGGGTCCATGCACAGTCGACGGTGAAGGACCCGGACGAAGTGCTGAAATGGAACAACCAGCTGCGCGATATGAAACTCAGCGACATGAATCTTCAGGCCCAGCAATATCTCGAAGAATACATTCCCGAGTTCGTGCCGAACCATCGTCCGGTCTATGTGTGGTTTGACGTGTACGACTTGGAGGAAAAGCGGTTCTAGGGCGTGGACTGTACATGTCAAATCGCTCATCGGCGGGTATCCGCATATTCGATCTGCGCCAACAAAAAAAATAGATACGGCATAGAGCCGAACGGCTCGTAATCAGGTTTGAGACGGTGAGATCGGGAAACATCCAGACTTATTGGGGCTACCTTGTATCTAGCAAATAGTTATGAAAGGAGCAGAGCGATGAAACGCGTGTTGCTTGGATTGATGGGATTGTTCATGGCGGCGAGTGCCGTTGCGGCTGAACCTGGACAGGTCACTCCTCTCATGAAGAAGGACATAAAGGAGATTGCAGGGAAAGAGGTTGTCCTGATTACGGTCGATTACGCACCGGGTGCCTCGGATTTGGCGCATCGACATAATGCGCATGCCTTCGTGTATGTGCTGGAAGGGTCCATAGTGATGCAGGTGAAGGATGGAAAACAGGTAACGCTTGCACCCGGACAAACCTTTTATGAGGCACCGGACGATGTTCATGCGGTGGGACGCAACGCCAGCGATACAAAGCCGGCGAAATTCATCGTGTTCTTCGTCAAGGACAAGGAAACGCCGCTGCTTTCACCGGCGCAATAAAATGAAATCGAACCAGGACGCCCAATCCCTGGAGTTACACGGTGCGATCGTCACCGAATGAGGAGGTGCTCATGCCGCCATTCATGCATGCCTATATCGCTCAAACCTATGCCTTGCTGCGCATCGCCACGGGTTTCCTGTTTCTCTGGCACGGCACCCAGAAGTTATTCGGGTTCCCTGGAACGCCGCATCCCGTTCCTTCCTTTGTCGCATACGTTGCCGGTCCGATCGAATTGATCGGCGGGCTGCTCGTCATGATCGGGCTGTTTGCCGGGTGGGCAGCGTTTCTCTGTAGCGGTCTGATGGCGGCCGCCTATTGGATGGCGCACGGCACACAGGCGCTGTTGCCCATTCAAAACATGGGAGAAATGGCGGTTCTGTATTGCTTCACGTTTCTGTACATCTCATCACAGGGGTCCGGCATCTGGAGCGTGGACGCGGCGCGTGGCAAAGTCTAGCGTTCATGCCCGGCGATATCTGAGGCAGACCCGAACGCTAAAATGGTCTTGACCTTCGCCGGCGCCATTAGGCGCGTCTGTGAACACTGAGATTGAAAGGAAGCACTTGGCGACTGACTATTTTGTCATCCTCTTCGTCGCTTTATATTCACATCTCGACGTCAATCGCAATTCTGGCCAAAAATGATTGGTCTTTAGCTTTAAACGTCCAATACTTAGACGTGAAACTTCTGTTTCGTTGATCAATTTGGAGAGGCACGATGCTTGACGTGATCTTAAAACGATTTGATGCTCCTGACGAAATTCGAATCTTTGAGAAAGGAAAATTTGAAATTGTCAGGGTAGGCGAAATGACAATTGGCCGCGCAACATACGAGCCAGGGTGGAAATGGTCGGAACACGTTGGCCCTTTGACCGGCACTGCGTTTTGCGAGGTCGAGCATATTGGTATGGTGATATCAGGACGGGCGACTGCTGCAATGAACGATGGCAATCTTGTTGAAATGACACCTGGGAGCGTCTTTTATATACCCCCGATTCCACATGACAGTTGGGTAATTGGAGATGAACAGTATGTGTCGATACATTTTCTCGGCGCTGACCATTACACAAAGTAGACAGGTGGCCGAGAGCCGCGCCGGCGGTTTCGCCTGCATGCGATGTTTCTCTGTAGCGGCCTGATGGCTGAAGCAGGCATAGTCGAGAATCCGAGAACTATCAAGCAGGAGGACTCTGATGTCTGATCGTCTCTCTGAACAACCCGTCAAGGAATCTGTATCTGTGAAGGAAATGAATCTCATCGATGCCTATTGGCGAGCGGCCAATTATCTGTCCATCGGGCAAATCTATTTCCTCGACAATCCGCTGCTGAAGGAATCTTTGCCGTTAAAGCATATCAAGCCCAGGCTCTTGGGCCATTGGGGCACCACGCCAGGCTTGAACTTTATTTATGTCCATCTCAATCGGGTGATCAAGAAATACGACTTGGACATGATCTACATCTGCGGTCCTGGCCACGGTGGACCGGCGGTGGTCGCCAACACCTATCTCGAAGGGACGTACAGCGAGCTGTATCCCAATGTCTCACAGGACGTGGAGGGCATGAAGCGGTTATTCAGGCAGTTTTCATTCCCCGGCGGCATCCCGAGTCATGCGGCGCCTGAAACGCCCGGCTCGATCCATGAAGGCGGGGAACTCGGCTACGCCGTGTCGCACGCCTACGGCGCGGCCTTTGATAATCCCGACCTGATCGTGGCCTGCGTCGTCGGCGACGGCGAAGCCGAAACCGGCCCGCTCGCCGCGTCCTGGCATTCCAACAAGTTTCTCGATCCCGTCACGGACGGGGCGGTGCTGCCGATCCTGCATCTGAACGGCTACAAGATTGCCAATCCGACCGTGCTCGCGCGGATCAGTCGAGAGGAACTGGAGAGCCTGTTCGTCGGCTACGGGTACAAGCCGTATTGTATCGAAGGGTCCGAGCCCGCGATCATGCATCGAAACGATGGCGGCGACGTTGAATACGGTCATTGCCGAGATCAAGATCGATCCAGAAGAATGCTCGGCGGCGCAAGGGCGGCGCCGACGGTCGCTTCAGCGCCCGCGATGGCCGATCATCATTCTACGATCTCCCAAAGGGCTGGACGGGGCCCAAAGAAGTAGATGGTCTGCAAGACCGAAGACTATTGGCGCTCTCATCAGGTGCCGATGGCCGAGATGGCGACCAATCCAGGTCACATTAAGCTGCTTGAAGCCTGGATGAAAAGCTACAAGCCGGAGGAACTCTTCGACGCAAACGGCACGCTGAAGCCCGACTTGCCGAGCTTGGCTCCCACGGGCACCTCGCCGATGGGAGCCAATCCACACGCCAACGGCGGCTTGCTGCTGCGAGGACCTCAGCGTTGCCGGAGTTTCGAAACTATGCCGTCGAGGTGCCCAAGCCCGGGACCGTGACGGCGGAAGCCACGCGTGTGCATGGGCGGCTTTCTGCGAGATGTGATGAAGCTGAACATGGCAGAGCAGAACTTCCGCGTCGATGGCTCCCGATGAGACTGACGTTGAACCGCCTCGGCGCGATCCTGGACGTGACCGATCGCACGTGGATGGCCGAGCGCTTCCGGAAGACGACCATCTTGGCCACGGATGGACGCGTGATGGAAATCCTCAGCGAGCATACCTGCCAAGGCTGGCTGGAAGGCTATCTGCTCACCGGGCGTCACGGTCTGTTCACCTCGCTACGAGGCGTTCATTCACATCGTCGACTCGATGTTCAATCAACATGCCAAGTGGCTAAAGACGACCGGCAGCGAGATTCCCTGGCGCAGGCCGATCGCGTCATTCAACTATCTATTGACCTCTCACGTCTGGCGTCAGGATCACAACGGCTTTTCTCATCAGGACCCAGGGTTCATCGATCATGTCATGAACAAGAAAGGAGACATGATTCGGGTCTATCTCCCGCCCGACGCGAATACCCTGCTCTCCGTCGCCGACCATTGTCTGCGGAGTCGCAACTATGTCAACGTCATCGTGGCCGGAAAACAACCGGCGCTGCAATATTTGAGCATGGATGCGGCCGTGAAGCATTGCGCGGCCGGGATCGGGATTTGGGAGTGGGCGAGCAACGACAAAGGGGGCGACCCCGATGTCGTCATGGCTTGCGCCGGCGATATCCCGACATTAGAGACGCTCGCGGCGGTGCAACTGCTCCGCCAATACGTGCCCGAGCTGAAAATTCGGGTGATCAATGTTGTGGACCTGATGAAGCTCCAGCCGATAAGGCCGAGCATCCACACGGCTTACCGGATAAGCACTTCGACACGCTTCTTTACGACCGATAAGCCCGTCATTTTCGCGTATCACGGCTATCCCTGGCTGATCCATCGCCTCACGTATCGCCGGACCAATCACAAGAACCTTCACGTCCGCGGGTACAAAGAAGAAGGCACCACGACGACGCCGTTCGACATGGTGTTCCTCAACGATATGGATCGATTCCATCTCGCGGCGGACGTGATCGAACGGGTGGGGCTGGGCTCGACCGCGGCCTATGCCAAGCAAGCCATCCGCGACAAGCGCATCGAACATAAGGAGTACATCACGAACATACGGTCAGGACCTGACGGAGATCCTGGAATGGAAATGGAGCGGCGACGATCGGCGTCGTGCGGTCGGAGAAAATGTTGCGCTGGCTGGTGGAGCAATCTCGAATAGACCCCTCTGGTTCTTGATACGCCGAGACAACCTCCTCTGCCGATACTTCCCGTCATCAATACCCCAAAGGGTAACAGTGTAATCAGTTCCGTTCGTTTGGGCTGTCAGTTCTTGCACTCGGTACACTTGCTTTGAACAGCAGCCGTGAGGCATCCTGATCCTCCGCGGAGGTTCACGGAGAGATGACTCCCAACGAACTTAAACTATTCGAATTGCTGAAGGTGGATGAGGCCGCGGGCACGATTCATTTTGCGAATGCTGGTTCTGGATGCCGATGCGATGGGATTGCTCCGTAAAGAGCTGATCGAGACGGTTATTGTGGCGGATGTAGTCGGTGGCAAGATGATCAGCTGGTCCTAGTTGCTGCGCCAACGGCTGGGGACGGGGCGCTGGAGGAATTAACTATGGAGGGCCAAGCGAAAGATCAACCGGTTTTGGATCGCATTCAGAATTTGGTCACGGAAGAGCATCGACTCTACTCACAGGGCTCATTGAAGGAGTCAGATCGAAAACGGCTGACGAAGATCGAAGTCGAACTCGATCAATGTTTGGATCTCTTGCGCCAGCGTCGTGCGCTGCGTGATGCGGGGGAGAACCCGGACGACGCGCAGATCCGTCCGCCGGAAATCGTCGAGAAATACGAGCAATAATGGGAGCGTGATTGGAATTGAATACATAAGCGGCGGCAGAGTTCAGCAGTGCAGCCTGATTCGCGTCGATGGGGATGAACCATGGAGAATGTGCAATCAGGGTTGAAAGTGTACCGATCCAAAAAATAATCCCTGCCTTCCTGGGGAAACGATGTCAGGCTCATCCGAGGAGATTCACATCGTCATCATCAACGGCAGCGTGCGTCCAGGCAACTATACGCATATGGCGTCCGCCCTCGTCCAAGATGAACTGAAGAAGCACCCAAAGGTCTCGACCGAGGTCATTGATCCTGCCACATTGAATCTGCCACCGCCTGGGACCGATCCCCAGTCCATGGATGCGAAACAGCTCCAACAGAAAGTGGGACAAGCCACGGGGATTATTCTGGCCACGCCTGAATATTACGGTAGCTTCAGCAGCGTGATGAAGCACATTATTGAAAGTCTCGGTCATCCGTCACCCTTGGCCGGAAAGCCGGTCGCGTTACTGGGTGTCGCGGGTGGAACGATCGGTGCCGTGAAATCCTTAGAGCATTTGCGGAGCGTCGTCTCACACGTCGGAGGAATCGTGTTGCCCTTGCCGATCTCAGTCGCGAATGTCAGGACGGTCTTCGACGACGAAGGCAGATGCTTGGATCCTGACGCGGAGCGACTTATCCGTAGCGTCGGCACAAACCTTCTCACTTACATCGAGCACAATGTCTGTCCCAGAGTGTCGCTGGAGCGGCTGCTGAGCGAGGAAGAAAAACTCCCACCAAAGATCGTCGGAATTTAGGCGGTGCACCGTGATTCATCTACACATAAAAGAAAGCCCGCTCCGGCCAAAGCGGAGAAGGATTTGTGAAGGTATTTTTACCGCGAGGGACACGGCTGCATGGTTGTGAGCGACGAGATCATCATCAAGATCAACGGCGAGTGTAGCAAGGTCTAGACGAATACATAATAGAGCGGTAACCGAGGAGTTCAAGCGATGGAATCAATCGGGTTCATTGGACTCGGCAAGATGGGTGGCGCAATCGAGGCGAACTTGATTGGCCTTCTGTCTGGTTGGAGTCCGCAGAGAATGCGCGGTTATCGGTCGAGTACACACACGAGGAGTGAGTCGTTCTGCAATCAGAATCCCAGACAGCCAATGATGGTACGGTGGGGTCGTTGCTTGACCTTGCACCGCGGCGCGTGCTGACCCCAAGACCTCGGTCAAGCTGACGCAAATTCTCGATCGGCAGACCGGCATGTTAAGAGGCCGTGAGCAGCAGCACCTCGCAGTCGGTCGGGCGTTATTCTCGAATCCTAATTCGCTGTTGCTTGATGAACCGACTGAAGGCATTCGGCCCTCCATCGTCGATCCCATCGAAGACGTGATTATCGGCTTCAAAAACTCCCGGGGGGTTCGTTATCCTCCTGGTCGAACAAGAGCTCGATGTTGCTGTGCAACCGGCGGAGAAGTATGTCGTGATGGCCGAGTTGAGCGAATCGGCATCTGAGCTACGAGGCCATGCGTGGGTCATTGTGATCATCGGAGAAAAAGGATACGTTCACGTCGTCAGCAGCTTGTTTGGGAGGAGTTGAGGAGTCTTCGTAACACGGTTATCGGAATCATGACACCAGCAACAGAGGCATCTCTCAATTCGCTGGATGCGCGCCGCTCAAGCGACGGCGGCACGCTCACGCTCATCATGACGGGACGGTGGGATTCGAACACGACGGGGAAGTGGTGGCAGCGAGGCCAACAGATGCTGACACAAGGGAAACCACGCCGGCTGGTGATCGATGCGTCAGGGGTGAGTTACTGTGACGGCGCTGGGGTTGCGTTCCTGATTGACCTTCAGCAGTTGCAGATCCGCGCCGGCGGTGATGCCGCGATTCAGGGGCTGCAGGAGGAATTCCGGCGCCTTCTCGACATCTATGGGCAGCATCTCAATAGAGCGTCCACCGGGACGCCGCCGTGAGCCGCTTTCGATCATTGAGCAGGTTGGAAAAGCCGCGGTCGGACTCTGGCAGGATCTTCAGGCCCTGCTGACTTTCGTCGGGGAGCTGGCGGCGATGTTGCTCCGTGCCGCTCGCCATCCCCGTCTTGTTCGATGGCCGGATGCCTGGCTTGCGGCGGAGCAGTCCGGCGTCGATGCGCTCCCGATCATTGCGTTGATTGGGTTTCTGCTCGGACTCATCTTGGCGTTTCAGTCGGCGATTCCGATGCGCCGGTTCGGGGCGGAGATTTTCGTCGCCGATCTCCTGGGAGTCTCGATGCTTCGCGAGATGGGGCCCCTGATCACCGCCATTATCCTGGCCGGCCGGTCCGGTTCGGCGTTTGCCGCCGAACTGGGAACCATGAAAGTCAGGGAAGAAATCGACGCGCTGAGCACGATGGGGCTTGAACCGGTCCGATTTCTCGTTGTGCCTCGTGTCCTGGCGGCGGTGGCGATGACCCCGATCCTGACCGTGTTCGCGAATCTGTTCGGTTTGATCGGAGGAGCGATGGTGATGCGGTCGCTGGGGTTTCCGCTCGTCACGTATGTGAATCAAATCCTGTCAGCGGTGACAGTGGGGGACCTCATGGGTGGGCTGCTGAAATCCTTGGTCTACGGCATTGTGGTGGCCGCGGTCGGCTGCCTGCGCGGTTTGGAGACGAAGACGGGCGCCAGCGCGGTCGGCCAATCGACCACCAGCGCGGTCGTCAGCGGCATCGTGCTCATCGCGATTGTGGATGGCCTCTTTGCTGTGGTCTTCTATGTCTTAGGCTTGTGACCGGTGCACGTCATGCTGCCAAAAGAAAATAGGCCGATCATTCAAGTGCAGCACTTCACCGCCGCCTACGATGGCTCAGTGGTGATCGACGACATTTCTTTTGAGATTCATCGCGGCGAGGTGTTTGCCATTCTGGGCGGATCCGGCAGTGGAAAGAGCACCTTGCTGAAGCACATGATCGGCCTCTACCAGCCCGCGGCCGGACATTCTTCATCGGCGGGAAGGACATCGTCACGGCCGAGGGAGAGGAGCGCACCAGTATCCTCAAGAGCATTGGCGTCACGTATCAAATGGGCGCGCTCTTCGGTTCCATGACCCTGTTGGAAAACGTCCGGCTGCCGTTGGAGGAATACACAGACCTTCCGTCGGATGCCATGGATCTGATCGCTCGCATGAAACTGAAATTGGTAGGGCTGGAACCTTCATGGATTATATGCCGTCCGAACTCAGCGGAGGCATGCAGAAACGCGCGGCCATCGCGCGCGCCATGGCGCTTGACCCGCAGATTCTCTTTCTGGATGAGCCATCTGCCGGACTCGACCCGATTACCTCGGCAGAACTCGACCGATTGATTCTCGACCTTGCCCGCAATCTCGCGATCACGTTTGTCATCGTCACACATGAGTTGTCGAGCATTTACACCATCGCCGATCGGGTGATCATGTTGGACAAGGAGGTCAAAAAGATCGTGGCGACAGGACGGCCTCAGGAATTACGCGAACATGCCGTCAATCCCTGGGTGCGTCAATTTCTCAATCCTGGCGTGTCGTCCGAGACCGCCGGAAATGGCACAGGTGGAGAGCAATGAGCGCCAAGGCCAACTATCATAAGATCGGCGTCTTTATCCTGTTCGGATTGATCACACTGATCATCGCGATCGTCGCGCTGGGTGGAGGGAAGTGGTTCAAGAAGGTGGTGTATTGGGAAAGCTATTTTGACGAGTCCGTCCAAGGCCTCGCGGTCGGATCGCCCATCAAGTATCGCGGCGTGCAGGTCGGAACGGTGGACGCGATCGATTTCGTGGGCGATGTCTATGGAGAAGAACTCGGCAAAGAAGACCTGTTGCGCTATGGGCGCTATATCCTCGTCCGTGGATCCGCTGCTGATCTGAATCCCCATCTCACGGAGGAAGAAAAAGAAGCGAAACGTGGCGGCATGATCACTGTGGGACTTCGAGTCCGGCTGGCTTCACAGGGCGTGACTGGAGTGGTGTACCTGGAGGCGGATTATCTAGACCCGCAGCAGTATCCGGCATTAGAAGTTCCGTGGAAACCTCAAGCTGCGTATCTGCCTTCCGCTCCGAGCACGACTAGTGTCTTGGGTACCGCTCTCCATACCATAGCCAGAGATTTGGAAAAAGCCGATATCCACGCAATAACAAGAAATCTCGATGGCCTTGTGCTTGAGGTGACGAAATTGGTCAAAGATACAAATGCGCATGCATTGGGTAGCCAGACGGGACAAGTGCTGGCCGAGTTTCAAGAGACGGCGCGACAAACGCGCCGGCTTGTGGAGCGCCCTGAACTCAGAGCCATGGTTTCCGATGCGGCAGGCACGGTGCAAGGGACGAGACAGCTCATCGCCGATTTGTCAGAGGCATCGAAACGAATCAAGATCGCATCCGAACAATTCCCCGGCGCGTTCGCCCGGTTGGACCATACGGTGCAGCGAATAGACAGGCTCGTGTCGAATAAGAGTCAAGATATCGAGGACACGGTGGAGAATCTGCGAGTGATGTCAGAGAACCTTCGGGAAATAACCGACAATGCGAAACGATATCCCGCTCAAGTGTTCTTGGGCGAACCTCCGCCTCGGGCGGGGGCGACAAAGCGATAACCCGTCTGGGATAGCGATGCCGGATTTCATCGGCATCTGCCTTGTCCTGTTCGTACTCGGCGGTTGCGTGAATCTCGGCAGGAGCTATCCGGAGAAGCACTCCTATATTCTGGAGCCGGTACACTCAGGCGAGACGCGGGTCTCCATTCCTGGAACCGTCCTGAAGGTTCGAAAATTTCGCGTCTCGCCGGCTTTTGAAGGAAAGGAGTTGGTGTATCGCACGAGCGATGCGCGCTACGAAGGAGACTTTTACAACGAGTGGTTTGTCCCGCCCAATGCAATGATCACCCAGCAGATCGTGAACTGGCTGACAAAGGCCGGTCTGTTTCAGTATGTCATGGATTCATCGGGGCCATTGCCCGCCACCCACACGCTCGAGGGGACCATGACGGCACTGTATGGAGATTATCGTGCGACCCCTGCAAAGGCCGTTCTGGCTGTCCAATTCTTCCTTCTTCATGAGGCGTCCGGTCAGGCAGAGGTTCTGTGGCATCAGGAGTATCGGAAAGAAGTGGACGTCATGGAACAGACAGCCCGAGGCGCTCGTGTCCGGCTGGAATGAGACTCTTCGACTTATCTTGAGCGCTCTTGATGAGGACCTCACCCGAACGCTCCAGCGTCGGTGACCCGGGAATCCGCTTGAGATCACTCTTGAGGATCGACAAGTCGGTAGGCCATACTGGGCATCTCTGGGTGCGCAATGTCATGAATGACACGCCCCGCAAAAGGCTCACGTTAGGCGTAGTTCTTTTTATAGGAATATCCGGCTTGTTCGGCTGCAAGGGCGAAACCGCCTCTTCCTCGCCTCGTCCGATTCCTGAAGTCCAGGTCGTCGAAATCACCCCTCAGACTGTTCCGGATGAACCGGAGTTTATCGGACAAGCCGAAGCGTCGAGCATCGTCGAGATCCGTTCGCAAGTCACCGGCATCATCAAGAAACGCTTCTTTCCCGAAGGACGGGACGTCAAGCAAGGCGATCGTCTCTACGAGATCGATCCCGTGCCCTTCCGGGCGGCATTCGTGAGCGCGAAAGGACGAGTCACGCAAGCTGAGGCGCGGGTCGTTCAGGCCAAGCAAGATCTGGCGCGTGTCAAGCCGCTGCTCGTGGAGCAAGCCGTCAGCCAAAAGGATGTGGACGATGCGATCGCGGAAGATCTTGCCGCGCGGGCCGCGCTGGAAACGGCAAGAGGAGATCTGGTCAAGGCCAAGTTCGATCGGGACAACACGCTGATCGTGGCTCCGGTCGATGGCTTGATCGAGCGAACGCGGTACTACCAGGGTCGGCTGGTCACCGCGCAGACGGATCTCCTGACCGTCATTCATCAAGTGGATCCCATGTACGTGATCGTGAGCGCGCCGGAGAGTTTTCTCCTCAAACGGAGACGAGACACCCTTTCGAAACGGATTCAGCACCCGGGGATCTACAAGCTGACGGGCACCATCATCTTCGTGGACGGAACGACCTATGCGCATGACGGTGTATTGGACTTTGCGGATATAGGATTGCAGGTTGAGACTGGTTCCCGGCAAGCGCGGGTGGTGTTCCCGAACCCTGATCGGGTGTTGTTGCCCGGCCAGTTCGTGACCGTGCGCTTTCACGGGGTGTCGAAGCCCGATGCCATCCTTGTTCCGCAGCGCGCGGTCCAGCAAGGACCAAAGGGCGCCGTCGTCTATGTCGTCAGACAAGGTGATCAGGTAGAAGTTCGAGACGTGAAGGCGACGGATTGGCAAGGAGATTGGTGGCTCATCGAGGAAGGGCTCCGTGCCGGAGAACGGGTGATGGTGGAGGGATTCCAACGAGTCGCGCCCGGAGCCCAGGTCAAACCCGTCACGGTTGCCTCGACGGCATTCAATACACCTCCATCGTCGGCCGGTGGCGCGGAACAGTCGAAATGAATTTCAGTTTTTTTATCGACCGGCCGATTTTTGCTTCGGTCCTTTCCATCGTCATCGTCGTGGTGGGGCTGGTGGCAATGCTGGCTCTGCCCATCGCGCAATTTCCTGAAATCACTCCCCCGGTGGTGCAGATCGAAGCCGACTATCCCGGCGCCAGCGCGGAGGTCGTGGCGGAATCGGTCGCCCGCCCCATCGAGTTGCAGCTTCCCGGGATCGACCATCTCCTCTACTTCGATTCGACGAGTACGAACGACGGGCATATGACCATCAAGCTGACCTTCGAAATCGGCACAAACGTCGATATCGCGCAAGTTCAGGCGCAGAATCGCCAGAAGCTTGCCGAGCCGCAGCTTCCGCCGGAAGTCGTTCGTCAAGGAGTGACCGTTAAAAAAATGTCGCCGGATCTGCTGACGGTCATGGTGCTGAATTCCGATGATCCGCAGCAAGATGCGCTCTTTCTCTCGAATTTCGCGATCCTGCGCATTCTCGACAATATCAAGCGGTTGCCCGGAGTCGGCGATGCGCTCGTCTTCGGACAGCAGAACTACAGTATGCGCTTAGTCCTCGACCCGGTGCGCATGGCGCAGTTGGGCCTGACGCCGACCGACATCGCGAATGTCGTACGCGAACAGAACCGTGACTTCCCCGCCGGAACCGTCGGACGGGAGCCCATGCCGATCTCCACGGAACTCACACTGCCGCTCTTTGCCGACGGGCGCATGTCCGACGTGCGCGAATTCGAGAACATGATCGTTCGAGCAATGCCGAACGGGTCGATGGTTCGTCTCAAAGACGTCGCGCGGGTCGAACTGGGGGCGCAATCCTACGTGCTCGAAGGCCGTTATAACCGCAAACCCACCGCGCTGCTCTCACCTTTCTCTTGCCCGGCGCCAACGCCCTCGACACGGTCAAGGGAATTCGCGCGGAAATGGAGAGGCTTACCAGAATTTTTCCACCCGGTGTCACCTACGACATTCCCTACGACACGACACGCTTCGTCGATGTCTCCATCAGAGAAGTGGTCAAGACCTTGGGGGAAGCGATGGTCTTGGTTGTCCTGGTGGTGTATCTCTTTCTTCAAAGCTGGCGCGCCACATTGATTCCCGCCTCGGCGGTCCCGATCTCGTTGATCGGAACCTTTGCGGGGATGGCAGCGCTTGGGTTCTCGATCAATACCCTCACCCTCTTCGGCTTGGTGCTGGCCATCGGGATTGTGGTGGATGACGCCATTGTGGTCGTGGAAAATGTGGAGCGTCATATGGCGGGAGGGCTGTCCCCGAAGGATGCGGCCAAGAAAGCCATGGGGGAGGTGGCTGGCCCGGTGATCGCCATTGTGCTGGTGTTGTGCGCGGTCTTTGTGCCGGTGGGATTTCTCGGAGGCATCACCGGTCAATTGTACAAGCAGTTTGCGATCACGATCGCGGTCTCCGTCGCAATCTCGGGGTTCGTTGCGCTGACGCTCAGTCCCGCTCTCTGCGCTCTGGTGCTGAAGCCGAGCCATGGGCCACGCAAGGGATTTTTTGCGCTATTTAACCGGCTGTTCGAGTGGGTCCAAATTCGATACTCGACAAGCGTGAGTTTCACGTTGAAGCACATGGCGCTCTCGCTGGCGCTGTGCGGGGTCGTGATCGCCGTCGCGGTGAAATTGTTTACGGTGATTCCCATGGCCTTCTTGCCGGAGGAGGACCAGGGGTATTTTATGACCGTCGTTCAGCTGCCGGATGGGGCGTCGAAAAAGCGGACGGACGCAGTCGTCGATCGAGTCGAGCAGTACTACCATACCCTGCCAGCTGTGTACGGAACGCAAGCGCTGTCGGGGCAGAATTTTGTCTTCAATACCAGAGGAACCAATACGGCGACCATCATCGCGCCTCTCAAACACTGGGATGAACGGACGAGCCGGCAGGACCATGTTAAGGCTCTGATCGGGGATGCGTTCCGGGAATTCGCGAAGATTCCCGGCGCGCTGATCCTGGCGTTTAATGCTCCCTCGATTCGCGGTCTGGGCGCCACCGGCGGTTTTTCCGTGCAACTCCAAGACCCGAGCGGCGGAGATTTTAAGCAATTCGGCGCAGTCGCTCAGGAGTTCGTCGAGAAAGCAAGACAGGACCCGGCGATCGGGGGGGTCAGTACCAGTTTTCGCGTGAGCGTACCCCGTGTGCACGCCAAGATCAATCGAGAGAGGGCCAAGGCGCTGGGAGTGCCCATTTCAGAAGTGTTCGACACCCTTCAGGCCTATTTCGGCAACCTGTACATCAACGATTTCGTGAAATTCGGCCGTGTCTATCGAGTGCAGACCGAAGCGGAGCCCCAGTATCGATCGCGCCCGGCCGATATCAGCAAGATCTACGTTCGGACGTTGAATGGTCGAGAGACCGCGATGATCCCGCTCGATACAGTGGTCAGACGACCTATTCCAGCGGGCCTGATCCCGTCACCCACTTCAATGGGTTCAACACCGCTCTTGTCCTGGGTTCAGCCGCGCCGGGTTACAGTTCAGGCGAAGCGCTCGATGCGTTGGAGCGGGTGGCGCAAGAGGTATTGACCCCTCAGGGGTTCGACCTCGATTGGAGCGGCATTTCTTATCAGGAACGCCAGGCCGGCTCTCAGTCGGTTGTCGCGTTCGGATTCGGCTTGCTCATGGTGTTCTTGGTGCTGGCTGCCCAGTACGAGAGCTGGACCGTTCCGTTTGCCGTGATCCTGGCCGTGCCGTTCGGCGTGTTCGGCGCATTGTCGGCGGTGTGGCTGTCGGGGATGGCCAACGATATCTATTTCCAGATCGGCCTGGTCACGTTGATCGGGCTTGCGGCCAAGAACGCCATTCTCATCGTGGAATTTGCGAATCAACGATACCAGCACGGCCTCCCGTTGAAAGATGCGACGATCAAGGCGGCGCGACTTCGGTTCCGCCCCATTCTCATGACCTCATTGGCGTTCATTCTCGGCGTGGCGCCCTTGGTGGTCGCCGGCGGAGCCGGCGCGGCCAGCCGACATTCGATCGGCACGGGCGTGTTCGGAGGGATGATCGCCGCGACGATTCTTTCCGTCTTGTTTGTCCCCTTGTTCTTCGTCCTGATCCGAATGTTGGGGAAGCCTGTTACTGGATCTGTCCAACCAGACAGAATCGGAGAAGACCGCAGCGGACTCGAGGCGGTGTCCCCGCAAGGAGGACGTTGACACGCGTATCTTTGCAATGGTGACGATTTTAGGACTACTGCTCTCCTGCGCGATGGGACCCGATTATTCACGCCCCGATATTCCTGCGAACGATTCGTTCCGCATGGCTAAGGAAGCGGCTGACTTACCGTCTCTCGCCAATATGCCGTGGTGGGAACTCTACCAGGACGAGGCACTTCAAAATCTCATCCGTATTGCACTGTTGCCGATTGGAAAATGGAAGGATCTTGAATCACGCGGTTGCTTCACGTTCTTGTAGAGTTCGAAGCCACGGTTGTTCGTCTGGACGTGGACGCGACTCGGGGACAGTATCGCGATGAGATGCAACGGATGCACGCGTCAACTTCCTTGTTGTAAGGTCGGGCGGACCTTCCGGCTGACCAGTGAACTATAATCGGGTAACTACGTAGTTGTCCCGGGATGTTCGGGCGATGAGGGACGAAAATGGCGGAGATGTCCGTGCAGGAGGACTCCTGTCATCCCAAAGTGCTGGTCCTTGAGGTGCTCGATTTGAACGCGGTCAAGCTCTTGGGAGGATGAGATGCATCCAGAAGCGGAACAGAATGATTCGTCCGGCTTTTATACACCGGTCGGCTCCCGGCGGAAGTTTTTTCACTGGATGACCGGAATCGCGGCGAGCCTGATCGGCGTCGGGCTCGCCATCCCGCTGGTCGGCTACGTGATCTCCCCGGCCTTCAAGCGGAGGGAGCAGCCGTGGATAGACGTTGGCCGGGAGGGAGACCTACCGATTGGGAAACCTAAGCAACTGGACTACGTGACGACGCTGAAGGACGGCTGGATGGAGACGAAGGCCGAGAAGGCCGTATGGGCCGTCAAGCAGACCGACGGCCAAGTCATCGTGTTTTCGCCCATCTGTCCCCATCTCGGCTGTGGCTATCGGTGGGAGGATTCGGATCGGACATTCAAATGCCCCTGCCATGGGAGTGTGTTCGACATCAGCGGAAAAGTCGTGGCTGGACCGGCTCCTCGTTCACTCGATGTCTTGCCGACAAAGATCGAAAACGGGCGTCTGCTCGTGATCTATAAGGAGTACAAGGCGGGGCTGTCGAAGGCGGCCGAACTGTAATAATGAACGTTGATTGCTGAGTAATGAATGGAGAAATGCCGGAGGCGAATCCAATGCGATTGTACGAGTGGCTCGATAGTCGGTTAAGGCTCAAGCCGATCGAGAAGACGTTGTTGGACGAACCGATTCCTGGAGGCGCGAGCTGGATCTATGTCTTCGGCTCTGCCACGCTGTTCCTGTTCGTGCTCCAGGCCATCACCGGTATGTTCCTGGCTCTGTACTACGCCCCGACGCCGGACCACGCATATGACAGTGTCCAGTTCATCGAGAACGAGGTCGCATTCGGCGCCTTCGTCCGCGGGCTGCATCATTGGGGCGCCTCGGTTATGGTGGTCATGATCGGTCTGCACATGCTGCAGACCTTCCTGTACGGCGCCTATAAGCCGCCCCGTGAAGTGATGTGGATGGTCGGTGTCGTGCTGCTGCTGCTCACCCTGGTCTTCGCCTTTACCGGCTACTTGCTGCCGTGGGACCAGAACGCCTATTGGGCAACGCAAGTCGGCATCAATATGGTGGGAGCCGTGCCCCTGGTTGGAGACTTTCTGATCCGCGTGCTCCGAGGAGGCGAGAGCCTGGGCGCCCTCACGCTCTCGCGGTTTTTTGCCGTGCACGTCCTCTTCCTGCCGACCGTGCTGATTGTCGGAATCGTACTTCACCTCTTCATCCTCCGCCGCGTCGGCCCGGCCGGCCCCTGGAGCGATGAACGCGCCAAGCTCGGCAGTGAGACCTTTGCGCCTCGCCAGGTCTACATGGATGCAGTGGTCATGCTGGCGCTCTTCGTGGTGGTGGCAGCGCTCGCCTTAACCGTGCCGTTTCCTCTCGCGGACAAGGCGAATCCTTCGGATACGACCTTCGTGCCCGTACCGGAATGGTACTTCCTCTTCTACTATCAACTGTTGAAGTATGTGCATGGGCCGTTTGAGCCGCTGGTGACGTGGATCCTGCCGGCCGCATTTCTTCTGGTTGTCTTATTCTGGCCCTTCATTGATCGCAACCCGGCCCGCAATCCGGCCAAGCGGCGCACGACGATACTGGCGGGCGCGGCGTTGCTCATAGGGGTGTTCGGACTGCTGGGACTCTCTCTGCGTGACTTGTATGCCGTACCCCGCCTGGATCCATCCCTAGCGCATGGCAAAGCCGTGTATGCTCAATACGGTTGCGCCGGATGTCACGTGATACACGGCGAAGGCGGCGCGGTTGGGCCGGATCTCTCGTACGTCGGGGATGCCCGTCCAGACCGGGAGTGGCACTACCGCCACTTTCAGGACCCCCAAGCCATCTCGCCCGGCTCCATCATGCCGAGCTTCCCCCTAACCGAGAGGGAACTGCATGATTTGACCAGCTATATGCTGAGTTTGACGCAGGGCACCTGAAGTGCCGCTGGCTCGAATGCAACAGATCGTTTGCAACAGTGAGGAATGCCGTGGTTCAGGAGGAGCTGGTCAATAAGTCCTTGGTGCAAGCCTGGGCTTGGTGGGCGCTGGTCTGGCTCACAGTCTTCCCGTTCATCGGCATTCTGGTCTCGATTCAATTCCATAATCCAGAATTCTTGGGCGGCATCCCGTGGTTCACGTTCGGCCGGCTACGCTCTGTGCATCTAGGGGGTGTGCTATTCGGGTCTTTCACATCGGCTTTCATTGCGCTCCTCTATTATTTCGTCCCGCGCCTGTGCGGCACGCCGCTGTACAAAGTGGAGTGGGGATGGTGGCTGCTCTGGATCTGGAATGCCTTCCTGATGCTCGGCTCGTTGTCTTTGTGCATGGGGTACATGGTCGGAGTGGAATATGCCGAGTACGAATGGCCCCTGAACCTCATGCGATTCATCGTCGTCGCGACCGTGGCGATTCAGGTCGTCGGCACGATACTACGTCGCCGCGCGTCTCGCTTCTACGTCTCCCTCTGGTACACGCTCGCCGCAGGAATTTGGACCATCTTCAATCTGCCGTTGGGAGCCGTGCTCTTGCCCTATGGCCCGGTGAGCGGCGTGAATAGCGCGGCGATCCATGGCCTGTACATGCACAATCTGGTGGGGCTCTGGATCACGCCGGCGGGGCTGGCGACGATTTATTATTTTCTCCCGCTGAGTGCCAAGAACGCCCTCTACAGCCATAAGCTTTCCCTGCTCGGGTTCTGGACATTGGCCCTGTTCTATCCCATGACCGGCACGCATCATTATCTTTACAGTCCGATTCCGCATTGGACGCAGACGGTCGCCGTCGTCCACAGTTTGTGGATGATCATTCCGGTCTTTACCGTCATCGTCAATTTCTTCGGCACCATGCTCGGACGTTGGGGCACGGTGCTGGGCGGAGGCGGGTCGGATAATTATGCGGCGAAATTTCTCATGATCGGGGTGGTCTATTATTTGAT
Organism: uncultured Nitrospiraceae bacterium; assembly: GCA_963711905.1. GTDB lineage: Bacteria > Nitrospirota > Nitrospiria > Nitrospirales > Nitrospiraceae > Nitrospira_D. The sequence continues at coordinate 231,740 of CAVQFZ010000024.1, read as the reverse complement.
CGGCAGCTTCCAAGGCTCTATAGAGACCTTGCACCGGTTTCAGCAACTGACCCATTTCAACGATTTCGTCGTCGGCCATGCTCATCTGACCGTCTTTGGGGCCATGATCATGTGGGTCGTGGGTGGACTCTACTACGTCTGGCCACGGCTGACCGGCAGGCAGCTCTGGAGCGATCGGCTCGCGAGTTGGCATCTCTGGCTCACCGTCACCGGATTCACTGCGATGGTCCTCGGGCTCACGGTTCAGGGGTTCATTCAAGGGGCCATGCTGGACAATGGGGCCGACTTCGTCGATTCGGTCAGGGAGATGCAACCGTGGTGGGTAGCCCGAACGATCGTCGGCACGATCATGGATGTGGCGCTTGGCTTCATGGCGTACAACTTCTATAAAACCGTCCGCGAAGGACAGCCGTTTGAAGGCGATGAGCGCGAGCCGTTGCCGAAGCTCAACCAACCAAGTTCAGTGGCGCCAAGCAAGAATTGGCTTGAAAATCCCTCGACGGTCGGCATCGTGGCCGGCGTCATTTTCTTTGTCTGCTCTTTCTTTATTCTTGGCGCCCTTCCATGGCTTCAGGCTTCGACGCGCTCGAGCACGGTAGCCGACGCCGTCACCGGCCTGCCGGTCCGGGTAAATGATTACTCCCCGCTCGAACAGCGCGGCCGGCAAGTCTACATTCGAGACGGCTGCTGGCAATGTCATTCGCAATATATCCGTCCAGTGACGGGAGAATCGCTGCGATGGGGACCGGTCTCGCAGGCCGGAGAATACGCCTACGACCGGCCGCATATGTTCAGCACGCGCCGCATCGGTCCGGATCTAATGCGCGTCGGCAGGAAGTATGGCGACGATTGGCATATCGCGCACCTCTGGAATCCGCAAGACGTGGTCGCGGATTCCATCATGCCGCGCTTCACCTGGTATTTCGAAGACACACAGAAAGACACCCCGCCGCAACTGACGGAAGACGGCAAGGCGCTCGTGGCCTATCTGCAGCGGTTGGGGACGTCGATCGGCGACTGGCGAGCCGGCTCGATGTCGACAGTACCGGCGTTTTCCGGGAATCTGCAGAATCGCGAGGGCACCTTGTCACTCGGCAAGGAAGTGTACGAACGACGCTGCGCCGGCTGCCACGGTACGAAGGGCGATGGCAAGGGACCATCCGCGATGTTTCTGAATCCCAAGCCCCGCGATTTCACTACGGGACTTTTCAAATTCCGATCCTCCACTGGGAAGGATTCGTTGCCGACCGATGCGGACCTTTACCTCACCGTGAGCCATGGATTGTGGGGCACCTCCATGCCCCCGATGCAAGAGATCTCGGATCATGAACGGTGGGCCGTCATCCAGTACCTGAAAACGTTTTCCGATCGATGGGCAAAGGAACCGGCCGGCAAGCCCATTGCCGTTCCTCCGGAGCCGCCGGTGATGCCGGCTTCGATTGAAAGAGGCAATACTCTCTTTCAAAGCAACTGCGCGCTGTGCCATGGTGAACAGGGTCGGGCCGATGGCGCATTGAGCCAGCCCGGCATGCTTGTCGATGACTGGGGCGAGCCGATCAGGCCGGCTCATCTGTCACTTCCCGCCGGGATGCCGGGCGGCGTGAAACTCGGCCATGGCGGCCCGCGCCTGTATCAGATGATCGTGGCCGGCATCGGCTCGACGCCGATGCCGCCATTTGAAGGTCTGACAGGGGAGGAAGTCTGGGACTTAGTGCATTACGTCCAGTCGCTACGCGTGGAAGCCCATGAGTCGGAACTCGTAGCCGCCGGAATCAAGGAAGAAGACAGATCCATCGCACGGGTGAAGATCTGGGCTGCTATGTCGGGCACCGGGCATGCACCGGAACCCTTTACGACCGCGGAACTCCAAGAGGAAAAAGCCGCCTCCGCCGGCATGGCGGCGCGCGAACACTGAGCAATTATGACAAACGGTCCGGCGCGAAAAGATCAAATGCCCTCCGGCACGCTGTCCGCGGATGCAGCCGGCGAGGGGGATACATATCTCCATGAACCTGCTGGAATACGAGAACGGAGCGGGTCTATCCCGGCTTGGCTCAAGTTGGTTACGGTTGGCCTGATTCTCTGGGGCCTTTACTACGCGATCCGTTACTGGAACTCATATTAAGTTAAGCTGCAGCACATCACATCAACTAAGGAGGAACCAATGACACGGATGTTCTTTTATGCCCTTATGTCTGCTTTTCTTGCCGCGACATGGTCACTGGCTGCAATGAATCACCCCGCGTCCGCCGCCGGCGGGGACGCGGAAACAGGCAAGCCCATCTTCCAATCAAAGTGCGTCTCATGTCACGGACCGGCAGGCAAAGGCGACGGACCGATCGGGAAGGCGCTGAAGCCCCCGGCACGAGATTTCTCGAGCGCCGAGAGCAAGAAGAAGTCGCCGGAGGAGTTGCAGAAGATCATCGAAAACGGCGTGCCAAAAACGTCCATGGTGGCCTGGAAAAAGCAGCTCAATGAAGCAGAGATCCAAGATGTGTTGGCTTACGTGCTGACGCTAAGGAAGTAGCGCGGAACGGACGTGCGAACGCTCGCGTCCAACCACATCTCTGATCTGTATGGAGGAGACTAATGGCTGATGAAGTGAAAATATTAGGCTTTGCAGGGAGCCTGCGAAAACAGTCCTACAACCGATCCGCACTCCGGACCGCGGTGAAACTCGTTCCTGCCGGCATCACGCTGGAAACGTTCGATCTGACCGACATTCCCCTCTTCAATCAGGACCATGAGAGAGAGCCGCCTCCCGCCGTGCGGCAGTTCAAGGACAAAGTGAAAGCCGCTGATGCGATTCTGATCGTGACGCCGGAATACAACTACTCCGTTCCAGGCGTTCTCAAGAATGCCATCGACTGGGCTTCGCGTCCCTATGGCGAAAGCGCCTGGGACGGAAAACCGGTGGGCATCATGGGCGCCTCGGGTGGAACACTCGGCACCGTCCGTGCGCAGTATCACCTGCGGCAGATGTTCGTCTTTCTGAACATGTTTCCGCTGAACCAGCCGGAAGTCATGATTGCCAATGCCCACGAAAAGTTCGATGAGGACGGAAATTTGAAAGACGAAAAAACGGCTGAAAAGATTCGAGAACTGCTCCAGGCCCTTGGAGATTGGACGAGAAGACTCAAGAAGGCGAAGGTTTGAGCGACAAGGAGAGTCGGCGAGTGCGCTGCAAGACGGCATCGGAGCCGTTGCTGCGGCTCGCGGGAAAAGCGGTAGCAGGCTGCGGAAAAACTCGGTTGATGCCCAAAATATGGCCGGAGGTTTACGTTCAGGGCTAACACCAGAATCACTTCAGGATGCTCAAAAAGGCTGTCCAGCAAGGCCGCAGCGAACGAAGAGGCGAGGCGTACGCTTCGGTACGTTGAGCTTCTGAGCGATGCGAGAACGCCGCTGGCGGACTTTTTCAGCATCCTGAAGAGGCGTGAGGTTGAACGAGGAGGTTCCCATGAAGGTAGGACGAATGGGATTCGCGGTTCTCGTGTCAGCACTCATCATGATGGCAAGCCACACGAGTGCGATGGGAGCCGACCAGAAAGAGGCACCTCAGACAGGGTTCGCCTGGAAAGATGGAGCTGAGGTCTATACGAAGATTTGCGCGTTGTGTCACGAGACGACCGTCGGCCCCGTCCTTCGAGGTCGAGATCTTGATCCCCTGTATATCCGCTTGATTGTGCGAAACGGCAGTCGGGCGATGCCGGCCTTTCGTTCATCCGAAATCGATGACCAAATACTGGAACAGCTGGCCTCGTACATATCGAAACCGGCAGCCGACAAGTAAGGAGGGCTCATTCCATGGAGATTGATCGACGCAGTCTCATGAAAGGCATGCTGGCGGGCGGGGCTCTCCTGGCGATGGGCGCTCCTCCATGGTCGCTCGCGGGCCAGCCTGCGAGAAGACCTAAACATTGCATGTTGATATTGAGCGGCACCAGTGCGGATGAAGCATTCGCGCGCGGCACACAGACGGCCTGCGCCGGCAGGACGTATGACGACTTGCGGACCGTGACGCTGAAAGGCGGACTGCTGGCCGGTACGGACAGGGTGTCCAAGCTTCTGGAGGAGACCAGAGGGACAAGATGGATCGCCGTCATGGATGACGCCGGCGCGGCGATATTTCTTGAATTGGCCAGAACGGTAGGAGTTCGGCTGCTCTCCATGGGCACGCATGCTTGTTCGACCGACGGTGCCTGTCATCTCCGACATGACCTGGCCGCAACCTCCGCAGATCACAGCGCGGGTGGCCTGCTGGCTTCGCACTCCATCCAAAGACAGGGCAGTTTTTCGATCACAGAGAGTTTCCTCCAAGAGCCGTTGGAAGTACGCGCTCCAGCAGGTTGGTCGGCGCCGGGATTCTCCTCCTATCGATCCGGCGAGGCGGATGCGATGCACATCCATTGCTCAGGCCTCTCACTGGCGGACGGATGCGAGCTGCTTGATGTGGGAGCAAGGGAAGGATGGACACCTATCCCGCCGCAGGTATGTGAACAAGAGACCGTCAGGTGGCGATCCGACGACTGGGTTGAATCCGTCGGCTATGCCGTGACGGCTTCTGCTCTTGGCGTGGACTCAGTCCGAGAATCCTGCATGAGCCGCGCGTTCGTGCATCAGTCAAGCGATGGAACGAGGATGCAGCCGATGGAACGATTTGTTTCATTCGTCATGGATATCTAGAGCCAGGAGGAAGAAGAATGGCCAGCAAATATCTCGCGTTGCCGAAGGGAGTCTCAGAAAAAACGTTCGATGCCGCCGTGAAGGAATTTCGCGGGGCCTTGGGCGAGGCAAACGTGCTCGTGAGCGCCGAACAGCTTGCGCCCTTTGTCAAAACGATGATGCCGGTACCGGAGGCGAATCACACGCCCTCCGCCGCGATCATGGCGACGACCGTCGAACAGATTCAGGGAATTTTGAGAATTTGCAACAAGTACAAGGTCCCGATTTGGACGATCTCAACAGGAAAGAACTTAGGCTACGGCTCTGCGGCGCCGGCCGAGCGCGGTCAGGTGGTGCTCGATCTGCATCGCATGAACCGCATTCTCGAGGTCGATGGCGACCTCTGCTATGCCCTGGTCGAACCGGGGGTGACGTATCGACAACTGTACGACTACTTTCAGGAACATCAACTGCCTTTGTGGCTGTCCCTTCCGGCGCCTTCCGCCATCGCCGGTCCGACCGGCAATACGTTGGACCGCGGCGTCGGCTACACGCCCTATGGAGAACATTTCCTGAACGCCTGTGGGATGGAAGTGGTCTTGGCTAACGGCGAAGTCCTCCGCACGGCAATGGGCGCCTTGCCCAATTCCAATACGTGGCAGGCCTTCAAATGGGGCTACGGCCCCTATCTGGACGGCATCTTCACGCAATCCAATTACGGCATCGTCACGAAATTCGGATTTTGGCTCCAGCCGGCGCCGCCGGTGTACAAGCCGTTCATGATTCAATATCAAAACGAAGAAGACGTCGTGGAGATCGTGGAGATCATGCGGCCGATGCGACTCAATGGCGTCATTCCCAATTCAGGAGTGATCGCGTATGCGCTGTACGAAGCGGGGTTGAAGGCCAAGCGGAGCGACTATGTCTCGGGACCCGGCTCCATCTCGGATGAAGCGGTTCGCAAACTCGCGCGCGACCATAACATGGGTATCTGGAACGTCACGGCCGCGCTCTACGGCACGCAGGAGCAGGTGGACGTGAACTGGAAAATCGTGACCGAAGCCTTCGGCAAATCCGGGAAGGCCAAGTTCATCACGGAGCAGGAGGCCGGCGATGATCCTCAATTCGGCTATCGGGCCGTCCTGATGCGCGGCGGCATGGACATGCGGGAATTCAATCTCTACAACTGGCGCGGCGGCGGCGGCTCCTTGTGGTTCGCGCCGGTCTCGCAAGCGCGCGGGAGCGAAACGCTCAAGCAGATGAAACTCGCCAAGCAGATCCTCAGTCGGCATGGGCTCGATTACACCGGAGAATTCATCGTCGGCATGCGGGACATGCACCATATCCTCGACATGCTCTATGACCGGACGGACCCAGCCATGACGAAGGCGGCCTACCAGTGTTTCGATGAATTGATCACCGAGTTCTCGGCTCTGGGCTATGGGAGCTATCGAACGAATACGGCCTTTATGGACAAGGTGGCCGAGACCTACGGCCCGGTGCAGCGGTCGATCAATCGTAAACTCAAGAAAGCGTTGGATCCCAACGGCATCCTGTCACCGGGGAAATCGGGCATTCGATTATGACCATGGGCGTCGCGGGGGGATGGAGCGTTCATTGGGAGTGAGGTGATAAACGGGTGGAGTCACACAAGGAGGGAACGACATGTCCATATTCATGCAACCATTTGAACTCCAGGCGTACGCGATCCAGTGAAAGATTGTTCTCAGCAATGTTACAGTCAACAGCAAATCATGAACTGATGGAGAGGAGGAGGATCTATGGCGAGCTCAGATAACGAGAAAGGCACGGGTTCCACGATGGGCAGCGGCGCCCCCGCGCCGAGCGATCGTAACGCGCTGACGATCGGTCCCGATGGCCCCATTGTGCTTCACGACGTGCATTTTCTGGAACAGATGGCGCACTTCAATCGTGAGAAGGTTCCCGAACGCCAACCCCACGCGAAGGGTGGGGGCGCATTCGGTGTCTTCAAAACGACTGAGGACGTCTCCGCTTACACGAAGGCAGCTTTGTTCCAGAGGGGCGCGGCGACCGAGATGCTCGCGCGTTTTTCCACCGTGGCCGGCGAAGCGGGCAGCCCCGACACTTGGCGCGACGTGCGCGGCTTCTCGCTCAAATTCTACACCGACGAAGGCAATTACGACCTGGTCGGCAACAACACGCCGATCTTCTTCGTGCGCGATCCGATGAAGTTTCCGCACTTCATCCGCAGCCAGAAGCGGCTTCCCGACTCGGGCCTGCGCGACAATCACATGCAGTGGGATTTCTGGACCAACAATCCGGAGACCGCGCATCAGGTGACCTATGTGATGGGCGAGCGCGGGTTGCCGCGCACCTGGCGGCACATGAACGGCTATGGCTCCCACACCTACATGTGGATCAATGCCGCCGGCGACAAATTTTGGGTGAAATACCATTTCCACACCAAACAAGGCATGGCGTTCTTCAGCAATCAAGAGGCAGCCGCCATGGCGGGCACTGATGCCGACTTCCACCGCCGCGATCTGTTCGAGGCGATCGCGCGCGGCGAGCATCCGAGCTGGGCCCTCTCGGTCCAGGTCATGCCCTATGCGGCTGCCAAGACCTATCGCATCAACCCGTTCGACCTGACCAAGACCTGGCCGCACGCGGAGTATCCGCTGATCAAGGTCGGCACGATGACACTCAACCGCAACCCCGAGAATTTCTTCGCCCAGATCGAGCAAGCGGCCTTCTCGCCGGGGAACACGGTGCCGGGCATTGGCCTGTCGCCCGACAAGATGCTGCTCGGCCGTGCCTTCGCCTACGCTGATGCGCAACGGAACCGCATCGGCGCCAACTTCCACCAGTTGCCGGTCAACCAGCCCAAGGTGCCCATGAACACCTATCTGTTCGACGGCCAGATGACCTACCACCACAGCGGCAACGCGCCGGTCTATGCCACCAACAGCGGCGGGCGGAGCTGGGCGGACGAGACCGGTCGGGTCGCCGACGGGTGGGAAGCCGACGGCGAGATGGTCCGCAGCGCCTACACGCTCCGTGCCGAGGATGATGACTTCACCCAGCCGGGTATCCTGATGCGCGATGTGTACAACGATGAGCAACGGACGAAGCTGGTCGATCAGGTCTCGGGCAGCCTGCTCGGCGGCGTGCGCGGCGAGGTGCTCGAACGGGCCTTCCAATACTGGAAGAACATCGACGCCGATGTCGGCCGGCGAATCGAGGCGAAGGTGCGGGCGGGCAGTGCGCCGAGGCCCGCCGAAGGCATGGGCGAGGGCTGAGACCGCCCGGCCCTGAAGCTGCGCGTCCATGTGAACAGACGAATGCTGTTGTCCTCGATCAAGCTCGACGAATCTTGTTCTTGCAGCATCATCGGGCGGACCGTGATCGGCGGAGGTGCGGCGGAGATCGGTCCTGAGATGCCCGATAACCAAGCAACCATGTGGCGGCGGTCGTATGGTCAGTTGTACGGGTTTGTTGCTTCGATGCCGGCTAACGTCGAATTGGCCATCAGGCTGGTCGGTTCCTATTACTAGAGCCGGACCAGGGGAAAGGAGTTTTGCGGGCCTCCATGGTGTATCTGCTATAGAGAAGACGGCACTTGTTCCACAAGTGTGATTCACCTCGTTGTTGGGAGACCGTGGCATGCAGGAAGCATGGAACTTCCTCTATGAGTCGCTGTCGATCCGGGTGGTCTTCGGGACGGGATCTTTGCAACGGCTGCCGGACGAGCTTGACCGTCTCGGCTCGAAACGAACCCTGTTGCTCGCCGGCTCGCGCAAGCCGTTCATCGACGACCTGGTGCAGCGACTCGGGACGCGGATCGCCTGCTTGTTCCTCGGCAGCACGATGCACGTGCCGCTCGAGATTGCGCAGAAGGCGCGAGAACAGGCGAGGCAATGCCGGGCTGATGCCTTGATCGCCCTGGGTGGTGGTTCAGCGATCGGTCTGGCGAAAGCCATCGCCGTCGAGACCGGATTGCCGATTGTCGCTGTACCCACGACCTATGCGGGATCGGAAATGACACCGATCTGGGGGATCACCGCCGAGGGCGTCAAGAAGACGGCGCGAGATCATAACGTTCTACCGAAAGTAGTCTTGTATGATCCTGCGCTCACGATGAGCATGCCGGAGAATCTGTTCGGCCCGAGCGGAATGAATGCGATCGCCCATTGTGTGGAGGCCTTGTATGCAGAACATGCGAATCCGATCACATCATTGATGGCGGAAGAAGGCATCCGATGTCTGGCCGAAGGCATGCGGGCCATCGTCCGAGACCCTCGCAATCCGGACCATCGGAGCCAGGCTCAATATGGAGCTTGTCTGGGCGGGATGGTGCTCGGGACCGTCGGGATGGCCTTGCACCACAAGCTTGCGCATGTGTTGGGGGGCAGCTTCAATCTTCCCCATGCGGCTGTCCATGCGGTTCTTCTTCCCCAGGTCGCGCAGTTCAATGCGACAGCCGCAGCCGATGCAATGATTCGAGTCGCTCGCGCCCTGGGTGCCACCCGCACCCCGCAAGCCTTGTATGATTTGGCTGTGACGCTCAAGACGCCGATCGCCTTGAAGGATATCGGGATGCGCAAGCCGGATCTCGATCATGCGGCGGAACTGGCGACCCGGTCCGTAAGTTTCAATCCGCGGCCCTTCAGCCGCGCCGAGATCCGCCTTCTGCTTCAGGCCGCGTATGACGGGAGGCGACCGTCATACGCCGAGTGAAGGCACTCGGCATCGGTGATGATCCACGATTGACCGGGTATCGCACCGGTTCAATGGTTTGATCGTTCCCAAGAACGAAGATCACAATCTTAGAACGGAGGATCCATGGCACACCCGACTATTGAGACGATCACCGAAGCGGTCAAGGCAGCGGGTCGAGGCAAGGCAAGCAATCCCCGGCTGGAGCAGTGCGTCAACCGCCTCGTCGAAGTGCTTCATGGGCTCGTACGAGAACTTCAGATGACTGACGCCGAGATGGTTGAGGCCGTGCAGGTTCTGACTGAACTGGGGAAGCAGGACCAGCTGCAGATCTTGGTGGATGTGCTGGGGGTCTCCGCACTGGTGGATCTCCTGAGCTATCCCGGGCTTCAGGGAGCGACGCCCACGGATCTCGAAGGTCCGTTCTATCGCGCGGACGCCCCTTTACTGCAGCATCCTGCGAAACTGTATGAAACCGATCCGGGCGAGCCCTTGTTTCTAACCGGCATGGTGACGGACCATCACGGCACCCCGCTTGTCGGCGCGATGCTTGATGTCTGGCAAACGAATAGCCTGGGGAGATATGAGCATCAAGATCCGAGGCAGCCGGAATACAACTTTCGGGGCCGTCTCATGACCGATGCACAGGGTCGCTATGAGTTTCAGACCGTCCGTCCCGGTCCCTATCCACTGCCTCATGACGGCGCGCTCGGGAGATTCTTCGAGCAATTGGGACGACACCCCTGGCGCTCGGCTCACATCCATATCAAGGTCTCCAGGGACGGTTATGCTCCTCTGACGACTCAGCTCTTTTTCAAGGAAGATCCCTATATCGATTCTGACGCCGTCTTTTCCGTCAAGGATGATCTGATACTCGACCCGGTCAAGATCGAAGACCAGTCGAAGTGGCGGCAGCGCCGGCTCGATCGTCCCTATTATGAGGCCCGATTCAATTTTGGACTGTGGCCGCCGCATGCCGGGCAACAATCCTATCGCCTCGCGGCCTCTCCTGCCGACCTGTCCAGAAAACCGGACGGGATCAAGGTGACGCGGCTCTACACAGGGCCTGATGGAGAATCGCACTTTGAAGACATGTCGATTGCTCTGACCTCCACACAAGAGATCGGACGACTGTCCGTGCCGCAAAAAGCGACCAGCATCATCTTTCGACAGACGGATACCGACTATGACTATGATTGGCACCATGCTCCCCGCCGGCAATACATCATCAACCTCGAAGGCGAAGTCGAGATTACGGTGGGAAACGGGACGAAGCGCCGGTTTGGCGCGGGAGACGTGCTGTTGGTGGAGGATATGACGGGTCGCGGCCACATCAGTCGTGCAGTCAACAGCGCGGCACGGAAATCCATTTTTGTCGCGCTGGAGTAGTCCGGCCTGATACGGCGTTACTCAGCAGAGGCCCCATGCGCGGCGCCCCATTGATGCATCGCCTCGACGACTGGTTTCAGACTGAGGCCCAAGGCAGTGACGGAGTACTCTACTCTGGGAGGTACCTGGGCAAAGACCTTTCGCGCGATAATCCCATCCCGCTCCATTTCCCTGAGTTGCTGGGTCAGAACCTTCTGTGTCACACCGGTGAGAGTTCGTCGTAATTCGGAGAACCGCTTCACGCCCTGAAACAGGTACCACAAGATGACGATCTTCCAGCGACCGGCAATCAGTTTTGCGGTTACCTCGGCCGGGCATGTGCTGGGTTGTTTCATAGGTTTCCCCCATAGCTTCAGTCACCCTTTGGTGCCTGCCGCACCTGACGGTGCCTTCTTGCCTTCTTCATCGCCAGCTTTATACATAAAAGGCGACAGCGAACCAAGGCGAAAAAGCCGACACACGAACCGCGAGGAAAGGAGAGGATCATGACAAGCACACGGGAAACGAGCGGGACTCATCCGACGATCGATATCCGTCGCGCGGAGGATCGGTTCCATACGCAGATCAACTGGTTGGACTCGCGGCACAGCTTCAGTTTCTCGAATCATTATGATCCGGCCAATACGCATCATGGCCTGCTGCTCGTGAGCAATGATGATCATGTCGCGCCGAACGCCGGGTTCCGCACCCATCCCCATCAGGATATGGAGATCGTGACCTGGGTCTTGGACGGGGAACTGGAGCATAAGGATTCGGAGGGAAACAATGGTCTCATCTACCCAGGACTTGCACAGCGGATGAGCGCCGGGACTGGCATCTGGCATAGCGAGATGAACCCGATGGGTGACAAGGAGGTGCATTTCATTCAGATGTGGGTGCCGCCGGATACGGAGCGGATTGCTCCTGGCTATCAGCAACTCGATATCAACAATGAACTGGCGAAGGGTGGACTTGTGCCGATTGCATCGGGACGTGGTCACAATGCTGCGATCACAATCCAACAGAAAGATGCGGTGCTCTGGGGTGGGCGACTTAAGCCGGGAGCATCCGTGCAAGTTCCGGATGCCCCCTTTGTTCATCTGTTCATTGCGAAGGGGAATGCGGACCTTGAAGAGGCTGGTGTGCTTCAAAGCGGCGACGCGGTTCGCCTCACGGCTGCCGGCGCACGCCGATTGATCGCTGATGCACAGTCAGGGGCTGAAGTGCTTATTTGGGAAACTAGTCAGGACTTTCCATCATAATAAGGAAGGCCATGGCCTCCAGCGAAGAAAAGCGGCTCTAACAGCTTGTATTACAAGATGATCGAGCGGATGAACTGCATCCAGAATCAGGAAACGATCGCGAACAAACATTTGCTCAAGAATAAGGTGGCGGCCTTCATCATCATGGGCGGACAGGACAATGTGCAGGGCGTAGCAGGTCAGCTCATGACGTTTTTTTCCGAAGTCGGCTGCCAGTTCCCGCAGTTCCCCTTCATTGCCCATTCGAGAGGGTGGAGCGCCGAGGACATGGAACGCAATGTCATCGAGGTGCAGAACAGCCGGCAGCTCCGTGAAGGAGCCCAGGAGCTTGTCGCACGAGCGGCGGCGATGGCGAGGCTCATGGTCGAAGGACAATTGCCCGACCATCCGCTTGTGCGTGGCGGGCGCAAAGCGCATCAGTTGGATAGCGAGCCGACCGGGTGATGACGAGAGCTCCTGCGAGGAGGGAATATCATGCCGGAGTCAATGGTAGGGACATATCTCTAGACAATATTTTCCGCGCGCTGCTTCGTCTGCACAAAGCCTTGTTGGATGACGAGCGGATATCCTATGAGCGTGTGCATGGACGTGTCCCATCCAACGGAGCGTTTTTGCAGCTGGTGTTGAACGATGCCTGGTTCGCCTGGCTGCGTCCGTTGTCCCAACTGATAGCCAAGCTCGATGAACTCAGCGAAGCGGATGAGCCCTCAATCCGTGAAGAAGTCCCCGCGCTGGTTGCATCTGTGCGAGCACTCCTGAACCCGTCAGAGGCAGGGGAAGGATTTGGTCGACAGTATTACGACGCGCTGCAACGAAATCCTGATGTCGTACTGGTGCACGCGGCGGTCAGAGCATTGCTCATGCAGTCTGTTCCTAACAGGGGCGAATCAAATGAAGGCCCATTACCCCTTAGCGGAGGCGGATAGCTCCATGATGAGGAACGCATCACGCAAGGCGGGGAGGTCTCAAAGGACGCCCTCGCGAGTCAAGGATGACGGTAAGGCTTCTCGCCGTTCCCTCAAGGTGCTGGTCATCGACGTGGGCGGGACCAACGTGAAAGTGTTGGCCACTGGCGAACGAACGCCGCGAAAGGTCCCTTCAGGGCCGACCATGACCGCGCGACGCATGGTCGAGGCAGTCCGACGGCTCGTCGCCGATTGGTCGTATGATGTCATCGCATTGGGATATCCAGGCGCCGTACGGGCCGGCCGGCCTGCGGTGGAACCGAAAAACCTCGGCAAGGGATGGGTGCATTTCGATTTTGGGGCAGCCTTCGGCTGTCCGGTGAAGATCGTCAACGATGCCGCGATGCAGGCTCTCGGGAGCTACCAAGGTAGACGCATGCTGTTCTTGGGGCTCGGCACCGGTCTAGGCTCTGCGCTGATTACCGACGGAGTGTTGGTTCCAATGGAGCTGGCCCACCTGTTGTTCCGGAAAGGTCGCACATATGAGGACTATCTTGGCTTGCGTGGGCTCAGACGGTACGGCAAGAAAAAATGGCGCGGATACGTCGCGGATGTCGTGACGGCGCTGAAGAATGCGCTCCAGGCCGACTACGTGATACTGGGCGGTGGCAATGCCAAGCGGCTCAAGTGCCTGCCGAAAGACGTGCGCCTCGGCAACAACGCACTCGCCTTTCGCGGCGGCTTTCGCCTCTGGGAGGAGGCGTGGCAAGATGAGCGATCTGCTTGTGTTGTGCGGAAGGGCCGCGAAGGTGAAGGTCACGCAATATGAGCATTGCCTTGCGGAAGACCGGCTTTTCAAACACATTGCTGCGCTAAACACCCATGGCGCGTATGGCGTGCAAGTGGATGCTTGCAGGCCGACCGAAAGCGAGGACGACGTATGGCTTGGGTCATTCTTGTTGTTGCGGGATTGTTCGAGGTCGGCTGGGCCATCGGATTGAAGTACACGGAAGGGTTTACCCGGTTGTGGCCTACCATTTGGACGGCCCTGGCAATAGTCGCCAGTCTTTGGTTATTGGGAATTTCTATGAAGTCGCTTCCCGTGAGCACCGCATACAGCGTCTGGGTGGGCGTGGGTGCGGTCGGCACTGTCGTTCTCGGGATCGTGTTGCTAGGAGAGCCAGTGAGTCCCGGGAAACTGATCAGCGTTACGCTCATCATCGCTGGAATCATCAGCCTCAAGTTTGCCACAGGGGAATAACAGTCGCGCACAAGTGTCAAGTGAAGCTGTCTTCAACGGAGAAGTAGCACGATATGACCTCAAGAATTTGGTCACGGTGACGGGTTACGCAAGTTTCGTGATTTTTGTTGCCGCACAATCGCTCGTCCGGCTCGCGTCGTAATCAACGAACGGAAATCCACGCGGTCCGCCTCGTGGGTCCGACAATAGTCACGATACCGTGTTCACTGTTCGAGCTGTGAGCTGAGAAAGTGCACGGCCAGCGACGCCATCGTGCGAGTGCCGACTACCAAGGCGCTCTCGTCGACAATGAAATCAGGGCTATGGTTCGGGGCGGCTTTCGCGGGATCTTGATCGCGCGGCGTGATGCCCAAGAAGATAAACAAGCCGGGCGTTGCCTGCGCGAAGAAGGAGAAGTCTTCGGACGCCCCCACCAGCGGCGCGCGACTTACCCGGCCGTCCGCCACCCGCTCCAGCATCGGTCGAAATCGTTCAGCTAATCCTTCATCATTCAGCGTCGTATCATAGATTTTGACGATCGACACGTCGGCATTAGCTCCGGCACTCTCGGCAATTTTTTCCGCCGCGACTCGACTATCGTGGTGGACGACTTCCCGCACCGTATCATCGTACGTCCTGATGGTGCCGGCCATCTGCACGGTCTCCGGGACAACATTCCCCGCTTGTCCGCCATGGATGGTTCCTATGGTGACGACGGCGGGCGAGAGGGTGAGGTTGGCCTTACGACTCACCACGGTCTGCAGACCGGAAATAATGAGAGCCGACGTCGTGATGGGGTCAATCGTGTTCCACGGCATACCCCCATGCCCCTGTTTCCCGGTGACGGTGATCTCAAGGGCGTCACCGCTTGCCGTGGTCGCGCCGCTGCGATAGAAAATCTCGCCCGAACGTCCCGGCATGACATGCAACCCGAAGACGGCATCCGGTTTTGTCTCCGTGAAGATTCCTTCTTCGAGCATCAGTTTAGCTCCCCATGTTTTCCCCGACGCCGGCGCAAAAAGACTGGACCCTTCCTCCGCCGGCTGAAAGATGAACTGAACCGTGCCGGGCAGGTCGTCCTTCAAGCCGGCGAGCACTTCGGCCGCCGCCATCAGCATGGCGGTATGCGCATCGTGGCCGCAGGCATGCATGACATCGACGTCCTTCCCCCAATGCCGCCCTTTTGCTTTCGAAGCAAACGGCAACCCATCCGGTTCCTTGACCGGCAGCGCATCCATGTCCGCCCGGAGCGCCACGGTGCGACCAGGCTTCATTCCCTTCAGGATTCCCACCACACCTGTGCGCGCCATGCCGGTTCGAACCTCCAGTCCAAGGGTGCGCAAGTGTTCCGAGACAAGGCGCGAGGTCCGGGTCTCCTGATCACCGAGTTCCGGGTGCTGGTGGATATCCCTCCGCCACGCGATCAACTTGCCTTCAATGGAGGCGGCTCTTTCGCGAACCTTCGCCTCAAGGGAGGTGTTATTGGCCTGCCCCTCGTCCGGAACCGAGATGAATATCGTCACGACCAAAGCCAAGCCGACACAATAGCGTAGATAGTTCATTGGCTCTCCTTTCGGCTATCTCTGAATTGCTGTTCTATGCCGGTATGACGAATATCATCAATGTCGATATCTTGGAGAATCTTCAGCCGCGCTTCAAGCGATTACATTCGTGTCCATCGAACGTCTTCCGCGATGTCGGCCCGTACGCCATCCGTTGGTCGTTTGCCCGAACAGTCTCTGCAAGGCGAAGGAGAAGCAAGGGTTTTCCCTGGTCGACGCGATTTGTCTGCGGGATCAATATCGAGATCGAGGCGAATGAAAAGGCCGACGACCGACGCGGTGGCCTATTTCCTCGGTAGAGTTGACCGCGAGCCCGAAGTCGGGATGACCGCCAGTAGCAGGAGCAGGCGATGATCTGTCGGTCCAGGACGAAATGTTTGGCCCAGTGATGAGTGCAACGCCCACACGATGGTGCTGGCGAACCTGTTGGGCGAAGGCGGTGAAGAACTGGCAGCACAAGTGAAGATTCACGTAGAGCCGAAAAGGGCGATATTCGCCGCCTTGCGGATACCCTAAATAGCTATGCTAAACCGAGCGTATCCCATAGGAGGAGAATCATGAAGATCGGCATCATCGGCGCGGGCCAGATCGGCGGCACACTCACCCGTCGCCTGACGACACTCGGACACGACGTGTCCGTGGCCAACTCGCGCGGACCCGAGACGCTGCGCGAACTGACGAAGGAGACCGGCGCGAAGCCGGTCACGGTGAAGGAAGCCGCCCGTGCGGGCGAGGTGGTGATCGTCACCATCCCGATGAAGAGCATTCCGAAACTCCCGCGCGACCTGTTCGAGGGCGCGCAGGACGACGTGGTGGTGGTGGACACGGGGAACTACTACCCGCAGCAGCGCGACGGCCGGATCGATCCGATCGAGAACGGCATCACCGAGAGCCGCTGGGTCTCCCAGCAGCTCGGCCGCCCGGTGGTGAAGGTGTTCAACAACATCTACGCACGCCACCTGCTCGAGCGCGGGAAGCCGAAGGGCACGCCGGGACGGATCGCGCTCCCCGTCGCGGGGGATGACCGCCGGGCGAAGGAGGTCGTGATCCGGTTGCTGGAGGAGCTCGGGTTCGACGGCGTGGACGCGGGAAGTCTGGACGAGAGCTGGCGGCAGCAGCCCGACCAGCCGGTGTACGCTACTGACCTCGACGCGGAGGGGCTGCGGCGAGGGCTGTCCGAGGCAAGCCGGGACCGCGCGCCCGAGTTTCGCGCCACCTGAACAGTCCCGGGGACTTCACCGCAGACAACAATGAAGCGCAAAGGAATGCAGCGGCCGCTGCACCTGATCGTGGCGCCTTGGGGTTCGGGTTATGACGTTTCGCAAACGAGGCTTGCCCGCTTGCTCGCTCCCTATGTTTGTTCGTTATGGGGAGACCTCTCGACGAATGAGCCTGGACAAATCTATTGCACTGTTCGGCGCGACCGGCCTTGTCGGGAGCGAATGTCTGAGCCTGCTCTTGGACGACGGGGGCTTTACTCCTCAAAAATATCTCAGGCGTAGGAGCCCTGATTGAGAGTGCGGCTGGATGATTTCAGATCCCATAGTCTGAAGGAGGACTCGACATGGAAACACGACGAATCGGATCGCTCAGTGTGTCGGTAGTGGGGCTGGGATGCAATAACTTTGGGGAGCGCCTGGATGCCGAACGCACCGCGGCGACGGTGCAGGCCGCGCTCGATGCAGGCATCACGTTCTTTGACACGGCGGACATCTACGGCGGCACACGAAGCGAGGAATTTCTCGGCCGCGCGCTGGGACGGCGCCGCGAGGCCGTAGTCGTCGCCACGAAATTCGGCATGGAAGTGGACGAGCGACGGCGCGGCGCGAAGCCGGAGTATGTGCGCCAGGCGGTCGAGGACAGCTTGCGCCGTCTGGGAACCGATCGCATCGATCTCTATCAACTGCATCAGCCCGACCCGGCAACGCCGATTGCAGACACCCTCGGCGCACTCGATGAACTCGTGCGGGCCGGCAAGGTGCGGGAGATCGGCTGCTCTAACTTCTCGGCAAGTGAGATTCGTGCGGCGAGGAAAGTCGCGCGGCCAGGCGCGGCGCGCTTCGTCAGCGTGCAGAACGAGTATAGCCTGCTGCACCGAGAACCTGAGCGCGACGTTCTGGACGAATGCAGGCGCGCGGGTCTAGCCTTCATCCCCTATTTTCCGCTGGCGAGCGGTCTGCTGACAGGGAAGTATCGACATGGCCAACCCCCTCCCCAAGGAAGCCGGCTTCAGTCTCGATTCGGCACGGAGCCCTTCACTGAGGAGAATCTTCTCCTGGTGGAAGCGCTCCTCAGTTTGGCGACTTCGCGAGGACATACGCTAGTAGAGCTTGCCGTCTCGTGGTTGGCCTCACGGCCAACCGTCGCTTCGGTCATTGTCGGGGCGACCTCACCCGAACAAGTAAAAACCAATGCCACCGGCGCCGGGTGGCAGTTCACCGATGCAGAGATCGTCGAGATCGACGCGATCTTGTCGCAGTCGGTTCAGACCTCCGGCTCATATTAAAGGAGATGCACGATGAAGATTGCATTGATCGGAGCCACCGGGTTTGTTGGATCTGCCATTTTGAAAGAAGCCTTGGATCGCGGCCATGAGGTCACGGCCATCGTGCGGCATCCGGAGAAGTTACAGCCGCATCCGAAGCTGCATCCTCAGAAAGGAGATGTCTACGCCGCCGATGAGGTGGCCCGCATGGTCGCGGGGCATGGTGCCGTCATCAGCGCCTTCAATCCGGGATGGACGAATCCTGATATCTACAAACAACAAGTCAAAGGGACAGAGGCCATCATCAACGGCGTGAAGCAGGCCGGCGTCAAGCGCATCCTCTGGGTGGGAGGCGCGGGCGGCCTGGAGATCAAGCCGGGCGTCCAGTCGGTGGACACTCCGGAATTTCCCAAAGACTGGAAGCAGGGTTCACTCGCAACCCGCGAAGCCCTGAACATGCTGCGCAAAGAATCAAGCTTGGATTGGTCCTATCTCGCCCCGTCAGCCGACTTGTCCCCGGGCCAACGTACCGGAAAGTTCCGCCTCGGGACTGATCAACTACTAAAAGATACGAATGGACAGAGTCGGATCTCGGTCGAGGATTATGCGATGGCGATGATCAATGAAGTGGAAAAGCCGGCGCACATCCACCAGCGCTTTACCGTGGGATATTGAAGAGGTGCCCCTTAACCATGAGGAGATGAAATGAAGATCAAGAAAGTCCTGCTTGCCGTGGCCATGATCATGGCCATCGCCAACCCCGTTTTTGGAGGAGCCACGGAGGAACACAATAAACAACTTGTTCGTGATTTTTACGAGTTGGCGTTCAATCAACACAAGCCGACGGAAGCGGCGAAGAAATACATTGGCGACAAGTACATCCAGCACAATCCTCATGTCCCGAACGGTGCTGAAGCGTTTTATGGATATTTTGAAGGCTACTTTAAAAACATCCGGAATCCCATGTTGTCTTTTCGCATGTGCTTGCCAAGGGCGATCTGGTCATCCTTCACCTGAACAGCAAAGCCGATAAGACGGATCGAGGCCAGGCGATCGTCGACATTTTCCGCCTTGAAAACGGGAAGATCGTCGAACATTGGGATGTCATTCAAGATGTGCCCGAGAAGACTGCCAGTGGCAATACGATGTTTTAACCGACAAGGAAACCTATGACAGTTCTCCAGGCAGCGGCGGCAGTGTGCGTGCTCGCGATCGCCTGAGAAACCCGTGGATGGTAGTGTTGAATCTGCTGCGGAAGGAGGACCGGTCTCTGGGCCAATGAATGAGAACGCTTCGGCTTGGTACAGATCAGTTTCTGCGGGTGCGAGCTAAATCGTTGACGAGCGCCCGATGATCAAGCTGCTGACAATGTCATAACACAGGGAGCCACCCTGCGCGACCAAGAAGGAATAGATCATGAAGAGCATATTTATAAAGACGTTTGTCATTACGACCATGGCCCTCTCATTCATACTGACTGAACTTGCTCACGCGGTCGAGTCGGGGAAGAAAGAACACGATCAGGTTCAAGCCAATCTGAAGCGATTCGATCGGCTCGACTTCGATGCCTACAGTCACCGCAAGGACATGAATCTGTTCGAAAAGCTCCACTGTCCTGACGTAAAAGTGGTGTTTCCGGATGGAAGAGTCACGCATGGAATCCCGGAGCACGTTTCAGACGTGCACAATGTCCTCTTCAACGGCACTCCCGACTCTCGAATTACTTCACATCCTATTTCTTTCGGTTCCGGTGATCGGACTGTTGCCACTGGAGTATTGGAGGCTACATTTTCCGAGCCGATGAAGATGCCAGATGGCAAATCCATTCCGTCCACAGGCAAGAAGGTCAAGATTTCAATGGCGACGATTGCCAAATGGAAGAATGGATGTATCGCCGAGGAGCATCTCTTCTGGGATAACGCGGAGTATATGAACCAGCTTGGGATCGGCCAGTGACATTCCCGCAGACATGCGAGCGGATGCCGGCTCTCTTTGTCGGACATGGGAGCCCAATGAACGCACTGTTGAGCAATCATTACACGACAAGCTGGGCGGCTATCGGGAGCAAGATTCCGCAGCCCAAAGCCGTGCTGGTAATTTCTGCTCACTGGTACGTTCCGAGCACCGCGGTGACAGCCATGTCTATGCCACGAACCATCCATGATTTTGGAGGCTTTCCACGGGAACTGTATCAAGTACGGTATCCAGCTCCCGGTGATCCTGTCCTTGCCGGTCGCATCCAGCGATTGCTCATGCCGATCTCGGTGGACAGCGACGAGCAATGGGGGCTCGACCATGGGACCTGGTCCGTGCTCTGTCATGTCTTTCCTCGGGCCGACATCCCAGTCGTCCAACTGAGTATTGACGAAACGAAGCCGGCCCGATTTCACTATGAGATCGGGAAGCGGCTTGCCCCGTTGCGAGATGAAGGCATCCTGATAATCGGAAGCGGCAATCTTGTCCACAATCTGCATGCGTATGCCTGGGGCCGCCATCCTGTGGAGCCGTTCGACTGGGCAATCCGGTTTGAACAACAGGTGCGTGAATCGCTCCGAGCCGGGGACGATAGGTTGTTGATCGACTATGAATCACTCGGTCACGATGCGATGCTCTCAGTTCCCTCGCCGGATCATTATTTGCCGTTTCTCTATGTGATCGCGCTTCGCCACCAGGGTGAGGCGATGAATTTCCCAGTTGAGGGAGTCGACGGAGGCTCAATCTCAATGCTGACAGTCCAATTCGGTTGATCACGGTAACCTTTGCAAACGGAAGCCTGATGATGCCACGCAACGCAATGACCTGAGAGATCAGTCAGTGTCGTGAGGAGCGAATGCCAATGAAAAAGCCCTCCGTCAGTGTGAACCTGACTGTTCCTATTCAGGATGATGACCACGTCACCGGACCTGGTACTGCGGGAATTACCCTGGTGGCTTACTGCGATTTCGAATGTCCCTACTGTGGGCGCGCGTATCCCATCATCAAAGATCTCCAAGCTCGCATCAAAGATCGTCTGCGGTTCGTCTTTCGTCATTTCCCACTGAATCATAAACATCCCTTGGCTCAGCAGGCCGCCGAAGCGACCGAAGCGGCCGACGCCCAGGGTCAGTTTTGGGCCATGCATGATCTGCTGTTCGAGAATCAGGAGGCTCTGGAAAAAGACGATCTGTACGTCTATGCGGAATCTCTTGATCTCGATGTCGCGCGGTTTGAACGAGAATTAATGAGCCGGGTCTATAAAAAACGGGTGGACCGGGATATCCGGAGCGGACAACAGAGCGGTGTCACCGGAACACCAACGTTCTTTATTAATGGTTTCCGGTACACAGATGAGGAGACCTTGGAACGCCTCGTATTGGACATGAATGACAGGGGGTCCGTATGACATTATCACGCAGAACTATCGCGCAGATCATTGAACCAGAGCCTGTCATCGAGGGGGCGGGCGTCAGACTCAAGAGAAGTATCGGTACGCCGATCCTCGATTATCTTGATCCCTTCCTGTTGTTCGATGACTTTACTTCCGGCAACCCACGCGATTATGAAGCCGGTTTTCCCCTGCATCCACATCGAGGCATTGAAACGGTGACCTATGTCTTGGAGGGCGAGGTCCGCCACAAGGACACCCTGGGCAATGCCGGCAGCATTACGGCGGGAGAGATTCAGTGGATGACGGCGGGCCGGGGCATCATGCATGAGGAAATGCCTCAGGTGCGTCCTGAGGGGATTGTCGGGTTTCAACTCTGGGTCAATCTGCCGGCCAAGCTCAAAATGATGAAGCCGCGGTATCAAGATGTCCGGTCAACTGAGATCCCGGAGATCACGCGAGAAAACGGAGCCAGAATTCGGGTGATTACCGGAACCGTTGAGGGGATGACCGGTCCGGTAACCGGCATTGCTGCGGATCCCACCTATCTGGATGTATTCATCCCTGCTCACACCTCATTTAGCCAGCCGATCGTACGAGGACACACCGCGTTTGCCCATGTGTTCGCAGGAGAGGCTCGATTCCAAATCGAGGGTGGAAACGAACGGTTGATTTCGCATCCGCATCTCGTCGTCTTCAGCGACGGGGATGTTGTGACCGTAATGACGGGGACGAGCTCCGTACGGTTGCTTTTGGTATCAGGATTACCGCTGGGTGAGCCGATTGCCCGATATGGTCCCTTTGTGATGAACACCGAACAAGAAATCGAACAGACCCTGTTAGAGATCCGGGAAGGGACGTTCGTCACGACGTGAGAATTGAATGAATGCATATTCAGTCCAGCTCATGCTCAGTAGGTGCTCTACTCGTTAACAATTCAACTAATGGAGGGATAACCATGGCGACACAAGTCACAATCAACGATCCGGCCAAGGCGAAGGCCTATTTCGAGGCGAAGATGGCGTTCACGACCGGTCCGGTGGAACTGGAACGCATGATGAAGAACAACGAGGTGAATGTCGTGGACGTCCGTGCCGCCGAAGATTACGCCGAGGGGCACATCCCGGGCGCGATCAATCTACCGAAAGATCAATGGCAGACCTTGAAAGGCCTGCGCAAGGACAAGACGAATGTCTTGTACTGCTATTCCCAAGTCTGCCACCTCGCTGCGACGGCGGCTGTCGAGTTTGCGGGTAAAGGCTATCCCGTCATGGAATTGGACGGTGGATGGCGGTGGTGGAAGGACGATGACTTCACCGTCGAAAAGTGACGAGGTTGCAGGATTTCGGGAGTCGGCTCACGTCAACATCTTCCGGATGGCCAGTTTCGATTTGAGAACGTCGTCCTCAGCGGAACGAGCTGCCCAGATACAAGTTCCCTTTGTCGCATAGACGGATCCGAGATGAAAAAATGAACGCAGCTTGGTATCCAAACGTTGGAGCAGATCAGCGGCGATGAAAGTGTCTTTCGGCAGGAGGTAGCGATGCCTGAACCGGAACGATACGACGTGGTTGTCATCGGGAGCGGCGAAGGCGGCAAGTACCTCGCGTGGCACATGGCACAGGCCGGCCGGCGGACGGCAGTGGTCGAACGTCGCTGGATCGGTGGCTCCTGTCCGAATATCAACTGCCTCCCCAGCAAGAACGAAATCTGGAGCGCCGGTGTCGTCAAGACCGTCACGCGCGCCGGAGAGTTCGGCGTCACGACCGGCCCGGTCTCGGTCGATATGGCGAAGGTTGTGCAGCGCAAGCGAGACATGGTCAATGGCCTCGTCGCGTTTCACCTGGAGCGCTATCAAGCGAGCGGTGCTGAACTTATCATGGGGCGCGCGCGTATCATCGCGCCGAAGACGGTCGAGGTGGCCCTGAACCATGGTGGGACGCGACGGCTGAGCGCCGGCAAGCTCTTCCTCAACCTCGGCACGCACGCCGGCATTCCGCCGGTGTCCGGCCTGGCGGACGCTCAACCGCTCACGAACATCGAGGCGCTGGAGCTCGACCGGCTCCCAGGTCATCTTTTAGTCCTCGGCGGTGGGTACGTCGGCCTTGAACTCGCGCAGGCCTACCGGCGCTTCGGTAGCCGTGTCACCATCATCGATCATGGTCCGCGGCTGGCTGGTCGCGAAGACCCGGACGTCTCAGAGGAAGTTAGAAGCATTCTGGAGGCGGAAGGAGTCGAGGTGCTGCTGTCCACGGAAGTCGAGCAGGTAGAGGGGCGGTCCGGCGAGCACCTGCGAGTTCGTGTGCGCACACCGGATGGCCAAAGGATACTCGAGGGCACCGATCTCCTGGTCGCCGCCGGCCGCACACCCAATACACGAGGAATCGGTCTCGAAGAGGCCGGCATTGAACTGACCGACCGTGGCTACATTCGTGTGAACGAACGCCTGGAGACGACGGCGCCCGACACCTGGGCGATCGGCGAGTGCGCAGGGAGTCCGCAGTTCACCCATCTCTCGCTCGACGACTTTCGCGTGATCCGGGACAACCTGAGCGGCGGACACCGAACGACCGAGGGGCGGCTCGTGCCCTATTGCATGTTCATCGATCCACCCCTTGCCCGGGTAGGGATGAGCGAACGTGAGGCGCGCGACAGTGGCGTACCGGTGCGCGTGGCGAAACTGCCCACGCGCGCAGTGCTGCGGACTCGGACCACGTCGGACAACACCGGGTTCATAAAGGCGCTGGTGGGTGACGACGACCGCATCGTCGGCTTCGCGATGATCGGCCCCGACGCGGGGGAAGTGATGGCGGTCGTGCAGATCGCGATGATGGCACGCCTGCCCTACACAGGTGTCCGCGATGCCATTCTCACACATCCGACCATGGCGGAAGGTTTGAACGCGCTGTTCGGCAACGTGCCAAGCGGGAAGGGACGAGTGCGCGAAGGCAGGTGACCTCGAAGGTATCCGAGTTCACCGTCGTGAACGCGACGGGTCGTTGAAAACGGCTCAGATCAATGCGTCGATATTATTCGATGCGATGCAATCAGCATAGACATCAGACAGCAGAAAAGGAGACTGACACCATGAAAGCCCTACAGATGAGCGAATACGGGACCGTGGATGTATTGAGCCTTAATCAGAATGCACCGAAGGCCGTGCCTGGGAAAGAGCAGGTGCTGGTAGAGGTGCACGCGGCGAGTATTAATCCGATCGATTGGAAGGTGCGCACCGGATACATGAAAGACGCGGTGCCTCTCACGATGCCGGCGACGTTGGGTGGAGACGTTTCAGGGATAGTTTCAGAAGTGGGAGAGTCCGTTCCCGATCTGAAGATCGGTGACCGCGTATATGGGTACTCGAGTCTTTTATCAGGAGGATCAGGTTCGTTCGCCGAATTTGCCATGGCGAAAGCATCAACTCTTGCTCATGCGCCTCAGCAGGTGAACTTCGTTGAAGCTGCTGCCTTGCCGCTGGTCGGAGCCAGCGCGGTGCAAGCGCTAGAGGAACACATCAAGCTTCAGCGTGGTCAAAAGATCCTCATCCACGGCGGGGCCGGCGGCATCGGCAGCGTAGCCATTCAGCTGGCTAAGTCCATCGGGGCTCACGTGGCGACGACGGCGAGCGGGGAGGAGAGGGCGTACGTCAAAGAATTGGGCGTAGATGAGGTGATCGACTACAAGAACGAAGCCTTCGAGCAAAAGCTGCGCGATCTGGACGCGGTGTTCGATACGGTCGGCGGTTCAACGACGGAGAAATCTTTCAAGGTGCTGAAGAAAGGCGGCACGCTGGTGTCGATGCTGGGGCAGCCTGATGCCGGACTCGCGCAACAACATGGGGTGACGGCGGTCGGCCAGCTCACCCACGTGACGACTGAGGTCTTGAAGCGGCTTGCGCAGCTCGTAGATAGCGGCGCCGTCAAGATTCGCATCCACAAGGAGTTTCCTCTGGACAAAGCCAAAGAAGCGTTTGAACTCGTTGAAAAAGGCCACCCACGAGGCAAGGTGATCCTGGAGATCAAGCCGGGAAATCGATGAAGAGATGAAGAGTAGTGAAACCTACGCCGCTGAGGAGAACTTATGGCTACATCGAACCCATTAGAATAGAACGTGGACCAAAGCCACCGTTCCCCGATCAACCGCAACAGGAGGTGATCATGAAGAGCCAAGTGAAGCCCATACCGGACCAATACCGTGGCGCAACGCCTTATCTGTGCATCAAGGACGCGGCGAACGGACTCGATTTCTACAAGCGCGCGTTCGGCGCCGTTGAGACGATGCGCATGGCGCAGCCTGACGGGCGGATTGGACACGCCGAGATTCGCATCGGCGAGGCGCCGATCATGCTGGCCGACGAGTTTCCGGAGATCGGCTTCCGCAGCCCGCGCACACTGGGCGGCACGCCGGTCAACATCCTGGTCTACGTGAACGACGTCGATGCGTTCGTGCGCCGCGCGGAGCAGGCTGGCGCGAAGGTAACGCGGGCGCCGGCCGACCAGTTCTACGGTGACCGGATGGCCTCGATCGAAGATCCCTTCGACCATAGCTGGTCGTTCGCGACGCACGTCGAGGACGTGCCGGCGGAGAAAATGGAGAAACGCGCCGCATCCACCCACGCTAAGTGATGCTCAGAAATTCCGCTCGCTGACGAGGCGCCGCATGGCTGCAGATTCCGTACCGCTTCTCGATTTTCTTCAAAGTTGTGCTCATCACGTGCGGCAGCACCGGCATAGGCCGCAGAGATACGAATGCTTGGTGAAATCGGACTTTGGCAAGGATACAGCGAGGCATCAACCGCAAGATGGATGGCGAACGTCGGAATAGGGAGGAAGCAAGAAGATAATATCGGAAGTGAGTCGTTAAGACCGCATAGGACAAAAAGGAAGAAATAGCATGTTGGAGATCAAGATGAGTAGAGACAGAATGGTGAAGGTTTCGGCGTGCATCATCGCAGGCCATCTACTGGTAGCCAGTGTTGCCGTTGTTGCTGCAACCCAGCCGGCATCGCCTTCCATTACATCAGCCGAAGCACCGAAGCTGACTCGCACAGTCGTAATGGCCGGCCTGCAGGACCCGTGGGACATTGCCTTCACGCCCGACGGCGTCATGCTGTTCACCGAGAAGTGTCGCGGCCTATCGGCACGCCTCGCCGATGGAAAGACGGTGCGGCTCTTCGGTACCAGCGGATCGGCGCTGGTGGCGTCGGATCTGTTTTGCCAGGGCCAGAGTGGCGTGCACGGAATCGCAGTCGATCCGGACTTCGCGAAGGGAACGCGCGACATCTATGTGTACATGGCATCCAACCTGCGCAAGCCAAGCACTAATCGGGTCGTTCGCCTGACCGTCAACGCCGACTACACGAGTGTCGGCAACCGCACCGACATTATCGAAGACATCGCATACAAGGATGCAGCCAATGGCGCCGGCAGCGCCGGCGCCCATAGCGGCGGGCGCATGCGTTTCGGCCCGGACCGATTCCTATACGTGACGACCGGCGACAATCATAACGCAACACTGCCACAGGACTTGAAGCGGCTCGGCGGCAAGGTGCTGCGAGTGAATCGCGACGGCACGGCGGCGCCCGGCAACAACACGCCGGCCGGCGGCGATCCGCGCATCTTCACTTACGGTCATCGCAATGTGCAGGGCATCACCTTCAGGCCGGCAGGTCAGCCAAACGCCGGCCAACCATTTACCGCCGAGCACGGCCCGAATCACAGCGATGAGGTCACTGCGTTGGTAGCGGGTGGCAATGCAGGATGGGATCCGCAGAATCGGCCGGGGTTACGTTGCCCCGACAACTATTGCGGCTACGCGGGCGATCCAACCACGATGCCGATGACCGATATCGAACGTTTCTCCAAAGCGATGCCCCCAAGCTGGGCCTACAACGGCAGCGACCGCGGCATGGGCTCGGCTCTGTTTCTCGACGGCAAACAATGGAGAGGATGGAACGGGCGCTTGCTGGTGAGCTTGATGGCTGGCCAACGGATTGTTGTGCTTCAACTGGATGCGCGAGGCATGGCGACCAATGATGCGACCGTCGAGTTGCCTGCAGCGCGAACCCGCACTCTCGTGCAAGGCCCCGACGGCAACCTATACACCGCCAACGATGATGGAGAGATCTGGCGCGTCACTCCGAGCTGATTCGAATCGGCCCCGTCGATTCGGGATCGCACCCTCTCGACGCTCGTGCGCTGGGAAGTGCCTGTTTTCGCCGGAGAGCGACTCACGCACGGCGCTGCTTGAACTGCTCGGGTCGGTCGGTGACGGTCCGGTCAGAGAAAATCGAATAGACCTGAAAGGGAACACCATGCGTTTCATGGAGAACATACGCAAGATCCGAGAAAAAACGCGACGACAGATAGAAGATGGACCGGTAACCGTGCGGAGGTCCGCCTCCATCAAGGCCATTGCCTGCGCGATGGCATGGTCAATCATGACAGCCGGGGTATCGGGTCAGGCGGGCGAGAACCATCCGGTCGCCATGTTCGAGGAACAACCCGGACCTCGTCATCTGGAAATAGACCGCGCCTACAGCACGTTTGAAGCCGCTGGTGTTGCCGAAGAGCGCAAACATGCGCTGAAGGTCCAACAATCCGACCCACTCGCGGATGCCAAGATTGCGGAGCAGGTCAAAGCAGTCGTGCGGCGAGACCCGGACGTGCGGACCGTTGATGTGGTGGTCTTTGTCTCCGGCGGAGTCGTCACCCTGAGCGGGACGGTGTCGACTCCTCATCAACGGTCCCAAGCTGAACAGCTCGCATCCCAGGTGGAAGGTGTCACCGCAGTGGTCAATAAGATTAACGTGTCCAGCGTGCGCCCGTGAAATTGTGTCTGCTCATTCGGACACGGTGAGCGCCCTGCTATTTCTATTTAAGGAGCTCCGGGATCGTGGTTCAGGGGGGATGCCTAGTAGAGACGGGACTTGCAAAAGAGTAGCGTACGGGAGGTATCGCCTTGCACCGCGAAGAACGGATTGCGAAGATTCGCACCGTCTATGATGAGCGCGTCAAGAAATTGCAGGAGATCTCAAGTTAAGACGCGGTGTTTCCTAGCGACGGAGCACTGGTAGCACATCCTCATAACCCAGCTTACGTCAATCGGTCGGGAATGCCGGCTCACGACTGAAGAGGAAAAGAGAGACGACGATGAAGAGCATCAGACTCATGATGATCATGCTGTGGACCATCGGGCTTGTTACGGTGTCCCAAAATGCACTCGCCCAGGTCGCCGGGTCGGCCACGCTTGGTGCCGCTGTTGCGGAGGTGAAGGGCATCGCGATGGGGTGGAGCGCCAAGAAACAGATTCTCGGGCAGAATCTGTACAACGAGAAGGATGAAAAGGTCGGCTCCATCGACGACATCATTATCGCGCCTGACAAAGCAGTTTCCTATGCGATCGTCGGCGCCGGCGGGTTCGCCGGGATCGGCAAGCACGACGTGGCGATACCGGTGACCCAATTTGAGCAGCAAGGCGGGAAGTTCATTCTCCCGGGAGCGACCAAGGAGAAGATCAAGCAATTGCCGGAATTCGAGTATGCGAAATCCCGGTGAGCCGACGGGCGAACGAGGGACTGTTTGGAGCGTTTCGTCGTTGTCCATGGAAAGAGTTGTGTTTACCCCCGACCGCCGGCTCAAGAGGGCCGCGCATTTCCTGCGGTCCCGCTGGGTCGAAACATGAAAAGGCGGCGGACCTGAATAGAGCAAGCGTGCTCGTATGATGAATGCCCGCATGATGGTGTACATCTCGAATGCCGAGAGCCGTGAGATCTCTGTCCTGGAGCTGAACGAAAAGGACGGCAGCCCACAAAAGATCGAGACCCTGGCCGTTGCCGGCAGGGTCATGCCGTTGGCGATAGATCCCGCCCGTAAGCATCTGTACGCATCGCTGACCTCGGAGCCCTATTCGGTGAGTACCTGGGCCATCAATCCGGACAGCGGCACACTGAGGCCGATGCAAACCGTTCCTCTCGCCGATAATACAACGTATCTCTCCACCGACCGCCGCGGTCGGTATCTGTTCGGCGCGTCCTATCACGGCCACAAGATTTCCGTCAACGCCATCAACGCGCAAGGCGAGGTCAGTCCGAAGCCGCTGCACGTTATCCCGGCGGGCAAGCACCCGCACTGTATCGTGACCGATCCATCCAGTCAGTTCTTGTTCGTCCCGCACTTGGGGGCCGATCTCATCATGCAATATCGCTTCAACGAAACCGACGGTGGAATCATGCCCAACAAACCACCCGCTGTCGCCACGAAAAAAGGCGCCGGTCCACGCCATCTCGTGTTTCATCCCAATCACCGCTGGGCCTTCTGCATCAACGAACTCGACGGCACCGTGGGCATGTACGCATTCAACGTCTCCGGCACGCTGACATCGCTCGGTTCCATTTCCGTCATGCCTGCCGGTTTTAAGAACAAGCCGTGGGCCGCCGACATCCACCTGACTCCGGACGGGAGGTTCCTGTATGCGTCCGAGCGTGCTTCCAACACCATTGCGGCCTTTCGAGTCAACGGCGGCGAACTGGCTCCGATCGGGAACTACGCGACCGAGATGC
The DNA here is from genome assembly GCA_963711905.1 of uncultured Nitrospiraceae bacterium. Lineage (GTDB taxonomy): Bacteria > Nitrospirota > Nitrospiria > Nitrospirales > Nitrospiraceae > Nitrospira_D. Next base: position 201,631 of record CAVQFZ010000024.1, on the reverse strand, counting down.
AACCGCGCGGGTTCAATATTGACCCGGAAGGACGATACCTCCTCGCCGTCGGTGAAAAGTCCAATGGCCTGAGCACCTACGAGATCCATCAAAAAACCGGCGCGTTGCGGAAGCTGTCGCACATGGACGTCGGCAAAGGCCCGAACTGGGTCGAGGTCATCGCACTGCCTCAGTGAGCAGAGGCGGTCCCATGAGAGCTGTATCCAACGCTTCGCCCATGTACGTATTTCGGGATGATCGCAGCGAACCAGACGCCTATCCGGCAACACTTTACCGTGGGGTAATAAACGGCAGTCTAAGGATAACTTCATGCGCACATGGAACACTCGAGCGAGTCTGTGGCCCAATTCATCACGCACGTGGCATGCGGTCTTTACGGCGTTATGCTTTTTTACCGTCGTTCCGGCGGCCGCTGAAGAGTTGCTCCGATTGTGGAAAGGCAACTGCCGAGCCTTCGCCTGACGCCGGTCTTGGGAGCAGACTTTAAGAGCTTTGAAGAACTGAGTTGGATCATCAACAGCAGCGTCGTGGGCGGCCTTGAATGGTCGAAGGCCGGCGCCGACCGGCGCCTGTCGCTGCTCGTGAATTACTATCACGGCTTCGCTCCCTACGGGCAGTTTTTTGCTCAAAAGGTCGAGATGGTCGGCGCCGGACTATATTTTCGTTTTGATGACGGTCAATGACCACCAAGTGGTCGTCGCGATGTAGGCGGTCCCTCATGGGGACATGAACACACATTGGAGGGTTCCATGATTACCCTGAACGATGCAAGAAGCATTATCGCCGCTGCCGAGAAAAAGGCCGCGGAAATAGGTCAGCCGATGAACATCGCGGTCGCCGACGCCGGAGGAAACTTGGTCGCGCATGTGCGGATGGATGGGGCTTGGATCGGCAGTATCGATATTTCCATCAAGAAGGCCTTCACCTCGCGGGCCTTCGATATTGCCACGAAAGACCTGGCGGAACACTCTCAGTCGGGCGGCCAGTTCTTCGGGATTCATGCGTCCAACGACGGCCGCGTCATGATCTTCGCGGGCGGCATCCCGCTCAAACGAGACAAGAAGATAGTCGGCGCCATCGGCGTGAGCGGCGGTTCGGGCGAACAGGATCATGCCGTGGCGGAAGCCGGCGCCGCGGCCTTCAAATAAATAATGGAGTGCAACCTTAGTTCGGGCTCGAATGTCATTGCCCGTCTGATGGGTTAGCGAACACGGCACGCTCGAATGCCGACGCGAGTGCATGAGCTAAGAAGCATGAGCTAAGAAGAGAGGAGGACTACACCATGGCCGATAATCGTGGCGTTGCCTATATGGGGCCTGGAAAGGTCGAGGTGAAAGCCATCGACTTTCCAAAGTTGATTGGGCCGGGCGGAAGGAAATGCGAGCACGGCGTAATCCTAAAGATCGTCTCCACCAACATTTGTGGAAGCGACCAACATATGGTGCGAGGTCGGACCACAGCGCCAGTAGGACTTATTTTGGGTCATGAGATTACGGGCGAGGTGATTGAAGCCGGGCGCGATGTGGAGTTTATCAAAGTCGGAGACCTCGTGTCGGTTCCGTTCAACATCGCCTGCGGTCGTTGTCGGAATTGCAAGGAACGCTACACGGGCGTGTGCCTGAATGTGAATCCTTCGCGGCCTGGGGGCGCGTACGGGTATGTCGATATGGGCGGATGGATCGGCGGGCAAGCCGATTACGTCATGGTGCCCTATGCCGATTTCAATCTCCTCAAGTTTCCGGATAAGGCTCAGGCGATGTCAAAGATCCGTGACCTGACCTGCTTGAGCGACATCCTGCCCACCGGGTATCACGGGTGCATCACGGCCGGTGTGACGACCGGCTCCACGGTTCTGATTTCCGGCGCCGGGCCGGTGGGGCTGGCCGCGGCAGCCTCCGCCTTCCTTCTGGGCGCCGCAGTGGTCCTCGTCACCGACTTCAACAAGGAGCGTCTTGTACAGGCACGTTCGTTTGGGTGCGAAACGATTGATCTGTCGGAAGGCGGGACGATCACGGAGCGTATAGAGCAGATCCTCGGAGTGCCTGAAGTCGACTGTGCCGTCGATTGCGTGGGGTTTGAAGCGAAGGGGCACGGCGGGGCGGATCAACCCGCAGTCGTGCTGAACCAGTTGATGGACGTGACGCGCGCAGCAGGCGCGATCGGCATTCCGGGTCTGTATGTCACGGAGGACCCGGGAGCCAAAGACAGCGACGCACAAGCCGGCAATCTCGTCCTTGGCTTCGGCCTCGGATGGGCCAAATCGCACGCGTTCTTCACCGGCCAGACGCCGGTCATGAAGTACAACCGCGGCTTGATGATGGCCATTCTCCACGACCGGATTCAGATTGCGAAAGCCGTCAATGTGCAGATCATTACGCTGGACCAGGCTCCCCAGGGCTACAAGGACTTTGACAAAGGCGCCGCCAAGAAATTTGTCATCGATCCTCATGGCAGCCTGAAGACGGCCGCATAGGAGGCTCTCCACATGGCCACAGTCGCGGAACTATTGGTGTCAACGTTGGCTCTTGCCGGGGTGCAGAGAGTGTACGGAGTTGCCGGTGACTCCCTCAATGGCATCACGGATTCCATCCGCAAACGTGGCGATATCCGATGGATTCCCGTGCGACACGAAGAGACTGCCGCTTTTGCTGCCGGGGCCGAGGCGCATTTGACGGGACCCTTGGCCGTGTGCGCCGGAAGTTGTGGGCCGGGAAATCTCCATCTGATTAACGGGCTCTACGATGCGCACCGCAGCCGTGTCCCGGTCCTGGCGATCGCGGCGCACATTCCCAGCCGCGAGATCGGCAGCGGCTATTTCCAGGAGACCCATCCGGAGCATCTGTTCCGCGAGTGTAGCCACTATTGCGAGTTGGTGTCGCAGCCGGAGCAGATGCCTCGCATCCTCGAGATTGCGATACGGACTGCGGTGTCGCGCCGCGGTGTCGCAGTGGTTGTCCTGCCGGGCGACATCGCCTTGCAGCCTGCCGCTGTGAGCGAACCGCGCCTGAAATTTGCGGCCGCCATGCCCAGTGTTCGCCCTTCCGATGATGAGCTTGACCGGTTGGCGGACGTGTTGAACGGTGCGCGAAAGATCACGATTCTAGGCGGCGCCGGCTGCGCCGGCGCTCATGATGAATTGATCGAAGCGGCGGGCAAGCTGCAGGCGCCGATCGTGCATGCCATGCGCGGCAAGGAGTTCATCGAATACGACAATCCATTCGACGTCGGCATGACGGGACTGCTCGGCTTCGCTTCAGGCTACTATGCCATGATGGAGTGCGAGACGCTGCTGATGCTGGGAACCGACTTCCCGTATCAACAGTTCTATCCGGAAAGAGCCACGATCATCCAGATTGATGTTCGCGGTGAGCAGATCGGCCGACGGACCAGGGTCGATCTCGGCCTGATCGGTGATGTGAAGACTACGCTCATGGCCCTCTTGCCTCGGCTCAAACAGAAACATGACGGCAAGCACTTGGGCGACTCGCTTCGTCATTATCAAGCAGCCCGCCAAGGGCTTGATGACCTGGCTTCGGGGGAACCCGGGCGAAAACCGATCCATCCACAATATGTCGCCAAGGTTCTCAATGAGGTCACCTCGGACGATGCCATTTTTTCCTGCGACGTCGGCACGCCGACGATTTGGGCGGCGCGATACCTAAGGATGAACGGCAAGCGGCGGCTGCTTGGGTCTTTCGCGCATGGCTCGATGGCCAATGCACTGCCACAGGCCATTGGCGCGCAGCTGAGCTATCCCAGCCGCCAAGTGATTACGTTGTCGGGAGACGGCGGGTTAGCCATGCTCCTTGGGGATCTGCTGTCTCTTCGACAACTGGAATTGCCCGTCAAGCTGGTGGTTTTCAAGAACGACTCGCTCGGTTTCGTGGAGCTTGAAATGAAAGCGGCGGGGTTTTTGGATTTCGCCACGGACCTTCACAATCCGGATTTCGCCAAGATGGCCGAGGCGGCGGGGCTGCTGGGTCTGACGGCAGAGACGCCCGAGCAGGTGCGTCCCATGCTGGTCGAGGCTCTCAAACACGACGGCCCGGCGCTTGTCGAAGTGCTCGTGAACCGCCAGGAGCTGGCCCTGCCGCCGTCCATAGAGTTGGGCCAGATGATCGGCTTCAGTCTCTACATGATCAAGGCGGTGCTCAACGGACGGGGCGACGAAATCATCGACCTCGCAAAAAGCAGCTTGTTCCGATGAGCGCCAGGCGAGATGCCGGGTGCCGAAATGCCGCGCGTCTATTGCGCTTATCCAGGTTGATGAACGAGAGGAGAGGACCGAACGATGGGGACTCAGGGCTAGCTTCGCTGGTAAAGCCGCGTTCGTGACTAGAGCTGCGAGCGGCATCGGCCACCTCCCCATGCAGCCATTCGCTCGCGAGGGCGCCGGCTGCATGGGGTCGAGCCACGGCTACGGCCAGCCAACAAGGCAAACGGGAATCAACCTCATCCATGCGGCATCAATCAGTAAGTGAGGAGATCATGGCTGATAACGCTGTCGCGGACGTCGGGGTGATCGGTCTGGCGGTGATGGGCGAGAACCTGGCCCTAAACATGTCGGATCACGGGTACAGGGTGGCGGTCTACAACCGCACGACCGGGGTGATGAAGAACTTCGTCGCCCGGGAAAACCCGCCGGGCGGGCTGGTCGGGTGCGAGACGATGGAGGAGTTCGTCGCCGCGCTGAAGAAGCCGCGCAAGATTATCATCCTCGTCAAAGCCGGGCCGGCTGTGGATGCGGTCGTGAAGCAGCTCCTCGAAGTCGGCGTCGATAAGCACGACATCGTCGTGGACTGCGGCAACAGCCTCTGGACCGACACCATCCGCCGCGAGCGCGAGTACGCCGACAAATGCAAGTTCTTCGGCTCCGGCGTCTCCGGCGGCGAGGTGGGGGCCCGTTTCGGCCCATCGATGATGCCCGGCGGCGACCCGGAATCGTGGAAGCACCTCAAACCGATCTGGGAGGCCGTCGCTGCCAAGGTCGATCCCGACACCGGCAAGCCGATCGAGACCTACGCCCCGGGCAAGCCGGTGACCGGCGGCGTCGCGTGCACCGCCTACATCGGCCCCAACGGCGCCGGGCACTACGTCAAGATGGTCCACAACGGGATCGAGTACATCGACATGCAGCTCATCTGCGAGGCCTACACCCTCATGCAGAACTTGCTGGGCATGTCCGCCCCGGAGTTGGGCAAGGTCTTCACCCGGTGGAACGAAGGCGACCTCGACTCCTACCTGATCCAGATTACGGCCGACATTCTCCAGCAGACCGATCCGGTCCACGAAGACGGATACCTCGTGGACTACATCCTTGACACCGCCGGGCAGAAGGGGACGGGCAAGTGGATGAGCGTCAACGCGCTGGACATGGGAATTCCGGCCAACTCGATTGCCGAGGCGGTGTTCGCTCGCTGCTTGTCGGCCCTCAAGGAGGAGCGGGTTGAGGCGAGCGGGCATCTGTCGGGCCCGGAGTTCGATCCCCGCGAGGGCAACCGCGAGGAGCTGATCAACGCCATACGCGACGCGCTCTACTGCTCCAAGATCTGCGCCTACGCCCAGGGATTCCAGCTCATGCGCGAGGCCCAGAAGGAATACAACTGGAAGCTCAACTTCGCCGAGATCGCGGGGATCTGGCGCGGCGGCTGCATCATCCGAGCCCGGTTCCTGCAAAAGATCACCGAGGCGTACATGGATAATTCCGCCCTGGTGAATCTTCTGCTCGCCCCGTACTTCAACGAGCAGATCAAGAGGGGGCAAACCAACTGGCGGCGGATCGTCCGGCTCGCGGCGCAGAATGGCGTGGCCGCTCCGGCGTTCATGTCGGCGCTGGCGTATTACGACGGCTACCGCTCGGCCCGGCTGCCGACCAACCTGCTCCAGGCCCAGCGCGACTACTTCGGCGCCCATACCTATGAGCGGACCGACGAGCCGCGGGGCCAGTTCTTCCACCTCGATTGGCCGGAGCCCGGCCGACCGCAGGTCGCCATCCGGCCGGCGGCGAAGGAGAAGGTCGAGGCGCACCCGACGATAGACCAGAAGGATTCGAAGGCGTAACGTCGTCTTTTGTCCCCTCTCTCAGGGAGAGGGAGGAAGAAACGAAAACAACACTGCTTATGGCCACCAAACTACGGCCGCAGCAAAATAATTGGAGGAATCACAATATGTATAACGCGAAGGCTTACTCGGCTAAGAGTGCGACATCGCCGCTGGCTTCAACCACGATTCCGCGACGCGATCCGACCGAACAGGACGTGCAAATCGGCATCCTTATTTGCGGCATCTGCCACTCGGACCTCCACCACGTCTGCGGGTTGGAAGCAGGTCATCCATGTGAACTCCTACCACGTGGGGCTCGACGGGCACCAGGAAGAAATCAACCGCGTCATGACCGAGCGGTTCCGTCACTACATGCCCGACCACGCCCCTGTCTGGACGGTCTTGGGAGTTCCCGCCCTCGGAGATCCGAAGATGCGGGTCGAGATCCGGGTGACCGCCATTCTTTCCGAATAAAGGGAATGAACCGGCGGAATCACTGGGACGACCGCCCGCCGATCGGCATGGCTCTTTGAGGCGACGCTTCTTAACTCCACGAAAATGCAATTGGATGAAACGGCAGAGTTCGCGTTGGAACAGGACCAAAACAGGCGGCTCGACGAGATCCGGGTATTGATAACGGAATTGCGGCGGGTTCTCGCTGAGGAGCCGGATCTGGGAGTGATCATTGGAGGGGACTTCAACTTTGAACCTGACTCCCTGGAGCATCGCGAGTTGCGGCGCGCGGGTCTCAGAGACACGTACATGATCGCAAGCCCGAGTCATGACCTATACAGCTACGACCCGAAGCAGAACACGATCGTCCGCCAGGAAGAACTCACCATGCCGCCCTCCCTTCGCTCAGCCATGGCGAATCTTCCAGAAGCGGAACAGCAGAGGATTGCCGAGGGCTATCGGAACGGCATGGGGCAAGCGAGACGGATCGATTATCTGTTCCACATGGGCAAGCGCCCACACTTACCTAACGAGTGTCTCCGGCAGACGTTGCTCGGAGAACCCGCGGCTCTCTCTGCTCCGTCCGGGTCGGATCACTTCGGCGTGTTGAATACGTACATGCTCGACCCGTTGCGGTGCTGATTATTCTTTCTGCGGCTTTTTGCTATTCAGGATAATCTTTATGGCCCAGACACGACCAATCAAACTCTATCGTCCGGTTGACGCCCACCGTGATCATATCCTGAGAAGCCCCGCGGCCGACATGACTTTGGTCGAGTACGGCAGCTACACCTGCTCTCACTGCCTAGATGTACTGCAACGACCGATGGTCGAGGGTATGCGGGCCAACACCAACGGGAGGATGTGATGCATCCAGAAGCGGAACAGAATGATTCGTCTGGCTTTTATATACCGGTCGGCTCCCGGCGGAAGTTCTTCCACTGGATGACCGGAATCGCTGTGAGCCTGATCGGCGTCGGGCTCGCCATCCCGCTGGTCGGCTACGTGATCTCGCCGGCCTTCAAGCGGAATGGGAGTGTGTTCGACTGTATTCGCGGCTGCATTACTCGGCGGGATCGTAGCGGTGTCTCTGGCAATCTCGCACAGCACCGTAAGGTTATGAGGAGCCGTTTGCAGCGACGTTCGACTCACGCGGGATCATTGTGAAGGAGACGAAGGCTATGGCATATCAGCCAATTCAGAACTACGGCATCATCGGAAATATGCGCACGGCGGCGCTTGTCGGCATGAACGGATCGATCGATTGGTTCTGCTTTCCGCACTTCGACTCGCCGAGCGTATTTGCGGCGATCCTGGACGATGTCAAAGGGGGCCGGTTCGAGATTGCCGCCAACCCAAGAGGGAGTCAGCACCAAACAGCTCTACTGGCCGGATACGAATGTCCTGGTGACGCGTTTCTTCTCACCGAACGGAGTTGGCGAAATCGAAGATTTTATGCCGGCAGGCTTGCCGCGCGACTCTCCATGGCATGATCCACCTGATTCGCCGGGTGAAAGTCGACGCAGGGCAGCATGGAGTTTCGCGCTGCGATGCCATCCCGCATTTGATTACGCTCGGGCGAATCATCACACCATTATCACCAGGAAGGAGCGAGGTTCCATTCGGCGGACTTGAGCTCTGGGCCTCGCCACCACGTATTCCGCTCACTTCGAACGATCGTGGGTCCGAGGCGTATTTGTCGCTGCATGAGGAACAAGCCGCGGTCTTTGTGCTTCGAGCACATTCAATCCGAACAGGGCCGCGGCCGCTGCCCATCACAAGGAGAAATCAACAAGTTATTCGAACGCACGGTGAATTATTGGCATCGCTGGCTGTCGAAATGCACCTACACCGGCCGCTGGCGTGAAATGGTCTACCGATCGGCGCTGACGCTGAAACTGCTGACGTTCGAGCCGACCGGCGCGATCATCGCGGCACCGACGTGCAGCTTGCCGGAGACGCTCGGCGGAGTTCGGAACTGGGATTATCGCTACACCTGGATTCGGGATGCCGCGTTCACCCTCTATGGCTTTTTGCGGATCGGATTTACTGAAGAGGCGGATCGCTTTATGGATGGTTGGAGGCGCGCTCCGGCGAGGTCGAGGCGGATGGATCGTTGCAAATCGTCTACGGCATCGACGGCCGCCATGATCTGACGGAACAGACGCTCGATCATTTGGACGGCTATCGAGGGTCCCGACCCGTGCGCATCGGCAACGGCGCGTATAACCAACTGCAGTTGGACATCTACGGTGAGCTGTTGGACTCGCTGTACTTGTACAACAAATACGTGATGCCTATCGGTTACGATGTCTGGATGCGTATCCGGCAGCGGCTCGATTGGCTGTGTGACAACTGGCAGCAGCCGGACGAAGGGATCTGGGAAGTGCGCGGCGGACGCCGGCATTTCGTATCCGGCAAGCTCATGTGCTGGGTCGCCATGGATCGTGGTCTTCGATTAGCCGAGAAGCGATCTTTTCCCGCGACCTCGGGCCCGCTGGCTTAAGGTCAGGGACCAAATGTACGAGGAGATCATGCTGAAGGGATGGAGTAGCACACGTCAGGCCTTCGTGCAGTACTATGGCAGCGAGTCGTTGGATGCCTCCAACCTCCTCATGCCGCTGGTCTTCTTCCTCTCCCCGAACGATCCGAGAATGCTGAAAACCCTGGACGCCATCAACCGTTCGCCGAAGCACGGCGGCCTGGTTTCTGATGGTTTGGTGTATCGGTACGACAGCGAGACGGGAGAAGACGGACTTCACGGGAAAGAAGGAACCTTCAACATGTGCTCGTTCTGGCTGGTCGAGGCTTTGACTAGAGCGGGACGCGTCAATCGCACGAAGCTGAGAGACGCACGGTTGCTCTTTGAACGTATGCTGGGCTACGCCAACCACGTCGGGCTGTATTCGGAAGAAATCGGCACAGGCGGCGAAGCACTTGGTAATTTCCCACAGGCCTTCACCCATCTGGCCCTCATCAGTTCCGCCTTCAATCTCGATCGAACACTTGGCACCAGACCGAAGGCAGGATGAGGACGGAGTTCCGTGCTGTGGCTCCGAGAACTGGGTAAGGCGCTGACACGCGGCCGATGGTGCCGGCGCCCTCACGGGCGGGAACCAGCGCCTCTGATTTCCGCTGTGTGAATCGGAAGCATCCTATTATCCAGGGCCGGCGCCGGCGGGAGTCCCGTGACCTCCAAGATCTCATGTTCATTGAGTGTCTCCCGCGACAGCAAGGCTTCGGCCAGCGCATCCAGTGGCTTGCGATGCGTGGTCAGGAGTCGCTTCGCCTCATCGTGGCTCTCGCCGATGATCTTGAGCACTTCGGCATCGATCGCTTCAGCGGTCTGCTCGCTGAACGGCCTCTGGCCCGTGAACCCGCCTGATCCGCCAAGATAGGGGTTTCCCTGTGGAGCGAGTTGCACCAGCCCGAGTCGCTCGCTCATGCCCCAGCGCGTGACCATCCGGCGGGCGAGGCCCGTGGCTTGCTCATGTCGTTCTCGGCGCCGGTCGTCCTGGTGCCGTAGACGATCTCCTCGGCCGCGCGGCCTCCCAGCATGCCGACGATCCTCGCGCGAAGATAGGCTTCAGGGTAATTGTAGCGGTCGCTGTCGGGCCGCTGATAGGTCACGCCGAGGGCCTGCCCGCGCGGCACGATCGTCACTCGATGCACCGGGTCGGCGCCCGGCACGACCAGGCCCAGGATGGCGTGTCCACCCTCGTGATAGGCGATGCGTTCCTTATCGGCGCGGCTCAAGAGGAGCGGCCGTTCGGGGCCGAGCACGATCTTCTCCAGCGCGTCGAGGAAGTCCTTGTAACGGACCTCCTGTTGTTCCCGTCGGGCCGCCAACAGCGCCGCTTCGTTCACCAGGTTTTTCAGATCGGCGCCGGAGAATCCCGGTGTCGTCGCGGCGAGCTCGCCTAAAGTTGCGTCGTTCGCGAGCGGCACATTGCGGGTGTGGACCTTGAGAATCGCCTCCCGTCCGGTCTTGTCCGGGAGGTTCACCACGACCCGCCGGTCGAAACGTCCCGGTCTCAGGAGTGCCTTGTCGAGCACGTCCGGCTGGTTTGTCGCGGCCAACACGATGATGCCTTCCCGACTCGAAAACCCGTCCATTTCGGTCAAAATCTGGTTCAGGGTCTGCTCCTGTTCGCTCGAGCCACCGATCGCCATCTGTCCTCGCGCGCGACCGATCGCGTCCAGTTCATCGATGAAGACGATGGCCGGCGCATGCTCGCGCGCCTCCTTGAACAGATCCCGCACTCTTGCCGCCCCGACGCCGACGATCATCTCCACGAATTCCGCGGCGCTCATCGAAAAGAACGGTACACCCGCTTCGCCGGCGACCGCCTTCGCCAGTAGAGTTTTTCCAGTCCCCGGGGAACCCACCAACAGCACGCCTTTCGGAGCCGCCCCGCCCAAGCGGGTATACTTCGGGGGATCCTTGAGAAAATCCACGATCTCGACCAGTTCGTTCTCCGCTTCGTCGATCCCGGCGACATCGTCGAAGGTGACCTTTGTACTCCTGCTCCTGGTCGTAGCGGCGGGCCTTGCTCTTGCCGATGCCCATCATTCCGCCTCCCATCATTCCGGCGCCTTGCTGTGCCGCGCGCCGGAAGAGCCAGATATAGAAGCCGATAAAGAAGAGAGCCGGACCGAAGCTGAACAGCAGCGTCACCCACGGGTTGCCCCCTTCCTGAATCGGTTCTGCGCTGATCTCAACCTTGTTCCCGATCAGGAATGCCTCCAAGCCGGGATCTGCAAAGGCGGGCAGCGTCGTTTCAAACGCGTTGGCGGTTGTGGGAGGATGATCAGGAGGGACCCACGAGCGCTTGGCCTTGGCTTTAGGATCCCCGCCGGGGCCTTATCCTGATCGCGTGGCGGGGGAGGGGGATAGGTGACGGCTGTCGCGAACCGGCCCGTGATGGAGTCCCCTCGGCTATAGATCGCTTGGACATTTCCCTTTCCGACCTCCTCCTTAAACACGGTATAGGGAACTGTCATCGCCTCCTCGGCGCCGGGCATGAGCATTCGCACCAAGAGAAAGTTGATGAACAAAATGAACATGAACCACAGCCAGGTTTTCCTCGGCGGCATCGCCGGCCCCTCGGCATTCTTCGGCGCACCGGACCTCGCATTGCCCGACTGGACCCGTCCGGCCGGTCCTGTATCGCCGTTGCGTCGCGTCTGCTGTCCTATCGCGCTCATGGTCACCTCCGTCGCGAGACTTCTCCCGCCCTTGCTCTGAGGTCTTTACGACCCTGGACCGCCGTTTTTTGGTTCGCTGACGCTCAACTCTCCGTCCACCGATAATACGTCGTACCGGGTCATGTCGCCTTCACGCCAGAATCGCAGGTCGATCGTTGCCTTGCCGACCCTGAGGTTCCGAATCGTGATGTCCGGTAACCATGGCGGCAGGACGGGATCGACGATGAGCTGCTTTTTTTGCGCATTCGCATCGAGGCCCAATATCGCCCGGAGCAGATAAAAGACGCTGCCGGCGGCCCATCCTTGTGGAACGTTCGCGCCCAGATACTGAACCGGAAAGGTCCCCTCAGCCCGCCTGGTGCCTGCATAGAGTTCCGGCAAGCGATGAAAGCTGAAATAACTGCCGGCCTCGCTGATATCGCGCGCAATCATCGCCGCTTCCTTCGCAAATCCGTATCGCTTAAAGCCCATGGCGATAATGCCGTTGTCGTGCGGCCACACCGACCCATTGTGATAAGAAAACGGGTTGTACGCCGGATTGCTCTCGGATAACGTCCGAATGCCCCATCCACTCCACATGTCCGGCTCCATCAGCCGTCGAACCACCCGTTCCGCCCGATCGCGACGGGCGATCCCGCTCCAGAGCAAGTGGCCGGCATTGGAGGCGATGGTCTTCACCGGGCGTTTGTCGCCGTCAAGCGCATACGCATAGAAGCCCACATCTTCGCACCAGAACTGTTCTTCAAACCGTGATTGCAGGGCCGCCGCTTCCCGGCGCAATTGATCGGCCCACGTGGAATCGCCGAAGTAATCGGCGGCATCCGCGAGTCGTTGCTTCGCATCGAAGACGTACCCTTGGAGCTCGCACAGGGCTTTCGGTCCTTTCACCTGCGAGCCGTCCGGGTACATCACCGCGTCCCCCGCATCCTTCCATCCCATGTTTTCATAGCCCTGCGGCGAGCGTGTTTGATATTCTTGAAAGCCATCTCCGTCGCGATCGCCATACCGGTCGATCCACTGAACACATCGTTTCACCACATCCTTGAGGTTCGGGAACAGGATGTCGTCGCCCAGCCATTTCCAGGTTTCATGTAATGTGATGAGGTAGAGGATGGTCGCGTCCGCCGTGCCGTAATACGGCACATGCGGGATACGACGGAAGTGGGCCAGCTCGCCCGACCGCAGTTCATGCGGCATCTTGCCCGGCTCGGCATCCCGATGGTCATCGACCTCGGTCGCCTGCAGGTCCGCCAAGCATTGCAAGGTCCCGAGGGCGAATCCGGGATAGACCGCCATATTTTGCAGGCTCACAATCAAGCTGTCTCGACCAAAGATGGTCACAAACCACGGCACGCCGGCTGCGGGAACGAACGTCCCGGAATCAGCTCCGGGGAGAGGCAGGCGTAAGGCCGCCATGTCTTCAACGGATTGGTGATACAGTCGATACCACTCTTCATTGGACGTGGTGACTTGCGTGGTCGCTTCTTTCCACTGTGACAAGCTCCGCGCTGTGTCCGAGGTATGAAACGCCGTGGCGCAGTGGTGGACCCTTCGCGGCGGCGCATCGTCTTCCACCAAGTCATAGTGACAGCAGCAGTGCCACGTACTATGGGGCTTGAGATCGATGGTGAAATTAAGACGGCCGTTGCCGTACGCGGCGGCGGAGGTGGCGCGCGTCATATGCATGATCAAAGAGCGGCGAAAGTCCCGATGCTCATAGCGAGTGGCCAATTGCTGTGCCTCACTGTTCCAGCGCGTTTCGATGTGCCCTCGTCGCTTCAAGTTTTTATCCTTAACCTCGAAGATATCGGCAAAATCGGACCGGATGAGCAGCTCGAGCGTGAAGCGCTGGGGATGCGGACTATAGTTGCGAATATCGAGATCTTCGTGAAAGGCGTCTGAGACCGCGCGAGTGACCATCAGCCCGACGATGCCGGACGCCATCATTCCCTGATCCGTGGCAATTTCAGGATTCACGAGGTACGCGCGAGAGCCCCAGTACGCAGTCTCGCTGGAATTCAACAGCGTCCAGGGTCGCCCGTCGATATAGAGCTGGTAGCGGCTCACATAGCGTGTGTCGCGGCAATAGAGCCCTTGATCCGAGGCGTTGGTGATCGATCCATCGAATTCCGTGACGAGAAATGTGTGACCATGGTTGATCGTGATGACCGGCGGCCCAACCGTCACTTCGACAGCCATTTAGAGCGATCTCCCCATTGTGAGGCGCATCAAGGCGTGCAGGAAGCGCGTGATTCCAACACACTAACTTAGTGTGACATGGCAGATGACAAAAGCGCCAGTCGTTTCATCACCATCTCGGTAGAGGATTGCGCTGTGGCCATGATCGATGAGCATGATCGATGAGCATGATCGATGAGATGGAGAAGCCACAAGGTATCCGCCGGTGCTTCACGGTGCGTTATTGAATTGAAACCTGGCTGTCAATTCGGTTATTCAGGAAAGTGACACATCATGCGATCGAAGAGATTGGGATCATGGCCGGCAGGGGCCGTGGTGGGAAATCGTCTCTATCTGGCAAGCGGGGATATTCAATCCGCCGGTATCACCGGCATGCGTGTCGTGACCGACTCGCATGACATCTTCGAGTTCGGCGACCGATGAACCAGTATCGAGTTAACGCGAGTCAGTCAGTCTGAGGACAAAGTCATGGGCATGACACGGATCATCATCGTGGGCGGGGGCTTTGCCGGCGTGAAATGCGCGAGAACCCTCCATAAGCGATTGTCCAAAGATCGTGCAGAAATCGTGCTGTTCAGCCGAGAGAACAACATGGTCTTCTATCCCTTGCTGGCCGAAGTGGCCGGCGCCGCGATCAACCCGAGCGCGGTCACGGTGCCGTTGCGGCAGATGCTGCCCGGAGTGCGCTGTCGAACCGAAGAAGTCCGGAACATCGACCTGGCCACGTCCGAGGTGGAATATGAACGATACGATGGCCGTCCGGGTCGCGTGACGTTTGACCATGCCGTCTTGGCCTGCGGAACTGTGGTCAATCTGAGTGTCGTCCCCGGCATGGCCGACCATGCGTTTCCTCTGAAATCCGAGGGCGACGCCATGGCCTTACGGTTTCACGTGATGGAACAACTTGAAAAAGCCGAAGTCTGCGACGACCCGGAGCGGCGACGATGGTATCTCTCCTTCGTGGTGGTCGGCGGCGGCTTTACCGGTGTGGAGGTGGCCGGCGAGATCAATGATTTGATCAAAGCCGGCACGCGGTTTTACAGCAACTTCGCCGCCAAGGATGTGACTGTAACGCTCGTGCACAGCCGCGATCAAATTCTCCCGGAAGTCAGCCCGACCCTGCGGGAGTTGGCCCGAACCAAGATGCAGCAGGCCGGTATTCACGTGAGACTCAACGCGCGCGCGACGATGGCCACCGCCGAGGGCATCGAACTGCATGACGGTCACATGTTGCGCGGCGCCACGATAGTCTGCACGATCGGCACCACGGCGCCGCTTCTGGTGCACCGGCTTGATGTGCCCAAGGAAGGAGGCCGACTGCTGACCGATCCGGATCTGCGCGTGCATGGCACATCGAACCTCTGGGCAGTCGGCGACTGCGCCCACATCGTCAATGCCTATGACGGCCAGGTCTCACCCACGACCGGCCAGTTTGCCGAACGGCAAGGGCAGCAAGCGGCGGAGAACATCATTCGGGTCCTGCACGGTCAATCTACCAAGCCGTTTTCGTACAGACCGCTGGGCCAACTCTGCGGCATCGGCGAGCGCAACGCGGTGGCTGAAATTCTGGGTGTGCGTCTGTCGGGATTTCCGGCCTGGTGGCTGTGGCGAACCGTGTATTTGCTGAAATCCCCCTCCTGGTCTCGCCGAGTCAAGGTGGCGTTCGATTGGACCTGGGAGCTGTTCTTCCCGCGCGACCTGGCCCATCCTCGCATCAACCAAACCGAGCGGATTGCGCGGGCTCACTATCGCCCCGGCGACTGGATCTTTGTCGAAGGCGAGCCGGCGATGAGTTTTTATGTGATCGAACAGGGCGAGATCGAAGTCCTACGACGTGACCCCACGGGACAACAGCACCTGGTGGCGCGGTTGGGGCCGGGAGAGTTTTTCGGAGAAATGGCGCTGCTCGACGGCACGGTCCGTATCGGCAGCGTCCGGGCCCGCACGGCGGTCGAGGTGCTCGTGATGGGCAAAGAGGTCTTCTCCACAATTTCCGGAGCGCTGGCGCCGTTCCGCAATCTCGTCGCGCAGGCGCTGCGGTGGCGGCGACCCAGATTGAACCGACACTTGAGCCACGCGTGGGCTGCTCTCGAACGCCGGCCGCTGTCCGCGTTTATGGAAGCGGCTCCGGACCACCATCTTTCTCCTGAGGACACCTTTGAGGAGACTGTTCGCATGTTCGACCAGCTTGCGGTGGAATATCTAAACGTCTTGGACGAGAAGGGACGTGTGCAAGGCATCGTGACCAGGAATGAATTGTTTGAGGCCTTCGCGCAGGGGACGAAGCCGTCCACCACGACGCGGGAGTTCATGCGTGTCGATCCTGTCGCGGTGACGCCGGATGAGATGAGCCTGATGGCCGGCGACTTGATGAATAAGCAGGATCTCGACTGGCTTCCGGTGGTCGAGAGCAAGGACAATCGACGTCTGATCGGTATCGTTCGGTCGGAGAAAATGCTGCGCTGGCTGGTGGAACAATCCTAGTTGGAGCGGGAGCCGGCTGCGGCCGACTCCCTGTCGTCCCACGCTAGGGCAACGTATACGTCAGGTTCGGCCAGACCGCATACCCGACCGCTTGACCGGTTCTTCCTTCCTGCTGCTCAAAAACAATACTCGTCTGGAATGGAGTCGTTCCTGAGATTCCGGCCCATCCTCCGAAGCCGCCGGTAAATGTAAACTCGCCCACACATTCTTTTGAACTCCCGGAGCACTTCCAATGGCCGAACGCGATGTCTTTGCCTTCGTGTGCCACGATTGTGCAAAGTCCCTCGATCGCTTGCACATCTTTCTTTCGGTTAAGGCTCACGCGCACTGGACAGGACAGGTTCGAGGAATGGACGATCATCTTGCCTCCCTCTTTATGGCGGGCAATCAACACCCCTTTGACAATTCCATTGACGACCTGTTCCCCATTTCCAAGTTCCAAGAACTCGCCGGTTCCGATCCAACTCGAACTGGAGTCTCCTGCCTCAACGGTCTTGGCAGACGCTGAAGCGCTGGTGATGGTTACTACTGACAGACTGAGGATAAGCGCAAAAATAGTAGAGGGAACGACTCGCATGCGATCTCCTTTCGGTTAAGATCGGGCCAGAAAAGTTGAAGTATGGAATTCCTGTCGAAGTGCCTTATGCCTCGTATCTATAATACGAACAAGTCCCATGGGGCAAGCGATTGCTGCGCTAAACAAACCTGGCGCATAAGGCGCTCAAGTGGATGCTCGCATGCCGACCGAAAGCGAGGACGACATATGGCTTGGATTATTCTTGTTGTTGCAGGATTGTTTGAGGTCGGCTGGGCCATTGGATTGAAGTACACGGAAGGGTTTACCCGCTTGTGGCCTACGATTTGGACGGCCCTGGCAATAGTCGCCAGTCTTTGGTTATTGGGCCCGGCCTTCATCTCGCTATATCAGAGCCGCTGTGTAGACAATTATTGTCGTGACTTTGCTGTCGTAGGATCGTAGGATCGCGCTGAAGGGGAAACTAGGGTTCCGGCTGCCTTTACTGGGGAGTGTCTGGTCCAAGAGTTTCCGGTCTCGCATGACGAGACTCCACGGAGGGATAAAAGCCCGGGAGATCATGTACGGGAGTTACATGGCCTTCTCGGAATTTAACCCGCTCGGCAAGGAGGCTTCGTTATGCATTTCCATTCCATAGTTCTTTTCGTACCGGATCAGTCAGACCTGCTACCAAGTCAGAGAGGTCTGCCATGTTGATAAAAGAAAGTCCGGATACGGTTCTTCCTGCTACCGCTCCGAGTCCTCCCGAGACACTCAACCGCAGCCTGACTTTCTGGAATAGCCTGACGATCGGCTTCGCAACCGTTTCACCGGTAGCCGGGCTCTATGCCATCATCGGCGTGCAGACGATGGTGACGGGAGGCGGGTGGTTTGGCGCGCTGGCGCTCTGTCTGGTGATGCAGATGTTGGTAGCGACCGTCTATGCGGAACTGTCCTCGCAAATTCCGATCGCGGGGGGCGCGTACAAGTGGGCGCGCCAGCTCGGAGGCGCCGTCACCGGCACCTATGCCGGGGCCATCTATGTCAGTTCCACGATCGCGATGCTCACCACGACCGCCTACACCGGCGGAGTCTGGCTGGCGATTTTTTTCGGATCGGGAAGCGGCACCGGCGTCAACCTCGTGATCTGGGGCGCAGTGTTTATGCTGGTCTGCACCGTCCTCAACCTGGTCCACGTCGCTGTATTTAAGTTCCTTATTTCCCTGGGTGTCTATGCGGAAATCGTCGGCTCGTTCGGTGTCGCGCTGCTGCTGTTCTTCTTTTTTCGGCAGCATGCATTCTCCGAACTCTTCGCGCACCTCGGGACAGGAACCGCCCCCAGCACAACGGCGGCATTTCTGGCGGCGCTCGCCATTTCTGGCTGGGCGTTCATCGGCTTCGATGCCGTCTCGACCATTGCCGAAGAAACTCACGAACCCAAACGGATGGTGCCGCGCGCGATCTTTTTCTCTCTCTGCATGGTGGGCAGCGTGGTGCTCTTCAACTCTGCCGCGCTGACCCTGAGCTTTAGCCGCGACACCTTGCAACATACGAGCGCCGCGTCCGATCCCGTCACACCCGTGATCGTCGACAATTTTGGAGCCTGGGCGGAAACCCCGTTTCTGGCGATTGTCATGATCGCGTTCCTGGCTTGCGGGTCGTCCATGGTACGGTACACATCCCGTATCGTCTTTTCCATGGCGCGCGAAGGCAGCCTGCCGGCCGTCCTCAGTCGGGTCACGGCTGCGGGCGCTCCGCATAATGCCGTGCTGTTCACGGTTTTGCTGGCCACGCTCGGATTGCTCTTCGGGCTTAACGATGAAGCAGTCGCGACGGTGCTGGCATTCGGCACGGGTGGGCTGTACGCCATGTTTGCGATGACCACGGGTGTTGGACTGTACACCCGTCTCACCGGCCGATGGGACCCGTCGTTAGGTCAACTGAAGCTAGGCGCCTGGGGATTACTGATCAATACGGCGGCATTTCTGTGGTCGGTATTTGAATTCGTCAATATCGCGTGGCCACGCCCCTACGCCACCTCGCCGGACGCTCCCTGGTGGCAACTCTGGGCCGTGCCGCTGGTCCTCGGGAGCATCTTAGGGTTGACCACGCTCTACCTTCTTATCGGTAAACCTACAAGAGACAACTTATTGATGCGGCCAAAGGAGTCCGCTCCGACTCAAGAATGAAAAGCAGGTTAGTTACTGAGTTACATATTGCAACAGGGTTCAAACAGTCATCAATTCATCCATCTCTCAGAAAGGAGTCATCGTGGCGAAGAAGAGAACATATCAAGGCAAGGTGCCACTGCATGACAAATATGGCCCGGAGGCGAAGTTCGCGGTCGAAGCGGAGGCGCTGCTGCCGACCACGAAATATGAAGAAGAAGTCGCCCGTGGGCTGGAATTGGGTCTGCAGGGTGCTGATTCTATCAAAGATCGCCGGATCCCCACCTTTAGCCGTGGAGAACTTCCACATTTCGCCGGCATCAATACCTTCATCAAGGCCCCGTATGTGGAAGATGTCCGCAAGTGCGGGCAATACGATGTCGCCATTCTCGGCGCGCCGTTCGACGGCGGGACGACGTATCGGGCCGGCACCAGGTTCGGGCCTCAGGGAATTCGCAAGATTTCGGCGTTATACGGGACGTACAGCTTCGAGCTCGGCGTGGATCTGCGGGAATCCATCTCCATCTGCGATGTCGGCGACGTCTTTACGATTCCCGGCAACATCGAAAAGACTTTCGATCAAGTCACCAAGGGTGTCGGGCATGTCTATGCCAGCGGCGCGTTTCCCGTCGTGCTCGGCGGAGACCATTCTCTGGGCTTCGCGACCGTACGGGGCGTGGCGCAGAATATGAACGGCAAGAAGCTCGGCATCCTCCACTTCGACCGGCATGTGGACACGCAGGAGACCGATCTCGATGAACGCATGCATACCACGCCCTGGTTCCACGCGACGAATATCCCCAACGTGCCGGCGAAGAATCTTGTCCAGATCGGCATCGGCGGCTGGCAAGCGCCCAGACCCGGTGTGAAGTCCGGACGTGAACGGCAGACCACGATCATGACCGTGACCGACTGCGTGGAAATGGGGATCGAGAATGCTGCGAAGCAGGCGCTCGAAGTGGCATTTGATGGTGTGGATGCGGTGTGGTTGAGCTTCGATGTGGATTGCTTGGATGCCGCGTTCGTGCCGGGCACCGGCTGGCCGGAGCCGGGCGGGTTTCTGCCGCGTGAAGTGCTGAAGTTTCTCCAGATCATCGCCGACACGAAACCCCTGGCCGGGATGGAAATCGTCGAGTGCTCACCACCCTACGACGCGGCGGAGATTACCAGCCTCATGGCCACGCGTGTCATCTGCGACGTCCTGGCTTGCCAGGTACGGTCCGGCAACCTGCTCAACCGAAAGAAACGCTGAGTTGCGCTGATTTGGGATGACGAAACAGTTTATCGCCTGGGGGGATGCATCCGTGCATCCCCTTAAGGCACATCTCAGCGAACAGCTTCATTCTGGTCCATGGACGCACGGCCTGTTTCCGATTGAAAACGGTGGCGAACTTCCTGCACTCTATTCTTTCTATCTCGACATAGAGTTCCAAGAGCCTGAGTGCGACATGCGGCGAGAAGCCCGAGGTGTGGCGGATCCTGCGTGCACTCGGCAGCGCATCGAAGGGAAATATTCCATGGGCAAACAGACCGAAAGGGCGAAGATGCTGGCCGGCGAGCTCTATCGCTCGGCTGACCCTGACCTCGTCGAAGACACCAATCGCGCGCAGCGCCTGGTGCGCCAGTATAATGCCACCACGGGCGAGGAGACCGAAGCCCGCATGGCGCTGTTGCGCCGGCTCTGTGGTTCAGTCGGGGACGGCGCGGTCATCAGGCCGCCCTTCGCCTGTGATTATGGCTATAACATTCAACTTGGACGGAATGCCTTCATCAACTTCAATTGCGTCTTTCTCGACTGCGCGCCGATCGAGATCGGGGACAATCTTCAAATGGGCCCGGCGGTGCAGTTGTATACGGCGGCACATCCGCTTGAGGCGGAGGTGCGACGATCCGGTCTGGAATATGCTCGTCCGATCCGCATCGGCCACGACGTGTGGATCGGTGGCGGCGCGATCGTGCTTCCCGGCGTGACGATCGGAGATGGGAGTGTGATCGGGGCGGGAAGCGTCGTTGTGCGCGATGTTCCGCACGGCAGCGTTGTCGTAGGGAATCCAGCTCGAGTTATTCGCGTCGTTCGTGTTGATAAGGATGAGCGAGCATAACGACATTTCTCGATGCACCATCATCCATCATGAGCATGACTCCTGATCCCTTCCGCTGCCCCCCGCTAGTTGATCGGTAGGGAAAGGAGAGTAGGGGTTTGCCGCGGGGTTGAAACTTTCAACGCGCTCACCGCTTAACGACGTATCCGTACGGGGTAGGCCACGAAGGTTCCTCACCGAGTTCATGCTGCGTCTTGAGCGCCCAGTACGGCTCTCGGATCAGTTCCCGGCCGAGGAACACTAAAGCTAGCACGTAATTGACATTTCATGTCCTGCCACATTAAAGATCGCGAAATTGCAGGATGAGCGGCGCTCTTTCGGATTGGAAATGGGGAACATGCTTGTTAGATCCAGTGAATCAAGTGACAGATAAATGACCGGTACACCATCTACACACAGGGGGGAATACCATGCACATCGTCAATAGGTGGCCAAGTGGTATCAGTGTCATAGGGTTGTTACTCGGAAGTGTGGTTTTCGCGGGGTGGAATTCCGGCAATGCATTTGATGGAGAGCAAAGTTCACCGACAGATCAACAGGGCCTATCCCAAAGCTGGGATAAGAAACTACCGGGCACCTCGCGCTTTACTGTCTTGGCAGATTTTGGCGGTGCGGCAGTACGGGACAATGAGACGGGGCTGGTCTGGGAACAATCACCGGAGACGAAAACAGTGAATTGGTCCAGCGCCCGATTTCAGTGTACGAGCCGCAAGATCGGCGGACGCATGGGCTGGAGACTCCCATCGGTACACGAACTGGCTAGCCTGGTAGACCCTTCTGTATCACCAGGGCCCACTATTCCGGTGGGCCATCCCTTCGCTCACGTCCAGGCTGCCCACTATTGGTCGGCGACATCGTTCTTGGGCAAACCGTCTCATGCGTGGAACGTGGGCTTCATTATGGGCATGGTGCACGACATCAAGGTGACCGATAACCACAACGTGTGGTGTGTGCGCGGCGGAAATAATGCGGATGCTTACTGATTGAATGATGACCAGTGATGTCATGGAGCTTCACAGAGATTATGTATGATTGAGACGAAATACCTAGGGGACCGTTGTATGTTTCGTGAGATACGAACGGTTCCTGAGTCGCCAGGCAGTCACCCCCCAAAGACGACAACGTTAAGAGTTTCACGATGACGTGAGGCATAGTTCACTCCCTCGATTGCTTAAGTGATCGCCGCCGGATTCACTTCCGGTAGTGGTCTTCGCGAATCTGATCACTTCGGCACAGCGATTCTCTCTGAGTAACCGACGAAGGTGGGCGGTTGATCATGACGATCAACCGTTGGGACTTCTTCGATCCTGCTGCAGTGTTTCCCCAAGTCAACGCGCTAGTACCCGAGACTGACAGAGTGGGAGACATTTTGGTGGAAATCGGGGTCTTAACCGGGGCAAGATGATCAGTGCCGATTCCGGACAACGAGCCCGGTCAAAGGACGCATATGCGGAAGTCAGTCGAGCGACTCCTACATCCTGGCCGGCGCTGATTGGTTCACCCGCCTCCGCAGGAAGCCACGGCTGCCCGTCCCCCGCAGTAATTTGTTATGGAGGATGGATCAAGCCGTAAAGCTCCGCGCACCGAGCATGGGCCCTTTCTCGACAATGGGGAGAAACGAAGGCGATGAGTTACCAACCGATCGAGAACTACGGCATCATCGGCAACATGCGCACGGCGGCGCTCGTCAGCATCACGGGCTCGATCGATTGGTTCTGCTTTCCGCACTTCGATTCCCCCAGCGTGTTCGCGGCCATTCTGGATCACGAGAAAGGGGGGCGCTTCGAGATTACGACCCTACACGAGGCTGTGAAGACCAAACAGTTCTACTGGCCGGATACGAATATTCTGATGACGCGCTTCAACTCGCCGGATGGGATCGCCGAAATCCAGGATTTCATGCCGGTCGGTCTGCCGTCCGAGTCGCCATGGCAGCATCGACTGATCCGCCGGGTCCGGGTGACGCAGGGAAGCATGGAGTTTCGCATGCAATGCTATCCCGCGTTTGATTATGCGCGAGCGGCCCATGACACGGTCCTTTCCAAACAGGGAGCGAAGTTCCATTCTGCCGGCCTGAGTCTGAGCTTCGCGACGAATATTCCGCTCGCGGCAGACGAGCGCGGCGCGACGGCCGTCTTTGTGCTGCGCGAGGAGCAGTCGGCGGTGTTCGTGCTAGAGGGCATTCAACCCGATGAAGGCTGCGGTCCCTGTCCATCAATCGGTGAAGCGGACGAACTCTTCGAACACACGGTGAACTACTGGCGACGCTGGCTGTCCAAATCCACCTACACCGGTCGTTGGCGAGAGAGCGTCTACCGTTCGGCGCTCGCCCTGAAGCTTTTGACCTTCGAACCGACCGGCGCCATCATCGCCGCTCCGACCTGCAGCTTACCGGAAACGCTCGGTGGAGGCCGCAACTGGGACTACCGCTATACCTGGATTCGGGATGCGGCCTTCACCATCTACGGCCTGCTGCGAATTGGATTTACCGACGAGGCGGTCGGCTTCATGCGATGGTTGGAGGCGCGCACGGGAGAGGTGGAGCCGGATGGATCGTTGCAAATCGTCTACGGCATCGACGGACGCCACGATCTCACGGAAACAACGCTCGATCATTTGGACGGCTATCGAGGGTCTCGCCCGGTGCGCATCGGCAACGGCGCCTACAACCAATTGCAATTGGATATCTACGGCGAACTGCTGGACTCGGTGTACCTGTACAACAAATATGTGATGCCGATCGGGTATGATGTGTGGGTGCGTATCAGGCGGCGGCTCGATTGGCTCTGCGAGAACTGGCAGCAGCCGGATGAAGGGATTTGGGAAGTGCGTGGCGGACGGAGACACTTCGTGTACTCCAAGTTGATGTGCTGGGTCGCCGTGGATCGCGGCCTTCGATTGGCCGATAAACGGTCTTTTCCTGCGGATCGCGCGCGCTGGCTTCAGGTCAGGGACCGAATCTATGAAGAGATCATGACGAAGGGATGGAACTCCACCCGCCAAACCTTCGTGCAGCACTACGACAGCGAGTCTCTGGATGCATCCAACCTCCTCATGTCGATGGTGTTCTTCCTTTCCCCGAACGATCCGAGGATGCTGAAAACGCTGGATGCGATCAACCGTGCGCCAAAACACGGCGGCCTGGCCTCGGACGGGTTGGTATTCCGCTACGACAGCGAAACGGGAGAAGACGGTCTGCACGGAAAGGAAGGCACCTTCACCATGTGCTCGTTTTGGCTGGTCGAAGCATTGACGAGGGCAGGACGTGTCGATCGCGCGAAACTGAACGAGGCCCGGCTGCTGTTTGAGCGCATGCTGGGCCACGCCAACCATGTCGGTCTGTATTCGGAGGAGATCGGTTCAGGCGGCGAGGCGCTCGGTAATTTTCCACAGGCCTTCACTCATCTGGCTCTCATCAGCGCCGCCTTCAATCTCGATCGCACTCTTGACACGAAATCGAAGACAAGATGACGACATGGAGCCGATTAACCAACAAAGAGGTGCGAAATGATCGGTAGAGTGGTGATCTCAGTGTTTGTCGTCCTGTTGTTATTAGGCGCCGCCACGATCGGTTGGACGGCCGATGACGACGGCAGCCGACTCACGATCGTGAGTCCGGTGCAGGGCGCAGTGATCAAAGGGGACTCCGTCCAAGTGCGGTACAAACTACCGAAGGGTGCGGAGGCCACGCACATCCATTGTTATGTGGATGGAGAGTATCAAAAAGGGTTTAAAGGCGTGGTCAAGGGACTCACGCGCGGCTCGCACGAAATCAAGCTTGTGGCGGCGAGCCACGATCATGATGACCTGGGTGTCGAAGCGGTCGTCACGATCGAGGTGGAGTGATATACAGGGCCGATCGATGATCGAATGGATCGAGGCAGAAATCATGGTCCGAAAGATTCATGAGTGAGCAGCGCCAAGAACTGTGGCTCATCCGGCACGGTGAAACGGAATGGAGCGCGGCAAAGCGGCATACGGGCGGGACCGATATCCCTCTGACTCCGACCGGTGAGCGCCAGGCTGCCGCATTGGGGCAGTCTCTGGGCGATCGGCGATTTGGTTTGGTGCTCAGCAGCCCGTTACGCCGGGCGAGTGAGACCTGCCGGCTGGCCGGGTATGGCCAGGCGGCAGAAGTGACCGATGACCTGTGCGAATGGGATTATGGCGTCTATGAAGGAAGAACGACGGAGGAAATCAGATTGGAGCAGCCTGGGTGGTCGATCTGGACGGCTTCCGTCCCCAATGGCGAGTCAATCGAGCAGGTTGGCCGTCGCGCTCAACGGGTGATCCAGCGGGTGCTTGCCCTCGACGGAGATGTCGCGCTGTTTGCGCATGCCCATATGTTGAGAATCCTTACCGCCTGCTGGCTCGGTCTGTCTCCCGACGCGGGACGGTTATTTGAGCTCGGTACCGCATCGGTGAGCGTGCTGGGATACGAGCGCGAAACGCGCGTCATGACTCGGTGGAACCTCCTACAGGAGAAGCAGATATGAAAGCCCATTATTTGGGTCACGTGGTCTTCTATGTGAAGGATCTTGAACGATCGCTCGGCTTCTACCGAGATCTGTTGGGATTCAAGGCAATGGGACGCATTTTCAACGGGACGGCTGCCGCGCTGACCTCCGGTCGGACGCATCACGAATTGTTGTTGATCCAAGTCGGCGATGCTCCTGGGCCGCCGCAAGGCCATCGGCGGGGTCTCTATCACATTGGCATCAAAGTCGGCGACAGCCTCGATGAGCTACGCCAGGCCAAGCGGGAGTTGGAGCAAGCCGGGGTCCCGATCGACGGCATGAGCGATCACACGGTGAGTCAGAGTCTCTATCTCCAAGATCCCGACGGCAATGAAGTTGAGCTCTATGTCGATGCGGATGAGTCGGTGTGGAAGAACAACCCCGCAGCGGTCCTGTCGCCGATCAAGCCGTTGCGCTTATAGCGTGATACAGCGCCAAGAAGGAGGGCAGGAACATGGCTCTGACGGTTGACGATATCAAAAAATGGCTGGGCTCCTTGGAACAGAAGCGGGATGAGCTGAGACTTCAGGCTCACCTGTTGGGGATGGAGGCCCGCGACGAATTCGACAAAGTGGACCAATCGATCGACAAGTTTCGAGGCGCGGTGCAATGGGTGTCGTCAACCGCATCGGCCGCGGCTCGGGAAGCCCCCACCACGATCAAGACCGGCGCCGAGAAGCTCACCAGGACGGTGTCGGATTCCATCACCGAATTGCGCTCTGAGCACGCCGATACCATCGATACACTCAAACAACGGGCCGGCGACCTTCATGCGGAGATCGAAAAGGCCACCCTGTCGCTCCAGGATGCGGTCGGATCGTTGAAAGGCAAGGCAGGGGAGACGTCGGCCGATTTTCGGCGTCTGGCCGAGGAAGCCAAGACGGAATTTGCCGCAAAAGCCGCGGACGCCAAAACCCACATTGCAGGGAAGCTTGAGGAGCTGAAGCACAAAGGCCAGGAGATGAAGGAACGGTCGGCACGCGTGTCGGAAGGCGTGAAAGGAGCATTGAAAGGCATGGCGGAAGACTTTTCACGCCATCTCGGCGAACTCCATACCGATCTGGACAAGCGGCTGACCGCTCTCAAGGGTAAGGTCGAATCGTCCGGGTCCGAAGACAAGAAGTAGGGCGCCGCATCGGTTCAAGAGTCTCTGGCGGGATTGAGCATGACATGCCGCAGAACTGCGAGGAGATGCCGCCTTGCCGGGCGGAAAGAAGATCACCTCGGGAACCGTGCAGGTCGGCAGGCCGGAGAGTTCCTTGTCCCGACCAGCCGATTGAGCTTCTTATTATGGTTCATCCTTTCGGCATTCGTGGTCGGGCTGCAGCTGCCGCATCAGGTCATAAGGTCGGCGTTTCTTGATTAATACAGATGAGTGTGTCGTTCGAGTCCTCCGCGCGAGGCACTGAACGAGATATGGCAACGGAAGATCGCCAAGGTCTACGATGAATGTAAGGCTGTAAGCGTGCGATGGGGAGACTGATTTTTGCGGTGGGATTTGCGATACTGATCGCTCTGTTTGCGATTCAGAACCACAGCGCCGTGGCTGTACGATTGTTCTCCTGGGAATACGAGACTTCCCTTGCGTTGGTCATTCTCAGCGCTGTGGCGATCGGTTCCCTGCTCACGTTCGTGGCTTCGTTGGGGAGTCGTATCAGACGCACGCGGGAATCCCGTGAGCTCGCCGCCACCGTCCGTCGCCAAGGTGAGCGCATTCGGGAAATGGAAAAATCTGAACAGAAACCGCCGATTTCTGGGACATAGCCTCGCTTCTTTCGCCTGTGCCTCGCACGTTGCAATCTCATGCCTCCTCCGATGTCCATGCAGCACACCGTCTATGTATCAATCGAGATAATGCCAACGGTGCGGCAGGGGGTCTTGTTCCTCAAAGATTACTGTAAGTTGAAACAGGCGCTAACTGCCCCTGTGCATCTACTTCGTATTTTTGTGCGGATCAGTCTGAGGTGCCTACCGGCAGATCAGTGCGCGTCATCTGACCGAGTTTTACCCCAGAACAAGGAATAGACATAACTCTGGTAGGCCAAAACAAGCAGGAAGCCGACTCCGAACCAGGCAAACCCGGCTGTTAATCCATACGGGTCAGTGGCTGCATTGAACACCGTGAGGCTGAGCGCCGGATCAGTGGTTGAAACTAAGATGTAGGGATACATGCCGAACATGACGCTGGTGAGCATCAGCAAAATGAATACACTGGAGGATAGAAAGGCGGCGGTGTCACGCTGTCGCTGCCGAAGGTACAGACTGGATCCGAGCGCGAATAGGCCGCTCAATGGGACCAGATATTCCATCGGATGGCCGGCGAAGTTGAGACGCAAGCTTGGCTGGACGAAAGGGACGGCAGTCACAGTAAGCACCGTGCACCCAGCCGAAACCCATCCCATGACCCAGGCGGTCCACACGGCCCGCTTATACAGGGCGCCTTCTGTTTTCATGACGAGGTAATTGGCCCCATGAAAGGCCAGGATCGACACAGTCGTCAGCCCGAGGAGCACCGTGAACCAGTCGAGGATGCCTGGTTGGGGCCCGGGCTGAAAGTCTGTCCAAAGCGGGACGAAGAAATACCCGTCACGATTCAAGGGGACTCCGCGAAT
This sequence comes from uncultured Nitrospiraceae bacterium, assembly GCA_963711905.1. Taxonomy (GTDB): domain Bacteria; phylum Nitrospirota; class Nitrospiria; order Nitrospirales; family Nitrospiraceae; genus Nitrospira_D. The sequence goes on along the minus strand of CAVQFZ010000024.1, from coordinate 173,332 downwards.
CAGATTGCCCAGCGCGGTGCCGAAGACAAACGCCAAGAGTAAACTGGCCGTCGTAAAGGCCGTATCCCAGGCCTGTTTCCACAGCACATGATCCACGTGCGATCGCAATTCCAGCGCGAGACCTCGAAAGATAAGCAGCCACAGCACAAGGATCAGCGCCAGATAGAACCCGCTGAATCCGGCGGCGTAGGCCTTAGGATAGGCAAGGAAGAGGACCGCCCCTGCGGCGATCAACCAGACTTCGTTCGCGTTCCACAGCGGTCCGATGGAGGCGAGCACCGTTCGGCGATCCGCTTCGGTCCGGACGACAAATGGATAGACCATGCCGACACCAAAGTCGAAGCCGTCCAGGACAATGAAGACGGCGAGCATCACTGTGACGACAGCGAACCACAGGGTTTCCATCAATAGCTCATTCGTTCATGCATGAGACGCCGTTTGCGGGCTGATCGAACCGGGTCCGCGTCGAATCTTTTTCCCGAGAAGCACCACGAACAGCAGACCGAGCAGCAGGTACAGCCCCAAGAATCCAATCAAGGTAAACAAGGCATTCCCCGAATGAACAAGCGGAGAGGTGCCATCAGCGGTGCGCAATAAGCCGTACACGAGCCAGGGCTGCCGTCCTAGTTCGGCGGTCATCCAGCCGGCCGACGTGGCAATGTAGGGGAATGGGGCTGAGAGCATCAGCAACCACAACAGCCACTTCATGTTGAACAGCCTGCTACGCCAAAGCGAGAGCAGGGCCAGGCCAAGGACGGTGGCAAGGATGGTCCCCAATCCGGCCATGACGTGATACGCGTAGTAGAGGAGTGGAAGATTATCCGGCCACTCGTCTCGAGGAAACGCGTCGAGCCCCTTGACCTTGGCGTAGAGATCTTTGTACACGAGAAAGCTGAGCGCATTAGGGATCTCAATCGGGTTGTCGATGGTCATCGTTTCAAGATTGGGTTGCCCCACCAGATAGAGACCGGCTCCTCTCTCCGTCGTGAAGAGTCCCTCAAACGCCGCCCCCTTGACAGGTTGATGTTCGAAGACTTGCTTGGCGTTGCCGTGTCCGGTGGGGAAAATCATCAGTGCAGAAGCGATCGCGCCGGCGACAACGCCGGTCTGTAGGAAAGTCTTCGCATGGGATAGGTATTGACCGGATAACAGATAGTACGCGCCCACCGCTGCTATCACACAGGACGCCGTGACGACGGCCGCTGTCATGTTATGCGTGAATTGCCAGAATAACCAGGGATTGGTGAGCAGTCCGGTCAGACTGTTGACGAACACACGGCCATCGTCTCCCACTTGATACGCGACAGGATGCTGCATCCACGCATTCGTCGCCAGGATGAAGTAGCCGGATAGCCACGAACCTAGAAAGAGCATCAGAGCGGCAAACCATTGCATCCGATGACTGAATCGTTTCCTGAACAGTAGGATGCCGAGAAACGATGACTCCAAGAAAAATGCGAAGACTCCTTCCATGGCAAGGGTTTGGCCGATCACTCCACCCGCGAAGGTAGAAAACCTCGCCCAGTTGGTTCCAAACTGAAATTCGAGCGGGATACCGGTCACGACGCCGAAGCCGAAATTTAAGGCAAAGATGCTCGTCCAAAAATCCGAAACTTGCTGATAATGTTCGTCATCGGTGACAAGCGCCCGGCTGCGCAAATACAGCAGTAGCAACGCCAATCCCATCGTCAATTGTGGGAAGAGGTAGTGGAACGTCGCGGTGAATGCGAATTGGAGCCGGTCGAACAGTAACGCGCTTGTCATGAAAGTTTTACCAGACCCCACGGACCGGGAACGACCGGTGTTCCATGCTAACACTAGAACCGAGACGAAGGAAACACGTCGGTGGCGTACGCCGCGCTCAAAGAGCGCGTGAGGTTCTGTGAGCAGTCTACCGGCAGGGGCGCTCGTCGGCGTGAATTTCAACAACGACGGCACCGCACCGTACGAGGCGCCGGCGGCCCTCGTCGTCGTCCAAATGATCGAGATGGATCTGATTGTTCAGCAGCGACTGGTGGTGGCGCTGACGAGCATCATCGCCTCAGTTGATCCGGCGAAGTGAGCCATGTCAATGGCGCCTTGCTTCCAGCTGGGTACGCGTGTGATCCTCACTTCAGGCGGGGAGGAATAAGATGATCCATCTGTTCAAGACCGATGACGCCTGGTCAGGCCTCGTGGTACGCCTCATGCTCGGACTCGTGATGTTTCCCCATGGCGCTCAAAAGTTGTTGGGGTGGTATGGCGGGTTTGGCTTCACTGGGACGATAGGGTTTTTCACGGAGAAAATGGGACTTCCAATGACCTGGTCAACAAACAACCGCGTGAAAGCGCTTTGGTGCCGCACCCGCGTAGTTATCTGAAGGAGGAACGATGAGCAGTCAAAAGAGAGTCGATAGGCGGAGTTGGATGCGAGCACTTGTGCTCGGTGGTTGCCTGGCGATCGGCCTCGCGGCCCAGACCGATGCTCAGACCGAGCAACGGATCGATGTGCGGATTCACGACTTCACCTTCATTGCGACTCAGGCTCCGCTGGTGTTGAATGCCCCCGCCGTCATCACCATTCGCAATGAAGATCGCGAGCGGCATAACTTCGAATCGCCGCTCTTTCAAGGCATTCTGACGGAAGTCGAGACCGGTGGAGTGACGACGTATGGACGAGGAATAGGAGGAGTGTTCGTGGGTCCCAACGCCAACGCTGTGATCCGCTTTACGGTGAAGCGCCCGGGTCGGTACGAGTTCAAGTGCTCGATTCATCCGAACATGAAAGGCGAGCTGTTGCTCCTCAACATACAAGGGGTGTAACGACCGGCCGCGCAATCGATGTCGTGGGGCCGGCACCGGTGAGCGCCAAGTGTGCGCCGCATCACCGCCGTGTGCTGTTGCAGATGCTCAATGAGAACTGACAAGGGGGGAAGGGGATGGAACCACGTGACATCTATATCACAAAGTATGACTTGGCTCGACTGAGGGAACTCCTTCAAGTCGGGATCAGTTTCGCCGAACGCGATCGTGAGTCAATGGAGAGCCTGCAGGATGAGCTGGACCGCGCACATATCGTGGAGCCGACGGCCGTGCCTCACGATGTGGTGACGATGAACTCCCGCGTCCGTCTCATAGATTTGGAGACGAATGAGAAGAAGGAGTACACGCTCGTGTTTCCATCTGAGTCGAATCTCGAGCAGCAGAAGATTTCCATTTTGGCTCCCATCGGCACCGCCGTTCTTGGATACCGGGCCGGCGATGCGGTGACATGGCGGGTGCCTGGAGGGATCAGGAAGCTGCGGATTGAAGAGATTCTGTATCAGCCCGAAGCCGCGGGTGAATATCGACTCTAGCGCAACATGTAGGGATGGACAATGCACACGAGTCGACTGGTAGGCTGCGAAAAACCCCTCCGTTCATCATTCGAGAGCCTCAGGACGAACGGAGCGTTCGTTGAATAGATTGCGGTTTTCCGTTTGTGCTGAGTCCTTCGACCTGGCTCAGGACAGGCTTGTCGAAGCACACAAGCGAGTTTTCCGCAGCCTGCCTAGGTGAGCCCTGCCGGACCACTGCCGACTGTCCGCAGCAGAAACGGAAACCCCGCCGGCCACGGTGCATTCTGAACCGATAAATCCTACTATCAGAAGCATGAAGGTGCATCGGCGTGGATCACTGTTTCCCCTGATCCGTGTGCTTGCTCTCGTGCAAATCGATGACCGTCCCTGCCTCGTTCAACTCAACAGTGACTTCGGTTCCTTCGGCAAGACTTCTGGTTTTCGTCTCCTGCAGTAAGAGCGGAAAGGATTGGTCGCCCTCCGCCGTTTGCAGCTTGATCTCTTTTTTCATTTTGCCGACGTATACAAGCTTTCCCGTCACAAACTTATGTTCGCCTTTTTCTCCTTCCAAATGCACGTCGACGATGGCGTTGTTCTCGTTGACTGTCACTTCGACCTTGTCGCCGACTTTGAACTCGCGATCTTGGCGACGCGCCTCATTTTCACTCAGTTGGTGAATCGTGCCTTTTTTGGTTTTGACGGCCAGCCCACCGCCCTTTTCGATGACTTCGCCCTTGAAGTGTTTGTGAGCTTGGTGTCTCTTCCCTTTTTCATCCGCGACAGCTAGGCTGACTGCTCCCAGCACGACGGCTCCGCTGACAACGGCAGCGACGATGAACCCAGCGACTCTCTGCATGCTCTGCATGTGAATCCTCCTGACTAGTGAATGGGTAGCCTTTATGAATCAGCGGCCTCGCAGAGCATCATATTATTGTTGAGATATCGAAATCAATGCAGGAAACGAACTGAAGAGTGAGGGTTGATGGATAGTCAATCTGAAGGGGAGGATGGTATGTCGATCTCGAAATGGTTCCTCTCTTCAGATCCGAAGAGCGCTAAAGATGATCCGGTGCGAAAGCTAGAATGTTCCTCAGTTCTCTGCGCCTCGTAGCCGCCTACGGACGGACTGTCTGTAAGCTGCAAACTCAGGACCGAACTTTTGCGGACAGTGCCCGGGCTCGCCGCTCGGTCGATCAACAGACTGTTTCAAGTCTGCCTCTCTTCCTCGCGACTCCGCAATTTCGTCCCTCGACTATGCTTGGGATCCTGCGCCTTGTCGAAGGGCGACGAACTGTCATGAATAATGTGGGCCTAGACGGGGCTTCCATGGTGGACTGATGTGAGTATAATGATGAGGAAGAAGCACGGCCGAGCTGCACGAATTTCACGTGCCCATGAACCAGCAAATTCCACTACCCCTTCTCGCCAACCTCCCGTTCGTGGAGGATCTGTATGTGGAGTTCCTGCGGGACCCTGCCTCGGTCTCGCCGGCGTGGCGGGACTATTTTAAGGATGTGGGGAACGATGGCGATCACCTCATGGCTCGGCGGCGCGGCCCCTCTCGTCCGCCGAAATCCCTCTTCGACCCCGAACGCGAGCGAGCCGATTTCACCCGCCCACCCCGGGCGTCATTGCACCCTCCCGCCCCGAGCCTGCCAAGACAGGCTCCTCTCCCGAATGACGCGCTCTTTGCCAGAAATCATGCCGAAACAGGCATCGGTCGGCTCGCGCGAGAGACCATCATCAGGCAACAAGATCGTGTCTCCCACCTCGTGCACGCGTACCTCATCCGCGGGCACATGGCCGCCGCCATCGACCCGCTGGAGATGCCGCGTCCGGTTCATCCCGAGCTGGATCCTGCGTTCCATGGGTTCACGGAGAAGGACTTGGATGGGCGATGCTCCACGCATGGAATTGCAGGAGCGGATTTCCTGACATTGCGTGAGATCCTGGACCGCCTGCGGGCCGCCTATTGCGGATCGATCGGCTCGCAGTTCATGCATATCGACGATCCGGAGCGGCGGGCGTGGGTTCGAGAGCGGATGGAGATGCCGGAGAACCATGCCGGCCTCAAGCGACAGGAGCAGATCCGCATCCTCACCCGGCTGACCGACGCAGTCATCTTTGAAGAGTTCATCCAGCAGAAGTATCCCGGCGCCAAGAGCTTCTCACTCGAGGGGGCGGAAAGCTTGATCCCGTTGCTCGACCTGGCGATCGAAACCGCCGGCGAGCACGGTGTGGAAGAGATTGTATTGGCGATGGCCCACCGGGGCAGACTCAACGTCCTGGCGAATATTGTCGGGAAGCGACCGCGTGAGATTTTCCATGAATTCGAGAACGCGAGCGACCCTCTTCGGGAGGGGCGTGGCGACGTCAAGTACCACCTAGGCCACAGCGCGGACTGGGTCACGGCGTCAGGGCGAACGGTGCACCTGTCCCTCTGCTTCAACCCGAGCCACCTGGAATTCGTCAATCCGGTCGCGCTTGGACGTGTGCGCGCGAAGCAAGACCGGGCCGGCGATCTGACTCGCGCGCGCCGCACGGCGCTTCTCATCCATGGAGATGCTTCTTTTGTCGGAGAGGGTGTTGTGCAGGAGTCGCTCAATCTGAGCCGGCTTGAGGGTTACCGCACGGGCGGGACGCTGCATGTCGTGGTCAACAACCAGATCGGCTTCACGACGTCGCCGGAAGAGGCGCGGTCATCGCTCTACGCGACGGACGTGGCCAAGATGCTTCAGATCCCGATTTTCCACGTCAACGGGGAGGATCCCGAAGCCGTAGCCCGAGTCGTGCGACTCGCGATGGATTTCCGGCGGACTTTTCACAGCGACGTCGTGATAGACATGTACTGTTTTCGACGGCGTGGCCACAACGAAGGGGACGAGCCCAGCTTTACACAGCCGCTCATGTATGGAGTCATCGACAAGCGTCGGCCCCTCCGCGAATACTATCTTGGACATCTGTTGCGCCTCGGCGAGGTGGATCGTGACGAGGCGGATCGGATTGCGATGGAGCGCCGGCGTGAGCTTGAGCGGGATCTCACCGAGGCCCGGAGTCATGCCTATATTCCGCTGCGAGAGAAGTCAATCGGGATGTGGGCGGGGTACTATGGAGGACTCGACGAAGATGCCGAAGAGGTCGGCACCGGGATCGAACGAGACCGACTCGTCACGTTGACGGAAAGGCTCACTCGATTGCCTGAGGGGTTCCATCCACATGCGAAGATCACCCAGGGGCTGCAGCGACGGCGCGAAATGGCAGCCGGCGCGCGTCCCCTTGACTGGTCTGCCGGCGAGGCGCTGGCCTTTGCCACGCTGGCTGTGAAAGGGCACCAGGTCCGTTTATCGGGTCAGGACACGCCTCGTGGAACCTTCAGCCAGAGGCACGCGATCTTGCACGATACCGAGGATGGGCGGATATATGTGCCGCTTCAGCATCTCGCTCCGGATCAGGCGCCGGTGGAGATTTACAACAGTCCCCTCTGCGAGGTGGGTGTCCTGGGTTTCGAGTACGGGTACAGCCTGGACTGTCCCGGCGGGCTGGTCCTTTGGGAAGCCCAATTTGGAGACTTCGTCAATGCGGCCCAGGTCATCATCGACCAGTTCCTTGTCAGCGCCGAAGAGAAGTGGCATCGGCTGAGTGGGGTCGTGCTTCTCCTTCCCCATGGGTTCGAAGGGCAGGGACCGGAACATTCGAGTGCGCGCCTGGAGCGTTTCCTAGAGCTTGCCGTTAACGATAATATCCAAGTTGTGAACCCGACGACACCGGCCCAATACTTCCATGTGCTCAGGCGCCAGGTGCTGCGTCGATGGCGAAAACCTCTGGTTATGATGACGCCGAAGAGCTTGCTTCGCCACCCGCAAGCCGTCTCGACACTCGAGGATCTCGAACAAGGCCGTTTCCGGCGAATCCTCTTCGACCGGACGGTCAAGCCTGAGCGGGTCGAGCGTGTTCTACTCTGTAGCGGGAAAGTCTATTATGACCTGGTGGGGTTGCGGGATGAGCTCAAGCGCGACGACGTTGCGATCCTGAGATTGGAACAACTCTATCCCTTACAAGATGCGGAATTGCGTCAGAGCCTGGCGGCCTATCCGTCGAAAGCGTCGGTGGTCTGGGTTCAGGAGGAACCAGCGAACATGGGGGCGTGGCGGTATTTGTTTGCACGATTCGGCGACAGACTGCTGGGCACCTGGTCCTTCTCGACGGTCTGCAGGCCAGCCTCGGCCAGTCCAGCAACTGGATGGCATGATCTCCACAAGATCGAGCAGCAGAAGCTGCTCAAGGCGGCATTCAATGTCCATTGAGCTGAACATTCCGACGATTGGGGAATCAATTACAAAGGTCCAGACGGTCTACTGGCCTGCCTCGACCAGTCCAGCAACTGGATGGCATGAACTCCACAAGATCGAGCAGCACAAGGCGGCATTCGATGTCCATTGAGCTGAAAATTCCGACGATCGGAGAATCGATTACGGAGGTCCAGATCGACGAATGGCTCAAATCGCCGGGTGAGACCGTTCGCCAAGATGAGCCGATCGTCGCGCTCGAGACGGAGAAGACCTCACTCGACTTACCCGCGCCTGTGTCGGGCGTGCTTGTCAAAGTGCTCAAGAAGAAGGGCGAGATGGCCCAGGTCGGCGAAGTGATCGCCTATCTGGATGAGGCGGCGGTTCCGAAAGATACGGCAGCCCCAGCGGCTTCCGGCAAGGCACCCGCGAGCACCGCGGCTTCCACGCCCCTGTCGGCCTCGACGCCCGACGCCGCGCGAGTGATGCCGGCTGCGCGCCGACTCTTGAACGAGCACCGGCTTGGCGTCGAGGAGCTGACGCCGACCGGGCCCGGCGGCAGAGTGCTCAAAGAAGACGTCCTCCGCCGTCTGGAAGAGCGTCCGTCCCAAGCGGAACCAGCCTCCGTTGTCGAGACGGTTCCCGAAGAGGAGGCTGCGCCGCCTAGGTCCGCATCGCGTCAGCCGATGGGCAGCCGCGACGAAGAAGCGGTACCCATGAGCCTGCTCCGACGCCGCGTCGCCGAGCGGCTTGTACAGGCCCAACAGACTGCCGCTCTGCTCACGACGTTCAACGAGATCGACATGACGGCAGTGACGGCCTTGAGACAAGATCTTCAAGAAAGCTTCCAGCAGCGTTACAACGTGAAGCTTGGCCTCATGTCCTTTTTCGTGAAAGCCGTTATCGAAGGGCTCAAGCTGATCCCGGAGCTGAACGCAGAGATCCGAGGCGCGGAGATCGTGTATCGTCACTATTACGATATCGCGATCGCGATCGGAAGCGGGCGCGGCCTGGTTGTGCCGGTGTTGAGGAACGCCGAGCGCCTGAGCTTTGCCGAAATCGAGACGGCGATCGCCGATTTCGCTCGGCGCGCACAGGCCAACCGACTCACTCTGGAGGAGCTGCAGGGGGGCACCTTCACGATTTCGAACGGCGGAGTGTACGGCTCGCTGCTCTCGACCCCGATCATCAATCCGCCTCAGAGCGGCATCCTTGGGCTTCATGTGATTCAGGACCGACCCGTGGCTCGGGACGGGCAGATCGTGCTCCGGCCCATGATGTACGTCGCCCTCACGTATGATCATCGGATCGTGGACGGCCGCGAGGCGGTGACGTTTCTCAAGCACATCAAGGCCTGTATCGAAGAGCCGGCCCGCATCCTCCTAGAAATTTAGAGGAAGGTTAAGGTCGAGGTTAAGGGGAGGGAGCGCAATCCTGTTGGAAGGAAAGCTAAAAGATGGCTGCTCAGCGCGAGCATGATTTGATCATCATCGGCGCCGGTCCCGGAGGCTACGTCGCTGCCATCCGGGCTGCGCAACTTGGGATGAACGTGGCCTGCGTGGAGCGAGAACCAGCGCTCGGCGGGACCTGTCTCCGTGTGGGATGCATCCCCAGCAAGGCGCTTCTCGAGTCGAGCGAGCTCTTCGCGGCTGCACGTGGGCGATTTGAAGTACACGGCATTCGACTTGGGGATGTGAGGCTCGACCTTGCGGCCATGCTGGGCCGGAAGAATGAGACTGTGGAGCGTCTCACGAAAGGCGTTGATGGCCTCTTCCGAAAGCATAAGATCGTTCGGTACTTTGGGCACGGGCGCATCTCGGGTCCAGGGGTGGTCGTCGTCGAGACCGGCGAAGAAACCGTGGCTCTGAGGACCCGCTGGATTCTGATCGCGACTGGTAGCACGCCGGCAAACCTGCCTGGAGTCCGGCTCGATGGCGATCGCATCGCCACGAGCACCGAGGCGCTCAGCTATCCCGACGTGCCGGACCATCTCGTGATCATCGGTGCGGGATACATCGGCCTCGAGCTCGGGTCCGTGTGGCGTCGGCTCGGCGCCAAGGTCACGGTTGTCGAGTATCTGGACCGCATTCTTTCGGGGATGGACGTGGAGATTGCCGCCGAGGCGAAGCGAATGCTCGAGCGGCAGGGCCTCGACTTTCGCCTCGGCAGCCGCGTGACGGGGGCGTGGGTTGAGGGCAAGCACTGTCTCGTGGAATGCGAAGGGACCGAGCCCATCCGCTGTGACCGCCTGTTGGTGGCCGTGGGGCGCACTCCGATGACGGCGAACTTGGGGCTGGAGACCGTCGGCATCACGCCTGACGAGCAGGGCCGCATCCCTGTGGACGAGCGCTTCGCCACGAGCGCAGCCGGTATCTACGCCATCGGCGATGTCATCCGAGGCCCGATGCTCGCCCACAAGGCATCGGAAGAGGGAATCGCTTGTGTGGAGACACTCGCTGGCGGCTATGGCCATGTGCACTATGAGACGATCCCCAGCGTGGTCTATACGCACCCCGAGATCGCGTCGGTTGGAAAGACGGAGGAGGAGCTCCGAGAGGCGGAGATCGACTACCAAAAGGGCGTCTTTCCGTTTTCCGCGAATGGCCGCGCGCGAGCCCTGGGCCAGACTGAAGGGCACATCAAAGTGCTCGCCGACAAGAAGACCGATCGCCTGCTCGGAGTCCACATCCTCGGGCCTCGGGCCGGTGACCTGATCGCCGAGGCCGCCACCGCGATGGCTTTCGGCGCGAGCAGCGAGGACATCGCCCGGACCTGCCACGCGCATCCGACCCTGGCCGAAGCGTTCCGGGAAGCGGCGCTCGCGGTGCAGGATCGAGCGATTCACATCTAGAGAGGCCCAAGCGCCATGAACCGTGCGAGCTTGAATGCCGCAGGGCGAAGGGTTCGGGTATCACTTACTTATCTTTGAAGGAGGAACGATGAGCAGCCAAAAGAGAGTCGATAGGCGGAGTTGGATGCGAGAACTCGCGCTCGGTGGTTGCCTGGTGATCGGCCTCGCGGCCCAGACCGATGCTCAGACCGAGCAACGGATCGATGTGCGGATTCACGACTTCGCCTTCATTGCGACTCAGGCTCCGCTGGTGTTGAATGCCCCCGCCGTCATCACCATTCGCAATGAAGATCGCGAGCGGCATAACTTCGAATCGCCGCTCTTTCAAGGCATTCTGACGGAAGTCGAGACCGGTGGAGTGACGGCGTATGGGCGAGGAGTAGGTGGAGTATTTGTGGATCCCAACGCCAACGCTGCAATCCGCTTTACGGTGAAGCGCCCGGGTCGGTACGAATTCAAGTGCTCAATTCATCCGAACATGAAAGGCGAGCTGTTGCTCCTCAATATACAAGGGGTGTAACACCTGCCTGCGCAATCGATGTCGTGGGGTCGGCAGACAATACCGAACGACGGATCGAACGGTCGGCTAGTTTGGTGGGCTATGGCCTGGGTCCGTCGTCAGAAGCGGATACGGATAAAGGCGGTGATATGGAAAGCACACGAAGGGACGGAGTGTGCCGTACGCCCAAGCCTGAATCGCAGACGCATTTCGGGCTTCCTCTCAGCCGGAAGTGATGATCGCAATAGTGATGATCGCAATGTCGACGTTCATTCTCAAGGCCAAGCCGCCCCAATAGCGTAGATAGTTCATTAGCTCTCCTTTCGGCTATCTCTGAAAATCAGGCACACCATGGTGTGCCCGGCGGACTGCAGCATACCTGCCCGGCGAACAAGATGATCCGGATTGCTGTCTATGCTGACAGGACGACATCATCGATGTCGATCTTTTGGAGAAGCATCTGTCGCTCTTCAAAAGACTGCATTCGTGCCCATCGAATCATCTTTCGCGATGCCGTGGCCCGTACGCCGTTCTTTAGGAGTTTGCTCAAACAGTTTCTGCAAGGCGAAGGAAAAAGGACCGTGGCTGGTTCAAGGGTATTACCGGGTCAACGCGATTTGTCGGCAGGATCAATATCGAGTAAGAAAAGGTCAGACGCGGACGGCCATTTCGCGAGGGCGCTGAAATCACGGCCATGGGACGGCGGTTGAATGTCTTGCGGGTGTCGCAGTACGTTTCGAGCGCGGTGGACGGGCACCATTCTGGACCGGGAGAGGAAGACAAGTAACACCTGCGATCATGTAGCCCATCGCCATTGAGTTCCACCAGGTTCATGAAAAAGGAGGAACGACATGGGCAAGATGATGATGAAAGCATTCGTCATGAAGGGTATCGGCAATGTGGGATTCATGGAGAAGCCGATCCCGGATCCCGGTCCAAACGATGCGGTGATTAAAACGACGCGCGCGCTAGTGTGTACGTCGGACGTCCATACCGTCGCAGGAGGGATCGGTGACAGAAAAGATTTAACCCTTGGTCACGAAGCGGTAGGAGTTGTCTACAAGCTTGGGAGCACGGTCAAGGGCCTGAAAGAAGGGGATCGGGTGGCCGTGAGTGCAATCACGCCTTGTTACAAGTGCGACAATTGCCTCCGGGGCTACACTTCGCAATGTCAACAGATGCTGGGAGGATGGAAGTTCGCCAACATCAAAGATGGATCCTTCGCTGAATACTTTCAGGTGAATGACGCTGAGGCGAACGTCGTTCCGATCCCGTCTGATGTATCGGAAGAAAGCGCGGTCTACACCGCGGACATGATGTCGACGGGCTTCATGGGTGCCGAACAGGCCGGCATCCCCATAGGTGGAAGCGTCGCGATCTTTGCGCAGGGTCCTGTCGGCTTGATGGCGACGGTCGGCGCTCGCTTGTTGGGCGCAAGGCTGATCATCGCGGTGGATGGAGTCTCAAAGAGACTGCAGATGGCAAAGCATTTCGGGGCCGACGTGGTGGTGGATTTTACGAAAGATGATCCGGTGAAAGAGATCCGCCGTTTGACGGACGGGCAGGGAGTCGATTCCGCAATTGAATGCCTCGGCGCACAAGTCACTTTCGACGGCTGTGTCAAGGCGACGCGTCCTGGAGGCACCATCTCTGTGACCGGATATTTCGGTGAAGGAGATTCTGTGAAGATTCCGCGGCTGGACTGGGGTGTGGGCATGGGCGACAAGACGATCAGGACCGGGCTCTGCCCTGGAGGAAAAGAACGGATGAAGCGGTTGATGCAGTTGCTGGTGGCGGGGCGGGTGGATCCCACGCCGCTGACGACCCATCGGTTGACATTCGATCAAGTCGACAAAGCGCTGCATCTGATGGAGACCAAGGCGGAGGGTATCTTGAAACCGCTCATTATCTTCAACTGAACAGCGGTGTGTTTGAGAGACAGAGTGACATCGGAGAGCGGGTGTGCCGGTGGATGTGGGTGTCGGTCGAGCAGCCGCGAAATTGAAGACCGTCGGTAGAAGGATGGCGCGGCTGCGCGAATGATCGCTCGTTTGGAACCAGGAGGAGGATTCGTGAGTAGGCCGTTGATCAGCCAGATTGTCTTGGCCACTGACTTTTCGGAATGCGCGATTCGCGCACAGGATTATGCTGTCCTGCTCGCGAGGGCGTATGACGCGACGCTTCATGTGGTGCATGTGCCGGAAAGTCCGTTCTGGTACGGCTCACACGCGGCGACCATTCTTTACCTAGAGCAGGCGCAGGAGGAAGGCGAAAGGCAACTCGCAGATACTGAACAACGTTTGATGCACAGCGGACTGAAAGACGTCGAAATTCGACAGGTCGTCGGCATCCCGAGCGACCAGATCACGAAAGCCGCCCAAGATATCGGAGCTGAACTGGTCGTCGTTGGAACACGGGGTCGAACCAACTTAGACGCGATCCTGCTTGGCAGTACAGCGGAACGAGTCATCAGGGGCGCGCCGTGCCCTGTGCTCGCGGTCCCGGCGACTCCTGAGCCGGCTTTTGAAGAGACGGCAGGAACGGGCCTCACGCCTGCCGTTCGACATATTCTGGCCCCGTTGGACTTCTCCAGTCCATCTTTGGATGCCGCCGAGTATGCCGTTCAATTGGCGAACCATTTCGGCGCCAAGATGACACTCCTCCACGTCCTGGAACCGATTTACTATGGCGACGAACTGAAACTGCAATCAATCGAGACGAAGTGGCTGCATTGGCGGGCACAATTAGATCAACTCGCCGGATTAGTCAGCTCCTTTGGACTGGCAACAGGAACCCTAGTGCGTGGCGGTGTGCCGGCTGACGCCATTGTGGCCTCTGCCAAAGAGCAGGGCTGCGATCTCATTGTGACGGGAACGCATGGACGACGAGGGTGGTCACGGCTGCGCTTCGGGAGTGTCGCCGAAGCGGTCCTCAGGCAGCCGCCCTGTCCCGTCCTCGCGGTGAAGAGCCCCAAATTCGAACCGGGCCATCGCCGCGTGCTGCCGGAGGACATCGAGTAAAGGGGAGCGCGATTGGGAGAGAGCTATGGAACCGGGGATATCTATATCAAAGGTCTGAGGGCTTGGGCATATTGGTGCATTAATGAATCGATTCGACAAGCGAGGGCTCTATGAGGGCAAAATCTGAAAAGGTGAAAACGCTGGATTGATGACCGCAAAGAAATGGAGGTGTGGATGGATCAGGAACGGCTAACTTGATTGCCGCTTCCTGTCCATAGACTGACGATATTGCTCTACATAGGCCAGGATGTTGTCTTTCGGTACCGCGAACCAGGCCAAGGTATGCCGGATCAATGTCGCCGACGCCTCGGCTTCAGGCTGGATCACCTCGGTCGCCCCAACCGCGCCGAGTCGTTCCGCTTCCGCTACTCCATGTGCTCGGGCCAAGATCGGGACTTTCTCGTTGACGTCTCGGATACGTCTCACCGTCAGCGCAGCCGGCTCAATTTCAGGCAGTGCCACGATAATCAGAGACGCATCCGCAGCTCCCGCCTTCATGAGCAATTCGCGATGCGAGGCATCGCCATAGAGGCCGGTAATGTGCCTGGCCTGTAGCCGGCGAATGATGTCCGGATCTCGATCGATGACCACATAGGGAAGACCGAAGGCCTCTAACGCTTTCCCGAGCGAGCTGCCGACCCGGCCAAATCCACACAGGACGACATGTTGCCGGAGCGGTTCGCCTTCCGGATGCCAGGGCGCCATGTCATGCTTCTCATGGGCGAGGCGCCGAGGGACGAACCAGCCGGGCACATACCTCACAAGAGCCGCATTCATGAGAATGGTGATGACAGAGGCGGCAAGCGTCGCATTGTAGACTTCGCTGCCCACGTGGCCTGCCGACTTTGCGACCTGCACCAGGACAAACGAGAATTCGCCGATTTGAGTGAGGCCGATCCCTACCAGGAATGCCGTGGTCCAAGAATAGCCGAACAGCCGCACAATGGTTGTCCATATCACGAACATCCCGCCCACGATCAAGCCGACCATTGTGACAAGGAGAGAAAGGTTCTCGAGGATCACGCGCGGGTCGATCAGAATGCCGATGGTCACGAAGAAGAGCGCGACGAAGGCATCACGGAGCGAGAGCAGCCGGGCCAAGGTCTCGTGCCCATACTCGGATGCGCTGATAATAAGGCCGGCCAGGAAGGCGCCCAGAGCGAGAGAGAGTCCGATCGTTTGCGTGACGGCGGCGGTCCCAAGGCTGATGGCCAGCGTGACGAGTAAGAACAGTTCGTGGTTTTGCGTTCTGGCGACGTGCGTCATGATCGGCGGGATGACTTTGGCGCCCAAGTATCCCACCGGCACGAGAATCAGCAGCGCCTTTGCCAAGGCTTGACCGATCACGAGCAATCGTCCCGAGTCGAACTCTCCGAGGGCCGGCATGAGCACGGTCATGGCGACGACGGCGACGTCTTCGACCAGGGCGATGGCGATCATCACCCGTCCATGCTTGGTACGAAGTTCGCCCCGATCGACGAGCATACGGGCGAGCACCATGGTACTCGCTATGGAAATGACCGAGCCGATCACGATGCTTTGGGTCATAGACCATCCGATCAGGCTCCCCGTGACGACTGCCAATCCGATGGCCATGAGAATCCCCAGCGGTCCGCCGGCGAGAGCGACCCATTTGACGCGCATCAGTTCCTTCACGGAAAACTCGAGTCCGATCGAAAACATCAAGAGAATGACGCCGATCTCCGCAAACAGATCGAACGTGTGAGATTCGGAGACCGTCAGTCCCGGTGTAAACGGACCGATGGCGATACCGCCCAGGACATAGCCCAGAATCAACGGCTGCCGGGCGATTCTGGCAAGTACACCGCCTGCGACGGCGGCAAGAAATACGATGGCAAGGTCTTGAAAGAAGCTGGGATCAGGCTGCACGTAACTCCTCTTTAAGGAACTCTATGTTGGCCGTACCATGGCCGATTGGTAGCCAGGTACAAGACCGGGGAACGAAAATAGCATAGTCGAGGTGAATAATGTCGCCATCTCACAAATAAATGTGGTCTTGCCATATTGCACTCCACTCAGAATCGCGAGACCAAGATTGGGGTCGGCGGGGTTGCGCGGCTGATTGACGAGGTAGCGCGGGCGATGTTTCGATAACTCTCAAAAATCGAGCCCGATTAACCTGTACTCTTGTGGGAAGAGGAATGTTTCGTGCCGTTGGACACTTCAAACGGGCTTCTCACTTGAGCCTTCACAACGAAGACCGGACACGAGGCTCTTCGAACTACAGCTTCGGCAACACTGCCCAGCATGAGTCGCCTCATGCCGCGACGGCCATGGGTTCCAACGACGATGAGGTCGGCTTTCCTACGCTTCGCCTGATTGAGAATGAATTCAACCGGATTTCCCGTGCTCACGACCTTGTCGGTGACTGCCTCATCTGCTCGGGACGCCGATATCATCTTCTGGAACTGTTGAGCATAGCGTTTCTGCGAGGGTTCATCGACGCGAAGCGGGCCAGACTGCAAGGAGCCTGGGGTCTCGGCGGCATGGACCAGCACCACCCGCCCGATCAGCCGTTTTGCCAGCGCGGCGGCAGCCCGAAGCGCGGCCTTCGAAGAAGCAGAAAAGTCCGCTGCGACCAGAAGGCGAGATAGGCTCAGCCGGCGCGGATTGATGGAGGTACGGGAAGTAACAGACGCATGGACCGTGAGAACGGGGCAAGGCGCCTGGCGCAAGGTGCTCTCCGCAACGCTGCCTAACCGGAGCCGACCCCAGCCGCTCTTTCCGTGAGTTCCCATCGCGACAAGGACAACGTCAGGACTCCGTGCAACCTCCAAGATGGAATCCTCAGGAATGCCTACCAGAAGCCTGTAATCGGCCATGACGCCGTTCTCGTTCGCCAGACGGACTATCTTGCCCAGCTCAAGAAGAGCTTTGGTCTTCAAGGAGTGGAGGGAGCGACGCGCGGCCGGAGACCACTGCTCGAAGCCGGGAGGGGCTTTCACGACATGGAGGATGATGAGACGGAGATTCAATGCCAGCGCAAGTTTAAAGGCATACGGAACCGCCAGTTTCGCCGGCTTCGAAAAGTCGGTCGCCACTAGAATCGTTCGCCTGGGATGCGCTGCGGTTCTCATGCTCCTTCGCCCATTCCACAGACAATGTGTACATCCACATGACGACGGCACTGCTGCGGACGGAGCCGTCATTCTCCAGGCCGGCATCGTGGAGGGCTTTTTATAGTTCACCTGTTTCGCTCAGGTCAATTGCCGGGAGGGATGTCTGCCGCCGTACTCTCGAGGGGAAGCTGTGGGTTAGAACTTATCTCAAAATTGAAGAGCGACAAGCTCTCGGCCCACACGCAGCCCAACCAAAAGAACGAAACACGATATTTCCGAAGATTCCGCACGTTCTTAAAGGGTTGACGTTGATGAATTGAAGCGCTTTGTCGTCGGGAAACGATGTTGAGATGAGTTCCAGTCTTGTCACTAGAGAGTTTTCGTCGCGGAGCGTCATTACACGACCTCGATGCCCCGGTCATCCGGAAATTCCTCGTCCGGCGAAGCCGGACGCCGGCTTTCGAGGATCGAACGCAATCGTAGGAAGGAAAGTTGATCCGTGAAGGCCAGCAGAGAATCATGGGCTTGCAACACGGTCGTTCCGTCCGGAACAAAACACTGGCCGTTTCGAGCCATCAGCAGGATGAATGCCCCTTTCGGCAGGCCGAGATCCAGCAGTCGCTGACCGATCGCCATGGATTGATCCGGAATCCGTACTTCCAGGAGCCCGCTCTTGAGGCTCGTCGGCGCGTCCCATACCGGGGAGGACTCTTTACGCGGCGACAACGGCTCATCAACCTTCAGCCATCGGGCTACGATCGGGATGGACGTGCCCTGTAACAACACCGATGTCAGGACGATAAAAAACACGAGATGAAACGTCGTAGTGGACTGAGGAACCCCGGCGAGGAGCGGAAAGGTGGCCAGAATAATCGGCACGGCCCCGCGCAATCCAACCCAGGCGACCATGGTTTTCTCCCTCATGTTGAGGTGCGTAAACGCCAAGGTCGCAAATACAGCCACGGGCCTGGCAATGAACATCAGAAAAAACGCCAAGAGTAAACCGGTACCGGCGATCGGCACGAGCTGCGTGGGGAAGACTTGCAATCCGAGAGCCAGGAACATGGTGATCTGCATCAGCCATGCGAGCCCGTCGTGAAAACGGGTCAGGCTTCGTTTATGGACGAATTCGCTGTTTCCCATCATGAGCCCGGCCAAATACACGGCCAAAAATCCGTTTCCGCCAAGCCATGTGCTGCCGCTGTATGTCAGGAGCACGAAGGACAGGGTCAACACGGGATAGAGCCCTTCATATTCCAGACGTAGCTGGTTCACCAGCAACACCATCAACTTGCCGATCCCGTACCCGATCACTCCGCCGAGCACCATTTGCCGTATGAACATCGGTACCAGGTCGAGCGGTGAACCGGAAGCTCCCGTGATCAAGGAAATGATACCGATGGTGAGAAAGACCGCCATCGGATCGTTGCTGCCGGACTCCAGTTCAAGCAATGGTTTCAAGATTCCGCGCAGGCTGACGTAGCGCGACCGCATCACGGCAAACACCGCCGCGGCATCGGTCGAGGACACGATCGCGCCGATGAGGAGCCCTTCGTGCCATGACATCTGCAATGCGGCCACGGCGAACCAGCCGACTAACCCGGCCGTTACGGCCACTCCCACGGTCGACAGGCCCACACCGATTCCCAAAGCCCTCCGCACGCTTTCCCAATCGGTGTCCATCCCGCCGGCAAACAGGATGAAGGTCAGCGCCACGACGCCGAGGGACTGGGCCAACCAGGGATTGTCGAAATGTATGCCACCTGGACCGTCCGACCCCGCCAGCATCCCGATGCCGAGGAACAATAAGAGGGCAGGAATCCCCATGCGACCGAACGCCTTACTCGCGATCACGCTGAGCAGCAAGAGCCCGGAGGCGGCAATAAGAATATCTTCGATCGTCAGCGCCATGTCTCCTTACCTATGAGGGCTCGCACTTTCATCATCAGCACGAGACGCCCGGCTCGCATACGTAACGTTCAACCGTACACTTGCTTGAGCAATATGGTATTTGAAGTGAAGGTGCAAGAGGATATCCTCTCTCATGCTGTTCAGTCATCCTAGTGGCGTAAATCCGGGAAATCTTCCGGCAACGGCGCGCGCGATGGGAGACGGCGACGCAAGCAGGCCTGTCCCACCAGAAAGGCGCTCACCGGCGCCGTGATGAACAAGAACAGCGCGATGAGCATCTCACGGAGGCTCAGGCCGTCAGGGATGGAGGACAGCACCGCGGCCAGCAGCATGCCCCCCACGCCCAAGGTCGTCGACTTGGTTGGGCCGTGCAACCGCATAAAGCTGTCGGGGAGCCGGCCGAGGCCGATTGAGCCGACCAGGAGAAAAAAACTGCCGGCCAGAAGCATGGCGGAAATCAGGAGCTCAAGTAGCATCGCTAATCCATGACTTTGCCGCGGGCCAGATACCGCGCGAAAGCGACCGTGGCGACGAAGCCGGTCAGCGCGATCAACAGCGCCGCTTCGAAAAAGCCCGAGGTGGAGTAATAGATGTCCAGGACGATCATGAGCGCGATCGTATTGATGTACAACGTATCAAATGCCAGCACCCGGTCGGGCGCATGGGGACCTCGCACGAGCCGTACCATGCAGATCGTAAGCGCCACGGCAATGGAGAAGAACGCGATGTAGAGCGCCGCGGTCAGCATTCCAGGATCTCCATCAACGGGCGCTCATATCGCTCCTTGACCTTGGCGATGAAGGCCTCTTCGTCTTCCAGGTCAAGCACATGGACCAGCATGGTGCGCGCATCCGGCGAGAGCGCCAAGGGGATAGAACCGGGCGTAATCGAAATCATGCTCATAAACAGCGAGATCGCGGACGGGTGGGTCACGGCTACCGGAACTTTCACGAATGCAGGTCGCAGGCGCGACACAGGCCCCAGCACGAGACGAGCCACCGTGATGTTGGCAATGACAATATCCCACACAACATGTCCTGCCAGCCGTATCGCCCCGGTTACCGACCGGATGCCGGGCAGTCCAACAAGAAGAGGCGCGATGACGAACGGGATGACGATCGCGAACAGGGATGCCAACGCAAGGTGCAGAGGCGAAAACCCTTCCAGCAGGAGCCAGGTGCCTGCAAGCGCCATCGAGAGCATCGGAAACGGGAACAGCTTCGTCATGGCGTCGCCTTTCCCATCGCATGCGGACGGATGAAATCGCCGGACCCGGATCCCAGGACGGCTTCGATATAAGATTCACGGGAAGTCAGTTGCGCCCCAATTTCGCCGGTATACTCCGTAACCGGCGCCGCGAAGACGACCAACAACATGCTGCACCCGGCCAGCGTGGCGAGCGCAATCCACTCACCGGCGCGAGGAGGCCGGTCATGGGCGGGCTGATCCGGTTCAGCATAATTCCACAGCACGATGCTGCCCACGCGAGAGCAGGCGATCAACGTCAGCACGCTTGTCACTATTATCACCGTCCAGATCAGGACGACGCTCAGTCCGTCTATGGTGCTTTGCAAGATCATGAGCTTCCCTAGGAAGCCTGATGATGGCGGGATGCCGGCCACTGTCGCGCCGGCGAATAGAAAGGCTAGGCCCAGCGGCGCCGCCTGCCGCAGCGGCGGACCCGGATGGAGTTGGTCTCCCATGGCGCCGCGACTACGGCTCAGCAGATCGCCGACGAGGAACAGGACCGCAATGACCAGGGTGGAGTGCGCCAGGTAATAGAGCGCGGCGGCGAGGCCCTCGTCGCCGCCGGCCGCCACACCGGTCAGAATCGTGCCGACCGACGCAATGGTGAGATACGCCGTCATGACGGCAAGGCGCTGGGCGCCGAGCGCGCCCAATGTCCCCAATGCCAGCGTGATCAACGCGGCCGGCATGAGCCATGGGGAAGTCAATTCCATGATGGCGCCTTCTCCACCGGTGAAGATCAGCGTCGTGACACGGATGATCGCATAGACGCCGACCTTCGTCATGATGGCGAACAGCGCCGCAACCGGCGCAGGGGCATGGGAATAGGCAGCCGGCAACCAGAAATAGAGCGGAAAGATCGCGGCTTTGACGGCAAATACGCCGAGCAGCAACAAGCCGGCGGCCCGCACCAGCCCCACATCCTCCGGCCGCGATTGCGCCACGCGTTCGGCCAGATGGGCCATATTCAACGTGCCGGTCATGCCATAAAGGAGGCTGACGGCGATCAGAAATACGCTGGAGGCCGCAATGTTGATCGCGGCATAGTGAAACGTGGCACGTAGCCGCTCGACTTCCAAGCCCTCCAGCGCGAGGCCGTACGAGGCGATCAAGAGGATTTCGAAGAAGACAAACAAATTGAACAGGTCTCCCGTGAGAAAGGCGCCGTTCAGGCCCATCACCTGGAAGAGAAAGAGCGGGTGGAACAATTTCCCTCGGGCATCCCATCCCTGCGCGGCATAGAGCAGCACCGCGAGCGCGAGCAACGCCGTCAAGAGCAGCATGAAAGCGGAGAGATGATCCGCGACCAGCACGATGCCGAACGGCGACGGCCAGTCGCCCAGCCGGTAGACGAGTGACGCCCCGGACCGCGCCTCCGCAAAAATCGCGAGCACCGCAACGGCGACCGCCACCATCGCTCCCATACCGATCGCGCGTTTCACCACGATCGGCGCGCGGTGCAAGATCAGAAGAAGCGCGGCCGCAAGCGCGGGCACAATAATCGGAACTGCCGGTAAATGAGTCATGGGCCCTGCTCCGGCCTGCGCTCCGGCATCGGCTCGAGGCCGTCCACATGATCGCTCCCGGTCTGGTGCCGCATACGCACCGCGAGCGCCATGATAAAACCGGTCATGCCGAACCCGATCACGATGGCCGTCAATACCAGAGCCTGGGGCACCGGATCAGCATAGCCCTCTGCGTTGACCGCCACGATGGGCGAAACCCCGGATCGAAGGCGTCCCATGGAGAAAATAAAGAGATTGGCGGCCGTGGACAACATCGACAGTCCCAGCACCAATGAGAACGTCCGCCCACGGAGAAGGAGAAATACGGCGCAGGCCGTCATGATCCCGATTCCGACCGACATTATGAGTTCCATTGCCGGTCTTCTCCTGTCGCTGACGGCTTGCGGTGGACTTGTCCGAGGGAGGTCAGGATCAGAAGCGTGGTGCCGAGTACCGCCATGAACACGCCGAGGTCGAACCCCATCGCGCTGGCAAGGGGGATCTCGCCGAGGAGCGGCACAACGGGATGGCGCGTCCCACCGGTAAGAAACGGTAAGCCGGCCACCACGCTCGCGAGACCGGTCAACCCGGCAATCATCACGCCGCCTCCGATCAAAATCCAGAAGTCGATCCGGATGTGAGCGAGCATGCGCCTCAGGCCTTCGCCCATGTACTGCATGATCAGCGCGAGCGCGGCGATGAGTCCCGCGACAAATCCGCCCCCGGGGAGATCGTGTCCTCGCAAGAACATGTGAAGCGCCACAAGAAGCGCAAAAGCCAGCAATACCCGCGCCGCCGCGGCAAAGATGATGCGATTGGCTGAAAGGACAGGCGCAGACGGCGGCCGCTCGCCGCGCAGTCCCTCCAAGAGCATCCACGTGCACATAGCCGCAATGCCAAGGACAATAATCTCTCCGAATGTATCGAAGCCGCGGAAATCAACGAGAAGCACATTGACGACATTGTGGCCTCCGCCGCGCGGCAGACTATTTTCAAGAAAGAACCACGCGATCGATTCCTGATCCCTCGTCAAGACGGCCCACGACAACACCGCTACTCCGGCGCCTGCGGCGATCGCCAAGACTCCATCGCGCGCCTTTCGCCGGCGCGTCGATTCCCGTGGCGTCGACTGAGGCAGGAACGTGAGACCCATGAGCAGCAGCAGAGTGCTGACGACTTCGACGGCGAGTTGCGTCAGGGACAAATCCGGCGCTGAGAAATAGGCGAAGGCAATCGAGGCCGCAAGTCCCGTCACACCGGCCAGTACGAGGGCAACGACCCGCGTGTGACGGAACCAAACGGCGCCGAGCGCGCCGGCTATCGCGGTGCCCCACACGACGATGCCTAGCGGCGCCAGTGCTGAAGGCGTCACTTTCCCAATGTCAAGCCCATGCTCCAAGAACGGCCATGCCCCGAGTCCGAGGAACGTTGCAATGACAAGGGCAAGGGAGCGCTGGAGCGAGCCGTTGTGGAGTTGGTTCGTAAGCCGGGCAGCAAGGACGATCAAGCCGTCGTACGCGTGCTGAAAGAGCAGTCGCCCCGTGTAGCGCGCCGGCACGTGCAGGTGCAGGTCGTAGCGGTTACGCAGCAGCCAGTAGATCGTCGCGCCGCCGACGAGCGCGATCGCGCTCATGGCCAGCGGCAGTGAGAACCCGTGCCACAGCGCGATGCGATAGGCCGGCAGCGCATCCCCCACCACCGCCCTTGCCGCTACGTCCACCAATGGAGCGACGGTGTAGCTGGGCAACACGCCGACTGCGACACAGACGACCGCCAGGACTTCGGCCGGTACTTTCATATAGCGGGGTGGTTTATGCGGTTGATGAGGAAGGTTATGCGGCTCGTCGAAGAACACATCGTGGATGAACCGCACGGAGTAGGCGACGCTGAACATCGAACCGAGCATGACGGCGAACGGCGTGATGTCCTCCAACAACACCAGGTCATGGAGATCGAGCGCCTCGGCGAAGAACATTTCCTTGGAGAGAAACCCATTGAATAAGGGCACACCGGCCATCGCCGACGCCGCGACGATGGCCAGCACTGCCGTCTGCGGCATCTGACGCCAGAGGCCGCCCAGCCGCCGCATGTCACGGGTTCCGCACTCATGATCGATGACGCCGGCAGCCATGAACAGCGACGCTTTGAAGGTCGCATGGTTGCCGACATGAAACACGGCGGCCAGCGAGGACATCGGCGTGTCGAGACCCAGCAGGAACATAATGAGGCCCAGATGGCTGATGGTCGAATACGCGAGTAATCCTTTCAGATCGTGCCTGAACATCGCCACATAGGCGCCGAACACCATCGTGGTCAGACCGACGGTGGTCGTCACGTATTCGAACACGAGGTTTCCGCCGAGCAAGGGGTAGAGTCTTGCGAGCAGGAACACCCCCGCCTTCACCATCGTGGCGGAATGCAGATAGGCCGACACCGGAGTCGGCGCAGCCATCGCCGCGGGCAGCCAGAAGTGAAACGGAAACTGCGCCGACTTGGTGAATGCGCCTAATAGGATTAAGCCGAGCGCGACATTGAACTGAGGATGATTGTGGATCGTCTCCCGCGCCGTAAACCAGGCGGACAGCTCGAAACTCCCCGCGATGTTGCCGATGATCAACATCCCGGCAAGCAGGGCGAGTCCGCCGCCGCCGGTGACGGCGAAAGCCATGCGAGCGCCCTGCCGAGCGAGAGGGCTGTGAGTCCAGAAGCCGATCAACAGGAAGGACGAGAGGCTCGTCAGCTCCCAGAACATCAGGAGCAGGATGGCGTTCTCGGAGAAGACGATCCCGAGCATCGCGCTCATGAACAACATGAGCAGGGCATAAAATCTGCCGATGCGGTCCTGAGCGGACAGGTAATAGCGAGCGTAGAGGATGACGAGCAACCCAATGCCAAGAATCAGCAGCCCAAACATGAGGCCCAGCCCGTCGAGACGGAACGAAAAATTCAGCCCGAGGTCAGGCAGCCACCGCCAACTCTCGAAAAACTGTTCGCCCGCCAGGATGGCCGGCGCTTGGTGGGCGAGCAGCGCCAGGCTTGCGGCGGTCGGCAGGGCGGCAGCCCATGCGGCGGCGGAGAAACCGCGACGCTGCGCGAGCAGCGTGGCGACAGTCCCAG
Source organism: uncultured Nitrospiraceae bacterium (assembly GCA_963711905.1). GTDB lineage: Bacteria > Nitrospirota > Nitrospiria > Nitrospirales > Nitrospiraceae > Nitrospira_D. Next base: position 148,498 of record CAVQFZ010000024.1, on the reverse strand, counting down.
CGAGCAAGGGAAGCAGAATGATGATCGGCAATGTCATGGCGGGAAGACGACGGCGCTAGCAGGATGCTGAAAAAGTCGCTTTTCTCACCCGCCCAACCCCAGCGCGCCGAGACGCACTTTTTCCCATGTGGCGTTCTCGCATCGCTCAGAGGCTCAACGTATGCAAGGCGAAGGCAAGGTACTTATCCGCTCGCATGTGATCGAAGCGAGCGGTTCAAGCGAAGCTTGGTATGTACCTCCTCGCCCGCTTCGCTCGCTGCGGCCTTGCCGGACAGCCTTTTTGAGCATCCTAAAGTTATTCCGTCGTTAGTACCGAATCGGCCATATTTTTGGTATCAGTTGAGTTTTTCCGCAATCTGCTAAACCCGTTCTTGGACGACAAGCACGTCACATTCCGAACGGGCCAGGACATGATGCGTGGTGCTCCCAAGGAACAGGTCTTCGATCCAGGATTGACCGTGTTTGCCGATCACGATGAGGTCGGACAAAAGCTCCTCTGCTTTGACCAAAATCACAGGAGAGGGATCGCCGCGTTCAACGGCAGACGAAACCCGATCAACATCGACATGGGATTCACGGATCAGCTCCCATATTTTCATCTCTGCGGCTCGCTGGTCCTCTTCGCCGTATTGGCGGATGTCCTCCTCCGACGCGCCGACAATACGGAGTCTCCCTTCAAATGGAACGTTGAACACGTGAAGGATTGTCAGGTGGGCATTGGGCGCGATTCGGCGTGCCATTGCCAAGGCGGAGGCGGAGTATGGGGAGAAGTCGACCGGCACGAGCACGCGCTGATATCCGGTCTTCGGGGGGCGCTTCGCGACAAGCATCGGTCGATTGCACTTGCTGAGCAGGCGTTCTGCCGTCGTACCGAGAATCAGATCGTGCAGGGAGTTCCCCCCATGAGCGCCCAAGACAAGCAGCTCAGTGGATTCGGTCGCCGACAGAATTTCGGCCTGTGCTTGGCCGATCTTGACGTCGGTACTCCCCATCAACCCTGTCTTCGACCTGATGTCTGCGGCTACTTCGTTCAGCATGCGTCCGGCATCGTCGATCAGCTTGGCTTCCACGTCGGTCGGTGTCTGGGACAATTTTCGCAAATCGTTCAAGGCCGAACTGCTCATCACATGTAACAGACTGAGATGCGCATGCTGTTCCTTGGCAATGATGGCGGCGCGCTCTACAGCGTACCGAGCTTCATCAGAGAAGTCGGTTGCTGCGACGATTGTCTTCATGTTTGAGGCTCCTTCTTCAAGGGCGAAATCGACCGATCGCTCGGCCCGACGGATGCGCGATAAGCGGCGCTTCTGCTGAAGAAACAGCGAATGATTGCTTTCTCCACTTCGGCGATCGCAAAGACGAAGGCTCCCACCAACACGACCTTGACCCACTCCTCAAACGTCAGATGGGTCGAGTGGAAGACTACCTGCATCGGATCAGTATGTACATAGATAATCTGCAGAAGCGCGCAGACTGCAAGAACAACCAGGACCGAGCGATTGCCGAAGAGCCCTTCTCGCGAGAGCACGGATCTGAGGATGTGGCGGCTATTGAGCAGATAGAACATTTCCGTCACCACGATCGTGCTGACAGCCATGGTGCGAGCGCTTTCCAGGCTTGCGCCCCGGTCGAGCTCCCAGAGAAACAGTCCCAGCGCCCCCGTCATGATCAGCATAGACACCATCAGAATCCGCCATACGAAAAACCAGGAGAGCAGGGGCTCCCGCGGGTCGCGCGGGGGCCGCTGCATGACGTCGAACTCCGGAGGCTCAAACGCCAAGGCAAGACCGAGCGTGCTTGCCGTCACCATGTTGATCCAGAGGACCTGCGCGGCCGTCAGCGGCAGCGTCAGCTCGAACAGGATCGCGGCCGTGACGGTCAACGCTTCGCCGCCATTGGTCGGCAGCATGAACAAGACGAATTTCTTGATATTGTCGTAGATGCCTCGTCCCTCGCGCACGGCGCTGCTGATCGTGGCGAAATTGTCGTCGGCGAGCACCATATCGGCCGCTTCTCTGGCGGCATCGGTGCCTTTCAACCCCATGGCCACGCCGACGTCCGCGCGCTTGAGGGCCGGAGCATCGTTGACGCCGTCGCCGGTCATGGCCACCACGTGGCCCGTCTCCTGCAGCGCATGGACCAGCCGCAGCTTGTGCTCAGGGCTCGCGCGCGCGAAGACATCAACATGGGACACAACCGATCGCAGGTGCGTGTCGTCCATGGCCTCAACGTCGGCGCCGGTCAAGGCCGGCTTATCGTGGCCGATGCCGAGGCGCGACCCGATGGCGCGCGCGGTATCCGCATGGTCGCCGGTGATCATTTTGACCCGGATGCCGGCGGACGCGCATTCCGCCACAGCCGTCGTCGCTTCATCCCGAGGAGGATCAATGATCCCCAGCAGAGCGAGGAGCGCGCATCCGGACTCAACGTCTGAAAAACTCAAGCCATGTTGGTTAGGTAGAGCCTGCTTTTCGGCGACGGCCAGAATGCGCATGCCCCCGCCGGCGAGAGCCTTGGCGCGTCCATGCCAGTAACTCTGATCAATGGGCAGGTCCAGACCGTCGGTGCGGTATCGGTCGCACATGTCAAGGACACGTTCTGGAGCTCCCTTCACGAAGATAAACCCGGGTGTTCATGATCATGGTGAAGCGTCGCCATGAATCGATGCTCGGATCTCGGCCTTGCCTTCCTGGATAAAACCGATGACGGCATTGACGATGACGGCTGCGAAGAGCACCGCCGCGTCGATCCAGTGACTCAGGAACATCGCGATAACAGTAGCTACCAGCATCATGTAAATCAGAACGTTGTGGAACTGAAAGAGAAAACGTAGCCAGGCTGGCCGCTTGCGCGGCGGCGGAAGGCAGTTGGGCCCCTCGCGCGCGAGCCGCCGTTGCGACTCCGCAAGAGTCAGCCCGCAATGTTGATCTGTTTCCAACCGCTCGACGACATCGTTGACGTCGAGGTGATGCCATTGGACCACATCATCTAGTTCGTGTTTCGCCATCACTTCATCCTTATCATTTCCAGATTGACAAAACTATCATGGGAGACGGTCGTTCTCTTGTCCTCATCCTGCGCCCTGCGCGCTCATGTCGTCTCACAATATTTTTCCTGCGCAAGCAGGAACGAAAACTCACCGATCTGCGCAAGGCCGATCCCAACCAATAGCGCATTGGCGCCGTGTACGTACGAACGAGGTAACGGGTGACACGGTTCTGCTTTACATGCGACAGGTTGCCGGTCGTCTTTGTTGCCGGTCGTCTTTCTTGTTGCGGCAGAGAGCGCGAGGCGTCTGACCGGCGGCAAGAAGGTCCACCAGCAAACTTCCAATCTCACGCTGGGTCAATCCCTAGCGGTTGAACAACCGTGACTGTGGTGAAATGCTCCAGCTCCTTATCGTGAAACAGAAAGCCTCCTGTATCAGACTCGCCGGCAAAGTCTTCGTCGCGCGCTGGGTCGTTTCCTAGTAGTACAGGAGTATGCCATTTCATTGCGGTGCTGGTGTAGTCGCGCCGCGGCCACTTCCTTTGCAGGTGCGCCCACTCAGCCAGGAGGGAATCTGCTCACGCCGTTTCGGATGATGGCGAAGCGCGGCAGCGCATCGCCATGCGCGCCTATGAACTCTGCAAAGAACGGGGGTGTCACGGGCAAGAAATCGATGATTGGCTGGAGGCCGAGCGGGAAATCCTCGGTCTTTCACATAACAAACCTGAAAGGTCCCCGTAGAAGTGTCGTGTGATAACCACAAGAAGGAGGAACCCATGAGACAGAAATCACCCACGGTATTTGCCCTGGCCATACTGTTGTTGCCGACTGCCGCCCTGACGGTAGCCGACTCAGCCCTGGGAGGGGAACAGATCAAGATCGAGATGGCGGTTGCAGCCAAGGCCACGATCGATGAGGCGATCAAAACGGCGTCGGAGAAAATCGCGGGCAAGATCATCGAGGCCGAGTTGGAACGGAAGCATGACAGGCTGGTGTGGGAAGTCGAAGTCCTCACGGACGAGAACAAAGTGATGGAGGTCCACATTGATGCCGAGACCGGTGCGGTGATCGATGTGGAAGAAGAGAAAGCGAAGTCTGGGCGGCTCAAACGACCGAGGTCTTGAAAGACAGCAGGGCATCAGTCGGTGCGGTCTTCACGGAGGAACGCTCAGCACTCAGGGGATGGTCTTCGTGAATCGGTGCAGTTGGACGCACTGTTTTCGTGAGGCGGCCCGCCTGCTGCAGCTGCCGGACGCGGACCTGCTGAACGCTGAGGAGCGTCAGGCGCTCGACGGCATGCGAAGTCCGCATGGCGTCATCGTGTCGGACGTTGCAGGCTGATCATCCGACACGGACACCTGTGCGTACGGAATTGATTGATTGGCCTGCGCCACGCTAGTCTGTCGCAGCAGGTGTCTCGGTAGTCGGTCAGTTTGAATTCAACTACGCCACCGCATGTAAATTCCGCAACTGATTGTATGTCGCCTAGGCTCAATGGAGAGATGGAGTTGTAGAGATGCCGTATCGACGATGACGCGGAGAGAGAAAGAAAGCAGACAGATGGTGAGAGCAAGTCTGTTCCGTCCTGCGCTCAGAGCCGCGCGTCTCGCTGCCATCGGGATCTTGGCTCTGCTGATGCTGGGTGCGGTGCCGGTCGCTCCAAGCGCGCGGTCCGTGGTCTACGTGATCCCGGTCGAGGGGGTCATCGATCTAGGTTTGGCTCCGTTTGTCGAGCGCGTATTGGACGAAGCGACTGCTGCCGGCGCAGCCGCGGTGATTCTCGAGATCGACACCTTCGGCGGTCGCGTCGATGCGGCCGTGCAGATGCGCGATGCCTTGCTGCGGGCCACGGTCAAGACCGTCGCGTTCATCAACAAGCGCGCGATCTCGGCGGGCGCCCTGATCAGCCTGGCTGCTGAAACCATCGTCATTGCCGAGGGCGGGACGATCGGCGCTGCCACGCCTGTTCAGATCGGGTTGCCGGGCGCGCCGGCCCAGCCGGTTGAAGAGAAGACCGTCTCCTACATGCGGAAGGAATTCCGTGCGACTGCGGAGAGTCGCAAACGGCCGCCGGAGTTGGCCGAAGCGATGGTGGATGCGGATGTGGAGATTCCCGGCGTGATCGCGAAGGGCAAGTTGCTCACGCTCACGACGGAGGAAGCGCTGCAGCAGAAGCTTGTAGACTTTCGCGCCGACACGTTGGAAGCCGTACTCAAGACGCTGAACCTCTCCGAGGCCGAAGTTCGCCGGGCCGAGGAGACATGGGCCGAGTCCCTGGTCCGCGTCCTGACGCATCCAGTCGTCAGTTCGATCCTGATCGCCGTCGGCATGCTCGGTATCATCGTGGAAATTCAGAGCCCCGGGTTCGGGGTGGGGGGCGCGTTCGGCCTGACCAGTCTTGCCCTATTCTTATGGGGACATTGGTTGGTCCGTCTGGCGGGATGGGAGGAAGTGCTCCTGATCGGGATCGGGCTGATCCTGCTGCTGGTCGAAGTCTTTGTCATACCAGGGTTTGGAATGTTTGGGGTGCTTGGCATTGCGGCGTTTCTTGGGGGACTTGGACTGAGCCTGGTCGGGACAGGAGCGACCTGGGCCGTCGTCCTGTACGCGGTGGGACAGGTGATCGCTGCCGTGCTGTTGGCCGTCGTGCCGGCTCTCGCGTTGCTGCGGGTTGTACCGCGCCTCCCCTTTGGCCGGAAGCTCATTTTAGACACAGCGTTGCCGACAGCGGGAGGGTATGCATCCCAGCCGGAATCGGACAGCCAGTGGCTCGGCGCGCGCGGGACTGCTGCTTCGACGCTGCGTCCGGCCGGAATCGCGCATTTCGATCACGAGCGTGTGGACGTTGTCACCGAAGGCGAATACATCGAAGCCGGGGCTCCCATCGAGGTGGTGCGTGTGGAGGGAAATCGCATCGTGGTCCGGCGCCTGGAGCCGGACAGTGAAAGGAGCGAGTCATGAGCGAGCTAGAAACCGGCCTGTTTGGGATCCTGACGACCTTGGTGCTGATCGTGGTGGGGACGGTGCTGTTGTTGTACCTGATTCCGCTCCGGTTATGGATCGCGGCCTGGGCCTCCGGCGCCTATGTCGGGCTGTTGACCCTCATTGGGATGCGTCTCCGGCGCGTTCCACCCGACACGGTCGTGACCGCGCGCATCAGCGCGGTGAAGGCCGGACTCACCATCCCGCTCAATGATCTGGAAGCCCACTATCTGGCAGGCGGCAACGTGGTGAACGTCGTCCTCGCGATGATTTCGGCCGACAAGGCGAATATCTCAATGCTGTTCAAGCGAGCCGCGGCCATCGACTTGGCCGGGCGCGACGTGTTGGGCGCGGTCAAAATGTCGGTTCTCCCCAAGGTGATAGAAACGCCGCGGATTGCCGCGGTTGCGAAGGACGGCATTCAGCTCCACGCACTTTGTCGTGTGACCGTTCGCACGAATCTGGACCGGCTCGTGGGCGGAGCGGGAGAGGAGACCGTGCTGGCACGGGTGGGCGAAGGGATCGTGAGCACGATCGGCTCGGCGGAGACCCACAAAAATGTGCTGGAGAATCCCGATCACATCTCGAAGCATGTGCTGGCGAAAGGGCTGGATGCGGGGACGGCCTTCGAGATCCTGTCGATCGATATCGCTGATATCGACGTCGGTGAGAACATCGGCGCCAAACTGCAGATTGACCAGGCTGACGCCGACAAACAGATCGCGCAGGCCAGAGCCGAGCAACGGCGCGCCATGGCCGTGGCGCTGGAACAGGAAATGCGCGCGAAGGTGGTGGAGGCCGAGGCCGAAGTGCCGAAGGCCATGGCGGAGGCGTTTCGCCAAGGGAACCTGGGTATCTTGGATTACTACCGCATGAAGAACGTGCAAGCGGACACCTCCATGCGCGACGCGATCGCAGGGACGGGCGAGGAACCGCCGGGCGGTCCGAAGAAGGAGGAACGCCGATGACATGGGAGCAACTGGTGATTCCTGTGCTCCTGGTCCTGGCCCTGCTGGTGCATCGCATGCGTATGAGGAAAGGGATAGTTGAGGAGGCGCAGGGTGATGAAGCCGAAGCGACGAGCGTTCCCGTGGCAATGAAAAAGCGAGTCCCTATCCGGGAATCACGCAGACCGAGTGAAGCGCCACGCATCGTCCGGTCTGCCACGGACGCATCTCCCGCCGCACGGCGCCGGCAGCCTCAGGTCGCCGCCACCGCTCGGGACATGCGGCGCGGCATCATGCTCATGGCGGTGCTCGGTCCCTGCCGAGGCCTTGAGCCATATTCGATCAGCTATGAGTTGGATAGAGGCTAAGGTTCTCGTGGTGACAGTCAGCCGTGCGAAGATATGACCGTGAACGCTGTGATCGGATCGTGCCTTTCGTTGGCCCCGCGCTTTTATCACCTCTTGAGCCGCCGGCGCTCGATGGTCCATACTGCCTGCCTATGAATAGGCTGGACGTATCTCCTTGTGAGGATCTTGCGGAGCGGTACCAGGCGCTGCTGGAAGTTGCGCAAGCGATCTCCGCCCAGCGCGATCTCGATCAGCTCTTTCGCGATCTTGCCCACCGCCTTCCTCGGGTCGTGCAGGTCAATTACGTCGATTTGTCTTTGCATGATCCGGTCAAAAATATCATGCGTCTCCACACGATTCAGGCCAATGTGCCGGCTGACCTCGTAGGGGGGCATGAGGTGGCGATTGAAGATTGTCCTGCTGGATTGGTATGGCAGTTACAACAGTCATTGTTGGTACCGAACCTATCGGAAGAACCCCGCTGGCCAAAGGTCATTGGCCTTATGAAGGAGGACAGGACGCAGTCGTTTTGCTTCGCACCTTTGACGACAGCGAGAGGGCGATTGGGCGCCATGGGATTCTTGAGCCTACAGAAAGAAGCCTACAACGATACGGATTTGGAGTTTCTTCAACAAGTCGCCAAACAAGTGGCGGTCGCGGTGGAAAACGCTTTGGCCTTTCAGCAGATTGCAGAACTTAAAGATAAGCTGGCCAAAGAGAAGCTGTACCTCGAAGAAGAGCTTCGTATCGAGCATGGGTTCGACGATATCATCGGCGACAGCGATGCCTTAAAGCAGGTGCTCAAGCAAGTCGAGGTCGTGGCGCCGACCGATTCGACCGTCTTGATTCAAGGGGAAACAGGAACCGGCAAGGAACTTATCGCCCGAGCCATTCATCGATTGAGCGGACGCAGCGAACGCACGTTTGTCAAACTGAATTGCGCCGCCATTCCCACCGGCCTGTTGGAGAGCGAGCTCTTCGGGCATGAACGAGGGGCTTTCACGGGCGCGATTTCTCAGAAAGCCGGCCGATTCGAGCTGGCCGATAAGGGCACGATTTTCCTCGACGAAGTGGGTGAAATCCCGCTGGAATTACAATCCAAGCTGCTTCGTGTGTTGCAGGAACAGGAATTCGAGCGATTGGGCAGCACGAAGACCATTCGAGTCAACGCACGCTTGATCGCCGCCACGAATAGGGATCTCAAGAGTTTGATGGAAGCCAAGCAGTTTCGGAGCGACCTGTACTATCGGCTGAATGTCTTCCCCGTCACATTGCCGCCGCTGCGAGAGCGTCGTGAAGACGTTCCCATTTTGGTGCGCTATTTCACGCAGCACTACGCGGTCCGCATGAAAAAGAATATCCAAACAATTCCGGCCAAGACGCTCGATCTGCTCTCTAGCTATGCCTGGCCGGGGAACATTCGCGAGCTGGAAAATTTAGTGGAACGGTCGGTCATTCTCACGCAAGGGACGGATTTGCAGATGCCGATCAGTGAACTTCAGGCAGACAATCGTCTTTCCGCTTCTATGGCGACTCTTGAAGAGGCCGAGCGCGAACACATTCTTACAGTCCTTCGCGAGACGCGATGGGTAATCGGCGGCCCGCTTCGGGCGCCGCTGCCAAACTCGGCATGAAACGAACCACCCTCCAATCCAAAATGCAGAAGCTGGATATTGTCCGCTCCTAACACGTTACAGTTTCGCGGTTGGTGAGGGTCAGGCCCACGCTCCGGCGCTCGTCCTTGTTGATCAGGATGGCGTTGAGGCCGCCGTCATTGCGCTCCACGCCCCAAGCGCTGATATTGATGTTCTCGTCGGCGTCCACCGAGCTTTCCATGGGCAGTCCCTGAGCAGCCCGTGAAAACATCACCATGCCGTAGAACGCGGGGCGTACTTCCACGATACGGCCTTCTCGATCGGCGATCGGCGTGTAGCCGGGGCCGCTACCGCCGGCATGCAAGTTCACGCCGGTGCAGCCGTGGATGGCGCAGGTGAACATGAAGTCCATTACCCAGAGAGCAGCCCCAAGGGTATTGCTGACGCCGGGTTTGCCCCCGCCGAAGAAACTGTTGGCTTCGTCGTAGCGAAAGCCCAGCGGTATGTTGTTAGCCGACGCCAGCGGCACGAGTTTGGACAACTCGCTCGTCAAGGCGGGATCGGGCTTCAGCAGAAGCTTCAGCGTCGAGTCCGGATCATCCCGGTCGCCGCGGTAGTAGTGAGTGGTCAGCATGCCCAGGCCCTCCACGTCACGCGGGAACGGCAGGTTGAACTCCTCCACGTCGAAGGCCGTGGCCGGGCCGCTGAACGGCACGTTCGGGTGGGCCGGGCTCATCGCAGCGCGGTACGTGCGCCACTCCTCGAGGAACTCTTTATAGCCCCAACCCTGGGGTCGGTAGTTGTTCCGCACATACAAGTCGGGCTCGTTGCCGATCTCCCAAGCCAGTAGCGACGGGCCCAGCCGCTCGCCGACATAGCCCGCCTCGTCGGCCGCATTGGCCGGCGTATTGTTCGCCAGGTTCACCCCATAGATCATCTGCCATTGCGTCGCCTGTACGAAGGCAGCCAGCGCATCGATCTGTGCCGGCCCGAACGACAGGAGGGTCTCGACCTGAGCGTTCCAGCTCGACCGGTCCACCTGATTGGCGCCGATGCGCAGCACCGACGGACCCAGCAAGCCGAAGAGCCGGATCACCGCCTGGTTGTCCGGCCTGAAAAGCGGAATCACGAGATCGTTCTTCTCGAAGCTCAGGCCTGCATAGCGGGTGTCCACTGGCACGGCCGTCTCGACGCTTCGAAAGCTCACCATGGCCCGCACGTCGGCGGGCGCCGGAGGGGGTGCGGGCGTGGGTGGTGGTGCGGCGGTGTCGCCACCATCGCCGCCGCACCCGGCGACACTCGGCAACAGCGAGACGCCGAGGAGAGCGGACGTCTTTATCAGCAGACTGCGCCGGGTCAGCTTCAGCGACGTGGCGTCGGTGGCGTTGTCGGGGGCCAGCGCCATGCTTGCTTCTCCTTTTCGTCACTGCCGGTGTGTACCGACCTGTCAGCTCGGACACTTTGCGAAGCTTAGAGAGATCGGTTGTTCCATCGGTGTCTCCGCCGACGAGCCGCCGACGTGGACGGTGAACTGGCCGTTCGGCGTCACCCAGTTGCCTTCGGCCCATGCTTTCAGCTCCTCTGCGTTGGCCGGCGCGAAATATGAGAACGGATGGCTGGATCCCGCGCAGTCGATCTTCACTGAAACCCGCTGGTTCGCACCGGGCTGCAACTCAACCTTCTGGAAAGCGGCGAGCCGCTTCGATGGCTCGGCCGCTTCCGCAGGCAGCGTCAGGTAAACTTGTGAGGCTTCCTTGCCGGCACGCTTACCGGTATTAGTGATCGTGTACTCGACCGTCAGCACGGTCTGGCCCGCTGCGTTGCTCGACGGCGTCAGGCTCAGGTCGCTGTAGGCGAACGTCGTGTACGACAGTCCGTGCCCGAACGGGAACACCGGCTTTACGTTCCGCGCTTGGTACCAGCGATACCCCATCTCCAGATTTTCGCTGTAGTGCGTGACCAGTTGTGGGGAACCGTCGGGCTTGGTCCCGCCTTGTCCGCCGCCGAGCCCATTGTTCTCGCGCGCGCCGGGATACTGCGCCTCGGTCGCGTAGGCCGCCTCCTTCGCGCTGTTGCCGAAGGTGACAGGCAGTTTGCCCGACGGGTTGGTGACACCAAACAGGGCATCGGCCACGACATTGCCGTCGTCCTGGCCCGGATGCCAGGCCTCGACGACGGCGCGCGCGTTCGACAGCCAGGGCATGAGCACCATGCCGGACGTCTTCAACACGACGACGGTGTTCGGATTCGCTGCCAGGATGCGCGGGACGAGCGCCTCTTGATTCGTGCCGTTGATCGTCGGCAACGACAGCGTCGTCTTGTCCCAGGTCTCCCGGGGGTTGTCGCCGACCATCACGATCGCGACGTCGGCCGCTCGGGCTGCCTCCACCGCCGCGTCGAGATCGTCGCCTTCTTGATAGGTCACCGTCGCGCCGGAGCCCAGCGCCTTCAGCGTGTTCTCGAGCCCCTGCTTCGGGGTGACGGTGTAGGGCGTTACGACAGAGGAGACTTCGTCTCGATTGCCGCCACGCGGGGGCAGCGTCGCCGCACCGGCGAACCAGTCGGCGCCGACCACAGCGACGGAGGTCACGGTCGGCTGCAACGGCAGCAGGCCGTCGTTCTTCAACAGCACCATGCTGGCGTCGGCCGCTCGACGGCCGACCTTGGCATTGGCCTCGAGGGTCGTCGGCAGGAACGCGTTGTACGGCTCGTCGAAGTGGCCGAACTGGATCATCTTCCGGTACCGCCCGCGAAGCAGATGGTCGATGTCCGCCTCGCTGATTTCGCCGGCCTCGAGGGCCTCCTTGACCCGCTTGGGCGTGTACCACTCCGGACCGGAATCGAGCTCGACAGCCATGCCCGCCCGAATCGCCTTCGCGGTACTGTGCAACGCGCGGCGATCACTGACGACGTATCCGTTGAACCCCCAGCGTTCCTGCAGTGTCTGCTTCAGCAACGGCGCGTTCTCGCAAGCCCACTCGGAATTGAGATGGGGGAACGCGCACATGACCGAGGCGGCCTTGCCGTCCTTGATGGTCATCTCGAAGGGAAGGAGGTAGATTTCGTGCATCGCCTGGGCTGGGATTCGCGACGCAGCCGTCCACCGTTCCCGCTGGTACTCCGACTCGTTACCGGCGAAGTGCTTGACGGTCGCGTGCGTCTTGCCGCTGGCCTGGATGCCCAGCACCTGCTGCGTCGCGATCACGCCGGCCAGGTACGGGTCTTCGCCCATATATTCGTGGTTGCGACCGCCGTACGGGGTTCGGGCCATGTTGAAGGCCGGCCCCCACAGCGAGTGGTGTGCCCAGCCTCGGATTTCATTCGAGAGCACCTGGCCCCACTCGAAGTTGACCTGCGGGTCGAAGGTGGCTGCGGCGGCCATGGAGCTCGGCACCCCTGTGGCGGTTGGCTCGGGAAGGCAGTCGCCGCCGCGGATGCCGGTGCCGCCGTTGGCGAACCGGAAGGTCGGGATCTTCAACTCCGGTATGCCCTCGATATGCCGGCCGAGACTCTGAACTTCACAGCCCGGCAGGTCGGTGTTGGGGGCTGGAAGGATGGCGATCTGCTGGATCTTCTGGTCCAGCGACATCGCTTTGATCACGTCGTCTGCGCGCGCGGTTGCGCGAGCGGCGGAATTGTCGGGAGGAGGGGGGGCGGGCTGAGCCGTCGTGTTGTCGTTCGAGTCGTTGCACCCGCCCATACTCAGCAGCACCAACGATCCGAAAATAGCAGCAAATCTTTTCATTGTACACCTCCTGGTAAGTGGAGATTTGGGGACATCGACTTTTAATTAGATTCTAATGAATGCGCCGTCACTACGTAGTTTCAAACTGGTATGTTCCCCAGTTTATCGAGACAAAATGTCCCGACTACCTGGCAGGAGACATGAGGTGGCGATCGAAGATTGCACCGCCTGGTGATGTGGCAAATCCCGCTATGCGTAGCCGGGTAACATTCGCGAACTGGAAAATTTAGTGGAACGGTCGGTCATTCTCACGCAAGGGACGGATTTGCAAATGCCGATCAGTGAACTTCGGGCAGACAATCGCCTTTCCACTCCTATGGCGACGCTTGAAGAGGCCGAGCGCGAGCAACTCCAGCGCGCGTTACATGAATCACATTGGGTCCAGAGCGCCGTCCCCGTCAGATGCTCTGTAACGCTTCGTTTGGAGAAAGTTCCTAAACTAGGGAGAATACTACTGGGAACTGTCGCGGCAGAATCGCACTATTGTTCAATGCACTGCCCGCCGAAAAATATACCCACCCTGTAATAGCTATGACAGGAGGCTAATCCATGTACACGGCCAAGGCCTATTCCGCCGCCGGCGCGTCCTCGTCGCTTGCCGGCATTGCCATCCCGCGTCGAGATCCCACCGACCGGGATGTGCAAATCGAGATTCTTTTCTGCGGCATCTGTCACTCCGACCTGCACTACACGCGTAATGAATGGGAAGCATTGCCGCCCACGTACCCGGCGGTGCCGGGCCACGAGATCATCGGACGCGTCGTCAAGAGCGGAGCCGCCGCGCACAAGTACAAGCCAGGCGACCTGGTCGGCGTGGGCTGCCTCGTGGATGCCGACCACACCTGTCCGAACTGCCAGGCAGGATTCGAGAACTTCTGTCCAAACCTGGCGCTTACCTACGGCTCCGTCGACCGGCACGGGACCGCCCCGGTCACCTATGGCGGGTACTCCGACAGCATCGTTGTCGACGAACGCTTCGTCCTGCGGATTCCGCCGAACCTCAAGCCGAGCAGCGCGGCCCCCCTGCTGTGCGCCGGCATCACGACGTACTCGCCCTTGCGCCGCTTCGGCGTGGGCATGGGAAAGAAGGTCGGCATCGTGGGGCTTGGCGGACTGGGGCACATGGGCACGAAGGTCGCACGCGCCTTCGGCGCGCACGTCGTGGTTTTCACGACCTCGCCGAGGAAGACGGAAGACGCGCAGCGACTGGGGGCACACGAGGTCGTCGTGTCACGTAACGCCAACGAGATGCAGAAGCACGCCGGGTCATTTGACTTCATCCTCGACACGGTCTCGGCAGAGCACGACATCAACCAGTATCTGAATCTGCTTCGGCTGAACGGGAACCTGACCCTCGTCGGAGCGCCGCCGAAGCCGTTGTCGCTCTCCTCGTTTGCCCTAATCTTCGGGAACCGCAGCGTCTCGGGCTCCAACATCGGCGGCATTCGCGAGACGCAGGAGATGCTCGACTTCTGCGGCCGGCACAACATCACCGCCGACGTCGACGTCATTCCGATTCAGAAGGTGAACGAAGCCTGGGAGCGCCTGCTGAAGGCGGACGTCAAGTACCGCTTCTCGATCGACATGGCGTCGCTCAAATCGGAGACGTCGCGCAGCGCCATCGGTTGAGGCTTTTACCATGGAACCTAGTAAAGTGATCGCCTGTCACGGTAACCAGAGAAGAGGTTAGATCATGCATTCTTTCAATTCCTGGTTCACTGGCCAAGCGGTTTAGGCGAGCCCACTTGGCCGAAGCGGCCGCTGTTAAAATCGTCCGCGGCCTGCCGAATTTCAGCCTCGCTGTTCATGACGAACGGGCCATACCCGACCACGGGTTCGTCAATAGGCTCGCCCGTCAGGACGAGCACGATTGCCTCGCGATCAGCGTGGAGGGTGACGTCGCGCCCGTCGCGCTCAAACCGAACAATCTCCGCCTCATTGGCCGTCTGCGCGCCGTTGATGATCACTGTTCCGGAGAGCACCGCGATCATGGCGTTATGCCCTTCGGGAATGTCTACTGTGAGATCGGCGGCTCGATCGAGGCGCAGATCCCAGAGGTTGACGGGTGTCACTGTGCGAGCCGGTCCATGGACCGCGTGGAATTCTCCCGCGATGATCCGTGCCGTTCCACCCGTCAAGGGGACGACCGGAATGTCGCGGCTGGTGATGGCCTGGTAGCCGGGAGGACTCATTTTGTGCTTTGCCGGAAGATTCACCCACAGTTGGACCATGCGGAAGGGTCCCCCTGTTTTGCTGTAGTTCGGCGAGTGGAATTCCTCATGAATGATGCCGCGGGCGGCGGTCATCCATTGGACGTCGCCCGGTCCGATGACCCCGCCGTTCCCAGCCGAATCGCGATGCGCGACCTCTCCGTCATAGACGAGCGTCACGGTTTCGAAGCCGCGATGCGGGTGCTGCCCCACGCCTCGTGGACGGTCGGTGGGATCGAACCGATGCGGACCCGCATAATCGAAAAGCAGGAACGGGCTGACGGCCGCGCTGTCGTGGTGGTATGAAAACAGCGATCGCACGGGGAACCCATCCCCGACCCAATGATCACCGTCTGACCGCAGAATGTCGGCAATCTTCTTCATGGCTGCTCCTTTCTCGATCTGATGTCTCGACCGTTCATCTCTCGCTAAAAGGTAAGTATAGGTCTGTCTCAACAACTTTCAAGTGCGGTCCATGAGGATACTGCCATTGGCAAAGAGCGCCGGTTGTCCGACGGAGCAGACACTCGACCTGATTTCCGGTCGTTGGAAGGCGATGGTGATTTATTGGTTGCTCCCTGGTACGCGCCGATCATTCGGCAGTGTGCCGGGGGATCGGCAGATTGCCTTGGATCTCTCCGGCGAAAGAATCTCCATTCTGCAATGCTCCTTCCTAATTAATTCCTCGACTTGGGATGATATCTGTCGCTTCACGTTCTGCTGGAATATAAGTTGCCATATCGGATGGATGAACCCTTAAACAAGGGAGGTCGATCATGGCGAGGGTAGGAATATCTGAGAATAATCTGCGACGGCGGGAGAGCGCAGACGGTTTCATACGTTGTTCAAGGTGTATGGGTCTCATGGTTGTGGAACAGGGTTTCGATTCCAGGCTCGGTAGCAGTAAAGACGACGTGTCGCTGCGGCGCTGTGTGCAATGCGGCGAAGTTATTGATCCGATCATTCTCAAGAATCGGCGGTCGCAACTCGGAAATGAGCTATCCCACGAAGGAGCAAACCTGTGACGGTGAGCTCATGTTGAAGATCACCGAACAGCGTGTGGTAGAAGTAGACTCGCTGACACTTGTCCTTGAGGGACGCCTCGCCGGTCCATGGGTTGAGGAACTGAGCGCCAGTTGGCATCAGATCTCCCCCGAGCAGCAGTGTGGCGCGACGATCGATCTGGCAGGCGTCACCTTCATCGATGTGCATGGCAAGGCGCTGTTGGCTCGTCTGTGGCGGCAGGGGGCGGAACTGCGGGCGTCCGGCTGTTTAACCAGGTGCATCGTCGAGGAGATCAGAAGGAACGAACCGGGTGGACCGGTCAGAAAGAATTGTGACGAGCTTCGTAAGGAGTGATGAAATCGGATATGCGGCGGTTCTTGATTGTCATCGTGCCGGCAGTTTGTGCTTGTCCGGACTTGCCCCCTTCTTACCGGCATCTGTACAATAATGATTTTGTCTTGGAGCGGACCATCGATGAGGGATGAACAGCAGGGTAGATCGCAGGATTCTTGGAATAATCGCTTGTTCCGATATGTCGTTGTGCCTTGTGTATCGGCTGCCCTAGCCGGGGTACTCGGTTGCAAAGATGATGCGGGCTCGACTCCTTCACCTCCTCCTCCGATCCCGCACGTAGAGGTCGTGACCGTGATGGCGCGGAGCGTGCCGGATGAGCCGGTATTCATCGGGCAGGCGGAAGCGTCTCGCCCGGTTGAAATTCGCTCGCAGGTCACGGGGATTCTGAAAGCGGTGCTGTTTGCAGAAGGACGAGAGATCAAAAAGGGCGAGGAACTTTACCAAATAGATCCCGTGCCGTTTGAAGGGGCGTACCAGAGCGCGAAGGCCAGGATCGCGGAGGGGGAAGCGCGCGTAGTTCAAGCCAAGCAGGATCTCGCCCGTGTCAAGCCGCTGCTCACGGAGCAAGCCGTCAGCCAAAAAGATGTGGATGATGCGATCGCTGAGGACTTGGCGGCGAAGGCCGCCCTGCAAAGGGCTAAGGCCGACTTGATCAAAGCCAAGTTCGATTTCGACAATACGACCATTATCGCTCCGATCAAAGGGCTCATCGAGCGAAGTCGATACTACGAGGGACGACTGGTCTCGGCCCAAACCGATTTGCTGACCGTGATTCATCGCATCGACCCGATGTACGTGATGGTCAACGTGCCGGAAAGTTTCCTGCTCAAACGGCGGCAAGATGCCATCGCGGTGAGTCTTCAACATCCAGGCCTCACGCATCTGAAAGGCGCCGTCATCTTCGCCGACGGCAGCACGTACAATCGTGAAGGCTTCCTCGACTTCACCGACGTTGGCCTGCGGACCGAAACAGGAACTAGGCGAGCCCGATTCGTCGTTGCCAATCCCGATGGAGTGTTGCTGCCCGGACAATTTGTCAGGGTGCGCTTTAAAGGAACGATGAAAGATCATGCTCTGTTGGTGCCGCAGCGAGCGGTCCATCAAGGGCCTCAGGGCCAGATCGTATTTGTCGTGGGTGAAGACGACAAGGTCGAAATTCGGCCGATCAAGGCGAGCAGTTGGCAAGGCCAGGAATGGATCATCGAGTCGGGTGTGCGGTCCGGCGAGCGGGTGATCGTGAGCGGCTTTCATATGGTGACACCCGGTGCGCCCGTCAAACCGGTTCCGGCCGCGGAGCCCGCTGCCGAGCGCACGGGTAACGGAAAACCGGATACCAGCACATCCAACGGCGGGGCCGATCATGAGGCGGAAGCCAAGCCAGAAGTCTCGAAGGATCCACAGTGAGTTCGCGCTTTTTCATCGAGCGGCCGATCTTTGCCTCGGTCCTCTCCATTGTCATCGTTGTCATCGGGCTTGTCGCGCTCATCAAGCTCCCCATTGCCCAATTCCCGGATATCAGCCCCCCCGTCGTCCAGATCGAAGCCGACTATCCCGGCGCCAGTGCCGAAGTCGCGGCTGATTCGGTGGCTCGGACGATCGAAGTGCAACTGCCGGGCATCGACAATCTGATCTACTACGACTCGACCAGCACGAACGACGGCCATGTCAGCATCAGGCTCACGTTTGAAATCGGCACCAACGTGGACATCGCCCAGGTGCAGACGCAGAACCGAGTGAAGCTGGCGGAGCCGCAGATCCCGCCGGAAGTCGTCCGGCAGGGAATCAGCGTCTTGAAATTTTCGCCCGACCTCTTGGCGGTCGTCGCGCTGAGTTCAAGCGACCCCACTCACGACACCGTGTTTATCTCGAATTATGCTCTGCTGCGCGTCCTGGATAACCTCAAACGCATTCCGGGGGTCGGACAGGCCACTGTCTTCGGACAGCAGAATTATTCCATGCGATTGATCCTGAACCCGGTGCGCATGGCGCAGTTGGGGCTGACACCGAGCGACATCGCCAATGTCGTCCGCGAACAAAATCGTGATTTTCCGGCCGGGCAAGTGGGCCGCGAACCGGCGCCCAAGGGAACGGAACTGACGATCCCGATTATGACCCTGGGCCGATTGACCGAAGTCAGTGACTTCGAAAACCTGATCGTTCGAGCCATGCCGGACGGGTCGATGATCCGCCTGAAAGATGTCGCGCGAGTCGAGTTGGGCGCCCTGTCGTACGTTATGCAAGGGCGGTGGAATGGAAAGCCGAACGTGTTCCTGATCACCTTCCTGGCCCCTGGCGCCAATGCGCTCGACACGGTTAAGCACATTCGCGCTGAACTGGAGGAACTGGCTGAGTCGTTTCCGCCGGGGATGAAGTACGACATTCCTTACGATACGACCAAGTTCATCGAGGTGTCGATCAAGGAAGTGCTCAAGACGCTGGCCGAAGCGATGACACTCGTCATTCTTGTCGTCTATCTGTTTTTGCAAAGTTGGCGAGCCACCTTGATTCCCGCCACAGCGGTTCCGGTTTCCTTGATCGGCACGTTCGCCGGAATGCAGGCATTGGGATTTTCGATCAATACGCTCACTCTGTTCGGCATGGTGTTGGCCATCGGCATCGTGGTGGACGATGCCATCGTGGTGGTTGAGAACGTCGAGCGACACATCCGCGAAAGCAGGCTGTCGCCCAGGGAAGCCGCGAAGAAAGCCATGGAAGAAGTCACCCGGCCGGTCATCGCGATCGTCCTGGTTCTCTGTGCCGTGTTCGTGCCGGTCGCGTTCCTCGGCGGGATCATCGGCGAACTCTATAAACAGTTTGCCATCACGATTGCCATGGCGGTGACGATTTCAGGGGTCGTGGCTCTGACGCTCAGTCCCGCGTTGTCGGCGCTGGTGTTGAAGCCGGGCGGCGAACATCACGAGACGGGATTTTTCGCGCTGTTCAACAGATTGTTCGATTGGACCAGGGATCGCTATTCCAGAGCCGTGGACGGCATGATCAAATGGCGGGTCTTGTCCTTCTCGGTGTTTGTGGTGATCGGACTCGCGGCGTTCGGACTCTTCCGCGTGATTCCTCCCTCCTTTTTGCCGGAAGAAGATCAAGGGTATTTCATCACGGTCGTGCAGCTGCCCGACGGCGCGTCCACGCAACGGACTGTTGAGGTCCTCAAGAAGATCGAACGGTATTTCCTCTCGGTCCCTGCCGTTCACTCGACCGACGCGATGTCCGGCATGAACTTCGTCTTTAATACGCGGGGTCCCAATTCCGCCACCATGTTCATTCCTTTGCACCACTGGGATAAGCGCAAGCCGGACGAACATGTCCAGGCTTTGGTCGGCGCGGCCTATGGAGAGTTTGCAAAAATACCGGAGGCCTTGATTCTTGCTTTCAATGCGCCGCCGATCCGCGGGATCGGGGCGACGGGCGGGTTCTCGTTGCAAGTCCAGGATCCGAGCGGGGGAGACTTCCGTAAGTTGGCCGCCGTCACTCAGGAATTCGTCGCAAAAGCCAAGGAAAATCCCGCGATCGCCGGAATCGGATCCAATTTCCGCGTCACGGCGCCCAGGTTGTTCGCCCATGTCAACCGCGAGCGGGCGAAGGCACTAGGGGTGCCGATTTCCGAGATCTTCGATACGATGCAGGCCTACTTCGGCAATTTCTATATCAACGACTTTCTGAAGTTCGGCCGAGTCTATCGCGTTCAGACTGAGGCCGAAGCCGAGTTCCGGTCGGACCCTGACGACATCGGGAAAGTGTACGTGCGGTCGTTGAGTCCTTCCGCAACCGCGTTCAGCGGAAGAGGCGGTGCGCCAAGTCTGGGAGGCACCGGCCCAGGGGGGATGATGATTCCGCTCGATACGGTGATCGATACCGAGTTCACGAGCGGCCCCGATCCGGTGACGCATTTCAACGGCTTCAACACCGCGTGGGTGCTGGGGGCTGCGGCTCCCGGCTACAGCTCGGGTCAAGCTCTCGAGGCGCTTGAACGAACGGCGCAAGAGGTGCTGATTCCGAAAGGCTACACCTTGGAATGGAGCGGTATTTCCTACCAAGAAGCGAAAGTCGGCGGGCAGTCCGGGCTGGCGTTTGGGTTTGGTCTGTTGATGGTCTTTCTGGTGCTGGCGGCGCAGTTTGAGAGTTGGACCGTGCCGCTCGCCGTGATCCTCGCGGTGCCGTTCGGAGTCTTCGGCGCCATGTCCACCGTGTGGTTGCGAGGGATGACGAACGATGTGTATTTCCAAATCGGCTTGGTCACACTGATCGGACTGGCGGCCAAAAACGCCATCCTGATCGTGGAATTCGCCAATCATCGCCGAGCCGACGGCATGCCTCTCTTGCAGGCGGCAAAGGAAGCCGCGCGGTTGCGGTTTCGGGCGATCATCATGACCTCGATGGCCTTCGTCGGCGGTGTGTTGCCTTTGGCGATCGCCACCGGAGCGGGAGCGGCCAGTCGTCAATCCATCGGAACCGGTGTCTTGGGTGGAATGCTGGCGGCGACCTTCCTGGCAATCTTTTTTGTCCCGCTCTTTTTCGTGACGGTGCGGAAGATCGGCGAACGATGGGCTCCTGTGAGGAAGCCGACCGAGTTGACGGATGCGCCGCCTGAGCGAGCTCGCCAAGAGTACGTCGAGACCTTAGTGGATGGAGAACATTAGATGTTGTCTTCCTCAATGTGCCGTTCCCTGTCGCTGCTGATATTCAGCGCCGTATTGACATCCTGTGCCCTGGGCCCGGACTACACCAGACCCCAGACCGATGGGGAAGATCGGTTTCGCATGGCGGAGGGGCCATCAGACCTGCCCTCATTGGCCAATCTGGCCTGGTGGGACCTGCTGCGCGACGAGCAATTGCAGACCTTGATTCGAACCGCGTTGGCGGAGAACCGGGACCTCCAGCACGCCGTCGCGGTCGTCGAAGAATTTCAGGCACGCGCCTTTATCGCCCGACAGGACTTCTTTCCTGGCATCACGGCGTCCGGCAATCTCCCGTTTGACCGGAAGACCGTCTTCCTCGTGCCGGGATTTGCAAACCCCTTCAATTATTATCTGCAAGGCAACCTGTCCTGGGAGATCGATATCTTCGGGCGGATCCGGCGCTCGTTCGAAGCGGCGCGCGCAGATCTGCTCTCGAAGGAGGAAAACCGCAGGGCGGTCGTCCTCCAGCTGGTCAGCGGCGTCGCGGAAGGCTATTTCAATGTGCTGCAGCTTGACTCACAGCTCGAGACCGCTCAGCGGACCCTGCAATCGTGGGAAGAATCGGTGCGGATCGCGCAAGCCCGGCTCCGCCAAGGGATGACGTCGAAACTGGATGCCGATCAGTTCGAAGCGGAACGGGCCAATGCCGCGGCCCGGACGGCCGAACTGCAACGGCAGATGATTCAAGCCGAGAATGCGCTGAGCGTGCTCCTCGGCCGCAAGCCATTTGCCGTGACGCGCGGCCGGCCGTTGAACGACCAAGTTCTCCCGCCCGAGGTGCCGCCGGGGCTACCGTCTGAATTGTTGCAGCGGCGGCCCGATCTCTTGCAAACCGAACAGCAGCTTGCGGCCGCGACTGCCCGCATCGGCGCAGCAAAGGCTGATCGCTTTCCCAAAATCACGCTTACGGGCCTGGTCGGTGCGGCAAGTCCCGAGTTATCGCAGTTTTTCACCGATCCGGCGTCCTTCGGGGTCGCGGGAGCCGGCTTCGTGGGTCCTCTGTTTAACAGTATGGCCCTGGGGTTTCAGCAGGAGGCGGCCGAAGCGCTGCACCGACAGGCGCTCGCGCAATATGAGCAGAATATCCTCGTGGCCTTCCGCGAGGTAGAGGACGCGCTCGTCGCCGTCCGTACGTCCCGTACACAGAGCGACGCGCAGCGCCAACAGGTGGCGGCGCTCCAGTCCGCGCTGAAGCTGGCCGAACTCCGGTACAAAGGGGGGCTGGCGAACTACCTCGATGTGCTCGTGGCCCGGCGGAATCTCTTCGAAGCGGAGCTCGCCTTGACCAGCACGCATCGGCTGCACTTGGTCTCCATCATCCACCTCTACAAGGCCTTGGGGGGCGGCTGGTCACCTGATATGCAACCAGCCGAAGCTAGCAAGCAAGGGTAAAGGCCATGCAAAAGCTGGCGCACACGCAATTTCCAATCCATGACTTGCTCGCTCGTCGTTGGAGTCCGCGCGCCTTTGATGAACGGACTATCGATGCCGGCCTCTTGCAAACGTTGTTCGAAGCCGCTCGCTGGGCGCCTTCGTCAAACAATGAGCAGCCGTGGCGATTTATCGTGGCCAGTAAGGAGAACGAGACGGATTGGAACCGCTTGTTCGATTGCTTGACCGAGGGGAACCGGCGATGGGTTTTCCGCGCGCCGGTGTTAGTGTTGTCGATCGCCGGCATGAATTTCGAGGATGACGGCAAGCCGAACCGACATGCCTTTCACGATACGGGATTGGCGGCGGAGAATCTCGTCTTGCAGGCAACGGCAAGCGGGCTGGTCGCACATCAGATGGCCGGCTTTGACGTGGAGAAAGCGCGAGACTATCTCGGTATTCCCACAGGCTACGAGCCGGTCGCGATGATCGCCATCGGCTATCCAGGCGATCCCGCCGTCCTTCCAGAGCGATTGCGCGAACGGGAACTACGACCAAGGAGTCGTCGGCCGATTCAAGAATGGACATTTTCGGGACAGTGGGGAGTGCCTCTCTCCAATAGTACTGTCCTGGATAAAGAAGAGGAGTCTCGTAGATGAAATCGTTGAGCGGGAAAGTGGCCATTGTGACGGGCGCGTCACATGGAATCGGTCGAGCGATTGCGGAGCGATTGGCCGAGGAAGGCGCGATTGTCGTGGTGAACTACTCGAAGAGCGTGGAAAAAGCTCAACAGGTCGTTGCGGGGATCCAAGCCAAAGGGGGTAAGGCGCTCGCTGTCCAAACCGACATGAGTCAGGTGGGTGAGGCCCGCCGGCTCGTGGTCGATACGTTCAAGCAATTCAACCGGCTGGATATTCTCGTGAACAATGCGGGTAAATTCATGCCGAAGCGGCTTGAGGAGACGACCGAATCCGATTTCGACGGCGTCATCGACCTGCATGCCAAGGGACCGTACTTTGCCATGCAGGAAGCGGCGAGAGTGTTGAAGGACGGCGGGCGCATCGTGAATATCTCGACCGGGGGAACTCATCAGCACTTTCCCGGGGCTACCGCATATCTCGGCAGCAAGGCCGCGCTCGAACAATACACCAAAGGGTTGGCGCAAGAACTGGCTCCGAAGGGGGTCACGGTGAATACGGTCTCACCGGGTTTTACCGAAACCGGTATGATGACGGAGGAATATCGGCAGATCGGCATTCAACTGTCGCCGATGAAACGGCTTGGTGTCCCGAAAGATATTGCCGATGTCGTGGCGTTCATCGTGAGTGAGGAAGCTCGATGGCTCACAGGACAGACGATCCAGGCCGGCGGCGGCATCGTCATGTAGCAACGGCTTCCGCAGTGCCTACCGACGGTCCACGATACCCACGCCTAAACAGCTGTTACAATATGGCGAACGATGGAAACCTCATCGTACGGTCGTCCATTAGTATCTCTGGCGGGCCGTCGATCGGGCGAAGCGGGCTATAAAGGTGTTCTAATGGCCGACCAAAACAAGCGACTCGACTCCAACGTGCCCGGCAACTTTTATGTGGATGCCACCTGCATCAACTGCGACACCTGTCGACAGTTGGCGCCCCTGAGCTTCGAAGAAATCGGAGACTACTCTGCGGTCAGCCGTCAGCCTGATAGTGACGAGCTTGTCCAACGAGCCTACCAGGCGTTGCTTGCCTGTCCCGTCGGATCGATCGGGACGGAACACAGCGACAAGTCGCAGCTACGAGCGGCCATGGCAAGTTTCCCGCTCCATCTCGAAGATGGTGTAAGTTATTGCGGCTTCAATTCGGAGAAATCCTTCGGAGCGAATAGCTTCTTCATCGAACATCCGGACGGCAACTGGCTGATCGACTCTCCTCGGTACATCAAGCATCTGATTGACGCCTTTGAGCAGCGGGGAGGCATCGCCCATATCTTTCTCACGCATGAAGACGACGTGGCCGATGCGGACAAGTATGCCGCGCATTTCGGCGCAACGCGCATCATTCATCAAGCGGATAGAGAGGCTGCTCCGACCGCAGAACGGGTGATTGGAGGGGAGGAGACGGTTCACGTCGGATCAGAGTTCCAGATCATTCCCGTACCAGGGCATACCGCCGGCAGCATGACACTGCTCTACCGAGAGCGATTTCTTTTCTCCGGCGATCACCTCTGGTGGGATCCACACAGCAAGTCATTGGAAGCCCCCACTCGTCTCGTCTGGAGAAGATGGACCTTGATCGAGTCCATCCGAAAACTCCTCGACTACCGGTTTGAATGGGTCCTGGCCGGGCATGGCGATCGAGTGCATTTCTCCTCGGCTGACATGCGAGCGCACCTTCATGCGCTGGTTGAGCGTCGTACGAGGAGGAACGTAGCACCGTAGCGATGCTCACACTAGTCGCCTGGATCGATCGCAACATTCTCTCTCTCGGTCGTGAGATGCGGTTGTCCTATCTGCCGCCGCTCATGGTCTACGTGGCCTACGGTATTTCAGGCCTCACCGGTATCGTCGGGACGTTCTTCGTCAAAGACTACCTCGGCCTCTCTGCCGCATTTCTCGCCGCGCTCGGCTTTTGGGCAGGGATTCCCTGGGCCCTCAAGATGCCGATAGGCCATACGGTCGATCTTCTGTGGCGCTGGAAGAGTTGGCTCGTTGGGATGGGCGCAGGGCTGCTGGCTATCAGTCTCGGTATCATGGCCTTGCTGATCGGCGATCGCGAAGCGATGACGGCCATCCTGTCCGCGGAAGTCTGGTTTGTCCTCAGCGTTCTGCTGGCTCCCATCGGGTATGTCATTCAAGACGCCGTGGCAGATGCCATGACGGTCGAAGCCGTCCCTCGCGTCGACGATCAGGGTCGATCTTTCGATGACCAGACGCGCAAGCTGATGCACACGACGATGCAGACCCTCGGTCGCGTTGCGATTGTCGGCGGAGGGATTCTCGTGGCACTGGTCAATGTGTATGTCTTTACCGGAACCGAAGGGCTGCCGCAGGCCGATCTCATCCGGCTCTACCAGCGGATCTATCTCATGGCCATGGTCATTCCTCTCGTGTCAGTGATAGGCGTCGGACTGGCTTGGTGGTTGAAACGCCGACAGAGACAACGATTTGTTCAGCAAGGATTCTCGCTTGAGCAGGCACGACAGATGGTGAATGTCCGTGATGCGGAGAGCGAACCGACGAAACCAAATTGGTGGATCCTCGGTGGCAGCTCCGCCTTTGTCCTGTTCACATTGACGGTTGGACTGGGTGGATTTCCATATCGAGCAGAGATCGTATTTGTCGGCTCGATGAGCATCGTGCTGTTCTTGATGTCGAGATTGATGCTCGAATTGGAGCATGATAAACGCCTCACCCTGGTCGGCACTGCAGCGGTGATCTTTGCGTTGCGGGCCATTCCAGGGCCTGGGCCGGGCTCGACCTGGTGGATGATCGATGACCTGAAGTTCGATCAGCAGTTTCTTTCCGTTCTTTCACTTATCGGCGGCATTTTAGCCTTGGTTGGTATGTTTGTCTTTCGACGGTTTATGGCGGAACGCTCGATCTTGTATGTGGTGGGGTTCTTAACCGTCGTCGGTACGATCCTCTCTATTCCAATTGTAGGGATGTACTATGGGCTCCACGAATGGACGGCGAAAGTGACCGGCGGAGTCGTGGATGCCCGCTTCATTGCGTTGATCGACACGGCGTTGGAATCGCCGCTCGTGCAGATCTCCATGATTCCGATGTTGGCCTGGATTGCGAACTCGGCTCCGGCTAATCTGAAAGCTACCTTCTTTGCGGTGATGGCGTCGTTCACCAACCTGGCGCTTTCTTTTAGTCAGCTCGGGACTAAATATCTCAATGAGATCTTCGTCGTCACGCGAGAGGTTCGCGATCCAGCGACGAACACTATTCAGACACCTGCCGACTACAGCCAGTTGGGCGAGCTCCTTATCATGCAATTGGTGATCGGCCTGGCTCTTCCCTTCTCCGCCATCCTGTTTGCCAAGCTCACCAAGTTTAAGAGCGCGTGAGCAGGATGTTGAAAAGCGCCGCCGACGGCGTTCGCGCTTCGCTCAAACCCTCAACGTACCAACGACGTACGCCTCGGGCTTTCGCTCGCTGCGGCCTTGTCGAGCGGTGGAAAAAACTGGTGGACGTGGTTGGCCTATGTGAACAAGCGGGGCGAATCGTTTGACTTCGGATAATACAAGAGGCCATTCTCCACACTAGCAAATGATGTGAGCTGGTGCGCATTGGCTTTTGCCTCCGACATGATATGTCGGACCTCCCAGCCGCGAGTGATCAATGCATCGGCGATCAAGGATCGATGACAGCGCCAAGGGACTGCTTCCGCGCACATGATGGCCGTGCGCTGCAAACGACTCTCGGCCATCAACTCCTCCAAGGCTCTCCGGAACTCATCCGTCTGCATGTAATCAGCGTAGCCGCGAAAACTTGCGTTGCGCCAGCCAAGGTTGATCGAATCCTTCTTAGCTTTTCGCAATCCCCCGAGCTGCGGCATATGTTCGTACAATATGTCCTCATGTTTCAGGTTCGTTGAAAGGTTGTCGTTGTTAAATTGAGGATTGTGGCGAGAGCGGGGGATAGTGCGGACATCAATAAGTTGCTGAACACGATGAGCCTTCAACAGAGTGATGAGCTCATTGATCGGTCTCGTCGAATGACCGATTGTCCAGAGAACATAGGACATGATCTGCTCATCTCTCGACTGCTTCTGTCGCCCACATGGCGCGTGCGGTTACGTTTCGCAGATCCGCTAACTGATCCAGGATAAAGTCCTTGAAGCCGTCGTTCTTCGGCGGCATACCTCATCCGGGCTTGCGTCCCGCGACCATCCGCACAGCGAGGGGAAAGGTGATGCTGTTGCCACGCCTGTATTGGGATGCAGCTTGGGTGATAAGGCGTTTCACCTCTTGTACTTGTGGGACTGAAAGTGTGGCCATGAGGTTCTGTATCGGTGCCGCAATCTCCAACAGGCTTGTGTAGTACTCTTCGGCTGAAGTGTACGACCATTCCGCGAGAAATTCCTGGTCCGTCACATCAGTCAATCCGGCCTGCTGCAGCATGCCGGCGAGATCGCCGGGCTGAGCAAGACGAAAGATCCCGGGTGCAGTGGGGTCCGGCGTGGGCAATTCGACCACCTTCTTGACCGCCTCCACCGAAAGGGCGATTGAAGGATTCTTGCCAGGCGCTGACCAGACCGCCGCCGCGATCCACCCACCAGGCCTCAGCACGCGCGCGATCTCGGCCGCGGCCTTCGGAACCTCCGGCAGGAACATCAGGCAAAAGCGGCTGGTCACGGCATCAAATGAGTTCGGCTCAAAGGGAAGCGCGGTCACGTCTCCTGTGCGGAACGTTATGTTCGCGAGGCCAAGTGCTGTGGCCTTGCGTCGCGCGACGGCGAGCATGTATTCGGCCAGATCGATTCCGATCACGCTCCCGCTCGAGCCGACTGTCTGGGCGGCGAGGAGTGCCGGATAGCCGGTGCCTGACCCGAGATCGAGTACGCGCATGCCTGCTCTCAGCCGAGCATCAGCAATCAGCCGGTGGTTCAGGAACGCCATCTGTTCGTCGAAGAAGCGATCCCACTTCTCCCATCCGCCGGCAACACGGTTCCAATCCTGGCGCTGACTCTCGATGGTTTGCTCGGGCGATGGTGTTGCCATGAAGTCACCGTAAGGTTTGTAACGTCTGGCGCATCTCGTGGAGTTCAGACACAAAGAGGTCCAGGTGCTGATTCCTCTGTGGCTGATCGTCTTTGAATTTCCAGAGCCGCTTGAAAATTGCCTTCAGTTCCTTGTTGTGCGTCACGGCCAATGCATAGACCGGCTGTTCTCTCACAGATTTCTCGACGCAGCAGATGCTGTTGTCGATGGCATGAAACTGATTGTGCAGGTCGTCGAAGGGTTGATCGACTCCTTTGCCTCCCTTGGCAGCGTTAGCCGAGGCTTCCGCCATAGTAGTCAGATTGATGAGCGTTTCGACGCCCGTTGCCCCCTTGGCCTTTTCCGTGAATTCCTTTGCATGTGGATAAAACAGGTAGCTGCATCCGCTTGTGCTCAGCAGGAGCAGGGCGGCAATTGGGAGTATGGACTTCCACGTCATAAATCCTCCTTGATAATCCACCTCGATTCGAGATGCAGGAGCCCTCCCCGGCACCTGATCTGTACGCGGGGAGGCCGCAGTATGATGACTGTTGTTAGACTGCGACTGTCACGGTCTTGACGGCCGCCTTTACTTGAGAGGCCATCTCTGGTGGGATCGAATCCAACTTATGACATTGCTTTGCGTGCGTGGCGACGAGCTGCATCAGTTCCGCTTCGGTCTCGGCTCGCACTTGGAATCCGCAGCCGCCCGACGGTTGCACATCCAGACATCCGAGCTGCTTGTACTGTTTGTCTGCCATGATCTCCTCCTCGTTGTGGGGGTTTGGTTGGGGATGATATCCATGGTCGTCAATAGTGAAATCCTTCTCTGCTGGCATATAGAAGGATCGTAGTGGATTTGTACGGAGCAGATCAACCCTTGATCTGTGCAAAGATTCCTTACGAAGACGTCCGTTGCGATCGTATCCTGATCGCGGCTCCAATTCTGAGAGAGAATCCATTGTACGCGGTAGATGAACAGGTGCAGGCGATGACCGTATCAGACGAAAAATTCAGCGAGACTCACAGTGGAAGCGCAGAGCACACACCTCACCTGCGCGCTATGGTTTTGACAAGGCGGGAAGAAAATCGATTAGGCTGGCTGATCCCTTCGGTTTGGCCATATTGATAATGCGGCTCCCACGACGAGCCACACGACACCAATAAGAATCGCGACTATGTGGAGCTCGTACCAGGCGTTTATCCCGAGGAATGCCTCATTGAGAAGCAACGCGAGCACCAACATAACGAATCCAACCCAATTGATAAAGCTAAATCCCATGGATTGTCTCCTTTCCAGTGATGGCCTTTGCCTGCGTTCGATGAACACTTATAGATGAATTGTTCTCTCCAACTCTGTCGGCACTCTACGCCACGCCCGAGACGAGGTCCTAGGCCTTGAAAAGTTAGTGGGCCAACGACATCAGGCTTCCTGACGACGTGGCCCTCCCCACAATGAGAGCCAAATTCCAACACCGAGGTACACGATAGCCGGAATAATCACGTAGAAGTTGAAGTCGTACCACACATTCATGTACACGACTTCGTTTAGAAAGAGAGCAAAGAGCAACATCAGAGCTCCTATAATATTGAACCAATGAAAACCCATGAATTGCCTCCTCCCGTCTATGTTTTTGGCGTGTGAGGAACGGTCATATAAATGAACCGTTTTTTCTCCCAACTGAGGGATAATTGTACGTCAGCCTTGGCACGAAAAGCTACGGTGAAAATGACAGAACTCCCATAAGACGTCTTCTGATCTGTGAACCTCGCCGGCTGTTTGACGGGATCCAGGTGCGGAACAAGGTGGTAAGTGCTTAGGATTATCGCTCACTTAGATATGGATGCGTTCTTCGCTGCGATCGAGGAGCGAGATACGCCGGCTTTTCGTGGGGTCCCGCTCGTCGTTGGCGCGGATCCGCTGGGCGGGAAGGGGCGCGGGGTCGCTGCCACGTCGAACTATCTGGCGCGTGCGTACGGAATTCACTCGGCGACGCCGATCAGCACGGCATGGCGCTTGTCGGAAGTCGCTCGTCGTGTCGGCAAGCCGCCTGTGACTTTTGTATCGGTCGATATGCAAAAGTATGCACGGGTTTCAGAGGAAGTGATGCGGATCGTACGGCGCGTCATTCCTAAGGTGGAACAGGCCAGCATCGATGAGGTGTATGGCGACGTGAGCTGGACTGGATCGTACGAGGAAGCAGAACGCGTCTGTTGCCGTCTGAAAGAGGAGATCCATGCGGAAGAACACCTGACGGCCTCAATCGGTATTGGGCCGAATAAGTTGATCGCCAAAATCGCTTCAGGATGGCAGAAGCCTAACGGACTCACGGTCGTACGAGCGGAGAGAGGCCGACGCGTTTCTGGCTCCACTCTCGATCCGGGTCATCCCTGGTATCGGACCTAAAACAGAAGGCATGCTGAACGCAAAGAGTATTAAGACTGTCACGGATCTGAGAGCGCTGACCGTCCATCAGCTCGAAATCTTGCTGGGGAAACGCGGTGTGGATCTCTACGAGAAGGCTCGAGGACGAGACGACTCACCGGTTGAGGAATATTCGGAGCCGAAATCCATCGGTGAGCAGGAAACGTTCGAATCCGATACGCTCGCCAGTCATACGCTCCTCACTCAACTTGATGGGCTTGCTCAAGGTGTGATCGAGCGCCTGCATCATGAAGGGGTTCAGGCCTTTCGAACCGTCGTGCTGACTGTCAGATTCGCTGATTTTGAGACCAAATCACGCGCCCGCACCTTGCCGATGGCGACCGATGAGCGGGCAGTCTTGGGACGGGAGGCCATGAAGCTGATGCTGCCCTTTCTCGATCGGCGAGAAAACCCACACCGAAAACTCATTCGCTTACTCGGTCTTCGAGTGCAGAAGCTGAGCTAGTGGAGAAGCTGAGCTGATGGTATGAATCATGTGGGATTGGCTTTTCCCCCTACGCTGATTGGTTTGGGATTTCAGCCGAAACACGTGAGCCGATCGACTCAGAGTTAATGGGCGTCCCACACTCCCTGTGCCCTACCTTCTGGTGAAGGACAGACCTTTTTGCCGTGTATGATTTTCCATCCACTATAGAATTGCATTTAGAATCAATAAGCTATCATCGCAATACATCGGAATGATGAATCCTTATCCCTTCGCTGTGTTGTTTCGATACGTTCCTCAATAAGGAATATGAAGGGGATTCGTTAGTGATTTAGGCACACAGTTATGAATGCACTTAGGTATGGCACTTGCTCCGTGTGCTAGGCATTATTTGATCGAGCTTGGAGGCATCATGAATATTGGAGCAAAGGAAGTCATCCATGAATCGCACGTACGTCGCATGGGAAATCTGAACCCTGAAGCGGCTATGGTCGGCGCCTCCACAGACGCGAAGGCTTCATGTCCTTCGCGACGAGCAGAAGCGCGGGTGAACGAACAAAAGGTATGCTCCTATAGCTTGTGTGAATCGCTTGATGGACAGCGAGTGACCATTGAGCAGGGTGGGGTGTACTGCATCAATAGGAGTGAGCATGGGATCCTCGTGTTGATGGGTGGACGGCCTCGAAAGCAGCAACTGCTGGAACTCCATATTGCTGAAACTCGATGGGAATATTCCCTGAGTTTGTATGAAGTGCAGTGGACGAAACTCGTACCGGTTGACTCGCAAGGTCAACTGTTTCTAGTGGGGTGCCGACTGGTATTTGGAGCCTCTCGGTACTGGGCCTTCTAAAATGTATTATTAGCTGGTAGAGCACCGCATCGGCAGCGCTTGAGTTACTGTCAGGTTTCGTGTGCCGGGCATGCAAAGGTCCGCACACGCCATAATAATCTCCTTCCGCCTACAACCCCTGCATGCCCTCTTCGAATTCCATTGCAATGATGAGCTTCAACTGATCCTCCGGTCGTTACGTTTGCTTCTGGATGAGAAGAAGAGTTACGCTTATCGATCAACATGCGAAATGGTAGTGCTCTTATACCTATGATCGCAGTAAGGTTATTTCCATCTTCATTCCGGAGAGCAGGATTAGTGTTTCTGATCGTGTTGATGTGTATCTGCGTGGTGGCACAAATGCTGGGAACGCCCATCACGCTCACCAGTTTACTCACGGCAGATATGTCAATGGAATCTGTCTCCGGAGACTTCTCGATTCATTCGGTAATGCTGGAAGTAGAATTAACAAGCCATCGTGTTTCTTACGAGAAGAGCGACCCATCACGATATCATCAGATCTTTGAGACCTCGGCCTTTCACCCTCCTCAGGCATAGCCCGCATTCTCATCACGTCATACGAACACGCGAGTGCTGTGGCACACGTTTCGATAGGTCATCTGAGTGGCCGCTTGGTGACCTCTCCACAAGCACCGCAGTGGTGTCTGAACTTGTAATCTTGGAAAGGTTCTCTCATGTGGCGACTCATGACACGCCTTCAAGCATTGTTGAATCCCAGAGAGCGGCGCCGCTCCTATGCGCTGCTCGGACTCATGGTGCTGGCCGGCCTGATCGATGCGCTGGGCGTGTCCTCGGTCCTGCCGTTTATGGCCGTGGTGGGAAACCCTGAGCTGACCCACACGAATCCGTGGCTGCACCGGATCTTTACCCTGTTGGAGTTTCAGTCCGTCGACACCTTTCTTATTGGGCTGGGCGTCGCGGCGCTGGCGATCATGGTCTTCAGCAACGCGCTGACGCTCGCCAGTTCGTCCGCGATCTTATGGTTTACCCACACTCTCGGGCATAGCCTGTCCATGCGGATCCTCTCGAACTATATCCGGCAACCCTACGCGTATTTTTTGGAACACAATAGCGCACGGCTGGTCTTTAATTGTACGGATGATGTGACGCGTGTGATTCATGGCATCGCCGTGCCTCTCCTGCAAGCGATCGCCAAGGTCTTCATCGCCATGAGTCTTCTCCTTCTGGTGATGTGGGTCGATCCGTGGTTGGCGGTCTTGTTCGGAGTCGTGATAGGGACCGTCTATGGCGTCCTGTTTCTGACTATTCGTCAGAGGGTCAGCACGACTTGGACGGGCCAGTAAAGAGGCGAACGTCGAGCGCTTTCGACTGGCCACCGAGATCTTGAATGGCATCAAGGAACTGAAGATCCTCGGGCAAGATGACGCGTATCAGGAGCGGTTTGCCAAGTACTCGCTGGTGTATGCGAGGAATTCCTGGATGAGCGCCACGCTGAGCGCGGTGCCGCGCTACGTGATTGAAAGCATGGCGTTTGGATCGGTGATTCTGTTGGTGATTTATCTGCTGGCGACGCACCAGGATTTCAAAGACGCGCTGCCGTTGATGGCGCTGTATGCCTTTACCGGCTATCGGCTGCTGCCGGCCTTTCAGCAGATCTTTGGGAGCGCCACGACGGTTCGGTACAACGTGGGCTCCCTGGAGGCCGTGGAGGACAAGCTGAAGACGCTGGTCCGCGCACCCGTCGCAGCCGGCACACCGAGCCCGAGCCTGCCGGCGCACGAGGAGATCGGGCCCGTGCGGCGAGACATCGTCTTACAGAACCTGGTCTTCCAATACGCCACGGCCGCCACGCCGCTGCTCAACCACCTGAATCTCGCCATCCAGCGGAATACGACGGTGGCGCATCGTCGGGAGCTCCGGGGGAGGGAAAACCACGATCGTGGATCTTATTTTGGGGCTGTTCGAACCGCAAGGCGGGTCCTTGTTGGTGGATGGGATTCCCATCACGGCTCGCAATGTGACGTCCTGGCAGAAACATCTGGGGTATGTGCCCCAACATATCTATTTAGCCGATGACACCCTTGCGGCGAACATCGCCTTCGGGGTGGCACCCAGCAAGCTGGATCTCGATCGCGTGGAGCGTGCCGCACGGATCGCCAATCTGCATGAGTTTGTCGTGGGGGAGCTGCCGGACGGGTATGCCACGATGGTCGGGGAGCGCGGGGTGCGGCTCAGCGGCGGCCAGCGGCAACGCATTGGCATCGCGCGGGCCTTGTATAGCGACCCGGACGTCCTGATTCTTGACGAAGCGACGAGCGCGTTGGATACGCTCACCGAAGAGGCGGTCTCTGAAGCGATCCGAAACATCATGCATGAGAAAACGATCATTATGATCGCCCATCGCCTGGGCACGGTGCAACAGGCCGACATCATTTATCTGCTGGAGAATGGCGCCATCACGGATCAGGGGACTTACGAGGACCTGCTTGATACGAACAAGGTCTTTCGCCGCATGGCGAAAGAAAAAGCATAGGCCTATCTCAATGGCTGAAGACGCTTGTCAGGGCACAAGCCGCTGCGGTCAAACTACGGCTGTCGGAGAACGGGGTAAAGGCCCCTTGCGGCAAGAAATCATATTAAAGACAAGGAGCTCAGAAAGGCTGGGCAATTCAGGGTAAAACGAAGCTGAGCGGCACTATACATGGGTGAGGTGCAAGAGAGTCAAACAACCGGTTATTAAGGAAAGGCATTCAGCATCGGCGCTAATTTCTCGAACCAGCGATCGGCCATACGAGATTCACCAATACCATTGGGATGAACCCCATCAGTCGTCATCGTCGTTGGATCAAAACCCGTATATTGGTCCACCAGTATAACGGGGGATTCCACGCTGTTTTTGGCGGCAACCAATGCAGGCAATTGCGCATTCAGGAGAGGAATGTCTTTGTGGCGGGGGTTTGACGAGGCAATCAGCTGAGCCAAGAGGATTCTCATTTTCGGATTGACGGTCCTGAGCCTGTCGATGATCGAGCTGATATTATCGACCGTGCTCTTCACACCCTGTCCCTCATGCAGATCGTTATGCCCGATATGGATCAAGACGATATCCGGTGAGGCAGCAGTCGCCCACTGATCAATCCCAGCCGGACTCTATCAGCAGTAAATCCTCCATGTCCTTCATGATCCATGTCGAAGTCGGCATTTGCAGGTGGACCGAACAACACGCCACGGAGCGAACCAACGAAATCGAGGTGATATCCGTGGTTGACGGCAAGGTGCCAAAGAAAATACCGATAACTCGGCAGCCCGACACTTGACGCAGTGATCGAATCCCCAAGCGGCATGACCTTGGCCACAACGACGGTCGGCGGAGGGGGCGGAGGGGGCGGAGTGGCGGTGGCGGAGTTGTCAACGGGCGGCGATGGTGAAACCGTATTGTCAGATGGCGAACCGCAGGCTCCGAGTGAGAAAAGAATCACCACGCTCAACAACAACGTCGAGCCGAGCACTGCTTGACGCGCCCATCAGTCATGGTGTGAGGCAGGAATATGAACCGGCTTTAAGCAAGGCATTACTCAGGCTAACCGTTGCGACGATTATTCAGGCTAGGACAATAATCTTTGGGCGAGGTCATGGTCAAGGGCTGTGTAAATGGGGTTCAGGCGCACGAAATAATTGAGCCGTTGCAGTACTTGCGAGAGAGACTACTGCTCGATGATTCAATTTTGAGATATCTAATGTCTAACAGGTGTGCGAATCCATACGAGCTCCTTGTCGTGGCATCCAGCATTTGGGGTTTGCCCTCCCCTCGGGAATCTACTAGGCTCTGTCGACATTTACTTGAGCCATAAGTAACTGGCCGCGAGCTGGACGAACGACAGAAAGGAGAGGGCGGTCTTGTCGTATCGCGTCGCCCCCCGACGGAAATGCGTGAGCTATCCAACCATCCGTTCCACTCGATTGCGTTCCTTGTACAGTGCTGTGTCGGAGTCACGGCGGACCGTGCGGTTCGATCTCGGAGGGATTACCGCCAAGGCTCCAATCTGTTGAATCGATGTGACCAGCTCATCCGTATCATAGCCCGTATCGGCCAGCACGGCGTGGGCCTGGAACCCTTCGAGTAGCGGCTGGGCTTGTGTACGGTCATGCCGTTCACCTCCGGTCACGATGAATCGGAGCGGATTGCCCAATGCATCGCACACGGCATGCAGTTTCGTGGTAAACCCACCCCGGCAACGCCCTAACGCCTGCGTCTGCTGCCCCCTTTTGCACCTGCGGCATGTTGATGGGCGCGAATGATGGTCGCATCGATCATGAGCCATGCCGTGTCGGCATCGACCGCCAGGGTATTGAACCTCATTTGCCAGCCCCCTGCGTTCGCCCACCGACGGAACCGTTGGTGGACCCCAGACCATCGCCCGTCCACACGGGGCAACGAGCGCCAGGGCGCGCCGGTGCGCCCGAGCCACATGACGGCTTCGATAACGCGTCGATTATCGCCCGTGCGACCCACATCGCCGGCTTTGCCGGGGAGCGAATCTTTGATCCGCTCCCACTGATCCTCTCGCAACTGCTGGGTATAGTCCATGAGAACCTCCTTGGTGGGGAGATTCTCGCGCAATGTTCACTAAATGTCGACAGAGCCTAGTATGCAGTGTATTTCGCTGTGTCTAAGATACGCTTCGATTTGGGTATTGGTTGTATTGTCCTGACATCCTTGGACAAGTGACTTGTAAAGTACGAGGGATGCTCCATGTCTTGCCCTCGAAGTCTGGTTTAGCCGAGATCTCCTCTATCATTCAATGGCGTTACCCTCGGAACAACAGGCGGGATCGAGAGCGAACGCTTGTCGATGTGCGAGTTGGTGCATTCGCATGGCAACACCCTAACCCATCGGGGCTTGCAGTGTTGCACTTGGAGCTAGAACTCAGGCAGTGTATCGATCTAGTCCTAAGGCTAATCGATGATTAAAGCCCAGACCCTTTCAGCCGGTTCAGGAAGGCAGCAGGAACACAGAATGCGTTATCGTCCTGAAATAGATGGTTTGCGAGCTCTTGCCGTTATTGCGGTTATTTTATTCCACGCCGGGTTTCAGCTTTTTAGCGGCGGCTTTGTTGGCGTGGACGTTTTCTTTGTCATCAGCGGGTACTTGATCACGACGATCATTCTTGCGGAGCTGGAGGCCGGACAGTTTTCAATCGCAAATTTCTATGAGCGACGTGCACGGCGTATCCTGCCCGCGTTGTTGTTGGTCATGGCGACGTGCCTGCCCTTTGCCTGGTTGTGGCTCATGCCAAGCGATGCGAAAGAATTTTCGAAGAGTGTTATGGCGGTTTTGGTGTTTGCGTCAAATATCTTCTTTTGGCGGCAGAGTGATTACTTCAACCAAGCGACAGAATTAAAGCCGTTGCTTCATACGTGGAGTTTGGGGATAGAGGAACAGTTCTACGTGCTGTTCCCGATTTTCCTGATGCTTGCTTGGCGATTGGGACGAAAGAAGGTCGTACTAGTTCTGGCAATCGTGGCGCTCGTCAGTCTTGCGTTAGCTGAGTATGCCGTTAACAGAAAACCGGTGGCAACGTTCTTTTTGTTACCAACTCGTGGATGGGAGTTGGCGATAGGGGCCTTTATCGCGTTTTATCTTGAGGGAACAGAACGTGGCGACTTTCCCCAGGCTCTCAATCAACCGCTAAGTCTTGCTGGACTAGGATTGATTGCATTTAGCGTACTGGCATTTAATTTAGAAACGCCTTTCCCAGGTTTCTCGGCTTTGACACCGACAGTTGGGGCCGCGTTAATCATCGTATTCGCTTCGCCTGGAACGTTGGTTGGGCGGTTGCTGGTGAATAGAGTATTAGTGGGTGTCGGGCTTGTCAGTTATAGTGCCTACTTATGGCATCAACCGTTGCTGTCGTTCGCTCGCCATCGAAGTTTGACGGAGCCTAATCATTTTGTGGTTGCAATCCTTGTTGTGCTGACATTCGGGCTTGCCTATCTGACATGGCGGTATGTGGAGATGCCGTTTCGCCGTAAAGATATCGTAACGAAAGGCGTGCTGTGGAGATGTTCGTTGGCTTCCGTGATTGTCATCGCTGCGTCCGCAGCCAGCCTGCAACTGATCCCATCTGATTCTCAAGGTAAAATACCCTCCGAGATTGAAAAGCTGTATCGATTTAGAACGTGCTTTTTGGGCCAAAGTCAGACTTTTGAAACGCTTTTGCAGAATCACTGTCACGTGGTCCAGGGTTCATCTGCTCAGGTGAGTTTGAAACAGGCTCGTCCTTCTCAACGATATGTATTGTATGGAGACAGCGTAGCTGCCCATTTATATCCCGGTCTTTTAAGTGTAGGAGGCCGGAATGAAATAATTCAGTTAACTGCGGGCTTATGTAAAGCAATACGCGGTAGAATTGATCAGCGGTGTAATGATTTCTACGATTGGTTTGTCAGTGAATATGTTCCAAACAACAGTATGGACGCTATTATTGTATCGAGCGATTGGTTGAACGAATATAAAAGAGTTGGCGAGAAAAAATTTCGAGAAGAACTAAAGGATTTATTCGAGAAATTGAAGGGGCATCGAGTCGTCGTTTATTCACAAGCGGCGTCACTCTCCGTCGATATTCGTCGATACGTTCATAAGCTTGAGAAGTTTTCGATGGACGTGCCAGAGAATCTGGAGGTAGGTGACGGATAATCTGACGGCGGTCAATGCCGCTCTCCGTGAAGAAACGTCCAAGTTTGGTTTTGATTTTATCGATATCTCGCAGTTGTTCAGCTCCGGCGACAAGTGCGTAGTCGCGAAGGATGGCATATTTTACTTTTGGGACAAGATCCATCTCACGTTGGCAGGCTCCGTGCTTGTGGCAGAAGTGACCCAGAGTCTCTTGTCAGGAATCCATTCAGACCACCCTCGTAGGTGGCCGGACAAGCCGGCGGAAAACCGTATCCCTTTGGCCGATGCGCTCATGGTGCGCAATCTGGATGGTACGATCCGGTACTGGAGTGATGGGGCGAAGAACCTGTATGGGTGGGAACCACGCGATGCACTAGGGACAACTTCCCATCGACTCCTCAAGACGGTTTTTCCTGTCCCGATCGAGGTGATCGAGCAGGAGCTTCGCGTGAAGGGGCATTGGGAAGGGCAGCTGATCCACGAGCGCCGCGACGGATCCAAGGTCACAGTGTCAAGCCAGTGGGACCTTCAGCAGAACCCCAGTTCTCAAAATCGGTCGGCCACAGTGATCGAGATCAATGGACCACTTCCCATTCCTAACTCTGGGTCTTTCAGAAGTGAATTGCTTTCGCTCCTCCCTCAACCGAGATGTTCGAGCAGTCCGCCTTTATGCCGGAAGACTTCTTGAATATTAATTGATTGCAAGTCCGGATAACCTTATCCTGCGCGCGTGGTCTTCTGGTTCGTCATCCTCTATCTTCTCCTTTCCGTCGGCATCGGACTTTTCGCTGCGACACGTGTGCAAAACTCCAAGGACTTCGCCGTTGCCGGGAGGAGCCTGCCTTTACCCGTTGTGGCGGCAACCGTGTTTGCGACCTGGTTTGGTGCCGAAGCGGTATTGGGCATCTCGGCTACCTTTGTCAAAGAGGGCCTGCGTGGCGTTGTCGCCGATCCATTTGGGTCCAGTATGTGTTTAATGCTCGCCGGGCTCTTTTTTGCTCCCCGCCTGTACCGACTCAATATGCTGACGGTGGGAGATTACTATCGGTACCGCTACGACCGCACCATCGAAGTGTTGTGCACACTCTGCATCGTCGCCTCCTACCTGGGTTGGGTCGCGGCTCAATTCAAAGTGCTGGGCTTGGTGCTCAATGTCGTGACGGAAGGAAGTGTCAGCCAGTCGGCCGGAATCGTGATCGGCGCAGCGATTGTTCTGACGTACACGACGTTCGGCGGCATGTTCTCTGTGGCGATTCTCGATTTCGTTCAGATTTCGGTGATCATGGGGGGGCTGTTGTATATTGCGTCAATCGTCGGGGATCTGGCGGGTGGCGTGCGCGCGGTCATCAACCATGCGGCCGAGGCCGGCAAACTCGACTTGTTTCCACCGGCCACGATGACGGCTTGGGTTCCATTCGTCGGAGCTTGGATGACTATGATGCTCGGCTCTATCCCACAACAAGATGTATTCCAACGGATCACCTCGGCAAAGGACGAGCCCACAGCTGTGCGAGGTTCGCTGTTTGGTGCTGCGCTCTATTTTGCCTTCTGTTTCGTTCCGATGTTTCTGGCCTATGCGGCGACTCTGATTGATCCTGTAAAGTTTGGCGCACTGTTGGAGCAGGATTCGCAGCTGATTTTGCCGACCCTGGTGTTGCAACATACTCCGATCGCGGCGCAGGTCATTTTCTTCGGAGCGGTTCTTTCTGCAGTGATGAGTTGTTCGAGCGCGACGCTGCTCGCGCCATCGGTTGCGTTGAGCGAGAACGTCATCAGACCGCTGTTTTCGCACGTGAACGATTCTGAATTTCTGCGCCTCATGCGTGTGGTCCTGGTGGGATTTGCCTCAGCGGTATTGGTTCTTGCGCTGTGGTCGGACGCGACGATCTATAAGCTGGTTGTGAACACGTACAAGGTCACCCTGGTGGCGGCCTTTTTCCCGCTGTTCGCAGGACTGTATTGGAAGCGGGCGACGACACAGGGCGCACTTTGGTCCATTGTCGCAGGGCTCACGAGTTGGCTGGCATTGGAGCTGGTAAGCCGGCCGACTGACCTCTGGCCTCCACAACTCGTCGGGTTCGCAATGGCGGGAATCGGCATGCTTGCGGGGTCGGTGTGGCCTACTCAGATGCGTGAGCCCCTGAGACCTATCGAGAGAGTTAAGGACGGGCTAGGGTAACACTCTGTCTATCTTCGGAAACGAGACCGGTTCTGTTCATCCAATTCGTGCCGTTGGTCTGGCTAATGATCGAGCGTGAAACGCACGACGCGACGGATCTCTTGCGGCGTGAAAGGCTTCTGAATCACACGTCGTGCGCCGAAGAGCTTGGCAACGTTCAGGAAATTCTGATCGCCGGGAGCCCCGGTCATGGCAACGACTCTGGCATCCAGAAATTCCTGCGTCAGCGCGAGTGTGACTTCCATCCCATCCCGCTCCGGCATCAGGATGTCAGTAATGACGAGGTCGTCCGGTGCTTCGCGATAGAGCATGAGGCCGATGCGGCCGTTGACGGCTTCCCGAATCTGATGACCGTCCGCTTCAAGAATGTGGCGCAACAATGCTCGAATCGCTGCGTCATCGTCGACGATCAAGATCGTGGCCATGCCCTCTCCTCCTAAGCCGGAATTCTGCAAGCGCGCGTCTGTGAGGCGACGGGGTTTGGATTCGGTATCAGGCCGCACGCATGACGACGGCATGCACTTCCGTGTGAAATTCGTCTTTCATGTTGTCCGCTTCACTGCTTGCGAGTACCAACGCCGGTTGTGCCTTGGCAAGCCGGTGTTGCTCGATGACCGGGTCATGAACATTCCCGCAATTCATGCAGCGGTATCCGCTGGCCCACATATGCCCGATCGTACCCTCGAAATCCAAAAAATGATCGCTCACCATGAGACCTTGGCAGCGTGAACAATTCATGTTTATTCTCCTTGGCAAAGGTTGGGGCGCTGTGCTTGTTGTGAGAAAGATAGCCGAGGATTTGGGGGTGAGATAGATCCGGAGGAGGTAACTCGGAAGGAGGGGAGCCTGCCAGGTGTGTCGGCTAAAGTCCTGCCTACATGGCCTAGATGAGTCCCGCGAGCCATTTCTTCAATAGCTCAGCATAGTTCGGCTCTGTTCACTTCGGTTCTGTCCAAATTCGTCCACAACTCAGCCGCTAGCTTTACTGGATCACTTCTCTTCTTAGGGGGCGTGGTCCGCCATGGCGGCGATGAGTGCTCTCCGGCATGCCCAATATTGTGCAGCTCATACAGCGTTGTGGACTGCCGTGCGGGGCATGAACGAAAACACAAACGGGCTGCTGCGCCAAGTCGTTCCTGCCGGGACCCGGTTCAGTCAGGTCTCGCGGCGAGAGATCCAACGAGTCCAGACTATCTTGAACGATCGCCCATGAAAAATCTGAAGGGGGCACAGCCCCGCGCCTGCTTGTCCTCAACTGTCGCACGAGGACATTGAATGTCCATCGCGTCCTCCCGCGCCTCCTCAGAAATGTTTGCAGTTTTCGACTTGTACCAAGTTTCTCCTCACAGACTGCCCGAATTTGGTAATCTGTGACACAGTGTTCTTGTTTGACACAGGAGAAGGAGACCATGTTTGCTCACACGTCACCTGGGCTCGTCTCGTTCGCGAAACGCCTCCTCATGCCGTTCCTGATCGTATGTGGAGTGGCGTTCGTGCTGGTGGGAGGGTATGGCGCTTTTCTTTCAACTAGTTTGGCTCTCCCCAAAAGCGACGAGCATCCGCCACTCTTGATCTATGCCGCCCCGTTTTTTCTGACGCCGGGGCTTCATCTTGTGGATTCTGGATTGCTCGACCGTCTGCAACGGTTGGAGTACAAGCCGGTCGCGGCGGCACCGCGGGGAGCCGGTGAGTATTTTGCCACCAAGGACTTCATTGAGATCTTTCTGCATGCGCAAGAGGAGCACAGACTTTCTGCACGATCAGTCCGGTTGACACTGGTGAACGGCATCGTGACCGAGGTGTTGTCAGTGTCCGATGGGCAACCGCTCTCGTTGGTATCACTCGAGCCGGTTTTGATCAGCGGGATGCGATCCGGCTCCAGACAGGTCCGGGAATGGATTCCCCTGGACCGTGTCCCTTCCGCCCTGATCGAGACCCTGTTGGTCATCGAGGATCGTCGATTTTTTTCCCATTTCGGGGTTGACCCCATTGCGATCGGCCGAGCGCTTTGGATCAACGTGAGTCGCGGCGTCGTCGTGCAGGGAGGCAGCACGCTCACCCAGCAATTGGCCAAGAACCTCTACTATTCTCCCCAGCGAACCATTGGGCGAAAACTCCGG
Source organism: uncultured Nitrospiraceae bacterium (assembly GCA_963711905.1). Classification (GTDB taxonomy): domain Bacteria; phylum Nitrospirota; class Nitrospiria; order Nitrospirales; family Nitrospiraceae; genus Nitrospira_D. The sequence continues at coordinate 105,913 of CAVQFZ010000024.1, read as the reverse complement.
GAATTGATGGCCGCGATGGCGCTCGAGTTCAAATACCGGAAAGAAGAGATTCTAGAGAGCTATTTGAACGAGATCTATCTCGGCCAAGCCGGACCGGTTTCGATCTATGGTGTGGGAGAAGCCGCTCATCGCTACTTCAGTAAGAATCTTGACGAACTGTCGATCGATGAAATGGCGCTGATCGTCGGATTGATCAAGGGGCCCAATAACTATTCTCCTGTCAAGAGCGTTGAGTATGCAACGAAGCGTCGCGATGTGGTGCTTCGCCGTCTGAGGGAAGAGGGGATCTTGACGGAAGACGCCGTGGTCCAGGCCATGAACCGGCCGGTGAAGGTCATGCTGAATCAGGATGTCCTCACGGATGCGCCGTACTTTGTCGATCATGTGCTCAGAGAAATCGAGCAGGGGATAGGAATGGTAATACCGGACGGAGCGCGAATTTATTCGACCCTTGATCCCAGTGCTCAGCGAATCGTCGCGCAGGTGTTGCAAGAAGGATTGGCGAAACTTGAAAAGCGTTATCCGGCCCTGGTTGGAGTCGAGCCTCCGCTTCAGGGGGCGGCCGTCGTCCTGGATGTGAAGACCGGCCACGTGCTTGCGATGGTCGGCGGTCGTAACTATCAACTGAGCCAATTCAACCGTGCGGTGCAGGCGCATCGATCGGCTGGGTCGCTCTTCAAGCCGTTTGTGTACCTTGCTGGATTTGAGGCGGCACGTGATCAAGATGCGACCGGGCTGACTCCGGCAACACTATTGGCGGATGAACCGGTGACGTTGGAATCCGGCACAGGGTCTTGGTCACCTCAGAATTACGATCGGCAGCATCGAGGGCCGGTGACGGTCCGAACGGCACTCGAGCAGTCTTTGAACATCCCCGCCGTTCGGACTGCACATCGAACTGGAATTACGGCGCTCACGAGCCTGCTGCACGCGTTCGGAATTACCACACCGTTGGCGGACAATTTGTCTCTGGCGCTGGGTAGTTCGTCGGTCTCTTTGCTTCAGATCACATCCGCCTACGCCGGGCTCGCCAATGGAGGCGTGGTCATCCATCCGGTCGCGCTGTCCAACATGGTCCGTGAGGGAGGAGAGACCATCTGGAGTCCCCCCCTCGATCGGCGTCAAGCGGCAACCCCACAAGGGGCGTTTCTCATAACGTCGTTGCTGAAAGGAGTGGTGGACCGCGGTACTGGTGCCAAAGCGAGAGTGTTGGGAGTGCATGGACCGGTTGCGGGCAAGACCGGGACGACAGATGGATATCGAGACGCCTGGTTCATAGGCTATACATCGGACATGGCGATCGGTGTGTGGGTTGGTTTTGACGACGAACGACCCATCAAGTTGACCGGCGCCCAAGCAGCCCTTCCGATTTGGAGTGAATTGGCGCGTCGGCTCATCCCACGGGACTCCCAGGATTTTGAGACGCCGGTTGGGGTTGTTCAGCGGAAGATCGATCCCAAAAGCGGACAACTCGCGACGGCGCAATGTCCGGAGAAAAGATTTGAGTTCTTCATCGCTGGGACCGATCCGACGGTCTATTGCGAGGTTCACGGAGGCGGGTTTTGGGAACGGCTGAAGCAGACGTTTGGTGTGCCGCAATGAATCGGATGCCGGTACAGGGGACTGGATTCCACAAACTGTTAGGCGTATCCCCGGTCCTCAGGTAACCTTGGGGAAGGTCGGCCTGCACAGAGGAGTCTCCATGAAAAAGACCGGGTATGTAGACGATGGCAATATGACGCTGTTGGCAAAAGGTGTCGAACTGAAGGGTGAAATCAAGGTCGACGGTACCGTGCGAATCGATGGGCGGCTCGAAGGCGATGTGCACACGACGGGGGAAGTCATTGTTGGGGAAGATGGAGTTGTGAAGGGAGCCATCCACGCCGATTCAGTGATCAGCAGTGGACGTATCAAAGCCACGGTCACGGCAACCGGGAAAATCCAGCTCCTCAAAACTGCGATTCTGATCGGCGAAGTCCATTGCCCGATGATGCTGATGGAAGAAGGAGCCAAATTTCAGGGAGTCAGCGATATGGGGGTCACCAGCTGGCCCGAAGATGCCCCTCGATTACCCGGTAACGTTCGCGATATGAACGCGCATCGTGGAAAAGCGGTTGCGCTGATCGGGAAGGAAGCGGACCTGTAAGCTCCCGCCTTCCGCTCTTTGTGTTGCCCTCCCATCGGGTGGTCCCGCTCCTTCCAGACCATTCTTTCCTCCCGTGACAGATGCCGTCTGAAGGAACTGCGCCGGCAACGGCAGTGTGTTGGCCCTTCTCTCCATGCTCTGCTTCAAGGACATCGTAACCGGCTTTTTGGAGAGTCATCTTGACAACCTTACGAATATCGGGTTCGTCGTCGACAACGAGTACGCGCCCATTGCAGCCTTCACCTGCCATAAAAAAACCAGACTTGAATTCGCTCATGACGACCTCTTTGGTGACGGGTGGGGAGAAATGTATTTCAGTTGCAGAACGTGCAAGCGCAAAGTTGATGCCGAAACTAAAGGGGTGAGAAAGCCACCGTTTCAATGATGTGTCGATCTGAACAAGCAAATCCCCACCGTCCGTCCCTATTCTCCGGCTAAGCCCGAGACCAGAATACCCCCATATTGTTTTTGACCGCCTCAAGACCGGGAAACCGTATGGCATCGACATTGCGTGATGGTTCACCCAGTAGGTGCATCACCAACCAAGGAGGAAACCCAATGTCTGAGCTGCCATCTGAGCGTCAGCGTCCTCAGCTGCCGTTCGAGATTGCTGACCGGATTGCCCCTGGGCTCATCACCGCGCATGCCGGGGTGCCGCTGGTGATCGAGCTGTTTCGCCGTGTCGGCGCCGCGCAGATCGTCAATGGCCAGGTCCGGATCAAACAGCGGCAGCGCGGGTTGACACCGGCTCAGCTAGTGGAGACGCTGATCGCTTTGTGGGCGGCGGGTGGGGATCGCTGCCAGGATCTGCAGACCCTGCACGCCGATATCGCGCTGGCCGCCTTGTTGGGGTAAGAGCTGCCTGCGACTACCACGATGCGGGATTTCTTGGAGGCGTTTCATGTCGAGGATCTCCCGTTGCTCCGCGCCGGCGAGAAGACCGCCGTGCCTGAGGAATCCGCGCCCCTGGTCGGCGTGGGGGCCGCGAACCAGCGCTTCCTTTCCACGGTGCTGCAGCAGGTGCCGCGGCGGACCGCCACGCTGGATGTGGATGCGACCATACTGGAAGCGGACAGAGCACTGCGGCGGTCACGTACGAGGGCTCGCGGGGCTATCAACCCGTGGTGGTGGTTTGGGCCGAGCAGGACATGATCGTTCACGATGAATTCCGAGATGGGAATGTGCCAGCCGGCTGTGGCAACGTGCGTGGCCTGGAGCGGGCCGTCGCCGCCTTGCCGCCGGGGATCACGCAGACCTTCGTCCAGGTCGACAGCGCCCTGTATGAACAGGAACTGCTGGCGTGGTGCGGGGCGCCGGGTGTGCGGGATCGGCTATGCGATCAGTGCCGATATGAGTCCACAACTGCGAGCCGAGATCGCGCGGCTCCCGGAGCACGCCTGGCAGCCGGAGCGTGACGAACTCGACGCGATCCGCGAGTGGGCCGAGGTCCCGTATGTGCCCGAGGACGGCGACCATTTGAAGGATCGGCCTTGTGTCCGCCGTTATCTAGCCGTGCGGGTCCGCAAGCGGCAGAGTGAGCTGTTTGCGGATGGCAGCACGGTGAAACATTTCGCGATTGTGACGAACCGGGAGGGCGATGGCCTCGCGCTGATTCGCTGGCATCGGGAGAAAGCCGGGACTGTAGAACATGTGCATCACGTGCTCAAAAATGAGTTGGCGGCTGCGGCGCTCCCCAGCCAGAAGTTCGGCATCAACGCCGCCTGGTTCCGGCTCAACATCCTGACCTACAACCTGCTCAGTGCGTTGAAGCGTCTGGCCTTACCCGGAGATTTATCGGAGGCTCGGCCCAAGCGGCTGCGGTTTCTGGTGTTCAACACGGTCGGCAAGGTCATTCAGCATGCGCGGTGCACACTCTTACGGCTCACGACGGCTGCGCAGCAGGCTATCTTGACCCTGACACGAAGCAACATCCTGGCGCTCAGTCCTTCTTAGCCGGAGATTAAGGTCCGTTGGCTCAAATGCGCCACCAAGTTGATTACATCAACCACCGGAGGATGCACATTGCGTTTCGGAGGCGATTTCAGCTAGGGTATTGAAAAAGCTAGGAGAGTGGAGGCCGGTGATTACACCCGATGTGCTGACCGACTATATTCGCAAATCCCTGCCGGATGCCGTCGTGACGGTGACCGACCGTACGGGAACAATGGACCATCTCAAGGTTGTGATCATCTCAGATGGTTTTCAGGGAAAAAACCTCTTAGACCGGCATCGAATGATCTATCAAGCGTTAGATACGCCGATGAAGGATGGACGGATCCACGCATTGGAATTAACGGCACGAACCAGAGATGAGGCATAGGAGGAGACCATGGCCGACCCGATCGAAGAAGAAATCCAAAAGGAAGTGAAGGCTCATAAAATTTTGATTTACGGCAAGGGAACGAAGACCATGCCGATGTGCGGTTTCACCAGGGAGACCATGCAATTCTTCGACAAGTATGGCTACCCCTATGAACTCATTGATGTTCTTTCGCAGCCTGCGAAACGGGAAGCGCTGACGAAGATGACCAATTGGCCGACGCTCCCCAAGGTGTATATCGACGGCACCTTCTATGGAGATACTGACGTCCTTGATCCAATGGCCGCCAAGGGCGAAATCGAACCGCTGCTGAAAAAAGCATTCGGAAGGTAAGCAGGGCATCTCTGCTAGTCTCTTGCTCCCCGAGCGCGCACGCGGGAGCAATAATAACCCACAATTACGGGCGGTGCTCGCTCAGCGGGCGCAGTGAGACCAGCAGGTACGCCCTGCTTAGGGGTGGGTAAGGGGTATCGGACCTCGTATCCTATTCACCCTCAGGTCATTGCGCACCAGTTCTCAGCCGTCGGCCACGGTGGGGGAGAGGGGGAGCAGAGAAAGTGTTGTGTTTCCACTCCAAAACGAGGACCTCCATCGTGATCAAACAACTTCGCCCGCATGTAATGTGCGGGCTGATTGCCGTGATGAGCCTGGTCGTAAATGCAGGATGTGTTGCAGATCATCGGGGCAATCATCTGGTCTGGGAACAATCGCGGATCGTTGATCTGACTCATTCATTCGGATCGGACACGATTGTCTGGCCGACGGAAGCGGATTTCAAGCTCATCGCCCAGCATGCAGAGGATACGTCGGACGGGTATTACTATGCTTCGAACCGTGTGGAGATGCCCGAGCATGGTGGCACGCATATCGATGCCCCAATTCACTTCTCCAAAGGGAAGCAGACGTTAGACCAGACTCCAATCGAGCGTCTGACCGGAGCCGGGATTCGAATCGATATCGGTGAGCAATGTGCGCGTGATCGGGATTACCGAGTGGCGATCTCGGATTTTAAACGATGGGAAGCCGTGCATGGACGAATTCAGGACCACGCCATCGTCCTCTTGAAAACGGGCTTCGCTCGATTCTGGCCAGACCGGAAGGACTATTTGGGAACGGACTTGAGAGGCCAGGAGGGAGTACGAGCGCTGCATTTTCCTGGGTTGCATCCGGAAGCGGCAGCTTGGCTGGTGCGTGAACGGCGAGTGAAAGCCGTGGGCATCGATACTGCCTCGATCGACTATGGCCAATCAACCAAGTTCGAAGCACATGTCGCACTGCTTTCTCAGAACGTGCCGGTGTTCGAGAATCTTGCCGAGCTGCAAAGCCTTTCAGATCGTGGATTTGACGTCATCGCCCTTCCAATGAAAATCTCTGGCGGCACCGGAGGGCCACTGCGAATCATTGCAATAGCACCACCTTCACATTAGTTCTTGGCCTTGCTCCGAGGTGCTTTAAGCTTCTTTGTTCTTCCTCGTGTCCCAGCCACAGCCGGGATCAGAATTCCGGTCTCTCCACCAAGCATCAGCCCCTGACCAGTGAGAAACCATCGGCCGACGAGAGCCGCAGTCGCAGCATCCAACTTGTCGCTTGGCGCCGTTTTTTTCAAACCGTGCAGACCGAGCTTTCTCAGTCCGTCAAACAAACCCAGGCGGTCTTTGTGCTGTCGAGGAATTCCCCACAGGTCCTGTGCAGCGCCGGGATAACACTCGACAGCCTGAAATCCCAACTTCAGGAGCTTTCTCTTTAGCCAAAGCCCACGTTCGGTCAACATGCGCATGGGACCAAGCGTGACAGGGAAAAAGCGGATGCCGAGGCGAAGCAAAGCCGGTCGCACTCACGCAGATGCTCACCCGAATGATCATGAATCGTGTGCCGACCTTTCGGCAAGCTGAGCGGGGCATCGATCGGTATGAGAGTAGGCCGAGCTTCTTTAACGAAGTTGTGAATGGCATCGTCGCTGAACGCCACGCGCGTTTCAGCGCTCAGATCGCGCAGCACACACAGACCTGTCGGTCGCTTCGGCGACCCGGCGAGATCGATGCCGACTACAATCAGCGGAGCGTTCTTAACCATGGGAGTTTCTCTGCTGCGCTTCGCATTCGGCCTTAGGTTCCGGCAACAGACCATCTCTCATGAGTCACGACGCCGACCGAGCAAGTTGAGTCAACAGCTCGCTAATGAGAAGATTGAACGGGCTAGGCAACTGACTCCAGAAGAACGGCTGAAGATAGCATTGAACCTCTCCGATTTCTGCTACGAATTGAACCGGTGTTCTTCCAAGCTCTTGAGCTAAACCTGGCCCTTCCTATTTTCCTCTCTCGCCCATCTCTGCGAAGTTTTTCACAGACGAGAATAGGTTTCCGGCTTTGCTTCTCAATACAAATTAACTTATCGTAGCTGGATGAAAATGCGGTGAGAATTCTCATGCGATTTGCCCGGACTCGACACTGATGGCATTCATTGCTTTATGGATCGTGTTTGGTTCTTGTTAAGAAGGGATCTCTTGCCGTGACAGAGACTAAAGAACGCGCAGTTGAAGCGCTTTGGATTTTGAATGACTTTATTGGCGACCTGATAACTGCAGTACGAACGAATGAATATTTCGATTCGCCAAAATTCAAGGCAGGTGCCACTGACAAAGTGCTTCGACTCTGCAATAAGATGGCCGGGTCATTTCTCTTTGTGACTTTAGCGAAATGGATAGAATTCTATGATCATTATAAAGCTCTGATTCCAACAGAAATTAGAGGCAAATGTAAACAATTACGAAATGAACTGAACAGAAGAGGCGTACGAAAGTTTCGGAACGAAGTTGTCGGCCATATTTAGAGCGAGAAACATGGTCGCCCTTTGATGCCGAATGAAATTGAAGAACTAAGCAATGCCATAACCAAGGGAGATGAAATGGCATTTTTGAGATGGGTAAATGATCCCAACCACAATCATCTTCGAGAGACGATTGTCGGTATGAGCGAGACTGTTCGAGATTTAATAAAAGAGAAGTGGTCACTGTCAGAAAGTGATTTACTTCGTTTCAGGAAATAAAAGAAGGAGCAGCCTCCCTTTTTCAACGCTTTCCTTCGTAGCTGCAGTGCATTCCTCAACGGCGCTCTTCCCGTCCCCCCCCAGCTGTCAGAGGGCTAGGCCGCGATGGCTTGCTTCGTTTCGTCCAGGTGCTTCTGTAGGTAGGTCATGAACGGTGTGCCGCCGGTACCGACTGCCGTGGGATTGGTCGTACTGGTCTGGTTCTGACGATTGATGTAGCTGTCGGCGTAGCCGATGTGGATTTCCCGGAACTGCGCCAATAGGCTAACGCAAGCACAGTAAGCAGACCACAGTTCAGGGCGACTCTGCCTGCGATCACGGACATAACCGGAAAGGCCGGCGCGTCCTTGGCTGTCAGTTTGGCTCTCAAGGGCCTGAAGAAAGGCGCGGTGGCGGGGTGGCATTTTCTCCCGCATTTCTTGTAAGTACACCGTCAAAGGATCAGGGGCATGACGAATGCCTAGTCCTGCGTCCAGGCATGGCACGATTGAGCTCTGCGCACCAGTCTCGCCACGAAACTGCTGCGGCTGTTGAGCATAGGCTTCGACGTTGTCATAGATGAGGCCATCGGGCAGGGACGGACTGTTCTTCCAGCCGTGGATGTAGGGCCTCACGCGGGTGTAATACACATAGGGGTCGCAGCGTTCTTTAATGCGGAGCAGCGTGTCCTGCATGGCGGTTTGCGCGGACGCCAGAGCCTGTAACCCCAACAACACCTCATCGTTCTTTCCTTCCGAAGCTGCGTTGATCGCTCGCAGTAGGCCTTCCAGGCCAGGCCCTGCCTGTCGCTCGATCTGAATGTGAACGACGACGAACCATTCTTCATCCAGCCCACCCAGAAAATTCTGCAGCAACACAATATTATCGAGCTGAATCGGCTTCGTCCTATCAAGTCGGCGCCAATTGTCCAGGGCGTAGGAGGCATAGGAAAGCACCGGCGGACGGCCGAGCTTCCGGGCGATTTCATACCATGGCCGCGCGAGGTGGGAAGGGAGCTTGACGACCGGTTGCCCCGGTGTTTCCCACACAAAGGCGTGTCCGGCGAATGAAAGTACCCGCATTGCCGCTCGATATTCGTCCTCATGCCAACTCGATGGAGCGGATGGGAGCAACGACGGTTGTTCGTCGATAAACTGCCGGACCTGGCGCGTGCTCAGCAACTTCGGCATCTCACGGCTCAGATGGTTCAGCACCGGACAGTCGGGCAGAGTTTCGCAAGGATCCGACGGCAGGAATCCCCGATCAGGGAAGATGTCAAAATCTGTAAGCGACAGAGGTTGGAATGTGCAGGAATCCACAGCGGCTCCTTGCCCACACTCTACCATTCCTCGATAGGATTGCAATCGGCCTCAAAAACAAAAAGGCCGCCTTCTCAGGCGGCCTTTTTTCTCTCCTCTGCAGATGCGGCGGGGGTGCTCTCGCACTGCGCGCATTCACCGAGCATCGACCTTGATATGGAAATCAAATGGATTTTGCATGCGCGGTGAGCGAGCACTGAGAGTACCCGCGCCGCACCTGCTTTCTATGTCCCCATTTCCCAGGATGCCAGATACTTCTTCTGCTCAGCCGTCAATGTGTCGATCGTCACGCCCATGCCGGCCAGCTTGAGTTTGGCGATTTCTTTGTCGATGGCCGGCGGGACGGGATAGACCTTCTTTTCGAGCTGCTTGTAATTCTTGACGATGTATTCGGCGCTAAGTGCCTGGTTGGCAAAGCTCATGTCCATGACGCTGGAGGGATGCCCCTCGGCGGTGGCAAGGTTTACGAGTCGGCCTTCACCGAGCAAACTGACACGGTGGCCGTTCTTTCGGAGCGTAAATTGCTCCACTCCAGTGCGAACAACCTTGCGCTTGCCGGCCAGTTTTTCGAGGGCCGGGATATCGAGCTCCACGTTGAAATGTCCGCTGTTGCACACGATGGCCCCGTCTTTCATCGCGGCAAAATGTTCACTGCGAATGACATGGAGATTGCCGGTGACGGTCACGAAGAAATCTCCGACTGGGGCGGCGAGCTCCATCGGCATGACACGGAAGCCATCCATGACGGCTTCGAGACCTTTCAACGGGTCTATCTCGGTCACGATCACGTCTGCGCCCATGCCCTTGGCCCGCATGGCGATGCCACGTCCGCACCAGCCATAACCGACGACGACCACGACAGAACCACAGACCAATCGGTTGGTGGCGCGCACGATGCCGTCCATGGTGGACTGGCCGGTGCCGTAGCGATTGTCGAACATATGCTTGGTATCGGCGTCGTTGACGGAAATCACCGGAAACTTGAGGACCTTTTTTTCAGCCATGCTGCGCAACCGGATGACGCCGGTGGTGGTTTCTTCCGTCCCACCGATCACGTTGCGCAACAGTTCTTTCCGCTTGGAATGCAGGTGCGAGACCACGTCGGCGCCATCGTCCATGGTGACGTGGGGCCGATGGGCGATGGCGGACTCGATATGGCGATAGTAGGTAGGGTTGTCTTCGCCCTTGATTGCAAAGGTCGGAATGCCTTCATGTTGGACCAACGCCGCGGCAACATCGTCCTGAGTGCTGAGGGGGTTTGAGGCGCAGAGGCGGACATCGGCCCCACCGGCTTTCAACGTGATGGCCAAGTTTGCCGTTTCGGTGGTGACATGCAAACAGGCTGTGACGCGAACACCCTTCAACGGTTGCTGCCGCTTGAAGCGCTTGCGTATCAGCCGCAACACGGGCATCGTCGCTTCGGCCCATTCGATCTTCGATTTCCCTTGGTCTGCCAGCTTGATATCTCTCACATCGTAATCCACAAAAATCCTCCTTCTCAGAACAGGTCGCTTGATATCGGTCAGTGGTCAATGGTCATCATGAAAAGGGGGGCGGGTAGGGAACCCGTCCCCCTTGTTGATGCCTTAGGCGTGATTCGATTACAGACCGGCGTCCTTGCGTAGAGACTTGCCTTTGTCGGTCTTTTCCCAAGTGAACTCCGGTTCGTTGCGTCCGAAGTGTCCGTACGCCGCCGTCTTGCGGAAAATCGGCCGCCGGAGCTTCAGGTGATCGATAATGCCCCGCGGAGTCATGGGGAAATGTTTGCGCACGAGCTTATCGAGCATATCGACCGACACTTTTTCGGTGTTCTTCGTATCGACGAGTACGGATACCGGATCGGCCACGCCGATGGCATAGGCCAACTGTACTTCGCACTTGTCCGCCAAGCCGGCGGCGACAAGATTCTTGGCGATATAGCGGGCCATATAGGAGGCGGAGCGGTCTACCTTTGTGGGATCTTTGCCCGAGAAAGCACCGCCGCCGTGGCTGCCATGCCCCCCATAGGTGTCGACGATAATCTTCCGGCCTGTGAGGCCTGTGTCACCCATCGGTCCGCCGACCACGAAACGGCCGGTGGGGTTGATGTGATGTTTCACCCCGGTGGGGTCATAGAGGCCTTTGGGCATCACGGGCTTAATGACTTTTTCCATGATGTCCCGCTCAATCTGCTTCGTGGTCACATCGGGGCTGTGTTGTGTGGAGACGACGATCGTATCGATCCGCACGGGCTTGCCGTTCTGGTACTCGATCGTCACTTGGGATTTGCCGTCCGGCCGCACCCAATTGAGGATGTTCTTTTTGCGCACCTCTGCCAGACGTTTGGTCAGCCGATGGGCCAAGACGATCGGCATCGGCATGAGTTCATCCGTTTCATTGGTGGCGTACCCAAACATTAAGCCCTGATCACCGGCTCCTCCAGAATCCACACCCATCGCGATATCATTGGATTGTTGGTGAATGGCGGTCAGGACTGAGCAGGTATGATAGTCGAAACCCCACGAGGCGTCGGCATATCCAACGCTCTTGATCACGTCGCGGATGATGTCGGGGATCTCGACATAGGCCTTGGTGGAGATTTCACCGGCGACGAAGGCGATGCCGGTGGTGAGAATTGTTTCGCATGCAACGCGGGAATGTTTATCTTGAGCGATGAGCGCGTCCAAGATCCCGTCGGAGATCTGGTCGGCGATCTTATCCGGGTGGCCTTCCGTGACCGATTCTGAAGTAAACAAGTAATTGTCTCGCATGTGCCCCTCGTGGGTTCAGGTTTTATGGGATAACCAGCGCTGTTGTGTCTGCTGATTGTGCTGATTCTGGATGTGACGAGTGGTGCCGAGTGACAGACCACGCACAAACTTCGGCAATTCTAGAGAGATCAGTCGGCTTTGTCCATCACTTCGATCGTAGGGGAAAGAAATTTATCACTCGCCGTTTGCTTGACTCAGGTTTTTGAGGACTTGTAACATGACGTGTTTCAACCCGAATCAACCGATGGCGGAGCCGGGAACTTCCGATCCGTCGCGAGGACGGCTCCGTGAGTCAACGAAGACGTCTGCAGGGCATTGCGATGAAACTTCCCCCAGCGGCACCGTTGTTCACCTTCGTGATCATTGTGGGGCTTGTCTGGTGTCCGGTCTCCTGGGCCGAGTCACCCCAGCTTAAAAAGCGGCCGGGCTTCGAACGTGGGATCGTTCAAGTCGGTGACGAAGCGCCAAATTTCACGCTGCGCGACCTGGCCGGCAACGTGATGAGCTTGTCTCAGCTCAAAGGGAAGGTCGTCCTGCTGAATTTCTGGGCAACCTGGTGCGGACCCTGCCGTGTCGAGATGCCGGCGATGGAACAGCTGTATCGAACGTTGCCGCGAAGGGAGTTCGAAATCTTGGCGGTGTCTACGGATCCACAGGGCGCGGCGGTCACCCGTCCGTTCCAGCAAGAAATGGGGTTCACATTTCCCATTCTCCATGACTCGGAATACCGCGTGGGCCTGACGTACGGGGCACGGACGATTCCGATCACATTCGTGGTCGATCGTCGAGGCATCGTGCGACAAAAGATTTTCGGCGCTCGTGATTGGGACTCGCCGGAGGCCCGTGACTTGATTCATGAACTGATGAAGTCGTAGCCATGACGCAATCCATGCCACAGATTTCGCTCATTGCCGCCTTTTCGGCGGGACTCCTTTCATTTGTGTCTCCATGCGTGCTGCCGTTGGTGCCGAGTTATATATCCTACATTACCGGCCTCTCGGTCGAGCAGCTGACGGACGCGTCCGAACGGGCCAGGTTCAAGAAGGCGATCGTCTTAAACTCGTTGTTGTTTATCCTCGGATTTTCATCGGTCTTCATTGCGTTCGGCGCCTCGGCCAGCTTTCTCGGTCAACTCCTGATCACCTATCAAGACCTGATTCGACGCATTGGTGGTGTGTTGATCATCCTGTTCGGGCTGTATCTGCTCGGAATTCTAAATCTCAAGTTCTTAAAAATGGAACATCGGTATCAGTTCCGCAGTCGGCCGGCCGGGTACCTGGGATCATTCTTGATCGGTGTCGCGTTTGCCGCCGGTTGGACTCCCTGTGTCGGGCCGGTGCTGGGGTCCATTCTTCTCTATGCCGGTACGACCGACTCGCTTCTCAATGGAGTCGTGTTGCTGACATGTTACTCGTTCGGGTTGGGCTTGCCGTTGTTCCTCACGGCGTTGGGCGTCGATCGGTTTTTGGCCTATTTCAAGGAAGTACGGGCCTATCTATGGGGCGTGTCCACCGTGAGCGGCGTCATGCTGGTCCTGGTCGGCGTGATGATCTACGCCAATTCACTGACGATGATGACTAGTTTCTTGGAGCGATACGGAATTGGCTGGTATCTAGGCCAGTAATTCGTGCCAAGCGTGCGGTGATGTACTCAGCGTTCAATTCTCAGAACTCGCGACTACTGATCAGCACCAGGCGCCGAGACGGCAGGCTGTAAAGCCTTGCCCCACTGCGGTGGCAGCGGAAGCGCCGAAAGAGTCGAGCGATGGAGGAATGCCGAGCGTTTCGGTTGCTGGAGAGGGAGACGGACTCACGGCCGGTCGATTGCTTCGGATCATCCCTGGGCCGGCGTCGGAAAGGGGGACTGATTCCGACTTCTGCGCAAGGAGCGTACTCGGCTGGGCTCCGCCGAGTTTCTCCAGCAAGCTCTTTCCAGCTCCTGAGACAGGACTGTTCGGATACTTTTCCACCAATACGACGAGATTCTCCCTGGCCCAATCGTCGGCGCCCATTTCATGGTACGCCTTGGCGAGGAAGTACAAGGCGTCTGCGGCGATGGGCTTATCAGGATAATTTTTTAGGATTTGCTGGAACCGATGCGTGGCAGCGAGGTAGGAGCTTCGCCGGTAATAGAATTGTCCCACGAAGAGATGCATCTGAGCGATCCAATCATGGCATTCCTCGAGTTTTTGCTGAGCCTGGCTATCATAACGGCTCCCCGAGAATTCTTTTCTCATCTGCTCGAATGCGGCGATGGCCTTTTGTATCGGTTCGGGATCACGATCGATGGTCTTCGCCATCTTGAAATGAATTTCTCCGATCCTAAATGCTGCGTATGGGGCCAGAACGTGATTGCGATGGAGCTCCATGAAGTGCTTGTACTCGACTAAGGCCTCCGCATACTCTTCTTTCTCGAAATACGCCTCACCCCGCTTCATGATGACATTCGGGTGGTAATGGTTCTCAACCGTATCTCCAAGAAAAATCTGCTCGTCGGTGCCGCTGAGAACTTTCTTGATCCCGCTTCGCACGTCGCCGGGGCCGATATCGCCGGCGCATGAAGTTATGAAGAGTGAGCTGACCCCGAGACAAGCCACCAAACTGAGCCGTGATGATCGTGACCATAGATCGGCAACCATTTCGATGGAAAACATGCTGTCAACACTTAGCAAGTTTATGGGCAAAAAGCAATGACTGAAGCGGTTTGGTTGACCTGCTTCTTCATGCTCCCTATAATCCCGGCCAACGCTGGAAGTCTGAACAATTCCGCTGGAATAGATCGGGTTTGAGGTCATGAATCGATCGAGGATCATTGGAACAGGCAGCTATCTTCCTTCCCGGGTCGTGCCCAATGAAGAGATTGCTCCTACGTTGAAATTGTCCCCAGCCCGAATCCAACGACTCACCGGTATCCGGACACGTCATTGGGCTGGTGACCACGAAGCGCCCTCCGATATGGCGATTGAGGCGGGACGTCGTGCACTTCATGCCGCGGATTGCGCGGCTTCCTCCATCGATGTCGTCATTCTTTCCACAACTTCTCCGGATATGGCGTTTCCTTCAACCGCCTGCTTGGTCCAACGAGGATTAGGATGCAAGACAGTGGGGGCTTTTGATGTGTCTGCCTCCTGCTCGGGATTCTTGTACGGGCTATCGATGGGACAGGCCATGATTCAGAGCGGACAGGTCAAGACCTGTCTGGTAATGGCTTCTGAGGTCAAGTCTCGATCTCTCGATCCACAAGATGAAGCGACGGCGCTGTTGTTCGGCGACGGGGCCGGCGCCGTCATACTACGGGGCGAAGAGGACCGAAGCCCTGAGTGGCGAGGGATTCTGGGGATCAGGTTGTATGCCGATGGAGCGCACCATGGGCTCATCCGAATCCCGGGCGGGGGGTCACGGACGCCCTCGTCATCCGACACGTTGCGTGAGAAGGAGCACACGCTTCGCATGCAGGGGGCATCGCTCTTTCGGATAGCCGTTCGCCGGATTGAGCAAGCCGTGCTGGAGATCTTGAAGGAATTCGGCGTCCGTCCGGGAGATCTCACACAGGTTGTCCTTCACCAAGCGAACGGTCGAATCTTGTCCCATGTCGCCGATCGCCTGGGTATCGACCAGGACCGATTGGCATCGGTGATCGAACGCTATGGCAATACGTCCTCAGCGTCTCTTCCGATCGCGCTCGATGATGCGGTTCGCGGCGGGAACATTTCACCGGATGATCTGGTGCTGTTGGGCAGTTTCGGCGGCGGACTGACCTGGGCAACGGGTCTCGTGCGATGGTAAAGACGTGGGTCGGACGCGGTGAGTCGCCTGATCGCGCATCGTCGACATGCCTGTGAATCACGCTGTTGGGGAGCGGGTGTCTATGCCCTGCTCGCTTCGTTCACGTGATGGAGGCTGCGAGCTGTGGCACTGAGCGGAAGACGGACCACGAATCGACTCCCCTGGGGATGATTCGCTTCGACCCACACCTGCCCTCCATGCCCTTCAACGAGATGCTTCACGATCGCCAGTCCGAGACCCGTCCCGCCCAACTCTCGTGACCGGGCTTTGTCGACGCGGTAAAACCGTTCGAAGACACGAGGCCGGTCCTCTTCGGGAATACCGATTCCGGTATCGGCGACGCTGAGCTCGATCGCTCTGGCCGGCGGCTCGACATTCCCGACCGAGGGCGCGAGCTTGGCGCCGACCGTGATGGCTCCTCCCGCCGGCGTATATTTGATGGCGTTATCGAGCAGATTGGTCAAGACTTGCACGAGCCGGTCTTCATCACCCGCCACCGGAGGGAGTGATGGGTCAACCACGGTGACAAGTCGGTGACGTTTTTTCTCCGCGATCGGTTTGATCATGGACAGCGTCCGGTCGATGACGGAACGCAGTTCAAGCGGTTCTTCCTTTAACGCGACACCGCCCGATTCGATTTTGGACAGCTCAAGCAAATCTTCAATGATCAGATTCAGCCGATCACTTTGCTTGAGGATGATTTCCAAGAATGTCGTCGAGACGGTGGGATCGTCCTTGGCGTCATCAAGCAGCGCTTCAACGTAGCCCTTGATCGAAGTGAGTGGGGTTCGAAGTTCATGAGAGACATTCGCCACGAAGTCTTTTCGGATCTTCTCCAGGCGCCGCAGCTCGGTAATATCGTGGAGCACCAAGACCACACTGGCCTCGTTTTCCCGTTCACCTCCTGCGGGGGAGGCTTCAATCTGAAGGCATCGCCCGCTCACCGGCAGCACAATTTCGTCTTGATGATGGGTGCGCGATCGTAGAATGGCCGTCACGAGATCGTTGAGCTGTTGATGACGAAAGAGTTCGGCGCAGTGTCGTCCCCGGACCTCCATGCGGGAGATGCCGAACATGCGTTCCAAGGCGGGATTGATCTGCAACACGCGGCCGCGAGCATCCAACACCATCACGCCTTCGACCATTGACGTCAGCACGGCAAGCAGCTGAGCCCGGTCTTCCGAGAGTTCATCGATCTTGGCATGAAGCCGATCCGCCATGTGAGTGAGCGTCGAGGTCAGAAGGCCGACTTCATCTTGTGCGGCCGTCTTGATGTCAAATGTCCGGTTGTCGGAACTCAATCGGCGGGCGGCCGACGCGATGTCCGAAAGGGGTTTGGTAATGCTGTGAGCCTGCCAGACGCTCAGCGTCAGGGCGACGAGGAAAGCGACCCCGAGCGCGAGAAAGAGCCGTTGATGTAGTTCCGAAAGTTCACGGTCCAGGACGACCATCGGAAGGCCCACTCGCACCACAAGCGACGAGGCATCCTGTGATGGCCGCATGAGGATGGCATGATACATCGTTCGCTCGCCGGTCGTGTGGCTGGCGCGGATGTCCTGTCCATGTCCTGTGGAAAGGGCCTGTTGGATCTCGGGTCGAGACGCATGATTCTCGACGGCGGACAAGTCGGCATCTCGTACGGCGCTATCCGCAAGCACAGTTCCGTCTGCGGCGACCAGCGTCACACGGGCAGAGGCTCGGTTGCCGAGGTCGCGCGCCCACTCTTGCAAGGATGAAGGGGGCGGGTGCGCAGAGGATGAGTGAAACAGCGGGTGAACGTTGTACTCGACAAGGTGAGCTTTGGCCTCTAGCGCCTCACCGAATTGTGCGAGGTATCGCTGTTCGACGGAGTGAACCGTCATCACGCCAGCGATCAGCAGCCCACAGGCGACCGCCACGAGCGTACCGAGCGTCACTTTCCATCGGATCGACCACGTCATCCTGATACGTCGAAATCTTTCAGTTTGTATCCCAATGATTTCACGGACACGATAGCCTCTTCGAGGAGAGGCAGCTTCTGTTTCAGCCGGCGGACATGCACGTCGACCGTTCTGGTTGTTCCGTAGTAGTCATAGCCCCACACGGCATTGAGCAGCACTTCCCTGGTCAACACACGACCGCGATGCCGAAGGAGGTGTTCAAGTAGGCCGAATTCCTTCGCCGTCAAGGGCACCTCTTGTGTTCCAAGGCTGACCTCATGCCTGGCCAGGTTCATCGTGAGCGCGCCATAGCGATACAGATCAGGCCCACCATCCGGCGTTCGCTCGGCTCGACGCAGGAGGGCCTTCACGCGTGCGACCAGCGCCTTGGGACTGAACGGCTTGGTCACATAATCATCGGCGCCCAATTCCAGCCCGACGATGGTGTCCGATTCTTCTGCCTTCGCCGTGAGCATGAGGATCGGGAGCATTGCGGTATCGGGAGCAGAACGCACACGTTTGCAGACGTCGAGGCCATCCATTTCAGGCAACATCAGATCAAGGACGACCAAATCAGGTTTGTCATCTTTGACTTTCTTCAAGGCCTCGATCCCGTTCATCGCGGTGACGGCTCGAAACCCTTCTTTCTCGAGGTAGTGTTTGACGAGCTGCAGAATATCTTGTTCGTCCTCAACGATGAGGATTTTCTTTTGATTGGTGGCGCCCATAGGCTACCTCAGCGTAAGGGGGAGGGGGAAAAGAGTCAAGGTCACGAATTGTGCCGTGATGGGACATGGCAGCAGGGCGGATGCAGGCTCATTCCTGAGGAGGCTGGGTCAGCAGGTTTAGCGGGTATTCGTCAGCTTGCCCACACGCCGGTGGCAACCGCGGGCAAAGATGTCCAGCAACCCTAATGCGGTTTCTGAACCAGCGCGTAAATTCCGGGAGTAAACAGCCTGGTGGTTTGCTCTAATGTGAGCGCAATTCTCGAGAGCGACTCGGCTGATATCAGATGCCGCATCATAGTGACAGCAAAGCTTTTTACCCGTGCCCTAATCAAAGAAGGAGACTCAATAAGAGACTTGATTCGTTGTGCTCTCATGGAAATGAATCCGCACTGCTTGAGCATAGCCCTCACTCCTGGAAGCGTCGTATAGGTAATCGACGTGTTCAGGAATTGTGGAGATAATCCTCGAAGACGAAGATAAAGTGAGCCCAATGATTTGGGCATAAGCGGCAACCATGCAACCTGATAGTGTGGTTCCCAGAAACTTAAATAGTTTTCACACGTGAGATAGAAGAACCCCCCGGGTTTCAAAACTCGATAGGTTTCCTTGAGCACCTCATGTGGGTCAATTACATGTTCGAGAACCTGAAGACTGATCGCCAGATCGAAACTTCCATCTCGAAATGGTAGCTGTTCCCCAGATGCTCTAGCGACAGTCGCGCGATGTCCACACGTTTCTGCCTCAAGCCTCTCAGATATAATCTGACTCAAGCCATCACCGGGCTCAACGGCAACCGGATGAGCCCCACGCGTTGCTGCCTCGACCGAAAGCTTGCCCAACCCTGCCCCTAAATCCAAGACACGTGCACCTTTAATCATCAGGCCCTCGGACGCAAGATAATTCAGAGCGCTCTTTGCTGTCAGACGAGAAAGTTCTTTTTCGAAGCTTTGCCGGGTCCTCTCTTGCCCGACTCCCAGCTTACTGTCCATATGCTGTATCGTTCTCAGAATCCTCAGTTCGAGGGCTTCCTTTCCGATAGTCGAATGTTTGTCGGAACTGAAGAATTCACGCTTTGGTTTCATCACATTCCTCCAGTAGCTGGATCAACGCACGAATATTTATGAATCTGTGTCAGATGAAGCTGTTCAAGACGACCAGTCGCTTCACCAGGTTTTCGTCGATTGCGTAACGACGGGATGTTGTAGGTCCATGCAAACACTTTCATGAATATCGAAGGTATTTTTAAGCGATCTAAAGCGAACGAGTGCAAGCTAGTGGCTAGTTATTTGTAGGCCACCGCCGCGCTGGACGGCCCCGCCAGGTGAATGACCTCGAACCGTGTGAAACCGACCTCGCTACACCACCGGCGGAAGTCTGCTCCGGAATAATCGAACGCATCGCCGAATTCGATGAGCATGTTGAGCGACATCAACAGCCCCTGCACGTTTTCGCGGCGGGCGTCGTCAATCAACGCTTCGATGGCCACCAGCGCGCCGCCGGGAGGCAACGCGTCGTAGGCCGATCGGATCAGATGCATCTTCTTCTCCAGATTCCAGTCGTGCAGAATCATGCCCATCGTGATGAGGTCGGCCTTGGGCAGCGGGTCTTTGAAGAAGTCGCCGGACGCCGTACGCACGCGACTTTCCATGCCGGCGGCCACGATATGTTTCTTCGCGATCGGTTCGACGACCGGCAGATCGAAGCTGGTGCATGTGAGATGCGAGTGTCGCTTCGCGATTTCGATGCTGAGCAGGCCGGTCGCGCCGCCGACGTCGCAGAGAGTCCGGAAGTTTGAGAAGTCGAATTTCTCCGCGAACGCCTCGAAGTTGAGGCGTGAAATGCCGGTCATCGCGCCCATGAATTGTTCCAGCCTGGGCAGATCGGAATAGAGTTCCTCAAACATCCCTTTCTGGCCGTGCTTCATCTCGTTCTGCGGCCGGCCTGTTCGCAATGCCTCAGGTAGATCGTTCCAAAATTTGAACAGCCGCGCATTGAGCATGACCAGAATCCCACCGATGTACCGCGGGCTCGCTGCATCAAGGAATATTAGGCCCTCCGGCGTGTTGAAATATTTCGCTTGTGGACCATCGCCTTCGCGGCCAAGAAACTTCATCGCCACGAGCGCATCAAAGAAGTCGGGATTCGCGCGCGGGTGGAATTGCAACTTCTTGCCCAACTCTGCTCCGGTGAGATGACGATCAGCGAGTGCCGTGAACATGCCGACCTCAACGGCCGTGAGCAAGACCTTGGAGCCCCAAAAACCGAAGGCGGTTTGCAAAATGGAAGAGGGATTTGGAGGAGTGTTCATACGGCAACTAAATGGCTGTGAGTGTTTAGCGGTCTCTCATCGAGCATTTTGCTCAGCAATCCATTGCTTCTCCTGCTCACACATCCACGAGAAGTCCGCAGATGTCGATGAATACCCTTACGTTGCCTATAGTCTCCTTGCGCGCGACCGAGAAGATGAGGTCGGATCCGGGATCCGCGTAGAGCATTGCTCCCTGGCTTCCGAAAAACCTCGCCGGAAATTCGGGCTCATCGATCTCAGCAATGCCGGTGGGCGCAATAGGATAGATGCCGACTCTAGAGCGTGTCGTCACGTGAACGGCGTAGAAGAGAGGTTGCTTCAGGTGCCCGAAGCCATTGATGCCGAGGCATTGAGTGTGGAATCGCTTCTTTCTGGGAACGGTCACGATGACGGCTTCCCTGACGCTTTCTCCGTCACTCAGATTGACGACCGCTCCGGTTTGAGAAGGTCGTTGAGCCATCTGTGCGCCTCCTTTGATCTCAACAGAGAGGGAAGTGTGTCAGCTGCTGCTTAAGATGCAAAGTCTCATCACACAGCGAGCGTACGGAGGAGTGGAGAAAGAGTCAAGCGGGGCACGAGCTTACTCATGGTCTGCCCTGGTTGCTCACCCACGTCTCACGCGCGAGACCATTCAGGCGGCCCTCGCCTTTGGACGAGGCAGTTGTATCTCTAGCCAAGACTTTCAGTTTGCTCTCCGAAGCCAACAACCCATTACGCTTCTACGGCTCCACTATCACATTCACAAATGCCGGCAAGCTATCCGCTCCCTTCTTGTCCGTCACACGCAATCTGAATCGATACGTTCGCGGCTCTGAGACGATCGGCGCCAGGAAGGACGCTTCGGAGTTATTAGCGTCGAGCAGCGCAATTTTGCTGCCGCGCACTTGGCTCCAACTATAGTAGAGCGCTTCGCCTTCTGGGTCACGGCTCTTCAGCCCACTGAGTCTCACACGAGAGCCGGCCTTAACCGACTTGTTTGCGCCGGCATCGGCGACCGGCGGTTCATTCAGCTCGTCGTTCACATTGACGTTCACGTCCAGCGAGGCTTGTGTGCCACGATTAGTGACGGTGATAGTGGCCTTGCCGTTGCCGACGATCTGGAGCAGACCCCCTGGCAACACTTTGAGGACTTTCTGACTTGAAGACGCATAGCTGGTGCCGCCGGCCGGTGTGCTGATGCGTCGGGTGACCCCGTCGGCAAAGTCGGCGACGACCGGGAGTTCGAAAATCTTGCCCAGCGAGTCCACATGGCCGAAGGCGGAGGACTGTCCAGCTCTGCCGAGTTGCAAAGGCTTCTCTGTTCCAAAATCGATCGCGGTGAGGGCGGAAGAGGGTTCAATCTTCACGATGACTTCATCGAAGACAGATCTGGTCCCTAATCGTCCACGGGAGATTTCGGCCACGGCCAATAGACGCATCGGTCCAATGCCGTCTTGCGGCACGTTCAGTGGGCCGCCAAAGGCGGGCTCCTGTTCGGCTGAGCCCACCATCACGACCGGCGCCACGATGGAGCCTGTGGCCGTTGCGTCATCCTGTTCGACCAACACCTCGTCCTGTTCGCCGTACCAATAGTAGCGGACCTTGACGATGCCGGCATCCTTCCCAAGATCCACATGCGCGGTCACGGTGCTTCCAGCGATCAACGTGGTCCCTTCCGTTGGCGCCGTAATGTTGAAGGCGAACGACTGCCCGGTTAGGAAACCAGAAACTAGTGCGAAAGTTAGAACGTTGGCAAGTAGGGGAGAGAAGAGGGCGGTTTTCAAACTTTTCACGTTTCACTTTGGAACGTTCTACTGTTCACGCTTATCGCGTCAGGTGATAGGGCACGTCGGTGAGAATCACCCGGTCCTTGAAGAGCAGCGCGGTCTTGAGCATCAGGGCCCGCTGATTGTGCAAAATGTTCTGCCACCACTTCGCCGGAAGAATTTCCGGAATCACGACGGTCACCCAGGTATTCGGGTCTTTCTCGAGTACTTCCTCGACGTAGTCCAATAACGATCCCAGGACCGAGCGGTACGGCGAAGAGAGGGCGATCAGATTCACGCCACCGCCCCATTGCGCCCACTGGATCTTCACCTTGGCGCTTTCTTCCGGATCGAGATCCACGTACACGGCGCGGATTTCACCAGGTCGGCTTCTCGCATAGTCCAACGCGCGAACCACGGCGCGATTCAACCCGCTGATCGGAATGATCACGATATTGCGACGAGGCAATGGAGGCCGCTCACCTCGACGGTCCAGTGCGATCTGTTCCTTGACGGCCTTATAGTGCGAGCGAATCCCTTGAAACATCAGCAGGAGGATCGCGACCAGCAGGAAGACGATCCAGGCCCCCTGCATGAACTTAGTGGTGGCGATGATAATTGTCGCGATGCCCGTAGTCACGGCGCCGGCCCCATTGACGATCAGTTTGGTCTGCCAATGCGGCCCTTTTTTCACGAGCCATCGCTTCACCATGCCGGTCTGAGAGAGGGTGAATGACACAAACACGCCGATGGCATACAAAGGAATCAGCGCGTGAGGATCTCCTTCGAACAAAACGAGCAGGAGGCAGGCTAAAAATCCAAGGATGATAATACCGTTGGAAAAAACCAGCCGATCGCCGAACGTCGCCATTTGATGCGGCATGAATCCGTCACGCGCCAAAATTGATGCCAAGGTCGGGAAACCGGCGAAGGCGCCGTTCGCCGCCAGGACTAGGAGGGCCATGGTACCGATCTGCACGGCGTAATAAAAGATGCCGGTGCCAAATGTTAGATGAGCCAGCTGAGAAATGACGGTTTCGTCTGCTTTGGGTAGGATGCCTTGGTGATAAGCCATCCAGCTGATTCCCATGAACAGCGATGCCAGGATAACAGCCATCCACACCATGGTGGTGGCTGCATTCTTTGATTCTGGCGGACGAAAGGCTTTGACGCCGTTTGACACAATTTCCATCCCAGTGACTGCCGAACAACCTGCGGCAAAGGCGCGGAGAATCAGGAACAGGGTAAGAGTTTCTGTCTCCACGGGGCCTGTCAAAGGAAGCGATGATCCGGTGTTGGATAGGGACCGAACTGTTCCCACGATGACGAGAATTCCGAGCGCAGCGATGGCAAAATAAGTTGGAACCGCGAAAAACTTGCCTGATTCGCGTACCCCGCGGAGATTCATCACGATCATGAAAAGAATCGCGACGAGCCCGAGCGCTTCGCGGTGAATGAAGAGACTCGGAATTGCCGACGTGAGTGCCGCGATGCCCGCCGCAACACTGACGGCAACGGTTAAGACATAGTCGATCATCAGCGCTGCCGCGGCGACCAGGGCCGGTTTATCGCCGAGATTGGTTCGTGCGACGATGTAGGCGCCGCCCCCTTCAGGGTATTCGTAGATAATTTGGCGATATGAGATGGTTAAGACCAGAATTAGGAAGAGAATGGCCAGACTGACCGGGATTGACCAAGCGACTGCGGCGACCCCGGCGAGCATGAGCACGAGCAAGATTTCTTCCGTGGCATAGGCGACGGATGAGATAGCGTTTGAGGAAAGGATGGCAAGGGCGATCGTTTTTGAAAGCCGTTCGTGTCTCGCTTGGGCGGTCTTAAGAGGGTCTCCCACGAGCCAGCGTTTCAGAATCATGGCTGGATTATCTCATAAACCATTCAGTGGGTGAATGTTAAGATGACCTCGGTCCTAGGGCGAAAGACTCAGTGTGAAGCAAACTTCTTGAGTTGAGTCGTATCAGCGATCTTGAGATCGCTCTCCCATGAAATTTCCGCACGACCGAAAATGATCGACTCAAGCTATGGCAGCCTTGTGAGCTGCTCCACGTGCTGGACTACAAACAATAGCGCCGGACGCTTCTCTCACGCACTGACTATGTTCTCCTGAGAAATAAATATAGCTCTATAGAATCACTGCATTACATGGCCCACTCTTCTCCGAGGCATTGACAGTGATGCTAGCGGTCTATAGGGTGAAGAGGTGACGTTCAAGCAACGTCGACTGTCCCATCTCTCGCGCATTCCCTCCCTCTCCTGCGCGTCTGATTCCTCAGTCTCCGCAGCTTCTTCGACTAACGAGTGTCATCGAGTCAAGTGGCGCAGTATGCGAACAGCAGATTCCACGGCGGTGGTGTCTTCTGCGCCTGCCCAGAGGGGATGTGACGGAATGCTTCATATGCGCGGCATCGCGTGAGCGTTCCGGGGGCACGAGAATGAGCTCAATGAGGGTATGAGGAGGTAATGACGATGAACAGGACGACGACGACAAATCGTGGAGCCGTAGTTTTGTTGGTGATGATGCTCGTAGTGCTGTGGATTCAGCCGACTCCACCGGCTCAAGCGGCAGACCCGCTCGTGAAAGGTGCTAGCGCTACCGCTCCGATAGGAGAGCGTAGCGTGGGGGCATCAGGTGCAGCGGAGGATACGCTCAAGACCTGTATAGCCAGAATTCCTGAGGTCGCCAGTGCCGGGCAACGTATGTTGGCTGAACAAAGCTGTGCGGGTGAAGAGAAGACGAGGAGTGCGAGCCGGTCGGCACCGAAATTTTGAATCGGTATCGGGAGATGCCCTCGTGATAGCCGGCAGTTCCTGCTGGGCCCATGGGCACTTCCGATTCCGTCTAGGCGTGTCTGATCTGGAATGCGACGTTGAGAAGGGTGTTGTAGCGCAAGCCCCTAGGAGGATGCCGTGTACTGTTCACGTTGCCATGGGTTGATGATCGAAGTCGACCTGAGAGATTCGTCGAGTCAGGACCGTGTGTCGGGGTGGCGGTGCCTGCTGTGTGGCGAGACGACGGACTCAGGGATTGAGGCCAATCGCCTGAGTCACGGTCAACCGAGTCGGAACCGTGCGCGCGTCCCTGGCTCACCTGTGGCCAGTTCGGAGGCTCAGCGCGTAAAGCGACGGATGAACACCGGGAGGACGTTATGAGCAGGTGGCGTGATTTTCGGCGCCAGATGGCAACGGAACTCTTCTTGCTCGCGTATGCGATGGCGTGGGGTGGGGCTGTGCTGTTGACTGTCCTGACGAATTAACAGGGGTCCATGCGTTGTTACCTTGCTGAAGGTCTCTGTGGCTTTTGGAGCTCTCCGCAGAGAGAGGAGTCTTCAGGCTACGACCGTTTCTCACGATTCGCGATTCTTGGTTGCGCCTCCCAGGGTAACGTCTAGCAGGCTGCGGAAAAACTCTTGCGTTCCTCGATCTCCTTGGGTAAATAGATATAAATAACTAGGATGTTATCAGGGAGGTGCGGGAGGCGTGGTCACGATACCCAGCAAGCCGGACTGTTCAGTTATCTGTCACCGGAGGAGCGAGTCCCGGCGACGCACCCGCTGCGGCCTATCCGGCAGTATGTGGACACCGCGCTGCTGGCGTTGTCGCCCCAGTTGGAGCGGCTCTATGCCGAACGGGTCGACCCTCGATTGCGCCGGAGAAGCTCCTGCGAGGCCTGTTGCTGCAGGTGCTCTACCGTCTCCGCAGTGAACGGCTCTTGATGGAGGAGTTGCAGTACAACCTGCTGTTCCGCTGGTTTGTCGGCCTCGATTTGGATGCGCCGGTCTGGGATGTGACGGTCTTCACGAAAAACCGGGACCGTTTGTTGGCGGGCGAGGTGGCCACGGCGTTCTTTGAGCAGGTCCTGGCGCAAGCCAAGACCCATCGCCTCTTGTCCGACGAGCACTTCACGGTCGACGGCACGCTGATCGAGGCCTGGGCCGGCCAGAAGAGTTTCAAGCCGAAGACCGACACCCCGCCCGCCGCGCCGACGGATGATCCCGGCAATCCCAGCGTGGACTTCCGGGGCGAGCGGCGGACCAATGCCACGCATGCCTCGACGACCGATCCGGACGCCCGGCTGTACAAGAAGGCGGCGGGCCAGGAGGCCAAGCTCTGCTTCTTGGGGCATGTGCTGATGGAGAATCGACATGGGTTGGTCGTGAACACACGCCTTACCCCGGCGACGGGCACAGCGGAACGGGAGGCGGCGATCGCGTTGCTGGACCGCCGGCCCACCACACGACGGATCACGCTGGGGGGCGATAAGAACGATGACACCCATCAGTTCGTCCAGGATCTGCGGGCGGTGCAGGTCACGCCCCATGTGGCCCAGCACACGACGCACCGAGCCAGTGCGATTGATGGCCGGACCACCCGCCATCCAGGCTACGCCGTGAGTCAACAGAAGCGCAAACGGGTCGAAGAGCTCTTTGGCTGGTTGAAGACGGTGGGCTTGCTGCGCAAGGTCAAACTCCGGGGCGTGCCGCGAGTCGGATGGCTGTTCACCTTTGCGGCGACGGTCTACAACCTCGTGCGGATGCGCAATCTCGTGGAGGCCACCGCATGAGCGGCCACGGTGCCGCCGCATGCCGCGTGGCCCACAACGGGCCGCCACAGTGGGACATCCCCCTCACCGATGAGCGTCACCGGCTCGTGCGGTGGGATTTGGTCCGCATTGGCTCCGTCAATCCGGGTTTTTCAACGTGCTTGTATCCGGATCATGGATAAACCTTGGCGCGGTCAACAATTTGCCCCATGGTAGCTTCTCCTTGATAAACCTACTGTAGGAAGATGAGGTCTGTACTGTGCAAGTCTTGTTCGTCCGGGATGCCGGCAGGTAGAGGCGGAGGCACATAGGCGAAGTAGCACGCATCTGGGAAATTGGTAGGCACATATACCAGTCGCCCCAACAACTATCAAAAGGTGACGCTCACCATGTCTGTGATCGAGAAGTCTGTCGACCGTAATGTTCCGGTCCGGACAGCATACAATCAATGGACCGAGTTTTAAGAATGCTCTCGGTTTATGGAGGGGGTCGAGCGCGCTCCACGCGGATGGCGCCTCATCATGGAGTGCCCTCTTCATTGATGGAAAGAAGCATGTGGTCGCGTCGGTTCTGCTGATAGCAGGATTCGTCCCGATCGAGGCAGAAGGGACGCTCTTTACCATACGAGATGATCGCTACCTGCTTGAACTTCACGCGAACGTCCGCAAGATAGTTCCGTGCAGCCTTGGCGCGATTGTCGCCCAAAACCATGTTATAGGCGGCGGTGCCTCGCTCGTCACAGTGCCCTTCAATTTTCAGCACAGCCCCTGGATGATTGTTGAGATAGGCTGCGCCATGATCGAGCGCGTTCATGCCGGCATCAGACAGGGTCCACTGATCATAGCCAAAGAAAACGTCCTGCAAACCCGCTTCTCCGGCAGCCTGTTCTTCCTTTGTCAGCTCGGCACGTTGAGGAGGGCCGACCTCTGATGGGGTCAGCACTCCCGAATCTCCGCCTTGTGCAAGTCGTTCCTCCGACGGATTATGAGAGAACCCGCTCAATTCACCGCTTGAGCGTTCTCCGGATAGAGTGGGCAGCGTCGTATCACCGCTTGAGCCTTCTCCGGGTATAGTGGGCAGCGTCGTATCACCGCTTGAGCGTTCTCCGGATATAGGGGGCAGCATCGTACCCACACTTCCTGATCCACGTTCACCTTCAGACTCAGACTTGAGCCCTTTTGTATTGCACCCTTGGTTCGATAATAAAACTATCCCCATCAGCATTACAGCTCCAGATTTTGCTAGTGCTCTATTCATAACCTCTCCCTTCGGGTGACATCCAAATTAATAAAGAGATGCTTGTAAGTACCACGTCTTGCCATATGTCCTGAGGTTCGGCCGGCGGTTGAACAGGTAAATCGTCTCGACTCGCCGCGTATGCAACAGCGGTTGAGGCGAGTATCAGTAGGACGTAAGATTTCATAGAAGTGAGCCTATGCTCTCTATCGATTAGTCTAGGCCCTAAGAGAAAGCCTGACAACTAGGAGAAGGCCTTATAATGGAATAATTTCTTATAATGGAATAATTTATTGTCCTCCCTCGCTCTTGATAACGCTTGACTCATCTGACTAATGCGATCAGAGTGATTCTATGACGTACTGAGCTGCGTCGACTGTCCCATCTCGCGCGCATTTCTCTCCCCCATTCCCGCGCGTCTGATTCCTCAGTCTCTGTCCGTTCTTCGAAGTACGACTATCATCGAGTCCAGCAGGGGCATATGAGGTTGCGAAGTTGGTGTCCGCACCAGGCACCTGAGTACCCGAAAATGGGTGCTGATCATGTTATGAGGAGAAAATCACGATGACAACCACTACTAAAGGGACAGCAGTATATTGGATGGTGGTGCTCCTCGCTGCCCTCTCAAATTCGCAACCCCACTTGCTCAAGCAGCAGATTCACACGTGGAAGGAACCATGGTTTTCGTTCCGAAAGAAGAGCGTGGTGTCCCGATAGGAGAACGTGCTGTCATGGCATCAAGTGCAGCGGAGGATACGCTCAAGACCTGTATAGCCAGAATTCCTGAGGTCGCCAGTGCCGGGCAACGTATGTTGGCTGAACAAAGCTGTGCGGGTGAAGAGAAGACGAGGAGAGCGAGCCGGTCGGCACCGAAATTTTGAATCGGTATCGTGAGACGCCCTCGTGATAGCCGGCAGTTACCTACCGAGCCTATGGACGTTGAAAGGGCTGCGTTGGTGAGCCGAGGGGAACGAGCAAATTCGAAGTGTCATCAAAAAAAGCGAGGTGATGAACATGTATCAGATTTACAGTTTGCTTACGATTGTAGCGCTATTGTGGGGCATCGCGATGTGGGCTTCGATCCCAGAAGAAATTGTTTAATCGGACAGTAGGCCGCAAGTATATGGCCATGTAGGGCAGTAACCCCGCGTTTGCGAGGGCAGGATGCCGTGCAGTACACGAGGAGAAGTTATGGAGACACCAGTCGCAACAGTCAGACATAGCCCGAACAACCGATGGTCGTTCTTCGATGGTGTCTTTGGCGGCAGGACGATCAGCATGATGGAAACCCTTGACGGGTTTGGTTACGTCACGACCGGACTGAGTTTCCTGGCGGTCAGCATGGTGCTGTTCGCCCGTGCCTGGTATGTCTTCTTAATCACAGCGGGATCGGATGCGGTTCTCGCGGTCCTCGGGCTGGTGCATGATCTCTTACTGGTCATCATCTTGTTGGAGCTGTTTAGGACCACTATTAATTTTCTCAAGACCAAAGTGATTACCTTGGAACCGTTCTTATATATCTGCGTGATTGCATCAACGCGGCGCATCCTGACAACCGGTGCCCAAATTAGCTATATGGATGAACTGACCGATCTCGTATTCAACCGCTATCTCATGGATCTTGGCGCGAATGTGCTCGTCGTGGTGGCGTTGATCATTGCGGTGTATGTCTCCCGTCGAGCATCCCTACCGGCCGTGGCTGAAGGGGCTGAGACGGCTCAGACCACTGATCGCACGGGCGAGAGAGCAGAGTCGTGTCTGCAAGAGACGGACGGACAGCTCGTGAGGTCCAAGAAAGAATACACATGAGGTTGAGCGAGAGATTGACAAGGCATTATCGTAGGCTGACGGCTTGGATCAAGCTGATCACCTTCTATGAGCTTGCTGTGGGTATGAAATCGACCCTAAGCCATCTCATTCACTACAAGCCGATCACCCTTCAGTATCCACACGAGAAGCGGGTTTTGCCTGATAACTATCGCGGCATGTTGGCCTTGCTGCGTTATGACGATGGAACCGAGAAGTGCGTCGGGTGCGATCTCTGTGAGGCCGCCTGTCCCTCTCGCGTCATTGCGGTTGTGAGCGCCGAAGTGCCGGAGGAGCCGACCAAGCGATACGCACGAGAATATTCGATGGACATGACGCGGTGCTTATTTTGTGGGCTGTGCGTCCAAGCCTGTCCGGTCGATGCACTTGCGATGACGAAGGAATACGAATGGGCGGTCTATGACAAGCGAGACCTGTTCCTCAATAAACAACAGCTGTTGGCGATTGGGGATCGTACGTTTCAGACACGTGAGAAACGGTTGGAGTTCCAACATCCGAATCTGGCGGTCTTCAATATCGCCTCATCCAACCATCCATCCAAAGCGTGCTAATCGCCTCGGAAGGAGGCCGGCATGATCAGGCCCTGGGCTCTTATCGCAGAGGCATGGTGGTATTGGTTCCATCGAAGCGCTTCCGATTCCGTGTATGCGTGTCTGATCTGGAATGCGACGTTGAGAAGGGTGTTGTAGCGCAAGCCCTAGGAAGATGCTGTGTACTGTTCACGTTGCCATGGGTTGATGATCGAAGTCGACCTGAGAGATTCGTCGAGTCAGGACCGTGTGTCGGGGTGGCGGTGCCTGCTGTGTGGCGAGACGACGGACTCAGGGATTGAGGCCAATCGCCTGAGTCACGGTCAACCGAGTCGGAACCGTGCGCGCGTCCCTGGCTCGCCTGTGGCCAGTTCGGGGGCTCAGCGCGTAAGGCGACGGATAAACACCGGGAGGTCGGTATGAGCAGATGGCGTGATTTTCGGCGCGCAGATGGCAACGGAACTCTTCTTGCTCGCGTATGCGATGGCGTGGGGGGGGCTGTGCTGTTGACTCTCCTGACGAATTAACAGGGTGTTAATACGTGGTTACCTTGCTGAAGGTTTTTTGTTAGAGGTCTGAAAGTGCAGTGGGTCTCGGAGGCTCTGAAGCTCACGGTAATAGTAGAGCGAGGTCGGCCGTTTGTTCTCAAACGTCAGCGTGCGCAGAAAGGTGACTTCCTCCTCGGTCGCATCCCCGCTCAATAAGGGGTCTTGGAGAAAGTCCTTAAGCCCAGGCTCTTCCCCTGAAGTCTTGTCCGGTCCTCTTTCCATGAACTCGAACGTCTTGTGGTGCCCTGGCGCTACCCGACGGTTCAGAACAATCTCAATGCAAAATGTGGCAAGGTCGATATCCCAGGACTCGATCAAGGGATCGAGGAACGCAATGCAGTTCTCGTTCGAGAGATCGAAGATCGTCGTACTCAAGAACTCCAGCACGGTGACGCGCATCTGCGGATAGCTCTTCTTGCTCAGTCGGGCCACCTTGTGCACCCACGTAGGGTTTTCGAGTTCCTGCCGAGCCACACTTTTGACGACGCCAAGCAGCTTCTGTGTGACGAACCGCTCGAGTTCGCCGAAGTGTTGTTTCTCAAAAATCGCGCGGATCTCCCTGGTCTTTCTGGGATGACACTTGCGGAGGATCAATTCCCGGACGTTGTGCAGCAAGGGAGTCGGCTGGTCTCCTAGCCGTTTCCTGAGCTGTTCGCGGCGCTGCTGATCGGCGAGTTCGGCAAGCTGTCCCTGCGGCAATTTCAATGCTCGGCCGAGCTTATCGTACATGTCGGTCCGGTTCGGCGCCGGCGGGAGCTTCTTCTGCGTCAGCAACTGTGAGATATACGATTCGGTCACGTGGGCCGCACGGGCGAGATCCCGCTGCCCCAGCTTCAACTCTTTCAATCGATTTCTGATGAGGAGCGCAATGTCCACGAGCAATCTCCTTGCAGATAAATTAACAAAATTGGTTAATTTTATAGGACAATAGGGCGTAGTACAAGATAATACTTGACAATGTATAGTTAATACGACTAGGCTCAAACGTCGTGATGGGAGAGGGGATCACGGTCGAGGTTCTTCTCCCTGACGCTTGAGTTACGCCGGCTGTCTCATCCCTTGCGCTCCCCGCTTCTTTTCTGCGCAACCGATTCAGCAGTCTCCGCCGCTTAGACGCCAGAGAGTGTCTTCAGGCTACGATCGTTTCTCAAGAATTGGGATTCTCGGTAGAGTTTGCCAGGGTAACGTCTAGTTATCTCAGATGGCGACAGACGCCAGGATGTGCAGAGGACGTTTCCTAACGCGCCCGCAACTCTTGAAAGGAGTTCAATATGTTGTACTACGCAGCGATGTTCTTATTCTTTGGATTGATTGCCGGAGGGTTGCATTGGGCTGGAATAGCCACGGTTGCGACTCAGAGTTCCTGGACCCTGCTTTTGAGTGGGATTGTATTGATGATGATCCACTTGCTGGCGGGACGCACCCACCGGGTGTCCTAACCGATCAGATCCACCGTGGAGATTTACCAGCGAGAGAGTGGTTATGACAACAGAAGAACAGATCTCGAAGATGAAAAAAGCGATTGCTCAGGCTATCAAGGTGATGGGAGACCGGTTTGGATCGACGGAGCAGGATGTCGCAAGGGCCATCCAGGAACTGAAGGCGTCGATGCAGGGGGCGTCGGAGCCGGGTCTTTCCGAGAAAACCGTGCCGGGGCCAGGCAGCCGATCACCGCAGGCTGCGCAAGCCACAATCGAGACGCACTAGCGTCTGCACTGAAGGAGAATGAAACATGAATGTTCAATCCGCTATTCATAGTCATATCGACATCACGGACACGATGACTCGATTGTACCTCTTCCTGGCGCAAAGCATGGACCGCTGTGTGAGCGAGGCGGCGCGCATCGATTATCCAGAGGCCGAATTGCAGTCGCATCTCGCCTCGACCGAGGCCGCTGTGCTGGACATGCTGGCTGTCAACCAGGTGGTCAAGGCAAAGGTTGAGCAGGAGTGTAATCACGTGCGTTCGCTTATCATGGCCTGCCTGACGGACGGAGCCGCGAAGACGGTTGCGTTGGATGAGCTGAAGGCGGAGCGGGCTGTATTGAAACACAAGACGATGGCATTGAGTGACCTGCTTGCGGTATTTCGGACGGCATGACAAGAAGCTGAACATGGCCCATGCTTTCAGGCTCGGTGCGAGGTTGAAGCAATAGGCCGCAATTTCTATGGAGGACAGTATGAAGACTACACCACGGACGTATGTTTTGACGCTGAATTCACCGTCTAAAAAAGGCCTTCGGTTGTGGATGGGGGACAGTATCCATGCCCTGCGCCATTGTTCGGTCAAACAGATCGGCCTGGCATTGAGAGAAATGCAACAGAATGTGGATAGCCTGAATGCTCCCGTCTCGTCGTCTGGCGGATCCTATTCACTGAACCGCGGTCGATAACGTGATGTTCTTGTCGAATGAGTAGAGAGAGGAGCGGGGAGAGGACGCGCAGCCATCTGCGTGTGAGCTAATGCCTCTTGATACGACCAAGCCGTTTAGTAATATAATGAGTTGTACAGTCCCTAAGTAGAAGATGGTGATATATGGTACGCATACGAACGCCGTTCAATCTGGAAACATTCCTCAGTAAGGCCGACAAGGGCAAGACGATTCTCACGTCCCCCAAGAAACAGATTCTCTTTTCACAAGGGGATACGACCGATGCGGTATTTTATATCCAGTCGGGCAAGGTGAAAGTGACCGTGGTCTCGGAACATGGCAAGGAAGCCGTCGTGGCGATTCTTGAGCGGGGTGCTTTTTTAGGAGAATCCTGCCTCGTGGGCCAGACGGTTCGTACGGCGACCGCGACCACCTTGGAAGACTCCCGCATTCTACGCATCGAGAAAGCCGTCATGCTCTGCATGCTTCAGGAGCAGCCCAGGTTCGCCGAGGCGTTTATGTCCTATTTACTGGTGCACTCGATCCGAGTCCAAGAGGATTTGGTGGATCAACTGTTTAATTCCAGCGAGAAGCGGCTGGCGCGGGCGCTGCTGTTGTTGGCCCACTTTGGGAAGGAGAGCAAGCCGGAGACGGTCATTGCGAAGATCAGTCAGGAAACGTTAGCCGAGATGATCGGCACCACCCGCTCTCGCGTCAGTTTCTTTATGAATAAGTTCCGCACGCTGGGGTTCATTGATTACAAAGGCGGGTCGCGCCGGAATGGCGTATTGCACGTGCATAGCTCTCTCCTCAATGTCGTGCTCCACGACTAGGGTGCCTCCCAACCCGCGCTGGACATCACGAAGCTGGTCTTTCTGTGACGGGGCGTCGCGACATGGCACGGCGCTACGACGCGCCCCCGGTCTCCAAATCTGTTTCCGCTTCTCTAAGTAGGTTGAGCTGAGCCGGGCTGTGACCCACCTCGCCACCATCTTGTAGGCATTCCCACTGAGCAATTGTGCACAGACTATAGCGGGCCGCTTCATTATGCTGAGCCATAACGGAGAGGTTGAGAATGCTTATGACCCAGCAAGTAGCCTCGTCCCAATTTGATAGGGATATGCCGGGTGGGCCTATGACACAAGAACCATGACACAAAAAAGGAGAGTCAGCTATGGGCGAGTGCAATGCAGTCCTTACCATTTGTAACACACACACCGAGGCCGAGGCCGTCATCAAAGAGCTCAAACAAGCGAGTTTCAATATCAAGAAGCTCTCGATCGTCGGGAAGGACTACCACACAGACAAACACGTGGTGGGCTATTACAACACCGGCGATCACATGAAGTATTGGGGCACGGCCATCTCGGGGATCGGCCCAGTGTTGATTGCGGGACCTCTCCTCCGGTGGGTCCTCGGTGCGCTTGAAGAGACCGAGGTGACCGGGGGAATGACGACGATCGGAGCGGCGCTCAATAATTTGGGGATTCCCAAAGACAGCGTCCTCAATTACGAAACGGCGCTCAAATCAAGTAGGTTTATCCTGTTGGCCCACGGCACGGCGGAAGAGGTTGCTCATGCTCAAAGCATTATTCAAACGAAACGGGCGCACTCGATTGGTACGCACGCGATCGTTGATAGAGAAGCGCGCGCAGTTGTATAGCAGACCAGGAAGATTGGAGTCATTAGACCGGGCTGTAGTGGTCAGCATGATGTCGCCGGGGCAACTGGTGAGACTTGATACCCCGTCGAGACCTTGGGCGAAGAAGGAGGACATATGGTCTGCCAACGCTGTGGGGGGCTAGTGGTATGCGAAACCTTCGATGATTTGGGCATCCAAACAGACTCACTCTACACCGCAACACGCTGCATCAATTGTGGGTATATCGAGGATGCTGTCGTTCGTGCGAATCGCTTCCGCCGTTCAGATAGAACACGGGCGATCCCGCACAGGCGCAGGATGGTCAGGAAGGAAGAAGTCGTGTTCAGCAAGATTGACGCGTAATGGATGCATGATCCAATGAGCGGACGCTGTTAACCATGGTGGAGCACGCTGAAAGCGCACCGGAAGGAACCAAACATGAATCAGGTGTTGAGGAGGAATCAAAGATGGAACGCTGGAAAAACGATGTGCCAGATTCATCCCAGACATTGGCGAGCGTAATGAACGGTGCGGACAATCGGCGGCCTGTTCATCGGAGGCCAGCCGGTCTGACGATCAGGGTGCGGGGAATGGATTGTGTGTTGGACGATATCCAGGCTCAGATTCAGATGCTTCGGCGGGAGAGGACCTATCTGAGACTGGTGCGACGAGAATTGGCCGGCATGGAAGCCAAGCGGAACGGGGCTTCCTTGTGCAACACCTCACTCAAGTAGCGGGCTTGCGGGTGGATCTCTGGGGGCCTCACAGAGCTTGAGGACCTCCAAAGCGAGCGGAGAAGGAAGAAAATCCGCATGCTGCGGAGATCGGCAATGATATAGAGCGGGATAAGAGCCGGCAGGTGCTCCAACCCTTGGCCGCCC
Organism: uncultured Nitrospiraceae bacterium; assembly: GCA_963711905.1. Classification (GTDB taxonomy): domain Bacteria; phylum Nitrospirota; class Nitrospiria; order Nitrospirales; family Nitrospiraceae; genus Nitrospira_D. The sequence continues at coordinate 70,275 of CAVQFZ010000024.1, read as the reverse complement.
TCAAACAGCGTTTTCCCAGACCCTGGTGCCATCTGGACCCTCAAACACTGACGCCTCTGCAAGCTGTCACCAGATCTCTCCCGTAGGCAGCCATATGCTCTGCTGAAGGCTTGCCAGCTGTCCTTATTTTGACCAGACTGCGAATAGGTTTACGAGGATACTGTAGCCTGGCTCAACAAATGCGGGCATCGTCAGCGGACGATAGGTAAGGATCTTAGGTATGTTCCTATCAAAGGAGGCATGCACCATGAAAACGACTCTACTCAGCAAGCGGATGTTCTGTGCGGTGCTCCTCCTGCTCGCTGCCTCGTGGGTCGCGGTCTCGGCCCAGGCGGCAGAATCGCGACCTGTAACGCGTGCGTCTGGATCCGTCACAACCATCGAACCGAGAATTGCAGCCGGGGCGGTTGAAGACACGTTGAAGGCCTGTATGGCCAGGATACCGAAGGACGCCAGTATCGGCCAGCGTATGATCGCCGAACAGAGTTGTGGACGAGATGAAAGCGATCGGAAACCCTTCCAGGCCACCCCCGGAGCGCGGAGCGTACGCCATGAATAGCCGTGATCACGCTCGGTAGGAGATCGGCATCCGAGATCATTCGACCTCGGATCACTGAGATTCTGCGATACCCTGAACGCCAGCACGCGGCTACCCGTAGGATGGACCGAACTCGTGATTGGACTTCCGGCCAGGGTCGCTCGATCGCCGTCAGGGTCGCGGACGAGGCGTCATGCAGAACCTAGGGATCACTTCAGCGATGATCTGGTTTGGGGCGGGATCCGGGACCATGGTGCTGTTGTATTATGCGGCCAGGCTTTCCCATGCGTGGAGGGCGAGCGGACCCGTCGCCGCAAGTCGCTCGGCTGGCCGGACGAGGCTCGCAGCGATAACCCTTGACACGCATATCGCCACTGAATGGACCGACGGCTGCAGACGGTTGGATGCGTTACTGGCATTGATTGAGACTCTCGCGGCGTCGCTGGAGCGGGAGGTGGAAAAATTAAACCGTCTCGATACCTCCGATCCATTGTATGAACACACCGCACGCAATATGGTCAGCCCTGCGTTGCGTCGTTTCACCTTCGACCAACATCTACGGGGTGAGTGCCGCGTGTTGGTCCTCCTTCTGGAGTTCTGTGGCAGGGATCTCACCGAATCTCAGGGGATGAACACTACCGAACAGTTAGCGGCGCTTGCCGAAATCAAGGCGGCAATACAGTCCGTCGATCGCGGCTGATTTCTGGAAACATGCACGATCCTGATGGGTCTGCCGATCTGTCCCAACCTGCCGGTCGCATCTGGATCGGGATACGTCCTCGGCCTCCCGTTTCAGAAGCCAGCCTTGAACAGGAAAAGTCAATGATGCAGGATCAACTGTTTGTGTTGGCGTTCTTCATCCTCCTCCTTGTGCTTTCAGATTGCCGTTATCTTTGTGCCCTTTCTTGTGCCTGTCCTCCGGGCAGTCATCATCGGCCGCATGAGCAATGGTCTTTACCTGAAAGTGGTCCATAAACTAACAGGCTGTTGACAACGTCCGCCGGCAGCATTCTCGCAAGACCCCGCCGCCGCACCAGGACACGGCCCGCTCACCATCTCGCTGGCGTCCACAAGCGTGCCATTCCTTACTCGGCATGGCGTGGACCTCGGCGGAGAATTTCGTTCCCAGTGAGCAATTGTGACCAGACAGGCATAGGGCTTTTCGGCATACTCTCATTGCGAGTCGCCGTCCGTCTTAGCCAAGGAGCTGGCACCATGACCTGTCGAGTCGCCCGGTCGTATCAACACTTCGCCCAGATGGGGCCGGTCACCTTGCTCTGAATGTGGTTCGACTCGCATGGACGCGTGTGTGAGTTCGGGGATCCTAGGACCCCATCTGTGTCCGATCTGCGTCCAGTCCTTGAGTCCGCCCGTCGCGTCATCCGTCCACGAGGCGCCAATGAGATATCGGCAGGTCGCCTGACCCGGTGACATGAGGATGTGTCTTTGAGATGCCCAGGTCGCCTTTCACCGACAAGGTCGCAGCGAGGTCCGCGAGCGACGAATAAGGAGCCTCACGGTTGCCGACCGGCGCGAGATGGTGAGCGCCCCGTGTCTTGAGGCGAATCGTAGATTGTTTTCGCCCTCCCACCCATCGCCTGTGTGAATAGGCGTGATGCTTATGCAATCATTCATGTCCTGGCACATGATCAATTCTGACCAGACCGCCGCCGGTCTTCTAGTCATAATGGCTTGGAGGCTTTTCAGCCTCAGTCAGATGTCAGATGGAGGTCGTTATGGAGGCCCTCAAGTCGTCTAGCCTTGCCTTGGTCATCGTCGCCGTGGGTCTTTTACCCGTTCTGGGAAGCTGGGCGGACGCCCAGTCGCCTTCCAATTCGGTGCCTTCTAAGATTGTGATAGGGGAAGTGTCTCAGGTCCAAGGGGAATTTCATATGACTAAGGATCCCCAAGGTCTGGACCAGCTCGACATCGTGGACACATCGTATGTCATTACAGATCGAGCCGGCAAAGAGTGGCGTCTCGAACTCAGCGATGACACCAAGGTCCTGAATAGAGTCCATCCAGGGGACAAGATCGAAGCCAAGATCTCAATCGAAGGCTATACGCTCTCGGTCATACGGCTTCAGCCATAACGCACTGTCATGTGCTGACGACGTCGAGGCCGGACGGGCGCTATGTCAGCGGAGCGTGAGCGCTCGTTGCTGTGTTGCCTCATGGGGTAGGGACGTGCCATAAAGAAGCTCCATGTCCGGATTGCAAAGTGTACAATTGCAATCCGGATCGGAATCGGCGGCTTGGATGACTGATCAGCCACCCTCCCGTTACCACACTCGATGACTCACGTTCGGTCGGTATGTGGGTGTGCTTCAGCCACTGAATCAGCCTGGCGACGCCGGAGTGAGTCGGTCAGTCTACGGGCACGATGTTTCCACCTATTGCCAAGAGTGTCGAGCTGGAAGAACCGATTCGCGCAGAACTCTTCGGCGTCGAGCGGCTTGAACAGCATGCCGCCAGTCTCGCGACGGCACAGGTCGTCACCGATGATGCACGGGTTGGCCGGTTGCTCACGCCACGAGTCCTGGACAATGGACGGGTTTTGGTGGCGTCGTATCGGGCGATCGCCCGTACGATTCGCGATGAGAAAACGATTACCCCGGCGGCTGAATGGTTCGTCGATAATTTCCATATTGTCGACGAACAACTTCGCGAAATCATCGACGATCTGCCTCCTGGGTATTATCGACAATTACCCAAATTGGCGTCGGGCCACTTGAAGAATTACCCACGGGTCTATGGAGTGGCCTGGGCGTTCGTGGCCCACACCGACAGTCGTTTCGATCCCGACATGCTCCGTCGCTTCGTGATGGCCTATCAACGCGCGCAGCCGCTGACGATCGGCGAGTTGTGGGCGGTGGCGATCTCACTGCGTGTCGTCCTGGTGGAAAACCTTCGCAGGCTGATTGAGCGGGTTGTGCAGAGCCGCGCTGACAGGCTGGCAGCCGACGAACTGGCCGACGGCTTGTTGGGGGCCGGGGTAGTAGCCGCCGAGCCTCCGGCGACTGTTCTCCACCATTTTGAGCGCAGACCATTAGCCGCTGCATTCGCCGTGCAGCTTGTTCAGCGACTCCGTGACCTGGACCCCAAGGTGCGTCCCGTGCTGCGATGGCTGGACGAACGGTTGGCTGGGCAGGGCACAACCGCCGACGACATGGTGCATGCGGAGCATCAGCAGCAGGCGGCCACGAGTGTCACGGTTCGCAACATTATTACGAGCATGCGGTTGACGTCCGCGTTCGATTGGGCGGACTTTTTCGAGAGCGTCAGTTCGGTCGACAAGATTCTGCGGGGCGATTCCCGCTATGCCGAGATGGATTTCGCCACGCGCGATACCTATCGCCATGCGATCGAGGATCTCTCCCGCGGCACGGGTTTGTCGGAACTCGACGTGACCGCCCGAGTTGTGGACCGTGCCAGGCTGGCTGGGGTAGAGCCGCATGCGAGTGAGCAGCCGGAGCGGGACCGGCACACGGATCCCGGTTATTACCTTATCTCTCAGGGCCGCCGGGCGTTTGAACACGAACTCGGTTACCGGGTGTCCTTGAAGCAAAGGCTGCTGCGCTGGTACGTCCGGGCCCCGGCTCTGGGGTATCTGGGCTCGCTCGCAGTGTTGACCGCCATAGTCCTGGCCTTTCCGCTATGGCATGCGTCCGGAGCAGGTGTGACCATGGCGGGTCTTGCGTTCCTCGGTCTCGTGGCGTTTGTTCCGGCATCAGATCTTGCCATTGCGCTTATTAATCGGACGGTGATGGCCATCCTCGGGCCGCGGTCATTACCCCGGATGGCATTGCTGAAGGGCATTCCCAAAGAGTTCCGCACGATCGTGGTGGTCCCCACATTGCTGACGAGCCGGCAGGGCATCGATGAGATGGTTGAGCGGTTAGAAGTTCATTATCTAGCGAATGCGGATGATGACCTGCGCTTCGCTCTGCTCTCAGACTGGAGAGATGCCTCATGCGAAAGTATTCCGGGGGATGCGGAACTGCTGAGCAGCGCAGTGGAGGGGATTGCGCGGCTCAACACACGATACGGTCCCGCATCCGGCAGCGGTTCGCGGTTCGTGCTGTTGCACCGCAGGCGAGTCTGGAACGAGTCCGAGCGCGTATGGATGGGATGGGAACGGAAACGAGGCAAACTGCATGAGTTGAATCAATTGTTACGCGGCTCAACGAGCACGACGTTCATGTCTGTCGGCGGGCAGCCGCCTGAAGTGATTCCGTCGGTCCGGTTCGTCATCACGCTGGATGCGGATACCAGGTTGCCGCGTGGGGCCGCGCACCGGTTAATCGGCACCATGGCTCATCCGCTGAACCGGCCCCGATTCGACCCGCGCGTCGGGCGTGTGCTTGAGGGGTACGGGGTTGTGCAGCCTCGGATTACACCCTCGCTCCCGGGCAGCGGCGAAGGCTCGTATTTTCAACAGACGTTTTCCGGGCCCAGCGGGATCGATCCCTACGCCTCGGCCGTATCGGATGTGTACCAGGATCTGTTTCGAGAAGGGTCTTACACGGGTAAAGGCATTTACGAGATCGACGCATTCGAGGCGGCGCTGGCTGGCAAGGTGCCGGACAATGCGATGCTCAGTCACGATCTGTTTGAAGGATTGTTCGCGCGCGCAGCGCTGGCGACCGACATCGAGCTGTTCGAAGCGTTTCCCGCCCACTATGAATCGGCGGCAGCCAGGCAACATCGATGGGCGCGCGGCGATTGGCAGCTGCTGCCCTGGCTGCTCGGGCGAGGGCATACCGGCTCTGAGGCGCATCGCGCGGTGGTGATTCCCGCCATCGGCCGTTGGAAGATCCTCGACAACCTTCGCCGTACCCTGTCGGCGCCCGCGGCGGTTCTGACACTGATCATCGGCTGGATGCTGCCGGAGCATTCTGCCTGGGTCTGGTCCGGGTTCATTCTGACCACGATCGCCATTCCTTCTCTATTGTCCTTCGTGCTCGGGCTCTATCCGCGCCGATCCAGGATTGCCTTGCGCACCCATTTTCGTGGAGCAGGCGCCGACCTCAAGTTGGCCGCGAGGCAGATCGCGTTGACGGTCACGTTCCTCTCGCATCAGGCATGGCTTATGACGGATGCGATCCTTCGTACACTCGTTCGGCTTCTGCTTACGCGAACGCGGATGTTGGAGTGGGTGACCGCGGCTCAAGCCGAGGGCGCCTACACGTGTAGCTTGACGGGGATGTATCGGCGCATGGCGGGCGGTTTTATGCTCGCCCTCGTGGCAGCTGGTGGGGTGGCCTGGTTTGGGGACTCTGAGTCCTGGGCTGCAGCCGCTCCGTTCATGCTGCTCTGGATATCAGCTCCTGCTGTGGCACGATGGGTCAGTTTGCCGCCTCGACTCATAGGAGCCGAACCGATTACTCCGGCCGATGCGCGGACGCTCCGATTGATTGCGCGCCGGACCTGGCGGTTCTTCGAAACGTTCGTGTCCTCCGAGGACCATGCGCTGCCGCCTGATAACTTTCAAGAAGATCCGAAACCGGTCGTCGCCCATCGCACGTCGCCGACCAATATTGGACTCTATCTGCTCTCAACCCTGGCTGCCCGTGACCTCGGATGGCTGGGAACCCTCGACGCCATCGAACGGCTGGAAGCCACGCTGGCGACTATGCACCGTCTCGAGTTGTTTCGCGGGCATTTCTACAATTGGTACGACACACGTGCCCTTCATCCGCTGGATCCGAAGTATGTATCCTCCGTCGATAGTGGCAATCTCGCGGGGCATTTGTTGGCATTGGGAAACGGATGCCGCGAGCTGCTTCAACAATCTTCCATCGAAGGCGATCGGTTTGACGGGATTCACGATGCTATCCAACTGTTACGCGATGCGCTGGACGCGATTCCAGATCAGCGTCCGACCCACACGGTGACCAAGAAGCAGCTGACCCACGCCATCGATGTGCTGGCCATGGCGCTCTTGTCCAGGCCTGTCGATGCCGCCGACTGGACCGCCAGGTTTGGTAGGCTCACCGCCTTGTCTCATACTGTCTCGGACATGGCCCAAGCACTGGGACAGGAGCGCGGTAATGAGTCCGATGGAGAGGTGCGTGCTTGGGCCGAAGCCGTCCGGGCGTGCGTGGAAAGCCATCGTCGGGACGCGGAACTATGGCTTCCATGGGTCCGCTTCAGTGAGAAAGACCGGGAGGCCATGTTCGATCATCCGTCTGGACCATCGCCGGAGTGGGCGCTTATCGCGCCGTTCTTCCATCCCCTTCCCGCGCTAGCGGCTGCTCCAGAGCGGTTCACGGCCGCGCTCCTCGCAATCGAGAGCTTACGAGAACAATTGCTCAGTCGGCCCTCCCATGATCGGGCTGCCCTGGCAAGAATCACTCTACTGGCTGACGCCATACGGCAATCGATTGCAGATATCACGGCCTTGGCTCGCCGTCTCACAGCGATCGCGCGGAGCGTGGAGCGCATGGTTCACGCCATGGATTTCACGTTTCTCTTCGATCCGACACGCAAACTGTTGTCCATCGGCTATCGAGTGCCGGAGAATAGTCTCGACCCGAGTTGCTACGACTTGCTGGCGTCCGAGGCCCGACTGTCGAGCTTTATCGCCATCGCCAAGGGCGATGTGCCGTCATCGCACTGGTTTCATCTGGGCCGTGCCATGACGCCTGTGGGAGAGGGCTCGGCGCTGGTGTCTTGGTCGGGCTCCATCTTCGAATACCTCATGCCGGCGTTGGTGATGCGTTTCCCGGCAGACAGCTTGCTGTGCCGGACGTATGAGCTGATCGTCGGTCGGCAGATTCAATACGGTCTAGAGCGAGGGGTGCCCTGGGGTGTCTCGGAGTCGGCCTATAACGCGCGCGATCTCGATCTGACGTACCAGTATTCCAGCTTCGGCGTGCCGGGTCTGGGTCTCAAGCGAGGCCTCAGTGAGGATATGGTCGTCGCCCCCTATGCCACGGCGCTTGCGGCGATGATCAATCCCATGGAAGCCACGCAAAGTTTCGCCCGCCTCGCCGAGGCGGGCGGGAGGGGAACCTATGGCTTCTATGAAGCGCTGGATTACACGCGGACACGGGTGCCTGAAGGAAAAGACGTGGCCATCGTGCGCGCCTATATGTCGCATCATCAGGGCATGACGTTGGTCTCGATCGCGAATGTCTTGAACAACGGATTGATGAGAACCCGGTTTCATGACGAACCGATCGTCCGGGCCACCGAACTCCTGCTCCAGGAACGGACTCCGCGCGATGTGCCGGTGACCCGACCGCGCGCGGAGGAAGTCGCGGCCGCGGCGCAAGTCCGCGACCTCATTGCGCCGGTCGCGCGGCGATTTACCTCGCCGCATGAGGCCACTCCGCGGACGCATCTGCTGTCCAACGGGCAGTATGCGGTCATGCTGACCACATCCGGGTCTGGATACAGCCGGTGGCGAGATATAGCGGTGACGCGCTGGCGCGAGGATGCGACGCGGGACTGCTGGGGTTCTTATATTTTTCTGCGTGACATGCAGACTGGGTCTGTATGGTCGGCCGGGTATCAGCCCAGTGGCGTCGATGCCGACGACTATGAGGCGTCGTTTACCGAAGAACGGGCCGAAATTATCCGGCGGGATGGCGACTGGAGTACGACGCTTGAGGTCGTGGTGTCCTCTGAGGATGATGCCGAAGTGCGGCGCATCTCCGTGACCAATATGGGAACCGGCGCGCGCGAGCTACAAGTGACTTCCTATGCCGAGCTGTCCCTGGTCTCACAGGCCGCCGATGTGGCTCATCCGGCTTTTGCGAATTTGTTCGTGCAAACGGAATTTGTGCCTGACAGAGGCGCGTTGCTCGCCACCCGCCGTCGACGATCGGACGACGAAGCGCCAGTGTGGGCGGCGCAGGTGGTTGTGGTCGAAGGCGAGACCGTGGGCGCCCTGCAATATGAAACAGATCGCGCCCGGTTTCTGGGACGCGGACACCATGCGCGCACGGCGGTCTCGATGATCGATGGGCGGCCGCTCTCGAATACCGTCGGGTCCGTGCTGGATCCGGTGATGAGCTTGCGTCGTACGGTGCGGGTGCCCCCAGGCGGGACCGTGCGCCTGGTGTTTTCAACCATTGTCGGCCTCGCGCGCGATCATGTGTTGGAGTTGGCCGACAAGTACAGCGACCCGAGAGTGTTTGAGCGCACGCTGTCGCTGGCCTGGACGCAAGCGCGAGTGCAGCTGCATCACCTGGGTATCGAGACCGACGAGGCGCAACTGTTCCAACGATTGGCCAACGCCGTGTTGTACACCGATGCGTCGCTGCGGCCGTCGTCCGAGATACTGAGCCGGAGCACGATGGACCGCGCGATGTTGTGGACGCATGGCATCTCAGGCGATCTGCCCATCGTGTTGGTGTGCATCGACAAAGCGGAGGATGTCGACATCGTTCGGCAATTGCTTCGAGCGCATGAATACTGGCGAATGAGACAATTATCGACCGATGTGATCATCCTGAATGAGAAGGCCTCGTCGTATGAGCAGGGGTTGCAAGGCTCGTTGGAAGGGCTTGTGCGCGGCAGTCGGCTGCGCCTCTACCCGGACGCCGGCGGGACGCGAGGCAGTATGTATCTCCTGCGAACCGACCTGCTCTCCGCGCGGGATCGGATGGCGCTGCAGCAGTTCGCGCGGGTCGTTCTGCTCAGCCGGCGCGGCACGTTGGCGGAGCAGGTCAGTCGCCTCCCACACAGGAGCGGCGCGGCGTCGTTGAATGTGCCAATGCGGCGCGCGGGCAGACGTCTGGATGTGCCGTTGCCTGAACGAGAGCTCGAATTCTTTAACGGCTTGGGCGGGTTCGCAGACGATGGACGCGAATATGTCACGATTCTCGGCGAAGGTCTGCGGACCCCTCGCCCCTGGATTAATGTCGTGGCGAATCCGTCGTTCGGGTTTCTCGTGTCCGAATCCGGCTCCGGGTTTACCTGGTCGCTGAACAGCCACGAGAATCAGCTGACGCCCTGGTCGAACGATCCCGTGTCTGATCCGTCGGGAGAGCTGCTCTATATTCGCGATGACGATTCCGGAGAGGTCTGGAGTCCGACTGCGCTGCCGATTCGCGATGATCCGGCGCCCTATGTTGCCTGTCACGGACAGGGCTATAGCCGCTTCCATCATGGATCGCACGGTGTCCTGGCCGAATTGCTGCAATTTGTGCCGCCTGAAGATCCGATCAAAATCTCTCGACTGACGCTGCAGAATAAGTCCGGCCGCTCGCGGCGTCTTTCAATCACGGCCTATGTCGAGTGGGTGCTGGGAAGTTCCCGCAGTGAGTCCGCTCCGTACATCATCACGGAGATCGATCCGGGGACCGGGGCGTTGTTTGCTCGCAGCATGCTGGGCGGCGAGTTCGCTGGGCGCATCGCCTTTACCGATCTTGCCGGAACACACACCTCGTGGACCGGCGATCGCACGGAATTTCTCGGCCGTAACGGGACGTTCGATCGTCCTGTTGCGTTGGAAACAGGAGGTGCATTATCCGGGAAGGTCGGAGCGGGGCTCGACCCTTGCGCGGCCCTTCAACTGTCGATTGAGTTGGAAGCAGGCGAACGCGCCGAGATTCGCTGGTTTCTTGGTCAGGCAGCGGAGAGAGAGCAGGCTCGTCGCCTGATTAACCGTTACCGTGGGGCGGATGTGGATACGCTCTTGCGTGAGGTTACCCATCGATGGGACGACCTATTGGGTGGCGTACAGGTTCATACACCGGAGCGCGCCATGGATGTCTTGTTGAATCGCTGGGCGCTCTATCAGACGCTGGGTTGCCGCGTCTGGGCCCGCGCGGCGTTCTATCAATTGAGCGGGGCCTATGGGTTTCGCGATCAACTTCAAGATGTCATGGCCCTCAGTGTGGCGGCGCGCGATGTCACGCGCGAACATCTGCTACGGGCCGCTGCGCGGCAGTTTATCGAGGGGGACGTCCAACATTGGTGGCACCCTCCGTCCGGACGCGGTGTGCGGACCAGGATTTCCGACGATCTGGTCTGGTTGCCGTACGCGGTGATCCAGTTTCTTGAAGTGACCGGTGACATGACTGTGCTGGACGAAATGGCGCCTTTTCTAGAAGGCCCGGCGTTGGCTGAGGGACAACATGAATCCTATTTTGAACCACGCGTGTCCGAGACGCGCGCCACCCTCTTTGAACATTGCGCGCGTGCGTTGGATAGGAGCCTTGTCGTCGGCAGTCATGGCCTTCCGCTCATGGGTACCGGGGACTGGAATGACGGGATGAACCGTGTCGGTCTGCAGGGCAAAGGGGAAAGTGTCTGGCTCGGCTGGTTTCTGCATACCGTCCTCTGGGAGTTCGCCAAGGTGGCGGCTCAGCGCGGTGAGCGTGCTCGGGCTGAAACGTGGCGACTCCATGTGAGCGCGTTGAAGGCTGCGATCGAGCGGGATGGGTGGGATGGAGAATGGTACCGCCGCGCGTACTTCGATGATGGGACGCCGCTTGGTTCCGCTGCAGACTCGGAGTGCCGCATCGATTCTATTGCTCAGACCTGGGGGGTCATCAGCGGCGCCGCAGATCCGGACCGTGGCGCGCGCGCCATGGCCGCGGTGGAGCGGCATCTTGTGAACCGGCAGGACGGGCTGATCCGTCCTGTTGGCACCGCCCTTTGATCAGACGGCGAGAGATCCCGGCTACATCAAAGGGTACGTCCCAGGCATTCGTGAAAACGGCGGCCAATATACCCATGCGGCCGTGTGGACCGTGCCGGCGTTCGTGGCGCTGGGTGAGGGGGACAAGGCCGGTGAGTTGTTCCGCATGTTAAATCCTGTTCATCGTATCTCTTCGCGAGCGAACGTTCAGCGCTACAAAGTCGAGCCTTACGTGGTAGCCGGTGACGTGTACGCCGAGCCGCCGCATGTTGGGCGTGGGGGATGGACGTGGTACAGCGGCGCGGCGGGTTGGCTCTACCGTGCCGGCATGGAGTGGATGCTCGGTTTCCGCTTGCGCGGCGCCACGCTCTCCATCGATCCTTGTATTCCTCGCCACTGGCCGGGGTACTCGATTCGTTTCCGGTATCATTCGGCGGTCTATGACATCGCGGTGGAAAATCCGCGCCATGTGAGCCGCGGCGTGACGCTGATCGATCTGGATGGCAATGCGTCGACTGTCAACACGAATATCCCGCTCGTCGTATCCGGTAACCACCACATTCGCGTCGTGCTGGGATGATTCACGCGGAAGGGAAGAGGGCATGATTCGCGGCTGGATTTGTGTCAAGCGGAGATGTGCCCAGCTTGCCCTCAGCCCTGTTCATACGGATAGGCGGGCAGAAAGCAATCATGCCTAACATGTGTTTGTTAAGGAATCAAACCTTACGATTGGCTACCATGGTGTCGGGACAGACGACCAGGTATGATAGTCTGCTCTCTCGTGGCTATTGAAGGAACAGGTTGACGTGAGGAATGCCATGCTGTATGGTGACACTACATTTCCCTCGCGGTGGTCCGGCGAGGAGATGTTCAAACTATATCGGACCTCGCGATCGCATCGCGACCAGGTCCAGTTTGGAGTTGCACCCTTCTCGGTTGTCTCTCCCCTCGGTTCTCTGATCCCGTCATAATGCGATCACACTGAAAGGATAACGTAGTGGATACGTCTGTTCCCGCTAATTTTCACGCTCTCGGTTTGTCCGAGGGCCTTTTACAGGACCTGGTTACCGCCGGGTTCACTTCACCCACTCCCATTCAAGAACAAGCGATCCCGCCTGCACTCGCCGGGCGAGATGTTATTGGATGCGCTCAGACCGGGACAGGCAAGACCGCGGCCTTTATCATCCCGATTGTCGAACGGCTTGCTGCGCTGCCGAAAGGACAGCCGCAGGCATTGATCCTTGCGCCGACTCGCGAGCTCGCATTGCAGACGCTGATTACGATCGAGAAACTCGGGCGGAGTCGGCGCATTTCCGCGACAGTTATCGTGGGAGGTGCAGACATGCAAGCCCAAGTGCGAGGCTTGCGGCAGCGACCGGACATTTTGGTCGCGACGCCGGGACGCCTCCTGGATCACATGTGGAACGGCACGATCTTGTTGTCGTCCATTAAAATGTTGGTATTGGATGAGGCCGACCGGATGTTGGACATGGGATTTGCGCCTCAGATCAATCAAATTCTTGATGCCTTGCCGGAGGAGCGGCAGACGCTGCTGTTTTCGGCAACCCTGCCATCGGATCTGGCCCGGTTGGTTCAAGCCAACGTTAATAATCCGGTGCGCGTCATGGTCGCGCCATCTGCCACGACGGCCGACGGTGTCACACAGGCAGTCCATCATATATCCCATGCCGACAAACCTGATCTTCTGTTGTCACTCTTGGGGGCTGATCAGGCGACCGCGCTGGTCTTCACCAGGACGAAGCATCGTGCCGATCGGCTGGGGCGCATGCTGGGTAGTGCCGGCCATCGAGTGGCGGTGCTGCACGGAGACCGGAGTCTCTCGCAAAGGCGCGCCGCGCTGGAGGGTTTTAAACGCGGGTCATTCCGTGTGCTGGTCGCTACGGATATTGCCGCGCGCGGGATCGATGTCGCGAACATCGGTCATGTGATCAATTTCGATCTTCCCAATTGCCCGGAAGATTATGTGCATCGCATCGGGCGCACGGCTCGGATGAAGACGACCGGTCGCGCCACGAGTTTTGTGACGGGCGAAGACCATTGTCAACTTCGAGATATCGAGCGTCTGTTGGGACATTCGGTCCCGCTCGCTGCCGGAAGTGGGGCTCCATCATCGGAGATTCATGCCAAGGGCGCACGGTTACACCGGAATGGGCGTCCCTCGTCGAATCATGTGACGAGTCCCGGGCGGCACCGACGTCCGAACCCTAGGGGTGTTCGTACCGAACCCTCCTCGCGCAATGCATCGACGGCAATACGTACATAAAGTACGAAAATAGTTCGCAAGATCTGCCTCGTGAGGTACAGTGTGTCTCACGAGGCAGATTTGTATGCGGCTCCTACAGCAGCGGGGTAAAACAACATGGATGACCTAAACTTCAAGTCCGCGAGAGACCAGAGTACCCCGCAATTGCGCAAACACCCTCGAGTGCGTGTGTCGGCTCCATTTCCCTGTTCGTTGGCCAGGGTAGGCTTGCTGAGGAAAGGGGCGGTGGAACAAGGTCTGGGGATCGTCTACGATGTGTCGGCAAAAGGGGCTCGTGTCATGACGGAAGCGGTGATCACACCCGGTGACCGAATCGCCATGCGTTTGCGATTGCCCAATCAAGCGGCATCAACGTTCATCGAAACCGCCACGGTCCGGTGGGGCAAAGAACACACCTATGGAGTAGAGTTCGAGGGGTTGTCTCCCACCGACAATAAGCATCTCCAGACCTTCATGAATCACCAGTCTAGGTCGGGCCCGCCGCTTACCGTCTGACCTTCCGGTCTTGCATGGTTATCGCCGGACGTTTCCCAACATACTGAAAGCGCTCAACGGTCATTGTCTTCCCGCAGGGAGACGAACTGTCTGCGGAAGGTGACGACCTTCACGAGATAATCCCTCGTTTCCTGATATGGCAGGTTATTGCGCAATCGGTTATAGACGGCCGGTGGTTCGAGGCTGTTGATGTGATTGAGAGCGGCCAAGGAGTCGCCGGCAAACGTCTTAAAGACATTCCGCGGGCCTGTATTATAGGCCGAGATCACGCAATATTCTCGCGAAACCTCATTGTCGATCCGTTCAAGCAGATTATACGACAGGACATTGAGATAGGCGCTGCCGAGCTCGATGTTATTCTCTGGGTCGAACAGGTATTCGCGCGATGGAATCGTATCTTTTCCCTTGGCTCTTCGGTAGGCGTCCCGGCCTCCGCTGGTTGGAACCAGCTGCATCAAGCCATAAGCCGGGGCGGAACTCACGGCAAATGGATTGAAGTTGCTTTCCGTCCTCATGACGGCAAAGATGAGGCTTGGGCTGATCTTGAATTGTTCGGCAAATCTGGCGACAGTCGCCCGATACTTATCCGCTTGTCGATTCGAGAAATTCTCGACCATCTTGATTTCGACGATCAGGGCTTGCTTCGTTGTCCCGTTCTGGTCCACCGTTCTTGTCCTAGCCGTATCGAGCGTCGATGCCGCAAACGTTTCCGCTTGGGCCGGGGTGCGGATCTGCTGTCCCTGTTGATCCAGCACCAGGCCCAATAAATATGGAGGGTGGTCACTGGTCAGCGTGACCGGCTTGTCGGAAAAAAGATCGACGGAGCGTGGATCGTCGGGAGTGAGCAAGGTCGTGACAATCGCGTTCTTCACGCTCTCCTTTGATGCTTTGTCGTCCAAGGTTTCCACGACGATCATCCCGCTGTCGAAGTCAACGATGGTCCGGCTCATATAGTTCTGGGTGTATTTCACATACTTCTTTTGTTCAGGGACTTTCACTTCCTTCTCACCCCATGTTTGTCGTACCCTCCCCGTGAGCGCAGTCATGAGGGTGTTAAAATCCCGTTGGATCGCCCTCAGATCTCTGATCACAGCCTCGGGGTCGCGCTGATAGGCATCGACGCGTTCTTTGAGGATTTGTTTGGGGTCCTTGCCCGTGGCAATGTCGAGCACGGTCCTGCTGGTTCGGCTGCCGAGCAGTCGTTCAGCGTTCGTGAGTACACGGTCAGGGGATTCACATCCCGCGAGAAGGAGCAGTGGGGCCAGGAAAAGCGACGGGATCCGCATCATAAGGGTTCGGTACTGGGCGGCGCATTCTACATGGTTATGGGTAGGGAGTGAAAGCCTGCTTTTCCGGTGTGACACCCTGACCCGGGGTAAGTCGAACGAACTATTTGATGGCGACGGCTTTGACTTCCTTGTAGGTCGTGTGGCCTTGCAAGACTTTGTGAATTCCGTCCTGTACCAGCGTCGTCATCCCTTCTTCAAGCGCGGTTTTGAGCATGTCTTCGGTGCGCGCTTTTTGTTGGATCATTCGCTTCATCTGGTCTGTCCCCAAGAGGAGTTCGTGTAAAGCGACCCGCCCCTTAAAGCCTGATCGGTTGCACGTTTCACAGCCTTTTCCACGGGAAAGGCGGAACGTAGCATCCTGGTTGATGCCGAGCTTATCCCAGTACTCCGACCCGTATCCCAATCGGAGTTCTTCGTACTCCTCTTTGGTTCCAATGTACTGCTCTTTGCAGTCCTTGCAGATTCGTCGAGCCAACCGTTGCGCAAGGACACCCAGCATGGCATCGGCAAAGCTGAACGGATCGCAGCCCATGTCGAGGAGGCGAGTGACCGTTTCGACTGCGCTGTTGGTATGCAGTGTGCTCATCACCAGGTGGCCGGTCAATGACGCTTCGATACCCGTGTCGGCCGTTTCCTTATCCCGCATTTCTCCCACCATGATGACGTCAGGGTCGGCCCGGAGAAATGCGCGCATGGCAGCGGCAAAGGTGAGGCCGATCTTCGGCTGCACCTGCACTTGACGCAGACCATACTGCGTAATTTCTACGGGGTCTTCGGCTGTCCATATTTTGATGTCCGGGGTATTGATATTGCCGAGTACCGAGTGAAGCGTGGTCGTCTTTCCTGATCCTGTTGGCCCGACGCAGAGAATGATGCCATACGGCTTTTCTGAAATCTCTTTCAGCATCGTGAGGTTTCGTTCCGAGAATCCCATTTTATCGAGAGGGAGCGGTTCGCTTGCCGCAAGGAGACGCATGACCACGTCTTCGTTGTATCCGGCTGTGGGGAGGGTCGCCACACGGAGTTCGATTTCTTTCGTCTCCGAAAGCTTGAATTTGATCTTTCCGTCTTGGGGCTTGCGGCGCTCGGCAATATCCAGGTTGGCCATGATTTTGAGTCGAGAGACGATGGCGCGGCGATAGCTCTGCGGAATCTTCATGTATTCGAAACAGTCGCCATCGACTCGGAACCGGACCAACGTTTCGCGCTTTTCTCCATACGGCTCGATGTGAATGTCCGACGCATTTTGTCGGTAGGCGTCGGCAATGATCTGATTCGCCAAGCGGACGATCGCGCTGTCGTTTTCATCCAGTCCGGCTGCGGAGGAATCCTCCATCGCCTCGGCCTGCGCTTCGGTGACCAGCTCGCCGAGAATATCGGAGACATTTTCGTCGAGCTTGCGTCCGCCGCCGCCGTCACTCTGTCCAGTCGCGGAACTCAGAAATTGGGCAATGTCCCGGCGGAGACTGACGGCGAACCGAATGTTGAGGCCCGGGAACGTCCGCTTGATGTCTTGCACGCGGTCAAGGTCTCCCGGGTCGTCGGTCAGAATCTCGATCGCCGTACGATCTCGTTTGAGCGGCATCCAATGGTTCTTTTTCAGGAAGTCGACATTGAGGTTCTTCAGCAGCTCCACATCGACGATGGTTCGTTCACTGTATTCGATATACGGACACTTATAGAACTGGGCGAGTGATTTGCCGATATCGAGTTTGGGGACCTTATATTTTTCGATCAGAATACTCTCCAGATCGCTCATCCCTTTCCGGGCGTCGGCGAGGGCCTGGTCCAGTTCATTCTGAGTAACACGGCTGTTGCCGACCAAGAGATCGAACTTCGTGGGATTCTTTTTGGATGTCTTCCGGAGGTTGAAAAAAGCGATTCCCAGCGCTTTGGCGATTTCGTCGACGGCTTCTTCGTCCTTTCTGGTAAACCGACTCCCGTTCTTTTTATTGAGAAGTTGGAGGACTCCCATCAGGTATTTATTGTCGGCGACGATCGGATAGGTCAGGACTTGTTTGGTCTTGAAGCCGGTGCGTTTATCGTAGGACGTGTCGTGGAGCAGGGACGGATGGATCGCATGGAGTTCGGCGATATTATAGGCATCGGCGATATTGACGGGGCGAAGGTATTTTGCGCAGAAACCGGCGAGACTCTGCTCGGTAATCGGGATGCGGACTTCTTCAACGCCGTCGATATGAGGCACTTTGGAGAAAATTTCCTTTTTTTCTGAGTCGAAGGCAAAAAGCGTCAGATCGTCTGCATCGAACAGGCCTAAGATGTCTTTATGCAGGTCGAGGAGAATTTGGTCGAGATTGCCGGCCGCATGAATTTGGGTGGTAATGCGCTTGACGTGCTCCGCGTGCTCGACTTTGTGCTGCAGCTCCTGGACATTCTGAGTCATCGGCTTGGTGTGCATCCGACTGTGTGCTCTCTGGGGTCGAGACGTAAATGAAACAGGTCGTACACCGGATCAGCAGGAGCTTGCCAGGCGAGCCCTGAATCGAATTTCAGTCTAGCCGAATGACCTGGGAAGGCAAGGAAAAGACATTTTCCATCGGTCGAGTTCAGGAAAATGTGAGGCCGTTCTCAGTCGGATCTGACGTGTGGATCACGCAGCGGATGGATCGGCTTCGGTGGAAAGTTTCCTGAGATGGGCGACAAGGTCACCGGATGCGATACGGGATCTGATTCCCGTTCGTCGAATCTTGATCTCCACGACGCCGTCCGCGAGACCTTTGTCTCCGATGACGATCTGGAACGGAGCGCCGATGAGATCGGCGTCATTGAATTTGACGCCGGCGCGATCGGTACGGTCGTCCCACAACACTTCGATGCCCGTCACCGTCAAATCGGCATAGAGACGCGCGGCGGCCTCGGTCGTCCTTTCTGATTGGCTCACCGCCAAGAGATGCACATGGAATGGCGCGATGGGAAACGGCCAGATGATGCCCTTCTCATCGTGATGTTGCTCGATCGCCGCGGCGGCCGTCCGACCGACGCCGATTCCATAGCAACCCATGATGGCAAGGCGCTCCTTGCCCTGATCGTCGAGGATGGTGGCGTTCATCTTGTGGCTGTACTTGGTGCCGAGTAAGAACACCTGTCCGACTTCGATCCCTTTGGCGAGCTTCAGCGCACCTGGTCCTCGGGGAGAAGGGTCGCCGGCTTGCGCATTGCGGAGATCGGCAAATTGTTCGACCGTGAAATCACGATCGAGATTGGCGTTCTGATAGTGGGTGTCGGCTTTGTTGGCACCGATGACAACGTTTTTCATTCCTGTAATGGCGTGATCCGCCAGGATTCGTATATGCTGCAGGCCGACTGGTCCGGCAAATCCCGGCGGAGCCCCCGTGACACGTTGGACCGTCTCGGGATCGGCCAACACAACGTCGAGTACCTTGAGGAGCCGCGCCAATTTTACCTCGTTCACCTCATGATCTCCTCGGATCAGTACGACAATGGTTTCGGTCCCTGCACGGTACAGCAGCGTCTTCACGAGTTGACGAGGTGTAATCTGCAAAAAGGCTGTTACCTCCTCCACTGTTCGGCGCTGTGGCGTTGCGATCGAAGTCAAAGAGAGAAGCGGCGTCGCCTCAACATCGGAAGGAGGAAGGATCTCCGCCCGTTCAAGATTGGCGGCATACGATCCCTGGTCGCTGTATGCCACCGTAGCTTCGCCGTTCTCAGCCAGGACCATGAACTCATGCGACACGTCCCCACCGATTAACCCCGTGTCGGCTTCAACCGCCCGAAAGGTGAGTCCGCATCGCGTGAAGATTCGGGTGTAGGCGTCGTACATTTTCTGGTAGCTGATCTTGGCGCCCGCTTCATCAACGTCAAAGCTATACGCATCCTTCATGATGAATTCACGGCCTCGCATGAGCCCAAAGCGAGGGCGGATCTCATCCCGGAACTTTGTTTGGATTTGATAAAAATTCAGCGGGAGTTGACGATAGGAACGAACTTCTCGTCTGAATAAATCGGTAATGACTTCTTCATGCGTCGGCCCCAAGCAAAAATCGCGTTCGTGACGATCCTTGAAGCGCAGGAGCTCCTTGCCGTAGTAATCCCAGCGCCCGGTTTCTTTCCACAATTCAGCAGGGGACGCGATCGGCATCAGCAGTTCCTGCGCGCCAGCGCGGTTCATTTCCTCTCTGATGATCTGCTCGATTTTCCGGATCACCCGGAGACCGAGTGGAAGATACGTATAGATGCCGGCTGCCACCTTTCGGATCAGTCCGGCGCGCAGCATCAATCGGTGGCTGACAGTTTCTGCTTCGCCGGGATCGTCCCGTAGCGTGGGGATGAGTAACTGAGACGTTTTCATGAAAGGTTTAGCGGGAGAAGATGCGTTCCAGATCGTTCCAGAAGGCGAAGATCATCACACCGACCAACAAGACCAATCCTACCTGTTGCGCAACCTCTCGTTGCCGTTCGCCGAGCGGTTTGCGCAGAATGCCCTCGATCAGGAAAAAGAGCAAGTGGCCACCGTCAAGAATCGGGATCGGCAATAAATTGAGGACACCGAGGTTGATGCTCAGGATGGCGATCAGGAACACGACGCTGGAGGCGCCTTGGGAAGCAGCTTCACCGGAAATATTGGCGATCGTCAGCGGTCCACCGATATTCTTGCTCGAAATATCGCCCACGATCATTTTGTAGAGGCCGATCGCGGTCAGTTCAGTCCATCCCCACGTGGCTTCGAGTCCTTGATACACAGCCTCCGCCGCGTTGTCAGAATGCATCAACGAACGGCCAGGTCCCGAGATGCCGATTTTCCCCACTTCGAGAGTCTGTCCATTCGCCGTCACTTTTTCACTGGTCGGCGTGACGGTCAGCGCGGTACGTTTTCCGTCGCGGAGAACCTCGAGTGTCAGCGGTTTCTGCGGGTGCTCGCGTACCTGGGTGGTCATCTGCGCCCAGGAATAGATGACCTGCCCTTCTATCGCGACCACTCGATCGCCCGGCTTGAATCCGGCTAGGGCGGCGGGTGATCCATGCATGACCGAGGTGACAAGGGGAGGCGTTTCCTCAACCCCGATCGTATACAACGGATCGTCTGCACCGGCCCCATCTCCAGTAACGGGAATAGGAGTCGCTGTGAGTGTTTTGAGCTGATCATCTCGTCGGACTTCGAGTGAGACAGGCTGGCCCTTGCTCTTGGAGACGATATCCAGCAACTCCGTTTTGGTCGAAATGTCTTTGCCGTTGATCTTGACGATGCGGTCGCCGACTTCCATCCCTGCCATCGATGCGGGAGAACCGGGAACCAGGGCTTCGACGTCGGCGCTCAAATCGCGGAACGTCGGCACAAACAACGGCGCGCCGGTAGACAACCATCCGGCGAAGATCAGGTAGGCCAGAATAAAATTGAACCCGGGGCCCGCCGCTACGATAAGCACCTTTCCCCACAGGCCCTGGTGCGAAAACGATCGCCGTCGGTCGTCCGGTGTTGTGGCCTCCGTCTCATCCTCGCCGAACAATTTGACGTACCCACCGAGCGGGACGGCAGAGACGAGATACTCGGTTTCGCCGACCTGGCGGCCGAATAACTTCGGGCCGAAGCCGATGGAAAACTTGAGGACTTTTACTCCAACCCACCGAGCGGCGAGAAAATGGCCGAGCTCATGGAAGGCGACCAGTACGCCAAGTACGACAAGGAACCACCAGGCTTTCTGGAGGAGCAGCCACAACGTATCGGGGGACCAGGCAAGTACGGACGTCATCAGGAACTCCGTGTCGCGTGTGTGATCTTCTACTCTAACATTCGCGGCGTGAAATGCAAACGATCGTCAGCGAGGTAACGCATGCACCAACGATTCGGCCTTTTCTCGAGCCCATCGATCCGCTTCCAGCGCATCATCAAGGCAGGTAATCTCCTGATGGGCATGCGCCTCCATCGTACTGCGAATGACCTGATGGATTTCACCGAAGCGAAGGCCATGGTTAAGGAACGCCTCGACGGCGATTTCATTCGCCGCATTCATTGCGGCCGGCATGGTGCCGCCGGTCTGAAGCGACTCGTACCCGAGATTGAGGCAAGGAAAGCGATCATGGTCGGGTTTGCAAAAGGTCAATTGTCCGATCTCCGTCAAATCCAGTGAGGGGAGGTCAAGGGCCATTCTGGCTGGATGGCGCATTGCGTAGGAAATGGGGGTTCGCATATCCGGAAGGCCCAGTTGGGCGATCATGGACCTATCTTTATACTCTACCAGAGAATGGATGATGCTTTCTCGATGAATCAACACGTCGATGTTGGACTCGGGAATATTGAAGAGCCACCGGGCTTCCACAACTTCCAACCCTTTATTCATCAACGTGGCCGAGTCGATGGTAATTTTGGATCCCATCTTCCAGTTGGGATGCTGCAGGGCCCGTTCCGGAGTCACATCCAGGAGCTGCTCTTGGGACAATGTCCAGAGCGCTCCGCCGGATGCCGTGAGGATCAATCGCCGGACATCTTCAATCCGATGTCCTTCCAATGACTGAAAGATGGCGCTGTGTTCGCTGTCGACCGGAAAAATCCTGACACCATGTATTCGGGCTTCATCCTGCATCAGCTTACCGGCCATCACCATCGGCTCCTTATTGGCCAGGGCAATGTGCTTTCCGCTTCGGATGGCGGACAAGGTCGGAACGAGACCGGCCGCTCCCACGATGGCGGAAATCACCAATTCGGCATCCAGCGCCGATGCCACGTGAGTGATGCCTTCTTCGCCGGCCATGATCTCAAGCGGAAGATCGGCACACCGGTTTCTGAGCAACACCGCGGAGGATTCCGTGGAGACCGCCACGGCTTTGGGTGTGAATTGGCGGATCTGCGCTTCGAGCTTGTCGATATTACTGCCGGCCGTCAGTCCGACGACGCGGAATTCCTCGGGAAACCGTCGGACGATATCGAGCGTGTTGGTTCCGATTGATCCGGTCGATCCCAAGATGATTATCGACTTCATATCCTCTCCTCTCAATCCTCTTTATAGAGGCGGCGATAGGTCGCGAACGTAGGCGACATAGTAGTAGAAGGTGGGGGCGGTGAACAAGAGACTATCGAGTCGGTCCAACATACCGCCATGGCCAGGCAGGATTCCACCGGAATCTTTGACGCCCGTCCGACGTTTGATCGCCGATTCGAAAAGGTCTCCAAGAAGCCCCGCTCCCGTCAAGAGCACGCCCAGGATCAACGAATCCCATAGTGAAAGTTGTGAGGCAAACCACTGAGCCAATACTGCGACACTGATGGCCAGTGCAAGCCCTCCAAGTACTCCCTCGACCGTCTTCTTCGGACTGACCGACGGCAAGAGCGGGTGTTTGCCCCACAGGGTCCCGGCGTAGTAGGCGCCGGCGTCAGAAGCCCATGTGACCACCGCCAGAAACAGCACGAGGAATTCGCCGGCCGGCAATGAACGGGTCGAGACCACTGTGCTGAGGGGGAACCCAACATAGAATACGCCGAACAGAATACTGAGCGCATCTTTCCATCGGCGATCAATCGTGCCGGACAAGAATGACACGGCTACGGCCAGGATGAGCGAAGCGGCAATCAGCAGCTCCACCAAGGAAAACGAAAAATGAGAGCGAGTGAGAACCAGGACAAAGGTCGCCATCCCCACTCCGACAAGGAGACGGTTCAATCGTGACTGGAAACCGAGGCGATAGAGTTCCAGTAGAGCGATGGATCCGACGGCGATCAACAGCAGCGTCAAGGCCCATGGAGCAAGGTGTGCGATGATGACATAGACCGCCGGGATCAGCGCGGCTGCCGTATAGAGACGCCGGAGATCGAACCGTCGGGTGCGTGCTGGTGGGGTGGTCACGGATGTCGAGCTGTGAGCGATCGTTTCGGTGGTGGGTGAATGTCCCACACGGGTTACGAAGACACGGTGCTCAGCACTCGGCCAAAGCGGCGCTCCCGTCTTTGATACTCGATCAGCGCGAGCAGGAACTCCCGTCGCCGAAAATCCGGCCACAAGGTCGGCGTGAAGCACAACTCCGTGTAGGCCAGTTGCCACAGGAGAAAGTTGCTGATCCTGGTTTCTCCGCTCGTCCGAATCAGTAGGTCGGGATCCTGGAGCGGATGCGTGTAGAGGTACTGCTGGATCGTGGTTTCATCGACCAGGTTTGGTTGCACCGTCCCAGCCTGAACGTCCTCGATCAATATTTTTACCGCATCGACGATTTCTGCTCGTCCTCCGTAGCTGAGGGCGACCGTCAGGATCAGTTTATCGAGATGCGCCGTTTCTTTCTCGGTCGTGCGAACCCAGTGTTGAGCCGATGGAGGGAGCAGCTCGTGGCGGCCGATGGCGCGGAAGCGCACTCCTTGCTCGACCAAGCTGGCCCGTTCCGTTGAAAGGTAATGCTCCAAGAGGCTCATGAGCGCGCTGATTTCTTGTGTCGGACGATTCCAATTTTCTTGTGAAAACGCATAGATGGTCAGGGCATGGATGCCGAGTTCCAGGCAGAGGGTGATCATCTCTCTGACGGAATGAATGCCTTCGCGATGGCCGGCTATGCGAGGGAGACTGCGAAGTTCCGCCCACCGTCCGTTGCCGTCCATGATGACCGCGACATGTTTCGGGAGCAGTTCCGGCTCCAACTTGGCGGTCAATTCGCTCTCAGACAGTTGATCGAAACTTGAAGCCGGGTTGTGTGTCATACGAGCCTAGAGCGCGCTCCTCACGTCCAGTGTTAGAGGGAGAAAAGTGGAGAAAGTCTACTGTCGGGGGTATGGAATGTCAAACGATAACTCGGAAACGACCTCAGTAACCCAGTCAGCGAGGCATCGTCGCATTGCGACGGCGGAAATGAATGGGCTATACTCGCCCCTCAGCCGCAGAGACGAGGAGGCAACCATCATTATGTCCGAAACTATGTCCGAGCCGGTTCAATTGACCAAATTCGGTGTCACCGAACTCGAAGCCCAGCACGCGCTCGATCGTTTGAACGTGAGGGATGTCGATTATGCGGATCTGTATTTCGAGTCCCGCATCTCAGAGTCGGTTTCGATGGAGGAAGGCATCGTTAAACGTGCTGCCAAGAGTGTGTCTCAAGGGGTCGGGGTCCGTGCGACCGCCGGCGAAAAAACAGGGTTTGCCTACTCAGATGAATTAACGAAGAAGGATCTGGAGATTGCGGCCGATACAGCACGCTATATCGCCAATTCCCCCAAGGGAGATTCCCCCGTTCCGGTGCCCGCCCAGCGCCGACCGACCAGAGACCTGTATCCAATCGAACGGGCGAAGGCCGAGGCGGCCACATCCGAGCGTGTGGCGCTGTTGAATGAAATCGATGCCGAAGCCAGGCGGTATGACCCCCGCATCAAGAACGTGATGGCGTCTTTTAACACCGAATACAAGGTGGTGGCGGTTGCGACCTCTGATGGGACGCTGGTCGGCGATGTTCAACCGTTGTCTCGTCTGCAGATCACCTGTATTGCCGAAGATGGTGATAATCGACAGGTCGGGAGCTTCGGTGGAGGAGGTCGGGTTGGGTTCGAGTACTACCGCGAGGACAATCGACACCTGAGTTATGCGCGAGAGGCTGCGCGAGAGGCGATCCTGAACTTGTCCGCCGTGGATGCTCCGGCCGGGGTGATGCCCGTCGTGTTGGCAGGCGGATGGCCCGGTATCCTGTTGCACGAGGCGATCGGACATGGGTTGGAAGCCGACTTCAACCGGAAAAAAACATCGGCTTTCTCGAGTCTGATCGGGAAACGCGTGGCGTCGGACGTCTGCACGATCGTGGATGATGGGACTCTTCCCTTTCGTCGCGGTTCGTTGAATATGGATGATGAGGGAACGTCGACCAGCTGCACCACCCTCATCGAGAAGGGCATCCTCCGCCGCTATATCACCGACAAGCTCAACGCCCGCCTCATGGGGATTCCCCTGACCGGCAACGGTCGGCGTGAGAATTATCAAAGCGTCGTGCTCCCACGAATGACGAATACGTTCATGTTGGCCGGTGAGTCGGATCCTCAAGACATCATCCGGTCGGTGAAAAAAGGGCTGTATGCCGTTTCGTTCGGCGGTGGGCAGGTTGATATCACCAACGGGAAGTTCGTGTTCTCCGCCAGCGAGGCCTACCTCATCGAGGACGGACAGATCACCACACCGGTGAAGGGAGCCACCTTGATCGGGAATGGGCCGGAGATCCTCACCAAGGTCTCGATGGTGGGGCATGACTTGAAACTCGACAATGGCATCGGAACGTGCGGCAAGGACGGCCAATCGGTGCCGGTCGGGGTCGGCATGCCCACCATCAAGATCGAGGAGATTACAGTCGGCGGGACGCAACGTTAAGAGAGTCAATGGTCATTGGCATGAGTCATTGTTCAAGGCGGAGAGCGCAGAGTCATCCACTAATGACCAATGACAAGTGACAGAGTAGAGGACACATGCTTCAAGAGCAACGAGGAACAGAGCCCGCCATAATCACCAACGGCTATGCGCAGCTGGCTGCCGATGTCCTGGCTCGCGCGAAAGCCTGCGGCGCGACGGAAGCGGATATCGTGGTGGCCGATGGGGAGACTCTTTCGGTCCAAGTGCGGGTCGGCACGGTCGATCGATTGACGAAGGCGAGAGAGAAGCGGTTAGGACTGCGCGTCTTCATCGGAAAGCGATCGGCGACCACTTCCACGTCCGACTTCACGAAAGACTCCCTCGAACGGCTTGTTGCAGACACCTGTACCTTGGCCAAGGCGGTTGTTGAGGATGACGTCTCAGGGTTACCGGATGCGGCTCAGATGGCCACAGAGCAGCCGAGTCTCGATCTCTATGATGAGACGGTGCTCGATACAGAAACGCAGATCGATTGGGCCAAGCGCGGAGAAGCGGCTGCGTTTGCCGCAGACCCACGCATCACGAACTCGGAAGGTTCGGAGTTCGATTCGTCGTCAGGACGAGTGGTGCTGGCGAACAGCCACGGCTTCGTCGGGTCCTACAAGAGTTCAAGCTTTTCACTGTCCGTCTCTCCGATTGCGACCGAGTCTGAAACTGGCTCCATGCAGCGCGATGCGTGGTATGAGGTCCAACGCAAGTTTGCACGGTTGGCATCCGCGGAATCGATAGGGCAGGAGGCGGCCAGGCGAGCCGTTCGTCGCCTGGGTGCCCGTAAGGTGGCGACCAAGCGGGTGCCGGTGGTGTTCGATCAGGAAACGGCCGGAAGCCTGCTGGCGAACTTATGCGGTGCCGTCTCCGGCTATGGTCTCTACAAGCGGGCTTCATTCCTTCTCGACAAACTAGGCCAGACAGTCGCGTCTGATCTGATGACTCTGTACGACGACGGCCGGATGGTTGGAGGTCTTGGATCTCGTCCGTTTGATGGCGAAGGGTTGGCCACGCGGAAGAATACGATCGTAGAACGCGGCGTGCTGAAGAGTTACCTGCTCGATAGCTATTCCGGAAAGAAGCTGGGGCTGCCGTCGACCGGCAACGCGTCACGGAGCGTGGGCGAGAGTCCTTCCGTCGGTCCGACGAACTTCTATCTCGTCCCTGGGTTGAAGAGCCCGCAAGAGATCATTGGCTCGATTAAGGATGGGCTCTATATCACCGAGTTGATCGGATTCGGAATCAATATGGTCACCGGCGATTACTCGCGAGGGGCCAGCGGGTTCTGGATTGAAAACGGCGAATTAGCCTATCCCGTCGAAGAAATCACCATCGCAGGAAATCTCAAGCAGATGTTCAAAGATATCGAGTTGATTGGGAATGATCTCGTGTTCCGGGGACGCATTGCGAGCCCGACGCTCAAGATTTCCGAGATGATGGTGGCCGGCAATTAGTCGCGTAGCGGCTGGCCGCCAATTTTGAATGTTGAATGTTAAGTGTTGAGTTGGGGCTAGGTAAATTCAAAATTCAACACTGAACACTCAAAATTCACGAGAGCGCGCGGAGGTGACCCATGGCTGAATCCATTCGAGAGACGACCGTTCAGTATCCGAGCGGGAAAGTCGTGACGATGCGAGCCTTTGTGGCGGCACCGCAAACCAAGGATAAACGTCCGGCCGTTATCATAGTCCAGGAATGGTGGGGACTCACAGACCATATCAAGGATATTGCCAGGCGGTATGCAGGAGAGGGCTATGTCGCAATCGCTCCGGACCTCTATTCGCGCCTGGGACATCCGCTCACAACAGACGCGAGCGAAGCCGGCAAGCTTATGAACACCCTCAAACAAGAAGACGGACTCAACGATCTGAATGCGACGGTGGACTATCTCAAGTTAGTTCCCGAGGTGGACGCAACAAAGATCGGCGTCACTGGATTTTGCATGGGCGGGTCCTATGCGCTCATGCTGCCCTGCGTCAATCCAGAGATCAAAGCCGCGGCGCCGTTCTACGGCCAGGTGCCCAATCCCGATACGCCGATTCAGAAGCTGGCCTGCCCGATGTTGTATCTCTATGGTGAGGACGATGGCTGGATTACGAAGGCGGACGTCCAGCGACTGGCAGCGGCGTTGAAGAAGTACGGGAAAGCCGGCGAGATTAAGACCTATCCTGGTGCTCCACATGCATTTTTCCGAGACACCGATCCATCCGTGTATAGGCCGGACGCAGCGAAGGACGCGTGGGCGAGAGCGAAGGCCTTCTTCAAGCAACATCTCGGCTGATGAAAATGTCCTCCAGCGTCGTTCTCAGTCGTTCGTCTCCCTGCGACGTACCTCCGAAGGTACGCCTCAGTCGCCGACCTCCCTGCGGCCTAGCTGGACGGCCATTTTGATCAGCCTCGCGAATTCCGTATAGTTCACGAAAGGTCCGCTATGCCGCTTGATGCCGAGCTGGGAAAGAAAATGCTGCAGCTGATCACGTCACGCTACGATGATCGGCATTGGCGAAAGCACAATCGAGAAAACCCTCAGTCTGCCTCAGTCCGGCGTTGCCGATCCGATCCAGCAGCAGATCTTCATGTATCTCAAGCACGGCTTGAAGGCCTACAAGTCCCGCCGAGCTGATCCGGACTCCTGGATCATCGGTGGCTATGCCACGAAAGAAGTCATCAATCGAGCGAAATTCCAGCCGCAGCTCGTCGGGTCATCCATCAAGAAAGACGATGTGGCCTTTCTGGGGACTGATCCAGGAGATGATGTGACCGAAGTCTGGTGGGAAGAGATGTTGGTCCAGTGGTTCGACGTGCCGGAAGAAGAGAAGCCTGCCGAAGAAGATGGTAGTGAACCAGCCAATTCGGATTCCTCACCGACCATCAAATCGAAAGCATGAAGAAAACCTGTCAGCAATACAGATATGATGTATGAGGAAGGCACGTTCAAGCAGAACGTCCTAAGTGCGGCACAGGCACGCGTCGAGGACAGACCACATTGCGCTTCGAACGCGGTGGATTCTACGCCGATGTAGAAAATATCAACGCAATGCTCTGCGGTCGTTGCGGAATGAGAAGCATACCAGGTCAGACAGCCCTCAAGATCACCGATGCAGTCGAACGGCTGTTCCGTGTCGGTAGAGAACTCGACATGACGGGCATTTCCTTTCATAACAGTCATCAATCGAACGAAATTCCAGCCACAGCTCGTTGGTTCGTCCATTACGAGAGACGACGATGTGCCCCAAGCCTGGGGGGAAGAGATGTTGGTGCAGTGGTTCGACGTATGGAAGAAGAAAAGACTGCCGAGGAAGAAAGCGGCAAGGCCAAGGATTCAGATTCTTCGTCCATCGTCAAAACAAAAGCCTAAAACCGACGGCCGCAACTGCTTCGCTCTTGCCAGCGCACTGCTGGCGAGCCCTCACGCTCTGCCACGATTGGCCCAGAATCTAGCTCCGTTCCGAACAATGGTCGAACGGACCGTCGAATAGTCTGTGCTACCCGCTGGGAATGGGCCCACGTGGCGTTGCTGCGGCGAGACTCAGCATGACGCTGATGCAGGCGTCAGCAGCAGCGAGCGACGTTGAGGAGAAGGTCGACAAGTTTGGGGAAGTTGATTGAAACAAGCGCGATGCCGAGGCTCACCGGTTCGTCTATATTCAGGCCCATCGAATTGGAGTGGAGATGGTAAGTCAACTAACGATCCCATCTCCTCGCGCTCGAAAAGTTCACCAGGAGCGTAAGCGATCCGGTGAACGCCGGGTTGGGCATTGATGTTATTCTACGATTGAGCATGCAATAACTATGAGTCCTGTTGCTGCTGCAATTCCGTGTAAATATACGAAAACCAATTGTATGCAAAACAGTTTAACGAACCGTTTGTCTGTGGAGAGATAATCTTCGATGCCTTTGAGCCCGCTTCTCCTCATGTAACTTGAAAGGAGCCAAAAGAATGGGGCCGCGATTTCTTTTATCAACTCCATTGGCGGAGTAGACAGTTGACTCATCAGCTGCAGTCCTTGATCCGAATACAGCACTCCCTCCATTTTCTCCACCATTTCAAGGCCTTTTCCCAGTGCCATTCCAATCTGATTGCTGATCGCTCCGAAAATGAGCGAAGTCGTGAATGATATGAGAAACCATCGCAAGCCAACTGAACTTACGATTGTCTTGCTGAATCAAGATTGCTTATGAAAAGACCGACAATCGCTGCGACACCAGTAATGGACCATGTAGTTGCCTGCTCCATTGTGTGACTGAGGGATACGGTGTGTCGCCAGACTATCTTCTTGAAGATCTGATCGGCTCTGATTGGTTTACCTTCGTCTGACATTTCACATTCTTTTCCAAACTAATAAGTCTGCTGCGGGTGACCTTACCGTATAGCACAGTAACTTTGGCAGCCTGTGGGGGGCCAGTCTACTTGGGAATCAAATACTTGTTCAATGCTTCATCTATTCGACCGACCGGAATGGACGACGAATCCCGCAGGTTATTGGCCAAGACCGAGCCTCGGATGGAAGGGATGGGCGCGGAGGATTTGCCGTGGCACCGTTCTCCTGGTCCAGTAAGGCGTATGGCCAACAGTGAAACACTCATTTGTAGCCTTGCTCCATCGAATCATGGCGAAGCCGGAGCTGCCCGCCATTCGTCAGCTGAGGCTCTTTTCCGAGTCGTTGAGTTCAACCCTGTCGCCATGTGTGAGGGAGCGGAAAGGGTGCGCGTTATGACCTCAATAAATCCATTTGTGCTACTTGGGTTGGTTCGTGGCATGCAGGGAAGGATATTACAGCAAGTAGCGGTCGATATTAAGCGGCCCGTGGAAGCCTCCGGGTCAGCTCCGTCATGTCTTGATGCGGCGCTTCATCTCTTCATGACTGACCGTTCACCCCGCATCGGAGTCGGCCAGTCCTCTTTCGATGATGCGCACAAAGGCCAACTCTCGCAGAATTCGTAGTATGAGCTGTCGTCCGGCTGGTCTTGAAGAATTTTAGCGATCTGTTTCTCGGAAGGCATAGCCATCTCCCCGACGGTTGTCGATTGGCAGCTTGGCTTGAACCGCTCGCTTCGATCACATGTGAACGGATAGGTACCTACGTTGAGCCTCTGAGCGATGCCAGAACAAAGCAGGCGGACTTTTTCACCAGCCTGCTATCCGAACAAATCCATCTGTGCCGGCTGGGGGGATTCAATATTCAAGACCGGTGCGGCTGGGGTAGGAGCTGCGCTGGTTGGCTCAGTTGGTTTGGAGTGGCGGTCGAGAAATTCCTTCAGTTTCTTGAAATCCTCTTTCAATGTGACGAGCAGGTTGCCTTGATGAAGGGCGGCTGCTGGGTGCAATAGGGGGAAGAGGACAAAATCTTTCATATAGAAGGCTTGTGCCTTCACCTTCGTGATCCCGACCTTGCGCTCCAGTAACGTCTGGGTTGCCCAGTTCCCCAAGGTGCAGACCAGTTTCGGCCGAATCAATTGAATCTGTTGCATCAGGAACGGCTTGCAGGTTTCCACTTCGTCTTGCTCCGGGTCGCGATTGTTCGGCGGCCGGCACTTGATCACGTTCGCGATATAGATCTGATCGCGTGAGAGTCCTGCCGAGGCAAGCAGGTCGTTCAGGAGCTTCCCTGCAGCTCCCACAAACGGCTCGCCCTTCTGATCTTCATTGAAACCTGGCGCTTCTCCCACGAACATGATACTGGCATGAGGATTTCCGACGCCAAACACAACTTGACTGCGCCCCAGCTTGGCCAGCTTGCAACGCTCGCAGTTGACGAGGGATTGAGCGAGGTCTTGGAGAGGAGTGAGTGTCATGAGTCGTGAGAGCGACGAAATCGATGTCGGTATCTTAAAAACGGAAAGTCGGGAAGTCAATCAAGTTAATGTGGTCAAAGAGCGAGGGAGGCCGCGATGAAGTTCATGAGCATCGGAAGTATGCTGTTAATAATGGTGCCGGCTTTGACTGCCGCAGCTTCGGTGGACTTGGTGGCGTTCGCGGACAAACCCTTTTGTGAGAAAGTGGTGGCATTGTTCGGAGAGCATCTGGACCTCAACGCTGAGTCTTCGAAGACGGTGCAGTGGGAGCCGGTCCAGTTGAAAGGGCAGGGGCCACCGACTCGGCGCTGCTCGAGCTTCGATCGGGACGAGAATGGATCTCGACAACGATGGGCAAGAGGATTTGGTGGTGAAGGCGACCTTCTGTATGAAAGGTACCCCAAGCGACAGCCTCTACGTGTTTCCGGCCGACAGCACAGTTCTGGAACAAGCAAGCTGGCAAGATACCAGCCTTTTGTTGGCGACTCACAATAAGTTTGAGCGAACCGGCGGAACCTATCCGCTGACAGCGCTCAGGATTGACCGAGTCTCCGCGTCTCCCAGCCTCACAACAGCCTTTTCGCTCCAACCCTTTGTATTCGATGGGGTAGCCTATGTTGGTCTCACGGATACCCGACGGGAATGGATGGTGATCGCGAAGTATCGAGGCGGCGAACGGTTTGAAGATCTGTGCTATCTGCGCGCAGGCAGGTTTTAGAGGCGGATGACCGAAGTTATGTGGTCAAGCTGGCTGGTTACACACAATCTCCGAGCAGCGATGGGCGCTGACGAGGGCGCTTTCTAGATTAGCCGGCCATCCGGTGTCGGTCCATGCCCCAGCGACGACCAGATTTTGGATGGGACTCTGTTGCAGCGGCCGCAGCCGCGCAGCACCTGGCGCAAGCACCAAAGCAGCGTGGGGCTCGCGAAAGACTGATCGGGCGATCACATCTTCCCTGGCCGTTCCTGGGAACAACTCGCGCATCTCGGTCTGAGCAGCATCAATCAACTGATCGCCGTTCAACTCGGTGAGCGTGTTTCCAACGGCAGATAGCCGATATCCGATCTCGTCAGGCCCGAGCGACATGCTGGTGAGTTGGTGGAACGGTCTACCTGGGAGGAGGAGCAGGCGAGGCCGTTGCCGCATAGTCGGGTAGGTCAATTGAACAACGACC
The DNA here is from genome assembly GCA_963711905.1 of uncultured Nitrospiraceae bacterium. Classification (GTDB taxonomy): domain Bacteria; phylum Nitrospirota; class Nitrospiria; order Nitrospirales; family Nitrospiraceae; genus Nitrospira_D. The sequence continues at coordinate 37,773 of CAVQFZ010000024.1, read as the reverse complement.
TCGCTCAAACTTTTGAGCTCGGTTAATTGTGCGAAGTAGGCATAGCGTGTCAGCAGCCGTTCTGGCAGCAGCTTCAATAGATTCTGGTAGGACAGCGCCATGACGTACCGATCGGCCCGCAACCTGGTGTCATCGTGAAGCCGGACTTCGCTCACTGCGTTCTGGCCGAAGCGGAGGATCGGCTGATGTGAGAGTGAGAGAGTCTTGACATTGTTCTGTTGGAGCGTCTGTTTCATCGGTGCGATGAATCGGTCGTCGATGGTCCCGGACAGGTGTGTGAGCTTCGCGTCTGAGGCGTCGCGGAGAAACACCGTAGAAAGCAGATGGACGAAGGTTGCGGCGGAGAGACGTGCCGGCGCGTTGCCGGTCAACCATTGAGCGAGCGGACCCCAAATCCGTTCCCTTGCTTCGGGACTCTGCCCTGCCCCCGTCAGCCATTCATCCGCCGTCCGATTCTCCAAATCCGCTGGGAGAGTTTTGGCTTGTTCCCAAATTTGCTCGACATGGGAAAAGAGTCTCCACCGATCCTGCCAGGAAAGGGCGTGGAAACTGAAGAGGCTCATCATCCACTGCAAAGGTCCGGGGAGGCGGGCCGACTGATAGGGGGCGATTCGCCCATCGGGTAAGCGAAATTCCAGTGGAATCGTTCGGTCGGCTTTCGAAGGCCTCTCTCGGTCGAGTGCGCGAAGGACCCGCCTCGTCTCATGGTGGCACCCCAGAACAATCGGGGCTGGTTGGGACGCATCGGTTCGGAATCCATCGAGCCAGTCGGGATGATCGAGCAGGGTGATGTGGCAGCCCTGTTGATGAAGATGATACGCAGTGGTCAGGCCGGCCAGTCCGGCGCCGAGAATGAGGACGGTGTGTAAGGGCGGCGCGGTCACGAGAATCGGGAGCGGATCCAAACACGTAGGGCAATCACCACTCGTTGGGTGGTGGTAAGACTGATACGCGGTCCGAAGACCTGATAGTTCGACCGTTCGATCCGTTCCAAAATCCGACTGTAAATGCCGCGCATGATCTCTGCAACCGTCAGCGCGCGGCGTTCGGAAGCCGAGAGTCCCATCAGGGCCGCATCGGCTCGCTTATAATAGTGGTGCGCTCGGGAGGCCTCATACTCCATCAACGCCTGGAATTCTGGAGAATAGCTTCGATTGAGGATGGCTTTTTCCGGATGATTCCACTTCCGTAAGTCGTCCTGCGGAAGATAAATTCGGCCCTCAGCGGCATCGGTCCCGACATCACGAAGAATGTTCGTCAGTTGGAAGGCCATGCCGAGCGCCACTGCGTAGTCCTGCGCCCGCGCCGATGTGACACCGAAGACATGCAAACAGATGAGCCCCACCACGGAGGCGACGCGATAGCAATAGAGCGACAGCTCATCGAACGTGACATACCGATTGTTGGACAGATCCATCTCGACGCCTTTGATCAATTCCTCGAAGTATGCCTTTGGAATACCCAAGGTCTTCACGTGGTGGGCGAGACTCACCATGATGGGAGTGGTCGGGGCTCCTGAATACACCGCCTCAACTTCTTCACGCCAACGCTTGAGTTCGTCTTTCGGGTTGCTCCCGGCGGTAGGCTCATCGACGGCGCTGTCGACGGCCTTGCAGAAGGCATAGACCGTGTACATGGCTTCGCGTTTGGATTTGGGAAGGAACAGGAATGAATAATAAAAATTGCTGCCGCTCTTCTTCGTGTAGGCCGTACAGTAGGCTTGAGCGTCGGAGACCGTCATGACGTGCAGCTCACGGCGAGTGTAGAGGCCTCAAGTTTAATGGCTTTGGCTGGGTCAATGGGAGGCTCAGAGGTCGGGTGCAGAATGGCCGCGAGCAGCTCCACGCCGTCGATGAGTCGAGGACCGGGGCGGCTGAAGTAGGATGCCGCATCGACGGCATAGACACCCGTCCGCTGTTCGCAAGCCCGCCGCCATGCGTCACCGGTTCGTCCGGCGAGCCTGAGCTCCTCGATTGTGCGCTCGACGGAGTACCCGCAGGGCATCACAAGGATCACGTCGGGCCGAGCGGCTTCCACGGCGTGCCAGGTCGTTTCATGCGATGGGGCATCTTTTGCTCCAAGGACATTGCGGCCACCGGCCAGCTCGACCATTTCCGGGACCCAGTGGCCTGCGACATAGAGAGGATCCAGCCATTCAAGACACACCACTCGCGGGCGCGACGACGTCTTGCCGGTCTCTACGCGCACGTGGTTCACTCGACGACGGAGCTCCTGAGCGAGTGCTTGTCCCCTCGCAAGTACGCCTGCCGCTTCGGCGATGCGCTCGATATCATGGATCATGTCGCCTAACGTCGTTGGGCTGAGTGCGAGCACGTCGGGTCGATGTTGAAGTGACTCGATCACGCGGGTGAGTTGGTCCGGCGTGACCGAGCAGACGTGACACAGGTCTTGCGTGAGAATAAGGTCCGGACGGGCTCGGCAAAAGGCGTCCTCGTTCAGTCGGTACAGCCGCTGTCCTGACGCAACCAGTTCTTTGACCTGTCGGTCGATTTCCCCACCGGAGCCTCCGTTGTTTCCGACCATGGGCTCGATCATAACGGGAACCTGTCGAACCGAGGCGGGAAAGTCGCATTCATGGCTGATGCCGACCAGTCGATCGGCCAAATCGAGAGCGGCGACCACTTCCGTCGCCCCGGGGATGAGTGAGCAGATTCTCATCGTCGTATCGAGCTCATGTCGGCCATAAGCGTGTGCGCAAATCCGTGAGGTGCGTTTCGCTCAAACTATAACTGATGGCGTCTGCCTCGTGAAGGTCTTGTGCGGTGTGTGTGTTGGCTACCGCCAAGACCTTCATTCCCGCTGATCGCGCGGCCCGGATGCCGGGACGGGAATCTTCGATAGCCAAGCAGCAATCCGGCAAAATTGGAGCAGCGGAATGCCGATGGTTCAATCCCGCCAGTGCCTGCAGGAACGGTTCTGGATTCGGTTTGCCACACGTCACATCCTCCGCGCTGGTAATGTGACGAAACGCTTTTCGAATCCCGATCTGTTCCAGCACCAACTCAATCTCAGCGCGCAAGGCACCCGAGGCGATGGCAATGGGGTAGGCGGCCGCGGCATCCTCGACGAATTTTCTGACACCCGGAAAAATCACGAGGTGATCCTTGATCGAGATCGAATAGGCGGCGGCCTTTTTCGCCATCAACTCTTCGACGAGCAAGGGAGAGGTCGGGCGTCGATTGATTCGTAGTGCTTCCAGAATGCACCCACGATCGTCGAAGCCGAGATAGTCGGCGTAATAGTCTTTTTCGGTCAGCATGATCTCAATGTCTGCCAACGTCCGGCGCAGACTTTCAAAGTGAAGCGGCTCGGTGTCGGCGATGACACCGTCGAAGTCGAAGATCACGGCGCGCATGGATTCCTGAAGTTTGTGATGTCTCACCTATACGATGGAGGCGCGAACGGGCGGCATTATAGCACAGAGGGCGGCGATACGATCGCCGCCCTCTGTGCCTGGTGAGTGTGGCGCAAACCGGGCGATCAGAGTTTCAATTTAAGCTGCTTCTCCGCCAGCCAACCTTGCGTGCCGAAGTCACTGCGGACAGAATAGATCCATCCGTTGGCCTGCAGGTCGCCGTCGAGAATCGTGAGAGTGGTTCCCGGCGGAATGGTCGGTCCCGGTCTTGCCCCTTCTGCATCTTGAGCCAGGAACACTTTTCCCCCGGGATTCGTTGGATCCGCGAGTACGCTGACTCGCTGCCCTTCGCTGAACAGCGGAGTCGGTGACGCGGTGATTGGCGCAACGGGTGCCGATGTTGGTGACGGCGAGGCTTGTATCGGAGCCGAGGCCGTCGCCATCGGCTGGGTAGACGGTGCTTCGGGCGCGAGAGCCGGTGTCGGCGTGGCAGCTTGCGGTGTCTCGACCGGTGCTGCAGGGGGTAGAGTCGGAGCAACTGCTTGAGGCTGAGTGGCCGGGACAGGCGGCGCCGGTTTTCGGGCGACCGGCGCTTGTGGTTGCGGGGCCGGCGACTCGCCGAAAAGCGGCCCGACATAGTCCATGATCATCTCCGGCTCCATCGCCACGTAGGCCCCACCGCCGATCAGCACCAACAAGAGCACCCACAGAAGTGGGCGCCCACTCGATTTCTTGGGCGGCTTCATGGGTGAAGGTGATCGAATCGTGGTGGTCTGCTCCAGCTCCTCTTCCGTGAATTCCAGATCCGGTTCCGGCTGACGAGCAAAAAACAGGCTCCAATTCAGAGGACTGCCGACGAACGACGGACCCCCAGCGATAGCAAACATCAAGCACCTCCCTCTAGCGGACAGCATCATGAAATCTGAAAAAATACTTATCACCAAGGCTAGGGGCTGTCAATCTAGTGCGAATATTCGACCGAATGATGAGCGACTCAACCACTCGGGCCTCTTGCATGTCTGTCGAGGCGGAAGGCACAATGCTGCGGTCAAGGAATCATGAAGTCCTACCGTGAAGAACTCTGGTTTGAGACAAAGACCAGACGGGCCTATATCAATATCACGCCCGACGTCGAGGCAGTGGTAAAGAAGAGCGGGATACGGGAAGGCCTTGTCCTGGTGAACGCGATGCACATCACCGCCAGTGTGTACATCAATGACGATGAGTCCGGCCTATTACAAGACTACGACGATTTTTTGGAACGGCTCGCTCCTCAGAAAGCGGAGTATCGGCATAACGACACAGGTGAAGATAACGGCGATGCTCATCTGAAGCGACAAGTGATGGGGCGAGAAGTCGTCGTCGCGCTTACGGACGGAAAACTCGACGTCGGTCCGTGGGAGCGAATTTTTTATGGCGAGTTCGACGGACGTTGTCGTAAGCGGGTTCTCGTGAAGATTATCGGTGAATAGGGACAAGCGTAGATCATGTGCGTGCGAGTCGCGAGTCATGGTCCTACCGCTTGCATGGGTAGGAAAAGTTTGGCAACATGCATTTTGAGTTGTCGAGCCATGGTCGTGAGGTCGTCCAGTAGGGAGTCTCGATGTTAGGTTGGTCTCGTCCCGATCCACTCACACGGGATCTCATTCATCTCATCAATGCCCGTCGCCACGATCATGGCGACACCGATGATGCGATCGATACTTTGCAGGCGTTTCTGGAGCAAGGACGAGAACACGACCTTCTGACCGTGCTTGCGGCGCTCGACGAAGAAATGGCCGAATGGCTGTTCGATCTGGTCGCCGAGGCGAGCTGCACGTTGCTGTTGGACGAACCGAACGACGAAAAGTCGGCCTATGCCACGATGGCGGCCCTGGAGCTTCCCCTGCAGGCGAACTTAACCGCTCCGCTCAAACTGAAGATCGATCCGATCGCCACGGCTGATCTCTTGCATAAGTCTCTCCAGCTCCCTGTTGGAACGGTGGTGCGCGTCGAGTCGCGCCTCTTGACCGATGCCACATTGGAGATGTTGAATCTGCAACTGTTCCATGACCACCTTGTGACGGTCTCTGATTCCAGGCGTGTCCAATCCGTGGCGGCGCGGTTGCTCCCTCCGGTCGAAAATACCGCGTTTCTCCTGTTTGAGCTGATCGGCGCTCCTGATCCAGGGTTGCCCGATGCGTGGGAAGATCGTCAGCGCCGTGAGATTCTCGAAGGATTGGTGAAGCAATGTCCGGAGCTGGCCTGTGCGCCCGACACGATTGAGGCCCCGGTGTACGCCGCGTATGCCATGTTCGACGCGCAGAATGCGGTACGCCTTCATCATCTGGCCGATGAGACCGCTGCGGTGTGGAGGGAGCTTGATCCACTGGTGAGGTCCCGCACCATCGTGCATCTCCATACCCAATGTGGAAATGGGGTGTACATGCCAGTGTGGACCGACCTGTTCGATCCGGAGCTTCCGGACGAACACGGCCCTGTCTGGACTTCCCCCGATGTCTGGGTCTTCACCGCCGATCTGCCGATTGAATGGCCGGGCGAGATGTTGACCAATCGGTTATTGGCAGAAGGCTGCACCAGGTTCGAGAATCACATCGTCGAAACTCCGGACAGCTAGGTTCACCAGCCTTTTTCGGTTCCCTTCCGTCTTTATTTTGATCGCGCTCGGTGCGATCAGCCCCAGCCCCTGCACAAAACTCCTGTTTCGGTGATTTTCCCGCGGCTTTATTTTATTCTCACCTCGATGAAGACGAACAACCCCCAGGAACGATCCGGAAAAGCCATCACCAGCTTCGTCTCGGTGGCTGGATTGGTCCTCGTCTGGACCATCATCTGGGCGAATTTCCCATCTAAGGAAGAGCTCTTCTCGGCGCAATCGACTTCATCGATCGCTGAAGTGCAGCGCGTACCTGAACTCGACCTCACGATTCCCGGCGTGACGAGGCAACCGGCCGAACGCCAAGCACGAACGGGAGAAGCAGGTTCTGTGACCACTCTCGGTGGCTTATCTGTTCCACGCGACAGCCGTGCCAGACAGATTGCCGAAGTGAAGTGTGAGGCAGAGGTCCAGCAGTACTGCCCCGATTCCTTTTCAGGAGAAGACCGGCGACGTTGTGTCATGCAGCGCATCAAGCGATTGGATCCGTCCTGTCAACAGATCGTCCGGCAACGGCTGGTTCGCTGGAGGGAAGCTGAAGGATATAAGCTTGCCTGTGTTGAAGATGTGAAACGGGTCTGTCAGGCCGTGCAGCCGGGTGATGGCCGCATTTTGCAATGTTTGCAGGAACACGAACAGGACCTTTCAGAAGGTTGCTACCAAAGCTTACCCAAAGGGCGTCTCCAGACACGAAACTGAAGATTCGCACATCAGGCATAGTCGCCTCACCGCGTTGCTGGTATCGCTTTAGCCTACCAACGCTATGCCATTCACAGACGGTGATCGGAAAGAGTCGGTTAGAAACACAATTACGTGGAGAATGCAGAGGGGCGGGAGCGCGTATTTACACGGCTGACCCTTCGAGGCAGGAGCGAAGTTCCATGGCGAACTCGCCGGCGCGGCGATAGCGGTGGACAGGGTCTTTCTGCAACGCTCGGTCCAGGACTTCCTTCACGATGGGAGGGAGGTCCGGCCTGATTGCTTTCATGCTCGGATGCGGTGTGTGAGCGATGGCAAACAGCAATGCCGAGACGTTGTCCGCAGTAAAGGGCGGACGACCGGTCAGGAGCTCGAACATCACGACGGCGAGCGAAAAAATATCGGATCGCCCATCCACTGTTTTTCCGGAGATCTGCTCCGGGGACATGTATGTGGGGGTTCCCATCACGACATTCGTCCGAGTCCTCGAAGAAGTCGCCATCTTGGCGATTCCGAAGTCCATGATTTTGACGACATCATCTTTTGTCAGCATGATGTTGGCCGGTTTGATATCACGATGGACGACGCCTTGTTGGTGGGCATAGTCCATCGCCTCGGCGACGGTAGCCAGGATCAAGATCACCTTCTCGAACGGCATGAGTTTCGGCTTCCGTGACCAGTCTTTGAGCGTGGTCCCTTCAAGCATTTCCATGGCGATGTAACCGAGGTCGTCTTCTTCCCCGGCGTCAAAAATGGTGACAATGTTCGGATGAGACAATCGCCCGGTGGATTCGGCTTCCCGAAAGAATCGCGTTTTCACTTCCTGCAGTTTGTCGGCGTCGTTCTCGTCGAGTTGCATGGTCTTGATCGCCACAAAACGCTGAATCGTCGGATCTTTCCCGAGGTACACCACCCCCATCGAGCCGCGTCCTAACTCCTTTAACACCTTGTACCGACCGAGTGTGCCGGGTGGACCGTTCTGTGTGGTGGAGATGTGCGCTGTAGTCTGGCACTCGCTGCGTTCTTGTTCCGGGTCGATGTCGTCGGTACCTTCGGCCGACCGTCCAGGTTCTTGGTATCGAGTCGATTGTGCAGGTTTCGCGAAAAAGCGGTGAAGGGCATCGAGGTGTAGGAGCCAGGCAGCGGTGACCCAGAGTCCGACCAGCGTCAATGCCGCAGCGTAGGCCAGGGTATAGCGTGTGGGTCCCACAGAATCGAGGAGCGAAAGTCCGGCAACCCGGAGGGTCTTCTCCATCACGATCACCAGGAACAGGGTCGTGACGGGAAGGACCAGTTGTCGCAGAAACGAGAAACCTCGCCCGTTATCCGGCATCTGTCGGAATGCGCGGAGCGAAAGCATACAGAGAGCGACCAGCCCCGTTCCTTCAACGATGAAGCGAATGGTATGGGAACCGGTCAGCCCGAACAGCGTAAGAGGAAACGACTGCGCGACCGGCAATGTGCTCAATAAGGGACCGGCAAAAAGCGCCACGAGTGCGACGAAACAATATTGAAAGACTAAGCTTGACGCGTTGATCATGAGCGATGAGATTGGACGACGATCAAAGTCTAGCGGATACCGAAGGGGAGTCAATAAATTGGGGAAAATATGCGGAGGATCCTGCGCTAGAGGAGCCCGGCGGCGTCCTTCATCTTGGGAAGCAGTGAGGTTGGAATGTGCAGCGTGCCCTTACCGATGCCGACTTCGATGTCGGGTTTCGTCACCCCATGAAAATCGCTTCCGCCGGTGACCAACAAGCCGAGCTGTTGAGCGAGGCTCAGATACTCCCGCGTTTGCCGCACGGCGTGCGTGCTGTAGTAGACCTCCACACCATCGAGCCCGTCGGCTTTGAGTTGTCGAACCAGATCAACCAGTGACTGCTCTGCGACCTTGACCCACGTCGGGTGGGCCAGGACGGCCAGTCCTCGAGCGGCTTTGATCCAGTGAATGGCTTCGGTAGGGCTCGGGAGTTCCCGAGGAACATAGGCCGGTTTACCCTCGGCAAGAAACCGATCAAAGGCTTCTTTGGCGGAAGTGACGACGCGTTTGTCCATTAAGACACGGGCGATGTGCGGCCTGCCGACCGAATCGCTGCCTGCGAGTGCGCGGACTTCGTCGTACGTAATATCGATTCCGAGACCTTGAAGCCGTTCGATGATTTTCGGATTGCGGCGGTGGCGGCTGTCTCTCAAGGTTTTGAGTCGTCCATTTAAGTCAGCGTCCTGCCAATCGAGAAAGTACCCAAGGATATGTAACTCGGAGTTGTTGAGGATGGAACTAATCTCAACTCCGGGAATGACCTCGATTTCATACTGCTGTCCGGCCACGGTGGCTTCCGCGATACCTGTCGTGATGTCGTGATCGGTGATGGCCAAGGCCTTCACCGCCGTTCGGTGCGCCATGTTCACCACTTCAGTGGGCGTGCAGCTCCCGTCAGAGTGGGTGGTATGCAGATGAAGATCCAGGCGACTCATGTCGATGGTCCTGTAGCTGAGGGTTTCTGCGCAGCAAGTTGGGCCGTGTAGACCGACTCCGACCCGTTCGTTCCTTCGTGAAGCCCTTCGTCATAGTGGAGAATCCGGAAACCGGATGTGAGGCTCAAAAGTTCACACGGTGTTAGGCAAAACTCTCGACGCTTTGGGTGCTGATGCCGAACGTGGTTGTCGACGGTAAAGGTTTCATACAGCAAGATCCCGCCGGGCTTCAGCGCGTCGATAAGACAGGGGAAGAGCGGCCGGTACAGGTAAAAGAACACCAGGATGGCATCGTACGCTTCATGCCCAAGATTCGACTTCTGAGGCTGTTCCAGATCAAGCACTCGCGAACTGATGCCGGTGAGGTGTCGTACTCGGGCGTCGGCCGAAAGTCGTGCGAGGGCCTGTTCGTCGCGATCGACGGCTTCAACCTGGTAGCCCAGGGAGACGAGGAACAGCGCGTGACGCCCGCTGCCGGAGGCCACATCGAGGACCTTGCCTTTGGGAAGGCGATGAAGCTGTCGGACGAGGAACTGGGCCGGTGCCGGATCTGCGCGGAGGACTTGTTGCGCGAGCCTTGTGCGCTCAATGCGGATCCCGACGGAGCGGGTTACGAAGGAGATCGGAGGATGCAGCTTCCGCAACCACAACTTGATATGATCAATCGGGAATTCATTAAACAGGGTTTCCAGGAAACGTTCGGCCAACGCTTCCAGCAGTTGAGGCTCCTGAGCGGTTCCGATGTCGACGACACGCTGAGCCACTTTCGCGTAGTCGATCGTGTGAACAAGATCGTCGGACAACCCTGCTGCCTCCAGTCGACAGTCCAATTCCAAATCGACGGCAAGGGGTTGTGGGCGAATGCGTTCCTCAGGCATCACGCCGCAGCGGCCGCGGAACTCTAATTGCTCGATGACGATATGTCCATCCATGTACGCATTGTCGAAGATTGGATTTCAGGCTGTCAAGCGGGGAAGAGAGATGGACTTGAGGGGAGTAGACGTGCCGTTTACGACGACTAGATGAAGTAGCGGCTCGTATCGAATTTGTGCTCCGTATTGTCGACCAGCCGAATGATGCTGCGGCGGTACTCGCCGACGTCGTCTTTCTCGGTCAGGTCCAACTCGGGGCCGTTATCGATGGGAGTGCCCTGCGGATCGGTGATGACTTTGACGACCGGCCGCTCGCTCTCGGTCTTATCGGCGGCAGGCTTGAGTACAACAGCGAACTCATCGGAGTCGAGGACCACCAGGCTTCCGATCGGAATGATCCCCACGCAATTGACGAACAGTTTGAGCAGGGTCGCGTCGAAACTTTTCCCGGATTTCCCAAGCATCATGTTCAGCACTTTCGAAGGCGACATCGGTTCGCGGCGGTAGACGCGGGAAGACGTCATGGCATCGTAACAATCGGCGATCGTAAGAATGCGCCCCGTCAGAGAAAGTTTCCAGGGTGTTTCTAATTTGGGATAGCCGGAATAATCCAAATTCATGTGGTGTTCAAAGGATGCTGCGGCCATGCGCGCGGGAAGGTTGGTGATGCCACGTAACTGCGTGAGACTCAAGACTCCTTCTGTGGGGTGGTTGCGCATCAGCGCCCAGTCGTCTTCTGTAAATTCACCCGGCTTATTCAGAACGTCGAGGGGAATTGTCGATTTCCCCATGTCGTGAAACAGCGCGGCCAAGCCGAGATCGGCCAGCTCGACCTTGGGAAAGCCGGCCCTGTTTGCGAGAGCGATGGAAAGGAGCGAGACGTTGACGGAGTGGTTATGGGTGTATTGATCGTGACAGCGAAGCGTGGTGAGACCCAGCATGATCGGCTCGTCCTTCATCATCAGGTCGACGATATTTTGGATGGCACGTTTGGCCTGCTTAAAGTTCAGCGCTTTGCCGTCACGGGAGGACTGAGTCAGATTGCCGACCGCGTCGGCGGCTTTGCCATACGCGGCTTTCGAGCGTGTTTTGTGCCGAGCCTTCGCCGTGCCGTCCTCCGCGAAATCTTCTTTCAGGTTGAGAATTCGAGGGTCGTTCAGTTCGATGCCGGTCACGGCCAGGTTCGTCAACTCCTGTCGAAAGTCTTCGATCAACTTGGTTGCCGGGTCAAGACTGACGAAGAGGTGGGCGAACTCTCGAAGGTCCTTGGAGGACACCGATGATGAAAACGTCAACCCGCCGATCCTCCACTTTTTTAAGGCGTCAAGGATGCTCGAGACGACCAGCATTTGTTGCGCCGTCACTTTCAGATGGTTCTTGCCGAGGAAGAGGAAATCGTCCTGTACCCACAAGGTGATCGGTTGGTCGTGGGCGAGGGTTTCAATGAGGGTCAACATCGTTTCGACGGGTTTATCGAGAGCGGCGTTGGCACGACCATGGATCTTGGACGTTTTAATCAGCGTGTTCAACTGTGTGATGAGCTGGAAACCCAGCATCACCAACTGTTGGTCGAGGATATCTCCGGCTTCCGATCCTTGGCCGATCTTCCGCGACAGCGACTTTTCGTGCGTCAGGATCGGTTGGATAGTGTCTTCGCCGGATGGGTTTCGTAGAGACTTTGACGGGCGTTCTGTCACGATCATTCGTCCTAGTGTGATGTGTCGGTGGGCGGGGTGCCGCGTTGTAGCCGTTGAGCTTGCGACAATGCCGCGGCGCATGCCTGACGAACCGCTGCGCTTCCCTTTTGGGTCCCAAGTGAGAGAGCCGCGATGGCGGAAGGGGTGGCGAGCTTCCCGAGCGTTTCTGCTCCGAGGACTGCCGTCTCTTCTTTTTTTCTCCGATTCATCCATGCCCATTCGGTCATCAGGCCTTGCCAATAGGGCACCGCTTCGTTGCCGCACGTGGCGCGGACAGCCTGAAAGACCCCTCGGCGCTCACTGATCGGGCGATCCATGAACCCTTCTTCCGACAGAAGAGGAGACCACAGGGAAAAGGGAACGGTGTACTGGCCGGACATGAGCAGCTTGAGCGCGGCAAAACGGACTCCTTCATCCTCATCGGTCGAGAGGGAGACGAGTTTCGTGCCGTTGCCGTTGGGCCGGAACAGGCCGAGGGCACGGATCGCTTCCCGACGAACCTGTGCGTCTGGATATCGGAGCACTTTCTCGACCGGATCGGCGAACTTGGGATTATTCCACTTGATGAGAATCGAAAGCAGATTCCGAACATACCCAGGCCTGCGATCCGACAACCCTCGTAATAAAGGATCCGGGTGGTCTTTCGCCAAGACCGCGAGGGCCTCCGACACAATGGCTTGGTGAACCGATGAGGTGACGTTCGCAAGAAGCAAACAGAGCGAGGGGACGGCATCCGTTTTCATCAGCAGGAAGATGGTGGAGAGTCCTTTCACGTCGGCGTCGGGACTTCGGTTGAGATACCCCTCGATCGCCTTCACTCGTTCCGCGCGGCCGAGTCCATTGAGGAGCGAGGCCAACTGTTGTTTGTGTTCCTCGCCCAGATCAGGTCGCACGGCATCCGTTTCGTGGAGGAGACTTAAGACGTTCTCCAACACCGTCCATTTGCCTTCGCGAAGGAGGGATTCCACGACGTGGACCCACAGACTGAAGAGTTTCGTCAGCAACGTGGGAGATTTCTCTGATGCGAGGATCGCGGTCAGCATGTCCAGGATGTACATGAGACTATCTTGTTTTCGCTCTGCCTCGATTTCTTGGGCCAGGACGGCCAGTTCTTCTTCCGTGACCTCATAGCCCGCGAGGCCGGACTGGAAACGGTTCTTGGCGTTTCCGGAACCGCCGCCCTCGGAGTCGGTTCCCGCTCCGCCACGCTCTTTGCGTTCCCGGTCCAGCAATTCTCGGAGCGTCGAATCCGAAGAACTCATGCTTCCGTCGAGGCGGAGAAGGCCGTCGTTGCCTACCGAAGATTTTGAGAGTTCTTCAGCCGTCGCGAGCGTGATCGTCGACAGATTTCGCGACCACAGGCGCGTGACGATATCATCGTCGTCCTCGTTCGAGTCGCTGTCGCTCCATAAGGAGGCGAGGAAGAGCGACAGATCCTCTTGCGTGAGGCCCTCGTGCAGGACTAGTTCTCGGATGCCATCGGCATACAGCTTGAAGGCGATGCTCTCGCTTCCTCCGTCCTTCTCTGCCTGGTACACGACATGGTCCTTGCACAGCAATTCGGATCGTTGAACGAGGAATGCCAGTCTTGAATGAGCAGCGAGGTGGTTGGTCAGTTCTTCGAACAGCTGCTGCGTGAATTTCTGGGCAACGGGATTCGTTGAGCCATACGTCCGGTTCGATTTGGCGGTCTTATCCAGTAGCTTGACTACACGTTTGACAGAGACAATTTCCGGATCTTCAGGGGCGCGCGCGGCGACCGCGGCGGCCATCATTTCTTGAGCTGCCTTGAGGTCCGTCGTCATACGTATGACCTACCGGCAGATCACGTCTTCGTCAAGAAAAACGCCGTTCTTTGCCCGCTTACGCAGGTGTAAGAAGATATGCTTCGGCGAGGTGTCGCCAAGAACCACCAGGACCACGGCTGTCAAGCCGTGAGGCTCCACAATCGCTCTACTCTGGATACGCGCGGGATATGTGAGCTTGTTTGCCACGAGAGGCATCGGTAGAATCGAGCGGCAAGAATATGAGTCGAATTCCACTCGTCATTTGTTTCGGCGATAGTCTGACGGCTGGTTTTCAATCGCCGACAAGAGATAATCCAACCGGACGGGAGACTCCCTACGGGCAGTTCTTACAATCTCTTTTACGCGGTGCGGCAGCGGTTCGCACCAGTGGAATGTGCGGCGAGTTGACGGGCGAAATGGTCACGCGATTTCGGCGCGATGTGCTCGGTCATCAGCCGGGCTATGTACCGATCCTTGGAGGAACCAACGATCTGGGGTGTAACGTGTCACTGCCGGAAATCATGCGCAATCTGGTCACGATGTACGAACAGACGCTCGCGCTGGGATGCCTGCCCATTCCGGTGACGATTCCCTCGATACGAGTGGAAGATGCATTGGACAGTCGAGAAGGGCAGGAATGGATCGCTGACCATCTTGCTCGTCGAAGCCAGCTGAACCAGCTTATCCAAGAGTATGCCGATTCAAAAGCTATTGCCTGCGTCGATCTTTTCGCTGCTACTGCAGATCCGGAGAGCGGCCAACTGGCGGCGATCTATTCAAACGACGGGATTCACTTGACCACCGCCGGATATCGGCTATTTGCCGAGCAGGTCGCATACATCCTCAAGCCGCTGTTGGAGCAAGACATGCCATCATGAGTTCCGTGCTCCAAGCCGTCACGGATCGAGAGTTCGATCGGGTGGTTGAGGCAAGCACTGTCCCGGTGTTGGTGGAATTCTGGAAGCCGGGCTGCGGCCATTGCCGAGCCCTTATGAAGGAGCTTGAACGCTTGCAAGAGGAATGGGGTGAGCGGGTATCCTCATTCTTACGATGAATGGAGATGAGCAATTTTCAAATTCCAGCCGAGTTGGAAATCTCATCGCTTCCCGCGCTGGCGTTGTATCGCAACGGCGAATTTGTAAAATTTATCGGAGGGCTGGGAATCCGAGAGGAGATCGCGAAGCAGATCCAGTACGCCTTGCCCGACTGATGACCATTCTCCCATAGATACAAGAAGGCAGATTATGCAACTTAGAGTACCAACCGTTTGCCACAGGCCTTGACGTACTTGCGGAGTGTCGTAAGTGATGGGGAGTGTTTCCCGCTGGCCAATGCTCGTTCGAGGCGAGCCACAGCTGGAGCATGGGTGCCCATTCTCGCCGCCACCCGTCAATGTGTCAGTCCCGCCTCTTGTCGTGCTGCGAGCAAGGCATCAAGGAGCGCAGACTCCTCACGCTCGATGCGGTGTACCTCGGCACGAACGCCAGGCCGGCGCATGAGCTTTTTGACCAGTTGATCATGTGTGCGCACGTGGCACCTCCTTCATGCGAGCCTCGGCGGCTTTCCGCTCGCGCATAGGCGTCTTGTCCGATTTCTTAACGAGGCTATGGAGCATGACGATTCGTTTCTCCATGAGAGTACGAAAGAATATCCGTGCAATTGCACAGATCCGACTCGTGACAGACGGCTGTTCGCGGAAGGGGGATTTACTGATGTGACCAACTATGGAATTCCGTACGTGAGATGGCCGTCACGCACCGACCAGCATCAAGATTACAAGCAGTAGGAATAGGAATGCACATACCCATACTACCCACGGTGGTCTCTCCTCCCCCCGCAAACGTCGAAGCTCTGCCTCGATTTCTGTCAGCTTTGTGGTTGCACCATCCGAGCGAAAGAGCTCCATAGCTTCCTGGAAACTCTTTTCCGCAAGTGCTATTTGGTTGAGGTTTCTATAACATCGCGCCTGGTTTTGAATCGCCACACCAGCCCGGAAGCGATTTCCCTGTGACAAGAATAATGTTGATGCTTTGCCGAGCGTACTGATCGCGTCATCGAGTTTGCTCTGAGCTCTCAGGACTCGCGCCAAATTATTGAGGACTTCGGCCTGACCCAGGCAATTGGAGGATTCGATGCTCAATTTCAGGCTGCGCTCATACAGCTCGTAACTTTTGTCGTAATTGCCCCTTTCCATATAAGTGTTGGCGAGATTACTACACAGAGTAGTGATCTCAAAACGTTCGCCATTGGATTCAATGATCGCCAGCGCTTGCTCGAACGCTATAATGGCATCGTCGAAGCGTCGTGTATCCATGTGTAGACGGCCCAGACTGTTCAGGATAGTCGCTTGAATATGAAGGTCGGATTGGTCCCTCGCGAGCCCCAATCCTTCTTCTAACAAAGCTTGGGCAGACCGCCAGTCGCGTGAGTCACGATAGACAACTCCAAGATCATGCTTGATTCGCGGGACGATGCAGCGACATGCTTCGTTAGATTCCGCAAGTTCGAGACTGCCAGCATACATGTGTTTCGCTTGGTTCATGTCAGACGCACGATGCTTCAGGTTGCCGAGTCGCATGAGAGCCGCCGCCTTCGTCAGAGCAGAGGCCGCTGACATCTCCAGAACTTTTTGGAATAACCCCTGAGCGATGTCGAGTTGGTTGCGGTCAGCCGCCAATTTGCCTTCGTGGTAGATCAGCCAAGCCTTATGTTCACCGATCAACACGGGATCATAGTCGCGGACCAGCTTCACCAATGCGGCACATTCGCTGAATCTGCGCTGATATCTCGCGCGACTGAAAAGGCGCTGGAACTCAGTGAAACCTTGAGACTGGCCCGCGCCCATCAGGTGGTACATGCGCTTTCGAAGTAATGTCTCGAAAAGCTCGCCATTTGATTCGGAAAGCGTCTCCAGTCGACGGGAATATTCCGCGACGAGATCTGAACTGAGATGCGCGAACAGGGCTCTATCCCCTCTCGTCAACCACCAATCGAACAGTTCCTGGCGGGTTTGATCGTGAAAAGAGAACCCTCCGTCCCCGTCAGGTGTCGCGAACGAGTAAGCGGCGATCTTTCCGCACAAGCACACGGCATTTTCGGCATCTAGGTTGGGAATGAGCACTTGTAACAAATTTGGCGTCATCTCATGGGGGATGGCAGACCGCCGGATGGCGTCGGCAGTTTCCGGTTCGAGCAGGCTCAGGAAGGCCTCCACGGTACTACCGGGTCCGTCGGCGGTGTCCGGGGTCAAAAGGCAGACAAAGTCGTTCAGGAGTTTATACGTTCCACCGGCGATACTCATCATCTGTACCAGGGCATCGACCTGCTCGGCAACTTTGATCGGCAGCCCTTTCGAACTGTTGTGGATGGTAAAGGCGACTGCGGCCAAGCCCCTCTCGTCCAGTGCAATGCGACGGTTGGTCAGATATTTCATGATGTCGGTCGATGCCAGCGGCATGAGGCCGGCTGTTTCTATAAACATGTCCCAGTCACGGTCCTGACGAGGTGGCTTGCGGCCGCAGAGCACAAACTTGAGATTGCACGATTCCAACTGTACGGCACGTTCCAATAATTCTTGCCAGACCCAATTCTCGGTGTCCTGCGACATTTTCTCGACCGCATCCATAAAGACGACGACGGGCTTCGCTTGGATTAGTCGCTCGAGGCAGTCCATGAAACAAGTCGTCAACGTTTCCCGGCGTTCCGTCTCGGGAACCGGGAGATCCGAGCGGAACACCACGATCATGCTGTCTTTGATGATCGTTCCGGCAATGTTCTCAATCGTCGAATTCTTGATGTTGGCTCCTTCAGCAACGGACACCTGCGTTCCGGATCCCAGGAATGTCTGTCGCGGGTCGGGCCCTCCCTTCGTATAATATTCAATCAGCCTGGTGAAGTCGTTGAAATGTTCCGGACCGATGTCGTCCCGCATCTTGCGCATAATGGCGAGATAGTCTGGCGGATTGACGTCCTTCCAGACGATTTCGGACTTGCGCAATTTCCGCGTGGCACATTCATGGATCATCCGCGCCAATAGCGAGGTCTTGCCGATACCCGCTTCACCCCACACCACCATGACCGGCTTTTCGCTGTCGTCAAGCATCCGGCAAAAGCGGGCGAGCTCGGCGTCGCGGTCGACAAATTCATCCAATCTTTTGCGAAGAACTCTATCGAGCATGCCCGCTTTCCCTCTTCCCTGTAGATTCGATGCCGACAATGTCTTTCATGGCAACATCGCGAATGGTCGCTTTCTTGGCGACGACGATTCGATGAACAGGCGCGCGATGTCCGCCTCTCACGCCTACGATTGAACCCAATTGCGCGTTTTCCAGTAAAAGCTCTTCAGCGACCTCAGCGGAGGGCAATTTTTGCGAAGGGGGTATTCGCCTGTCCGCGCCTATAATCGATTCAGCCGTATGGAGCAGAACTTCTATTTCCCGTTTCCAAGACCGATTGGCAATTCCATGACGATAGTCAAGAATTCCCACGAGGTCTTTGGGAAGATCTTCTCGAAGCGGCAATGGCGCCTTTCCAACCAGGACGGGAAGGATCGGTATCCGGCGTTTGAGCGCGGTCGAGATCTCAAATCGGACGAGGTCGTGAGGATCGTCCAGGCGGTTTTTCCCATTCGCAGACCTGATGTTCGTCCACCGCGGCCCTATAATGGCAAGCAGCAGTTGGCACTGTTTCAGCGCAATCTCGATGGAGCTCGTCCACTTGGAACTGGGACCTATTGACTCGTAGTCGTAGAAGACCACTGATTCGCCAAATGTCGCATGCAACTTCTCTGCAATGTGGCCGGCCATCCTTCGCTATCCTCTCTCCGATAGCTGATGAAGACTTTCGTGTGTGTTGGCGAATTCATGAGCGACTCATCAATGCATCAGGTCGGACATCAACGTTTGGCAGTCGTAGGCCTCTTTGCGAATCCGAAGATCATAATAAAGCAACACGATCCCCAACCGGCGAGCGCTTGTCCGGCTAGTTCTAGAACGGCGAGGACGAGTTTGAATGATAACTCTGGAAGAGGAAGGGCCAGGTTGATGACCCCGGCTAAAACTCCGACGAGGAAAATGATCATAAACAGGCCAAATAAAGTGCTCAACGTATGCCAGAAATAACCATTCACCAATGTCTTGCTGCGTCGTAAGGCAGCCCAACCCCAGAGACCTTCCAATACCACGACGCACGGCACGAGGAGATACCATGTAAAGAACACAATTCCTGGAACAATCAACATGGCCAGCCCAATGCCTATCACGATCCATGTCAGCAAGTTTGTAGCGAGTAATTGAGCCCACAATTTCTTTATGCTGCGGCGATAATCGGTCACACTCGGTGTCCGCCCGAGACAAATGTCGGCCACGGTGATTGTGAGCGCGGCGGCAACGAAAGGTCCTAGTAGAATTGTTGGAACTACTGCGAGCAGGTATAACTCGGGTGATCCTTCATGTTCAGCCCATGTCGCGATAAGGTGGAACGGTATGATAGGCAAAGCAAATATCGCGATAATCGTCAAAAAATATTCAGCATACATCCGTATCGTCGCCCTGATTATTCCGTTTGCAGAACGCTCTACCAATATATAGGGATACCTACTGGGGGAAGCATGAAGGACGTCAGGTTCTGTTATCTGTATAGTTGAGCCAGCCATATGTAGCCTCCGTTTCTGAGACGAACGCTGAGGTAATAACGAGCATGTATTTTACGGACGCAACCACAAGATCATTTTGTCAAAGGCTTCTAATTTCATAATCACAGCAAAGAGCGAGCCACGGTTTTCTATCTGCAATGGTGTGAGAATTCCGAAGCAATGTCGTAGGGAGGTTTAAAATGAGAAGGTAGTGGTGAATCTATTTCGATTCGTAGGGAATCAGAAAAGATTCACTTGGGGTGGGATATGTGAAAAAAGATGAGGGATGCCGATTCAACTGCCGCTTGGTATGGCAAAAATCGGCGTGGTGAGAGTGCCTACAGCAGCCGCCAGGCGCGGCCGTCGTTTTGGATCAACCGATCCGCTTCTACCGGTCCCCATGTGCCAGCTTGGTATTCGGGGAGCCAACGCTGCCCCGACTTGTCCCAGGCTTCGAGGATCTGAGTGATCCAAGCCCAGGAAGCTTCCACGGCATCGCGGCGCATGAAGCGAGAAGCGTCTCCAGCCATCACGTCGAGCAGAAGGCGTTCGTAGGCTTCTGGAGATGGTCGACCGAACACTTCTCCATACTTGAAGTTCATTTCAACCGGATGGGTCTGGGTACGGGTACCCGGCACCCGTGAGACGATGCGGAGCGAGAGCCCTTCTTCAGGCTGAATTTTCAACGCTAAGACGTTTGGAGCTTGAGGCGTTTGTCCGCCGGCATTGAAGAGAATTTGGGGAATCTCTTTGAATTGGACGGCGACTTCGCTGGCCCGCAAGGGCAAGGCTTTCCCAGTCCGCAAGTAGAACGGCACCCCGGACCAGCGCCAGTTTTCGACGAAACATTTAACCGCCACGTAAGTTTCGGTGATGGAGTTCGGCTTGACGCCCTGTTCTCGTCGATAGCCCGGAACCGACGCGCCATGGGCTGTCCCTTCCGTGTATTGGGCTCGCACGGTGAACTTGTCCACATCCTTGACCGTGATGGGCCGCAAACAGCGAAGGACTTCCATTTTCGCGTTTCGCACCACGTCCGGGTCGAGCGAGTAGGGCGGTTCCATCGCGACCAGACAGAGCAATTGAAGCATATGATTCTGGATCATGTCCCGCAAAGCGCCGGCTTCTTCATAGTACGTGGCTCTGGTTCCCACACCCTCGGCTTCGCTCACAGTGATCTGGACGTGGTCGACGTATTTGTAGTTCCAGATCGGCTCGAAGATACTGTTGGCGAAGCGCACAACCATGAGATTCTGAACCGTCTCTTTGCCGAGATAATGATCGATGCGGAAAATCTGCGATTCGTCGAAGACACGGCCTGTGACCTCGTTGATGGCCTGTGCGGAGGCCAGGTCGCGCCCGACCGGTTTTTCCACGATGATGCGGGTATAGGGCGAACGAGCCCCAGGCGTTCCAGCTAGACCGGCACGGGACAAGCCTTCGCAGGCAGACGTGAAGGAGCTAGGAGGAATGCTGAGATAGAAAATGCGATTTCCGGGCAGTTGGAATCGCTGCTCGAGTTCCTCGACCCGTTCCTTCAGTCGCACATAGGTCTGAGGGTCATCGTTTCCTCCTGCCAAATAAAACAGGTGCTGAGAAAAGGCGCTCCACGTCTCATCGATCAAGGCCTGCCGGGAATGTTTGATCACGCCGTCGCGGACGGTCGATCGGAATTCTTCATCGCTCATCGGGGTGCGGCCCAGGCCGAGCACGATGTAGTTCGCCGGCAGCAATCCGTCGAGCAGTAAATTATAGAGGGCGGGAATGAGGCGCCTGCGGGCCAGGTCTCCGGAGCCGCCGAAAATCACCAACGTACAAGGTTCCACGGGTGTCATCGGCTCATGGGCCGGACTGATGTCGATCCGTTGACTATTCGCTTGAGCCATCAGCATCTCCTCAATGAGGCCAGTTCGTTACCGTCGAACGGCGTGGCCGCCGAAGGCATTCCGCAGAGCCGCCAGCATTTTTTCGGCGAACGATTGTTCCTGTCGCGACCGAAAGCGGGTAAACAGGGCTGTCGTCAAGGTCGGCACCGGCACGTCTTTCTCGATAGCGTCGGCGATCATCCAGCGACCTTCTCCCGAATCCTGTACGTATCCCTTCAGCTGCTCCAGTTTGGGGTCCTGTTTAAGGGCACCCACCGCCAATTCCAATAACCAGGACCGGACGACGCTCCCGTGCATCCAGAGATCGGCAATGCGTGCCAGATCGAGCTTGTATTCGCTCTTCGACATCAATTCAAATCCTTCGGCATAGCCTTGCATCATGCTGTACTCGATGCCGTTGTGCACCATCTTCACGTAGTGTCCGGCGCCGACCGCGCCGACGTGGGCCCAGCCGTTTTCCGGCGCCAGGGTCTTGAACGCCGGTGCAAGCCGTTTGACTGCCGCCTCTTCACCGCCGACCATGAGACAATAACCGACTGTCAGTCCCCAGACCCCTCCACTGGTTCCTGCATCGATATAGTGGATGCCTTTCCTCTTCAGCTCGGCAGCGCGCCGCACATCGTCGTGAAATCTGGTGTTTCCGCCGTCCACGATGGTGTCGCCTGGTTGCAGAAGAGCAGCCACCGCCTGGATGGTTTCTTCGGTTGGGGCTCCGGACGGAACCATCACCCAGACGGCGCGCGGAGCACTCAGTTTCCCGACGAGATCAGTGAGGGACGAAGAACCGACGCAGCCCTGGCTCTCAGCCTGTTTGATCAACTCGTTGGATCGATCATACGCCACCACGCGATGCTGATCGCGCCGAAGGCGCGTCACCATGTTCATCCCCATCTTACCGAGTCCAATGAATCCCAGTTCCATAAGAGAGCTCCTTGGTTTGTCGTCTGTCACAGCCGATGCGGCGTCCGTCGATCGATCTACAGGCAAGTGCGGCTCCTATCACGTTGCGGACGAAACACGCTTCGTATGCAGAGGCAACCGGTTGATGCACTGCTCCGATCAGTCGATGCGAGCCGGATTCGGGACATCCTTAAAAAGGAGATCGGCAAATTGCCGGCCAAAGTTGAGCCGATCGGCAAGGGTGGTGGCCGTCAGGAATCGTCCGGCCAAGTCGGCGAGCGCCGGCTCGCGCGAAAACATGAACCGATGAACATCCACCGGGGCGACCAACCAAAACCCTCTCAAGCGAAAGAACGCCGAGATACAATCCTCGTAAAACAGCGTCAATAGGTAATGGGCCGTTCCCGGTTTGTCCACGAGATCCTGCGTCTTTCCCAGCAGGTGATAACACTCCGCCTTCATGCGAATCTGTTCGTTGATCGAAGCCGACGGCGGACCTTGGCGAAAGCGGTGGTGGACCTGTTCGATCAGTTTCGTACAGATGCCGTCGTGATCGTAGAGGATTCTGCCTTTTCGAAGCAGCGAGGGGAGCCGAAGCGAGTATGCGAGGTCCTCTTCGACGGACTGGTATCCATGGTAGCGAATATCTGCCAGGCGGTCGCCGACACGGAGGATTTCGTGACTATCGGCATCTCCCTTGACGAGGGCGATCAAGTCGATATCGCTGTGGAGCGTGAGAGCCTTCCGAGCGCCCGATCCGACGAGTATGACGCCGACAAGGTCACCGCCCCGTCGGCCTTTGATGTGCCGTAACGCTACTTCTACATTCGCTTCAAATCCAGGAGGCGCCGGCGATTCGGGCTGCTCCGGCGGTTCCGGGACTTCGAGCAGCTCGGCGTTCAGTTCTTCACGAGTGGGAGTGCTGGTTGTGGTGTGCGTGTCCATAAATATGCTCTATACCTAAAGCCATGAATCGTATTCGGAAACCACATCAATCAGCGAGAACCTTGCCTGTCGTTCTCGCTGGTCTCCACCGTGGTGTAGGAGATGCAATCGGCGAAGGAGCCTGTCGCTTCGGCATTCTATGGATGGAGGGATATGGTGTCAACGTTGAACGATCAACGTGTGAGGACCTTGGCAAAGACGGCCACGGCTTCGTCGATCTGCTTATCCGTGATATGCAGATGGGTGACCGCTCGATAGCTCTGTCCTCCGACGGCGTTGATGAGCACGCCGTGTTCTTTGAGCGCGGACACCAGTTCGGCCGGAGCGCGATGCTCGTTGACGATGTCGAATATGACGATATTCGTTTCGACGTGCTGCGGCGCAATCTGGATTGCGGGAATGTGCTGCAGCTGGCGAGCCAGTTTTTTCGCATGGTCATGGTCGGTCTTGAGCCGAGCGACATGCCGCTCCAACGCATAGATGCCGGCGGCGGCCAGGATGCCCGCTTGGCGCATGGCGCCTCCGTACATCCGGCGAAATCGGCGCGCGCGATCCATGAGTGGCTGGTCGTTGGAGATCAGCAACGATCCAACGGGGGCTCCCAACCCCTTCGAGAGACAGAGGGAGACGGTTTCGAAGTGTTGGGCATACACCGTCGGCGGCAAGGTGGTGGCGGCCACGGCATTGAAGAGTCTGGCCCCGTCGAGGTGCATGGGAATGCCATGCCTTACGGCGAGGGCTCGGATTTTTTCGATCGTGGAGAGCGGATAAATCGTGCCGCCTCCGGCATTGTGCGTGTTCTCGATGCAGATCAAGGACGTCGTGATGCTGTGCGGATCGGTCGGCCTGATGGCGGCGTCCACCTGCTCGGCCGTCATGATCCCCCGCTCGCCGGTCACCCAATGAAGTTGCACGCCGGCCAGCGCTCCGGCCGCTCCTTGTTCATAGCGAACGACATGGCTCTTGCCTTCGACGATGATTTCCTGTCCCGGTTGAGTATGTGATCGGATCGCCAATTGATTGGCCATGGTGCCGGAGGGGACAAACAGCGCGAACCGTTTGCCGAGCATGGCCGCTGCCATATCTTGGAGACGATTGACGGTCGGGTCTTCGCCGTAGACGTCATCGCCGACCTCGGCGCGCGCCATGGCTTTCCGCATCTCATCCGTCGGCTTGGTCACGGTGTCGCTACGAAGATCGATCATCTGTACTGTCTCCTAAGAATTCCGTACGGTCTGCGCATTCTAACAGATCCGTCGCTTGCAGGTGGAGCCCCACGGCTTCATCCGTCTTCCGTAGCAGACTACTGCGGAGAGACAGGCAGCCGTGGCTGCCTGCGTAGGCGGGTGAAAGCATACCTGCTACACTGCACACGGATGGGCGTATCAAGTCAAACGATAGTTTATCGATGGGTTAACTCCTTAGGAGCGAAACGGGACGAGCTTGTTCCGTTAGCCTGGGCGTTCACGTATTTTTTCTGTCTCCTGTGCGGGTATTCCATTCTCCGTCCGGTGCGCGACGAAATGGCCATCGAAGGCGGATTGAAACATCTCCCCTGGATGATGACCGCGACATTCCTCACCATGCTCGCTGCCACGCCGCTGTTCGGGTGGCTCTCGGCGCGATGCTCGCGCTACCGGCTGCTGCTGACCGTCTATGCGTTCTTCATCACGAATCTGTTGGTCTTCTATGCGTTGATGACGAGTCATCTGCATCCGGAGTGGGTGGCGCGTGGTTTTTTTGTCTGGCTGTCGGTGTTCAATCTGTTCATCGTGTCGGTCTTCTGGAGTTTCATGGCCGATCTGTTTACACCGGAGCAGGGAGCACGGCTGTTCGGCGTGATCGCCGCCGGGGGAAGCAGTGGAGCATTGCTTGGCCCGCTCTTTACCACGGGCCTCACGTTTGTCTTCCCGATTCCAGTGCTGATGGTGGCATCGAGCATGTTTTTAGGCGCCTGCATCGGATGCGTGTATCGATTGGAGCAGTGGGGGCGGACACAGACCATCCATCATCGGCCACAACAGGGTGAGCCGCTCCGGGGGAGTTTTCTCGCGGGCGTACGGTTGACATTCTCGTCGCCCTACTTGCTGGGGATCTGCAGTTACCTGGCGATTCTGACTATGACTGCCACGGTCCTCTATTTGGAGCAGACGCGCTTGGTCTCAGAATATCTCGACCAACCAGAAGCCCGCACGCGGCTCTTTTCCACGCTGGACTTTACGACCAACGTGCTGACCTGGCTCACGCAGGTGTTCGTGACCAGAAGACTCGTCAGCCGGTTTGGTCTCGTGGCGGCGTTGCTATCTTTGCCGGCGATCAGCCTGGTGGGATTTCTGGGGATCGCCTTGTGGCCAAGCCTTGCTGTCTATGTGATCTTTTCCGTGTTGCGGAGGGTGGGGGAATACGCGCTGTCCAAACCGGCGCGGGAGGTGCTGTTCACGGTCGTCAGTCGTGAAGAAAAATATAAGGCCAAGAACTTCATCGATACGGCCATCTCGCGTGGCGGCGATGCCTCGACGGCCTGGCTCGTGACAGCGGTGAAGGCCCTCGGCGCGACGCCTACCCACATCGCCTGGGCGTTGGTTCCTTTGATGGGACTCTGGGCTTGGCTCGCTACTGTGCTGGCCCGCCATGAAAAGCGTCGGTCGGTATCTACCGTATCTTCAACGACAGAGAGTTCTCGCAGTACGGCTTGAGTTGGGATGGCTTGGACTACATCCGTCTAGTCTCGAACGACCAGCGAGCCGATCACATAGGAACTGGCTCGTCCCGCTTTAGACCCTCGGATTCGCACTTCCGACACATCGCGGAGATGTTCCCGGAGATTCCAGGTCTTCCCGGCGGTGAGCTCCGGCCAGTACCACCAGGTTCCGTCGCGCTTCCGAAACCAGAGTTGAATCGCGGTATCGGACAGGACCGAAATCGATTCCATGTCAAAATAGGTGGGCGCATGATTGTCGACATTACCGACCCAGATTTTGATCCACTGATTTCGATCGTGGGAGGACAGGACGCGAGGCGTCTTCGTCCAATCGACATCGGTGCATTTAAACTCCACCAGTTTGCCGAACCCTCGACCGAGCCCGTCTCCCGGATCCGGAAGGGTGTAGCACTCGATCCCCGTTTCCATGTTCAAATGGAAATGCGTCATGCCGATGGTGTCGAAGTTCACATCGCTTCGTGGACAACGTTGGCGGTAGGCCCAGCAGTCGCTATGTTTCGACGGATCACACATCTGCAAGGGCCCGAATCCGATTCGGCTCGTCCTGAATGCCAGCGTGGTTCTGGCCTGCCCGACGATATGTTCCAGCGCGGCCTCATCGTCGAAATTGACCAGACATTGTTGTGGACTACTGCTGTTGGGACGGGCTTGCACGACCTTGGGTGGTTGACTCTCGCGATCTCTTTCGGCCGCTTGTTCGGGCGTGGCTTGCGTCGGGGCATTCTTGAGAGAACTTGTGGGTTTGGTCAGGGAGGTACAGGCTCCCAGGATCGTCAGGCACCCACAGAGTACTATCCCGAGTCCACGTCCGTGCGTCCGTACCAGGCACCGCATCGCTCTTCCCTCCTGTTTTCTTGTGCTTATGCGAGTCGACTGATCAACCGAGTCTCGATCGTCGCTCATGAAGTCCGACTGTACCACTGAGAACCAAGAATTCTTGGCGTTGTTTACGGAAGGTGCCAAGAATGCCTCGCTCGGAAGAGCGGGGATGCATGGCATCGCAGGAACAAGAGTTCTCCTGGTTCAAATGCCCTGCCCCGAAGGACAAGGGTTCTTTACTCCTTAAAAAATCGCATGTTATAGTCGCGGCGCTGCGAATGCCTGGCATTGTGTCAGGGGCAAGAATTGATTGCAACGGATCATTGGAGCGTATCGTTTGTCAAGGGTGATCTCTATGGCCGTTGAGGTTCCTGTCAAGTTATACCTCGATAAGTTATTGAAAAACTGTCGGAAAGTATCGGTGGATCTGGCCCTGCTTCCAGGTCCCGTCAAGTCGAGGGCGCTGCATGCCGTTGCCGATCGAGTTGCGGCGGATGAATCAATGATTTTGGCGGAAAACGCCAAAGATGTCGAGGCCGTTGGAAAGTCCTTTGAGAATGCGGACACGAAAGATCGGATGAAGGCTGCCGTGGCCCGCGTCCGCCTGACGGCCGACCACATGAAGGAGATCGTCGAGCGGCTGCATTTCATCGCCGATCTGCCGGACCCCGTCGGCGCCGTGACGTTGCGACGGGAACGCCCGGATGGGTTGCAAATCTCCCGGGTGCGGATGCCGATCGGAGTGGTCGGCGTGATCTCCGAACGAAGTCCGCTTGTCACCGTGGAGTCGATCGCGCTCTGTCTGAAATCGGGCAATCTCTGCATCTTTCGTGGAGCCCCGGAATGGAAGTTGACGCATCAGGCGATCGATGCGCGATTTCGCGAGGCGGCAACTGAGAACGGCATACCTCATGGGGCCTGGGTGCTCATCGATCGCCAAGAGAAAGAAGTCGCGCTCGACCTGATTCGATCGGCAAAAACCCTCGATGCGATCATCGTACGCGGCGGAGCCGGCTTACGAAAGACAGTTGCAGAGCAAACTAAGGTGCCGGTTCTCTGCGATGACGGGGGGCTCACGCATGTGTACATCGATGAAGACCCCGATATTTCCGTCGCGCAAAACCTGGTGATCAACTCGAAGGTGCAGCAGGTGGGAGCCTCCAACTCGCTGGATACTTTGCTGGTGCAGCAGATCGTGGGACGGCAGTTTTTGCCGCCGTTGATCAATCGCCTGCTGGAACAATTCAAGGTAGAAGTGCATGCATGCCCCAAGACGGTCGCGCTCATGGGGCAAATGGCGATGACGGGGCATGCCGCGATCATTCCGGCGACGGAGATGGATTGGCAGACTCAGTTCGCCGGTCCGACCCTGGCTGTAAAAATGGTCGAAAACCTCGATGAGGCGCTGGCCCACATCAGAATGCACGGTCCCTGTCTCACCGCCGGCATCGCCACCACGCGCTACGAGTCCGCCATGCGATTCACCAGGGAAGTGGATGCCGGCGCGGTGCTGGTGAATGCGTCAACCAGGCTCCATGCCGGCGACAGTTTCGGGATGGGGAGCGACGTGGGGCTGAGCGCGGGAAAACTGCATGCAAAGGGTCCGATCGGTCTGGAGCAGCTGACCTGCGAGAAGTATGTGGCGTTCGGCGCGGGGCAGCTTCGGCTCCCGCATCCGGTGCCGGAAACGTACTTTGATGCCATCATGCTGAAGAGACCCTAGGCGCCCACTGAAAACGCTCGCCGGCTTCGTTCTCAGTCGTTCAAACCACTCAACGTACCCTCAGCGGGAGAGAGCTGCTCTGGTAGTTCGGGGTGGGCGGGTGAAAAAGGTTACGCCTCGTGGTCCTCACTTCTTGCGGCCTTGCCGGCAACCGTTTTGAGTGAGCGCATTAAAATGGCCTCTGAATCCATGCAGCAAGCGCTTCACGAGCATCTTGATTGGTGGGGGCTCAGGCACTTCACATCCGACCGTGAATATTTCCTGTGGCAGCGGCAGCAGCTCTCCGTCGAAGAACTGAACCAGCTCACCATTCACGCCGAACGAAAACGCACGGGCGATCGTGTCGATGAACTGGCGTTCTATGATCTTGCCGCGCAGCCAAAGATATGTCCGGTGCTGTACAGCCAACGGTATGAATACTACGAGGAAATCGGGATGCGGACGACGACCCACTTCGGCCAAGCGAAAGACGTGCTCGATTTCGGCTGTGGCATCGGAGTGCTGACGATCTTCTATGCGCGCCTGTTCCCGGAGAAGAATTTCGTGGGTGTCGACCGGTCGTCCGCTTCCATCGTTGTCGCCCAAGAAAAGGCCGACAACCTTGGTTTGCATAATCTCCGCTTTGAGTGCGTGGACATGGAAGCGGAGCTGTTTTCAGGTTCGTACAATCTTGTGGTGGCGACCCATGCGCTGGTGCAGGCTGAACAAGACCCCGGTCTTCCGAGCCGGACTTGGCGAACATTCGAGCGTGGGCACAATGCATCGCAGCAGGCGTCATTTGAACGGCGAACAGGGCTTGCGATCCGACTGGACCGGCTGTGTCAGGTTCTGGACTCATCCGGTCGCATGATTGTCAATGAAAAGACTCGGCAATTGGCCAGAAGAGTGCCGTTTCAGCGCGCATTGGCCAATAGAGGACTGCAGCTTGCCGAGAGTCCAGCTCCGATCCGATATCGAACGGTCGAAGAAGCGGTGGAGGACGGACCGTTCTATGTGCTGGATCGAGGAGGCGAGGCAACTCTGAGTTGGGATGAAGAGCCGGAGCGGGATTCAGGACAGCTCTTCGATCCGGACGTTGTTTCGACTTCAGCCGGCGACTTGAACGTACCGCTCTATGAGAACCATTGGCCTTCGGCGCAAACGGCGTGGGAACGATTGAAGGATCGAAAGGTGATCAGAGAGATCACCCGCCAAGCACCCGATGGCCGACAAGTGCATGCGGAGCGTGGGAGTTCTCGCGGGCGGCATTATCTCTTTTGCGCCACCACCTTCGACCAACGGCAACTGGTCATCGTCGAAGAGGCGCGTTCGGCGATGCTCGATGCATACTATCAAGAAATCCTACGTGGGCTCACCTAGGAAAGCTACTGGTTTGTACTGGTCTGCCTGACTCTCAAGGCCTTACAATCCATAAATACCAGATATTTCACTTGCAATCGTTTTTCGCCCTCGCTAACCTTGGGCCGCTCTCCACCGGTTGTAGAACGTAGGCCCGTTGATTTCTTGTTTGTGCTCGTTCCAGGCGTGAGTCGGAAGGAGGAATCACCATGAAAGCAGCGCACACTATTATCGTCGCGCTGAGTTTGGTCTGTATCGGTTGCACGACTCCGCCGGAAGTCAAACAGGCCTTGATCGACAAGGAGCAAGCCTATGTCGAGAACGAACGGCTGATGCAGCAGTATCGTGAGTTGGTCGGTAACGTCACCGAACGGCATCAGCAGTGGTATCGCTATATCCAAACACGTCTAAAACTCAACTTGGCGCTACAATGGGCGACCACCAATCCCAAACTGACAGGTGTGGACGATGTCGAGTTGGCGAAGGACGACGCCGAGCTTCTAGGCGCCGAGGTCAGTGCCCTCATCAACGAAATGCGGCTCAAGAATCTGCCGGAGCGCAAAGGGCCGACCGGGCAAATTGTCTTTCAGGCCGGCACAGGGGATATGAATAATCTCTTGCAAAAGCTGCCTGAGCTCATCGGCCGAGTTGAGCAACGTATCGAGAAAGATTCACAAGCATCGTCCACGGTCGACCTGACGGCGTTCGATCACTATCGCACGAACGTCCAAGCCGTACGCCGGATCAATGCCATCATCAAGCAATACTTGGATATCGATGTCACCTTGCCGCGCAGTGAGGTGCAGTCGATAACAGAGGCCGCCCAGGCGCCGCGCCGGTGATGCAGCCGGATGTGTGAGCGGAAGGAGATCAGCATGATCGGACGACAAGTCTTAGTCGCGAGTATTGGGCTCGTTCTCATGAGCCTGGTGGGCTGCCACTCGATTCACAGCGATGCGGTCCGCGATCTTCTCCAGAAGGAAGGCTCCAAGATCGATGCGGCACAGACCAATATCGATGTGTTCCAGAAAGAAACAGAGGCGCGCATCAAGTTCTTGGAGCAGGCGCGCAGCTCCCTCCATGAGAGCTTCAAGGCGTTGCAAGCGCAGGAAACCAAGCATCAATTCGTGCTCTCCTCGTACCGGAATATCGCGAGCAAAAAAGGCGAGGCGGCGTACGCAGCAGCCTATCTGGTCGGTCAACTGTACCTGGTTGAATATCAGGGACTGGAAAATGCCGTGTGGGATCAGTTTGAAGAGGATTTCTGCGGTCTGCGCGATACGGCCAATGCTTTGAACGACTCGTGGAAACGGACAGCGACACTCCATGCACAATTAAAGCGTTATGCCGACAAATCGATTCTGGCGTCCGTCGAGCCGGAGTTTGTCTCGGCGTTGATCGAGCAAGCTCCGGGACAATCCGAGCGCATCCTGGAGGTGCTGAATCATTCACGGACCGTCAACGATGCTTTGGAAGAAGTGACGGGCTCCGGCATCGTTCGGATGAGGGCTCTGGAACGGGGCCACACCTTTACCGCAGATTTGGTCGACCTGCTGGACAGGCTCAAGAAAGAGGACGGGCAATAGAGGAGGCATCATGGAGACCAGCATCGCTGGGGTCGTGGGTTTTCTGGAAGACAACGATGGCCTGATCAAGCAATTGATGGAAACCGCCGAGGGTGCGCATCAGGAAATTACTGACCTCTCGGTCCAAGTGGACCATGCCCGCGACGAGGCCAAGTTGCTGGTCGATCAATTAGGCGTCGTCGAATTCGCGGTCGGGAAACAGGATGAAACGAAGGTCCGCCAGAAGGCGCTTCTCGAAGCAGTCGCCGCACTACGGAAAAAGTTCGAGACGTACAAGAATGACCCGCTTCGCCGCGGTATTTATGCGGCGGAAATTTCCAATCTCTACCTTCAGGTGGCCAACACGTTTAATAACGAGACCGTGGCCCAAATCGTTCCGTTCACCAAAGATGAGATTCGAACCTACAAAGCTCTCATGAAAGAGGCCGTGCTCGATGCCGCCTCGCGAAAAAAACGGGCTGCCGTCATCAAGGCAGCCGCGCAGATCTCCAAACTGGCCATAGGAATTGCCGCGAAGCTGGCGGTATAAGACTGTGAGATACCGAACGGGGTGGCAAACGCTCTTTCTGATGACGGTCATCGGCCTTGGCTATGGCTGCAGCCTCGATGCCGGCTCGCGTGGCCCATTCGGCCCCGAAGATCCGGAAACGCCCGTGCGCAAGACCAAGCTGCCGGATAAGCCTCCTCCGCACGTGCTCCAATTTACCGGTGATGACACTCCCGGTCACCACAAGCCCAACATGGTTGGGGCCATTTCGGATACCGCCGTGAAGCGGTCCACGAATGCCCCGGCTGTTTTAACCGCGAACGAGGTTGCGACCTTACGGAAAGCGGCAGAACGCGATTTGCGAGTCACCAAACTTCTCAGTAGCCGATGGGTGTTTATCGACGCCGATCGTGTGCCGCCTGAGGGCAAGCTTTCGTTTGGTTGCTGTCGCGATGCTGTCGGTCTGGTCAGGCTTGTGTACTACAGCTACAGCCAAAATGTTGCCGTGGAAGTCCGTATGAAAGGGGAAAATTTACTCAGTGTCTCTCGCCTTGAAGCCTATCTTCCTCCGGAAGGACAACAAGATGTCCTGCGAGGGATTGAACTGGCCAAAGCCGATTCTCGTCTGGCCGGCAAAGTGGAACAGCTCCAAGGCCACGGATTACTGATGCAACCCGACCGGGGATTTTTCAGGAACGATCCCGGCTATGCCCACCGCACGATTTGGATCACCTTTTCAAAAGGACAGGATGGAGATCCGAAATACTGGGCGGTGGTTGATCTGACAGAGGATAAGGTTCTTGAGGCCGGTGAGGAGCCGCCTCGCTCGTGAGGGGAATGGGATGACACGCATCTGGTACACCGGCTTGTTGATGCTCTGTGTCCTCGTCTGGTCCGGCTCCGCCATAGCCGAGACGCAGTCCGAACATGTGGATTGGGGACGGTGGAGTTTCGACTGGGAAGTCCGGGACAATACGGGCTTGGCGTTGCGAAACGTGAAGTATGCCGATGAGTTGATCCTCGCCAAGGCCAGCATGCCCGTCGTACGTGTAAAGTATGTCAAAGAGCTGGTCTGGTGGAATCCTTTTACCTGGTTTGGCTCGCGTGCCGACAGTGGGCGATGCGGACCGTTTCAGGATCGGCTGCGGTGGCAGGATCTGGTGCCGATCGCCAATTGCGGCGACCAGAAGGTCTGCATGGAAAGCTCAACTCAGAATCATGTGAAGTGGCTCGAGTTGGGGATCTATGCCCGGATCGGGGAATATCATCTCTACCAAGCATGGCACCTGTCGGACGACGGCGAACTTCGTCCCGTCCTGCACAGCAGAGGACTCTCGTGTAACACCAATCATGACCATCACACATATTGGCGGTTCGACTTCGACATCAACGGCAACGGCATGGATCAGGTCTTCGTCCATGAAGACGGAGGGGCAGACCGGGACTGGGGACCGGGATGGCGGAAGTATACGAATGAACGAAACGACGTCAAGACTCCTGCGCTTCACAAAGCATGGTTTGTCCGCGATCAACTCAACGGCCATGGAGTCTGGATCCTTCCCGGCACCGGGTATGTTCCGTTGAAGGATGACGGCGAACGAGACAGGTTTGCGGACATCGATGTGGCGATTCGCCGAGCCGACGCCGGCGAGGACGTGCCTTGGAGTTTCGGAGCGCGAGGCCAACTGGGATACGACGAAGACAATCAGGGAGTGCAGGAACAAGACATTGTGTTCTGGTACGTTGCGCACCTGCCTCACAGGTCCGCCTTGGGTCCGACGAAGTGGCTGACCCTTGGCCCTATCCTACGTGTACAACGATAAACATACCCGTCTTGCGAGGCCCTCACGCAGATCATCTTCGATGAGGGCGGTCACCCCGGAGCTCGACGCGGCCGCCAGTTTCTTGAGCTGCGCCATCAGGTCGTCTGGCAGGTTAATTGTCGTTCGCATGCATCAAAAACATATCCTGCGAGCACCGAATTGCCATCCGGATCGGCCACCCGCAGCGGGATAGGTCATAAAGTTGGAGCCGGATTCGTGCCATGTGCCTTCGTCGTCTTCCTGCGCTTATTGGCATGCACAGAACAAGATGTGACCCCAGTTCTTCTTGTGACCACGACTTCATTCTGGACTCTTATTGGCACTCAAATTGATTTTTCCGTCCGACATGTGACTTGCTGGTGGTTCCTCCGGACAATGACATGATAGAGCGCATGCGGAGCCAACAGAGGTGGCATGTTGAAAACTTATTTCGACAGCGGTGTTCCCATGTCCTTTGTTTTCCTTGTCGGAATAGCATAAACCGCATTTCAGGAGACAACAGGAGCAGAACGAGGGATAGGGAGAGTAGAATGACCCCCTAGTCGGATTTACCCTGGCCGGCAGAGCCATCAGAAGCGCCGACACTGATTGATCGCTGGTGAATAGAAGAGATTGGATATCCTTCGGGAGATCATAGCGAGACGATGAGGACATGGGTTCATATCACGCTCGTGGCCATTCTGATTCATCTGACTGATATTACAGCGGTCTGGGCGACACTCGGTCAAACCAAGGCATCCGTTGAACAGGACCGCGCTGCCATGGGCGGACAGGTGCAAAGCAAACCTGCTCCAGGGTATTCAGTTGAAACCATCACGGTCGCCGGGATGAGCATCAAGGAGTATGTTTCATCGGACGGTACCGTCTTCGCGGTCGTGTGGAGTGGGATCGGGGCTCCAAATCTCCGTCTCCTCCTCGGCACCTATTTCGATGAGTATTTGGACGCACTCACGGAGCTGCAGAAGAAGAAACCTCAACCCCGAAGGCCTATGATGTTGAAAACCGCGAATTTGGTCGTTGAGCGAGGCGGATACGGACGGACTATGTGGGGCCGGGTCTTCATCCCATCTCGTTTGCCGGCTATGGTTTCGCCGAAGGACATTCAATAATAATGTATCGTGCGGTCGTCATCGCCTGCCTGTGGCTTGTGAGCGCATGTGGCTCTGATGGCGGGCGGAAACAGGAGGAGAAAGCGCCGGTTCGTCGGCTTCCAATGTCCTGAAGGTGACGGTCGGTGGTTCCGGCGTCTGTACGAATGTCAATCTACTCTGTACTCAAGTTACCATCTGTCAACCCGGCACGTCTGCTTGTCAAACGATCTCCGACATCTTGGTCGATACAGGGTCCATCGGGGTTCGTATCTTTGGCTCGGTACTCTCATCCCCGCTCCCGCAGGAAGTCGGGCCACAAGGGCATCCCATCGGTGAGTGCGTGTCCTTTATCGACGGCAGTGCTCTCTGGGGCCCAGTTCAACTCGCGGATGTCGTGCTGGCGGGCGAACCTGCCGTCACGGTCCCTATTCATGTTATCGCACCCACCTTTGCCGGACAGTCCTCCTCCCCAAAATCCCTGTAACAGTGTGGTCGAGTCCGATCTGTCCATAGCACATTTTAACGGCATTCTCGGTATCGGGTTGTTCACACACGATTGCGGCGTTATCTGCGAAATCAACGACAACAATAATCGATACTTTTCCTGTGTCGCTTCTACATGCGGAGGCATCTCGGCACCTTCTGCGCATCCTCAAGTGCAGAATCCGGTGTGGCTGCTCCCATCCGATAAGAACGGCGTGATCGTGACTCTGCCGAACGTGCCTGCGACGGGCGCTCGTGCACTCGTCGGTTCCGTCATTCTCGGAATCGGCAGTGCGTCGAATAATTCCCCGCCGCCCGGTATCTCGACCTTTACAACTGATCAAAATGGATTCCTGACTACCACCTACAAAGGCACAACCTTCTCCCGGAGTTTCATTGACACCGGGTCTAATGGCTATTTTGTCCCCTGATTCGACCCTTCCGCCTTGCGCCATGCCGTTACAAGATTTTTACTGTCCCTCGAGTGCGGCAAACTTGTCGGCCACGCTTTTCGGCGCCAACAGTCGTCAAGCGGCCGTTTCATTTCAGATCGCGAATACGGCTAATCTTCTGCAAACAGGCAATGCGGTCTACAATAATTTGGGAGGACCGTTTTCTACTTTTGACTGGGGACTTCCGTTTTTTCTGGGCGGGTCGTGGTTGTCGGGATCGAAGGACAGCTCTCACCCCTTGGAACGGGCCCATTGTATGCCTTTTGATGGATGTGAAATCGGTTGTTGAGAGTTGCCCCGAATACACCGGAGTCACGCGCCAATAGCGAGCGGTTCATCCACGCATGCTGAGATCAGTCATTGGGCATCCGATCCACCACGCGGTCCCACTCGTTCATCGCCGGTTTGACATTCGCAGGCGGGAGAGATTTCAAGATGACGGTCAGTCCTCGGATCTCTACGATGGTTTTAAGCAGTTCATCAAAGTGATTGTCAAGCACCGCACTCGATGGCGAGAGGAAAGCTCAATATCAGCAACCACGGATCGCCCTCGTTTCTTAATCATGGCGCTTCCCTTTCTTAGTACCTGCATTTCTCAAGCGATGTCAACGAATCATGGCACATGGACACTACCCTCCACCTCACGCCTCCATGCGAAGCCCGCGCGTCCTCCAACGCAGGCCTTGAGAGCCTGAACCAGCATGACCCGGAAAGTGGCTATCCCAAACAATAATTCCCGACCTCGCTTTATTTCGTCCACGCGCACGATACCAAGTTGAGAGTGGGATCAATTTAGTTGAGGCAGCATTTCATTTGGCAGTGTAACCGCGTGCCCGTCTACAGTTGCCAGCCTGTATGGTTTACCGAGTAGGCTTTTGGCGCACGCTGCTCCTTGGTCATAGGCGACTTGTACTGCCTTCTTGAAGTCGTCGCGGATAATCTGATCATTCCCCTTTCTGGATTCCTGAGTCAGTCGCTTTGATTTCGCCTGCACTATGACGATTCGATTGCCCCAGACGACAAGTACATCAATGTCAGATCTTTACGAGTTTTTGGTTTTGAAGACATCAACATTTAAATGAACACGATCGGGCCCAAAAACCAAGCGGAGACGCTCTGCTACAAAGTTCTCAGTGAAGTCGCCACGGTTCTTGGTGAGAGTTGACAGATATGGCTTGTCTTCAGCCATCCAGTAGAAGGGTGCTTCGTAGATGGCCTCGGCCAGTGAATAGGATTGGAGCAATAGAAACTCTCCGCTCGGCATCCGCAGCAAGGGCGTCGCTGTGATGACGTTGAAGTCGTTCAGGGCGTTAAACCCCACGTTACGTTCTGTAGACGGTAGTTCAAATGCCCCGAGTACTCGTTCTACTAAGTCGGCGGCGAGATTCGCTTTCACTGCAATCTCATTTGCGGTGAAAGAGAAGAGTGGAAGCATGGTCCGCTCGTCCGGGTGCTGCTTTGACATGCGCGCATGGATTACGTCGAAGTGGCCTGCGTGGAACTCCTTGATTGTTTTGGCAACACTGGAGACTTGGTCGATGGTGAAACCTCGATTTGCCGCTAGCTATGGTGCGTCGGCTGCGTATTTTTGGACGGCCAGGTCGAGGTATTGGAGGTTGTCAGCGGCTTCGGCGCCATAGAAGATTGGTTCTCGCAGCGCTGCTCCCCGCTCAAACGGGTTGAGGTCGTTCTTCGCCGCTTCTTGGGTTAGACCCGACCAGAGTTCGCTAGAACTCATACAGTAATGCAACTCTTCGAGGAGTTGCTCTGTCGCATCCATATACTCCTGCACTATCTTCGGTGCAGGAAGGCTCCAGTCGATATCCGTCTTGATCATCAAGCCGAGCAAGGCATTGATCTCCGTTCGAATGAGCCGCGACGGAGATAACATCTTCCTCATATCGGCTTTCTTCAAATCCTCCTCATAAAGGATTACATTGTCCCGGAAGCAGAAGTATGCAACGGCATGGACATAGCCAGATCGGCGACAGACCGCCGCTAGGTCGGAAAAGACTTCTTGTTCTGATCGAGCTGCTTTCTTCACGGTCAGCTTTGCTTCCAACGTGGCCACTTCGGTTGTCGAAAGTACAAGGTCTACAATTTAGTTCTGGTCCATAACTTCGATCATGTGGCGATGCATCTCTAAAGGCTATACTGCGTCACCTAGTAGGTCAATCGACAATGGATCGTGACGGGTCACAGAGGAAAACGACAAAGAGCCAAGTGGGCCTGATCTGGCGGTCGGTGGATGCCATCAGCACAAGAATGGAAATTGGGGTCCAGCCTTGTTCTGTGCATACCCGGTGACACATTGACTCCAGGAA